>NZ_AWTC01000005.1 GCF_000497245.1 Sporolactobacillus laevolacticus DSM 442
CAAACGTTTCGCTATCGATCGTTTCCTTAGAAAGGAGGTGATCCAGCCGCACCTTCCGATACGGCTACCTTGTTACGACTTCACCCCAATCATTTGTCCCACCTTCGGCGGCTGAGTCCATAAAGGTTCTCGCACCGACTTCGGGTGTTACAAACTCTCGTGGTGTGACGGGCGGTGTGTACAAGGCCCGGGAACGGATTCACCGCGGCATGCTGATCCGCGATTACTAGCAATTCCGGCTTCATGCAGGCGAGTTGCAGCCTGCAATCCGAACTGGGGGTGGCTTTATGGGATTAGCTCGACCTCGCGGTTTCGCTGCCCTTTGTACCACCCATTGTAGCACGTGTGTAGCCCAGATCATAAGGGGCATGATGATTTGACGTCATCCCCACCTTCCTCCGGTTTGTCACCGGCAGTCACCTTAGAGTGCCCAACTGAATGCTGGCAACTAAGATCAAGGGTTGCGCTCGTTGCGGGACTTAACCCAACATCTCACGACACGAGCTGACGACAACCATGCACCACCTGTCACTCTGTCCCCCGAAGGGGAACGGCCTATCTCTAGGCTTGTCAGAGGATGTCAAGACCTGGTAAGGTTCTTCGCGTTGCTTCGAATTAAACCACATGCTCCACTGCTTGTGCGGGCCCCCGTCAATTCCTTTGAGTTTCAACCTTGCGGTCGTACTCCCCAGGCGGAATGCTTAATGTGTTAACTTCAGCACTAAGGGGTTGGACCCCCCTAACACCTAGCATTCATCGTTTACGGCGTGGACTACCAGGGTATCTAATCCTGTTTGCTCCCCACGCTTTCGCGCCTCAGCGTCAGTTACAGACCAGAGAGCCGCCTTCGCCACTGGTATTCCTCCACATATCTACGCATTTCACCGCTACACGTGGAATTCTACTCTCCTCTTCTGCACTCAAGCTTCCCAGTTTCCAATGACCGTTTGCGGTTGAGCCGCAAGATTTCACATCAGACTTAAGAAGCCGCCTGCGCGCGCTTTACGCCCAATAATTCCGGACAACGCTTGCCACCTACGTATTACCGCGGCTGCTGGCACGTAGTTAGCCGTGGCTTTCTGGCTGGATACCGTCACAGTACGAGCATTTCCTCTCGCACTCGTTCTTCTCCAGCAACAGAGCTTTACGATCCGAAAACCTTCTTCGCTCACGCGGCGTTGCTCCATCAGACTTTCGTCCATTGTGGAAGATTCCCTACTGCTGCCTCCCGTAGGAGTTTGGGCCGTGTCTCAGTCCCAATGTGGCCGATCACCCTCTCAGGTCGGCTATGCATCGCTGTCTTGGTGGGCCGTTACCCCGCCAACTAACTAATGCACCGCGGGCCCATCTGTCAGTGATGGCCGAAACCATCTTTCAACTCCGCACCATGCGGTGCGAAGGATTATCCGGTATTAGCTGCGGTTTCCCACAGTTATCCCGATCTGACAGGCAGGTTACCCACGTGTTACTCACCCATCCGCCGCTCACTTCAGGGAGCAAGCTCCCTTCTATGCGCTCGACTTGCATGTATTAGGCACGCCGCCAGCGTTCGTCCTGAGCCAGGATCAAACTCTCCAAAAAGTGTGNGTTCATAAGATCCATAGCAATTTTGAATTTATTAGGGGTTTGCCCTTTTAAATCACGCTTGGCTTTTGTTCAGTTTTCAAGGAACATTCATATACATTAAATTAATAATGGTGGGCCTGAGTGGACTTGAACCACCGACCTCACGCTTATCAGGCGTGCGCTCTAACCAGCTGAGCTACAGGCCCATTATGATAATGGAGCGGGTGATGGGAATCGAACCCACGACCAGAGCTTGGAAGGCTCTTGTTTTACCACTAAACTACACCCGCATATATGGTCGGGAAGACAGGATTTGAACCTGCGACCCTCTGGTCCCAAACCAGATGCTCTACCAAGCTGAGCCACTTCCCGATATATGGTGCGCCCTAGAGAAGTCGAATCCCCAACCTTCTGATCCGTAGTCAGACGCTCTATCCAATTGAGCTAAGGGCGCATATTAAATTAAATGGTGCGGTCGAGAGGACTCGAACCTCCACGAAGTTGCCTCCACTAGCCCCTCAAGCTAGCGCGTCTGCCATTCCGCCACGACCGCATATTAAATAAAATGGTGCGGGTGAAGGGACTCGAACCCCCACGTTGGAAAACACTAGATCCTAAATCTAGCGCGTCTGCCAATTCCGCCACACCCGCTAAAAATGAGCCACGAAGGATTTGAACCTTCGACCCTCTGATTAAAAGTCAGATGCTCTACCCCTGAGCTAGTGGCTCATGTGGCTGGCCCAGCTGGATTCGAACCAGCGCATGACGGCACCAAAAACCGTTGCCTTACCGCTTGGCGATGGGCCAAAAACAATTATGTATGCAAACACACATCGTTTTATCGTTATTTTTTAAATGGCGGATCCGAGCGGATTTGAACCGCCGATCTCCTGCGTGACAGGCAGGCATGTTAACCCCTACACCACGGATCCTCATATATTGTTTATTATTAATGGTGACCCGTACGGGATTCGAACCCATGAACCCACCGTGAAAGGGTGGTGTCTTAACCACTTGACGAACGGGCCATAAAATGGCGGAGAAGGAGGGATTCGAACCCTCGCACGATTTACACCGTCTACTCCCTTAGCAGGGGAGCCCCTTCAGCCGACTTGGGTACTTCTCCATGGCTCCACAGGTAGGGTTCGAACCTACGACCGATCGGTTAACAGCCGATTGCTCTACCACTGAGCTACTGTGGAATAAGTGGTTCAAAAAATCAAATGCATACGCTATTCTACACTGTGTTGTCCCAATTGTCAACAGCGATTTGAGCGACACAATCGCTTGTCCTTTTGACGACTTAAATAATTTAACACAGAATCAAATACCACGTCAACCCCTTTTTTTATTTCTTATGAAAAATGATCAATTCGCTTCTTGCTGATCAATCGAATTTTCCCTCCACAAGCGCCGCAAACGTATCGTTTGGTATCTAATTTTCGCTTTCTGAAAAAAGGTGTTCCGCATGACACGCATTGATATTGATAGCGAATACCCGAGTTATTTCCTGCATTCGGAATTGCTCCGCAAAAGCGTGAACCGCCTACCCTCTTTAACAGCGTTCGAAAATCGGCATCTCGATGCCGATATCCCATTCCGCAAAGATGAAGATGGTAATGGCACAGTTCATGCTTGACGATCTTAATAAATGCTTCTATACCAAAGTGCTGAAGCTGCTGAACGTTGAATTCCAGGCCGTGTGTCGACAGCAGATAGCGCCCGCCAGTAGTACGAAGCCGGGAATTAAAAACTGCTTGGTGACAAAAAGGGCGATGAAAGCTCTCTAGAGACACATGCTCAACAAGCTTTTGAAGCTCCTCATCGTTCATGACCACACCTCCAAACAAAGTCCATCACGCTTTTACTTTCTCCTTTGGAGCCACCATAGTTAGCGAAATACGTCCTTTCGCGATATCTACCTGCTCAACCCATACGGTCACAATTTCACCAACACGAACAACATCAAGTGGATGACGGACAAAGCGTGCGGCAAGCTTTGACAAATGGACAAGTCCGTCTTGTTTAACACCGATATCAACAAAAGCGCCAAAATCAACAACATTGCGTACGGTTCCTTCAAGCTGCATCCCAGGCATCAGGTCTTCCATTTTCAAAACATCTGTCTTTAATAATGGTTTTTTCAAGTCGTCGCGGGGATCACGGCCGGGACGAATCAACGATTGGATCATATCTTGTAAAGTCGGCTGCCCTATGGAGAGTACACCGGCAGTCCGGACAACGTCCAGCGCTTCAAGTTTTTCCTTCAATTCCGGAGTGCCAATTGCATCCATCGTGCCTCCCGCTGTTTCAACGAGTTTTCTCGCTACCTCATAGCTTTCCGGATGTATCGGGGTATTATCCAATGGATTGTCTCCGCCGCCGATCCTCAAAAATCCCGCCGATTGTTCAAACGCTCTCGCTCCGAGTCTCGGAACTTCCTTAAGCTGCGCGCGGCTTTCGTACCTTCCCCTTTTCTCTCTTTCAGCAACAACATTTCCAGCTACTGTTTTTGATAGGCCTGCCACATATTGGAGCAGTTGAGGAGATGCCGTGTTGACATTGACACCCACTCGATTGACAACTGTCTCTACAACAAATTGCAGCGATTTATTCAATTCTCGCTGCGACACATCGTGCTGGTATTCGCCAACGCCGACCGACTTAGGATCAACTTTAACCAACTCTGCAAGCGGATCCTGAAGACGCCTGGCGATTGATACGGCACTTCTTTCCTCAACATGAAGATTAGGAAATTCCTCTCGTGCAAGCGGAGATGCTGAATAGACGCTGGCCCCCGCCTCATTAACAATCATGTAAAAGAGTTTACGACCCTGTACCTCTTTCAGCGTTTCAGCGATGAAAGCTTCTGTCTCACGCGATGCAGTGCCATTGCCAATTGCAATAATGTCAACATGATATTTTTCAATCAATGAAAGAACTGTTCGTCTTGATCCTTCGATGTCCGATTTCGGCGGTGTCGGGTAGATCAGTGAAATGTCCAGCACTTTACCCGTCGGATCTACAACTGCAAGTTTGCAGCCTGTGCGGTACGCAGGATCTACACCAAGCACTGTTCTTTCTTTTAATGGCGATTGAAGGAGCAAACCGCGAAGATTCTCTGAAAAAATATGAATCGCTTGCTGTTCCGCTTTTTCAGTAAGTGCCTGCCGCAGCTCACGTTCAACAGCCGGAGCGACCAATCGGCGATAGGCGTCTTCACCACAAGCATCGAGAAGATTCGCTGCAGTGGTCTTTTTCCCGGGATTCAGCGCCTTTTGCATGGAAGAAATGATCGTATCTTCGGGAGCAGCGAGCGCTACCTTCAAAATATCATCTTTCTCCCCGCGGTTGATTGCGAGAATACGGTGCGGAACAATCTTTTTCGCTTGCTCTTCATAGTCATAATAATTCTCGTATACTTTCTTCTCATCAAGTTCCTTATGCTTTGCCTGAACTTGGATGACTCCGCGATCAAAGGTCAACTTGCGGGCCATCGCCCTAAGATCCGCCCGGTCAGCCAGCCGTTCTGCTATAATATCTTGCGCACCTTGGACTGCTTCCTGAGCAGATGCGACCTGCTGATCGTCAGAGACGTAGTGTTTTGCTATCTGCTCAATCGGGTCGGTAGGCAAAGTCATCAACCAATCAGCAAAAGGTTCCAGTCCCTTTTCTTTGGCGATGGCCGCCCGAGTCCGCCGTTTTTGGCGATAAGGGAGATAGAGATCTTCCACTTCTTGAAGAATCATCGCTCCATTAATTTTGTTTTTAAGCTCTGCTGTCAGCTTTCCTTGTTCCTCAATACGCTTGATCACTTCTTCTTTGCGTTTATCGAGTTGCTTGATATATGTATACGAATCTTGAATTTTTTCAATTTGAACTTCATCGAGCCCACCGGTCATTTCTTTCCGATAACGGGCAATAAAAGGTATGGTATTGTCATCGTCCAGAAGTTGGACCGTACGCGCCACCTGACCGGCACCAATATCCAGCTTTTTTGCAATATGTAAAATGACTTCATCCATGTTCATCGTCTCCTTCCTGTTTATCATAGCAGAATTTGCATACGTTCTGAAAAAGATTAACAGGAAAAAAGATGAAAAAATCCTAGCTTCATAAATCTGTATGAAACATCAGCATTGGATGAATTTTATTTTTTTCTCTGGTTCTGGCCGCACTTTAAGCTGTTGCGCAGTATCCTTCCTAAAATTCTCTTACCCGCACAAAAAAACAGCTCGTCCATGCAAGCTGTTTATGAACAAAACTTTATTTTGAAATGGATAAACCAATTTCATCTTTATTTGGAAGGTTGTCCCGAAGTTTGCGGAGCGCATTTCTTTGGAGACGCGAAACATGCATTTGCGAAATTCCAAGACGCGTTCCTGTTTCCTTTTGGCTGAGATTCTCAAAATACGTACAGATCAGAATTTCTTTCTCCCGTTCAGACAGCACTTGGAATGCTTTGCTTAGAATTAATTTCTTATGCACATATTCATATCCGTTATCCTGCCTGCCCACGACATCAAGTAGGGTCATTGCTGCGCCTTCGGATTCACCGTCGATCCTTGAATCGACAGACAGCGTATTGTACCCGCGCGCCATCTCCATTGTTTCCAGCACACTTTCCTCACTTTCGCCTACCGCTTCAGCAATCTCATCAATTCTCGGTGACCGCTGCAATGTTCTTGTAAGCTCTTCGGTCGCCTTGCGAATCTTAGGGCTTAGTTCTTTGACCCGTCTTGGAACGTGAACACTCCATGTTTTATCACGAATGTAACGCTTTATTTCACCAACTATAGTAGGAATCGCAAAAGACTCAAAGCTCCCGCCGACGGAAGCATCAAAACGCTTGAAGGCCGCGATCAGCCCAATCATGCCCACCTGATAAAGATCTTCCTGGACGTCACTGTTTTTCGCAAACTTCTTAGCCAGTGCTCCAACCATTTTTTCATAATAATGAATTAACATTGTTTGCAGATATTCATTTTCAGGGTTTTTTTGGAAGTCAGAGATCCATCTCAGAATCTCATTCTGTTGTTGAGACCTTGTCGACAATGTGCCCCACCCCGTCTCTGTTGAGAAACTTGATCATCTGGACAGCCACACCGTATTCCGTGCTAATCGTTACATGGTCCATCAGCGCATTAATCAAAAAAAGTCCCAGCCCTCCTTCACTAACTTCATCAAGGTCGGTTGAAGGATCCAGCGGTTTAAGCTCCTGAAGGACTCGGCTGGCATCAAAACTTTCTCCATTGTGTGTCACGGTAATCGTCATGGCGCCGCTGCCGCATTCCATCACAATGCCAATCTGTCCGTTGCCCATTTGTTTATAACCATGGCTGACCGCATTCGTACAAGCCTCAGATACCGCAACTTTGATATCTTCAATGGCATCAAATGAATAGCCCATTCTGCTTGCCGCTCCGGAACTCGCAAGCCGCGCAATGCTGACAAATTCCGGTTTCGCAGGTATCGTAAGCCGAATTACATCATTCGTTTCAGTCATCTGCGTTCCCCCCGTTTGTCTGTTCTCTCTTTAAAATGTCCATCAAACCGGTAATTTCAAAAAGCCTTTTGATCCGCGGCGTCAAGCCGGTTACCACAAATTGGCACTGATGCTTCGAAGCTGATTTTAATGCCGCTACAATCACGCCAAGTGCCGTACTGTCCATATACTTAGTCTCATTAAGGTCAAGCGTTAGCTTGCTCCCTATTATTTCTGTCAAAGGCAGCAATCCCTGTTTTAGTTCCGGAGCTGTAAAAACGTCGATTTCTCCTTCGACCGCGACAAGAAATAGATTTTCTCCATTCGCTTCTCGCTGAATAGAAATGTTCATGACCATCCTCCTGCGCTCATATTCTCTTTTTTAAGAGATACCCGTCCATGGATCGAGTCAAACTTAAAATTTCATGGCAATGAATGTAAAATCATCATGTAAATTAAAATGTTGCATTTTTTTCAGTTCATAAATGATTTGCTTTACCATTTTCGCGGCAGGAAGATGCATCGATTGACGAATTAAGTCGACAATATCTTTCCGCTCTATAAATCCATTATCGGTGCGCGCCTCGGTCACTCCATCTGTGAGGAGAAAAAGCATGTCTCCTTTTGCTATCTCCCGTGAATATTCCTTATAACGGGTTCCAGGTGCAAGGCCAAGGGATAATCCCCTCGCTTCAAGCTCCTCAAATTGGTCTTTGGATGCAGAATAATAGAAGCCCGGTTCATGTCCTGCAGAAGCAAATGAAAAAACGCGTGATAAAGGATCATAAACACCGTAAAACATCGTGATAAACATACTAGGATCCACGTTGCGCTCAACCACCCGATTAAGGCTTGAGAGTATAAAAGGCGGAGCTCCCTGACTATTTTCAGGGAGGCTGTCCATCGCATATTTAATCATAGACATACACATAGCCGCGGGGATGCCCTTCCCGACAATGTCGGCGATGGTGACCGCCAGCCTTCCTCCATCATTAACAATGCGATAATAATCACCGCTCATTTTCTTCGCCGGCTCGCTGATCGCACCGATATCTGCGAATGAACAGGCCGGCACCTTGCCTTCAAGCAATGCTTTTTGCACTTCCGCCGCCACATCAAGTTCCGTATCCAGCTGCTTCTGTCTATTTTTTAGCGTTTGGTGCTCCCGGTATTCCGATCCGTATCCCTCCATTATTTTTGATAGAAAATAAAGAGATCGAAGGGTTGCATTATCTAAATTGCTGCTTACATTTTTCAAAACATCGATATGCATGTTTACAAGATCATCCGGAGATACACCACGCGCACGCAATGCTCCGCTCAGCAGTTCGCTATCCTCCGACATCGAGTACGAATCCTGGGAGACATAGCGCATAAGTAAATTCCGATACGCAATAAGTTGAGGTTGATCCTCCATTTTCCCCGCTCCCCTCGAACCGCCATCATTCTACTAATTTTTCAAAAAATGAAAATTTTTACTATAGACAATAAAACGATATTAGGCACGAAAAGTTCGCTTTAAGGCATAATTTGAAAAGATACCGCTGTCATTTTATTATTTCATGTAATCACAATTATGGCAAAAAATACGACCGACAAAATTCATCATTTTTTCAAGTTTTTAAAATAAAATCATGTGTATTAGAGGCTACGCCTGGTCCTTTCCTGTCACTCTATATGCGGCTTTGAATCATCAATCTTGTGCTTAAACGACACTTCAGCTGCTCACTTGCCGCGGGCAGTCCGAGAGCCTCCTCGATCAACCGAGCCCCGCGGGGTCTCCCCTGACCTGCGATCAACAGGATCGCTCCGCAGGCGTCTCGCGCTTCCGTGTCCCGAACTTAATTTATTGAGGGAGCACCGCTTCGCACCGTATCAGCAAGCCCCAAATTTTATGCTTTCCTATCTTGTAAAAAAAACACGCCCTCAAACGAGAACGTGTTTTTACCGAAACCGATTCAATTATTTTTGAAGTAACAAAGCAGGATTCTCACAAACCACATCTTAAAAATCAATTAAGCTGAGGCTGATTTGAATTGCTTTATTTACCCGGCCCATCATTTCTTCATCCAAATGTGTGATCTTATCCGTCAGCCGCTGCTTGTCAATGGTCCTGATCTGCTCGAGCAAGATGACCGAGTCACGATCAAAGCCGTATCTTTTCGCGTCGATTTCCACATGAGTAGGCAATTTGGCTTTCTGAATCTGGGCGGTGATCGCCGCCACAACAACCGTTGGGCTAAATCGATTGCCAATGTCGTTCTGGATGATCAGAACAGGGCGTACGCCACCTTGCTCCGAACCAACGACGGGTGAAAGATCCGCAAAATAGACATCGCCGCGCTTAACAATCACTGGTTACACCCCGCTAACGGAGCGTTCCATAGTGATCTCTGCCTCCTCCTCAGCAAGAAATGCCTCAGAAGCAATGTTAAGGTTGATTTTAGCCATTTCCATGTAGCCCTGACGCATAATTTCACGGACATAGCCCCTGTTTCGCTCACGCAGATACAATCTGATGGCACGATGGAGAAATTCACTGCGGTTCATCTTATCTCGACTAGCCATTCCATCAATTTCATTCAGCAAATGTTGCGGCAAACTCAGCATGATTTCTTTTATCTTGGATTCCGACATGCCTGCACCCCCACCACTTTCGTCAGAGTATATCTTTTTAAATCTAAAATTTATGTTATCATTTCAAAAACGTTTTGCAAAGCTATTTTCGCCAAAAATCGAGTCCTTTTATGCTTAATTGTGAAATATTTTTCATTTTTTGGCGAAATTCCAAGTTTAGTTCGTGTTTGCACATGAGAGAATCGGATTGCAAATCTCAATTTTCTCGCCATTTTGCCAGTAGATCCTTGGAATTCGGGGGTGCACTGTGCATGTTATCTCATAATTGATCGTCTGCAGCTGCTCTGCGCGCTCGTCTGCCGTAATCTCTTCATTGCCATCTTTGCCAATAAGAGTGACTTCTGTCCCGACCGGATACGGCTGTGGAAGACGGCACATAAATTGATCCATACAGATGCGTCCAACAATCTGGCATCTTTGGCCATCAATCAGCACCTCAGTGTCATGGAAGCCTCTCAGCCAGCCATCCGCATAACCAACAGGTACGGTGCCAATCCATTCGTCTGTTTTCGCCTGATAGGTTGCGCCATAGCCAATGAACGATCCCGCTTCTACCTTTTTCACGTAAGTCAGGCGGCTATGCACAGACATCACCTTTTCAAGTTCAAATGGGAGATGTTTCACCATTTCCGGTGAAGGCGACAAACCATACATGGCAATGCCATAACGCACCATAGTAAACAAGTGGCGCTTTTCCGCCGGATACTTGAGTGTGGCTGCGCTGTTGCCGCAGTGGATCACCGTCGGCTTAACGCCAAGATCATGGATCCAGTCGACCATTTTTTCGAATTGCGCATACTGTTCATCAAAATAAGCTTCATCATCCTGATCCGCCGTCGCGAAATGGGTGAACATCCCTTCAATGACAAAGCGACGATCGAGACCTATCTCTTGAACGAGAGCCGCCGCTTCTTCCTTACTGCGAATGCCAATTCTGCCCATGCCCGTGTCACAAGACAGATGCAACAGCACAGGTTCACCCGAATCATCTGCTTCCCTCGCCTGTCTTACCCATTCCGGATCAGAGACCGTTAATGAAATATGATATTTCGCAGCAAGACCTGCGTGCTG
The DNA here is from genome assembly GCF_000497245.1 of Sporolactobacillus laevolacticus DSM 442. Classification (GTDB taxonomy): domain Bacteria; phylum Bacillota; class Bacilli; order Bacillales; family Sporolactobacillaceae; genus Sporolactobacillus; species Sporolactobacillus laevolacticus. The sequence goes on from NZ_AWTC01000005.1 coordinate 10,760, forward strand.
CGCGGGGATGGGGGAAAGTACGAGAATTGGCGCGTTCACACCTTGTTTGCGAAGCGCAAGTGCTTCATCAAACAGGGCGACAGCCAGCCATTCCGCACCATTGTCTAGAGCAATGCGCGCGACCTGCAAAGCACCATGGCCATATCCGTTTGCTTTGACGACAGCCATCAACGCCACCTGCTCAGGAATGCGTTTCTTCATATTCACTACATTGCTTGCTACCGCATCTAGATCAATATCCGCCCATGTCTCTCTATAAAATGACGTCGCTTCCATTGTTTGCTCCGACCTTTCAATCTTTCAAAGTAAATAAATCCTTGATTCGACAAGGTTCTCTTTCTCTATTTAATCACTTATCGACAAAAAACGAAAGTTGCTTTTCAACGTTAATCTTTTTGGTATTCAATCATTATCTACTTTTATTTTTTCATTCTTGAATTTAGAAGACTACATAAAAAAAATAGTATTTAAACAGAAAAAGAGCGCCCGATTACTGCAATCGGTACGCCATCATTTGAACTTTATTTAGTCGCGATTCCGTTGACAGATTGAGCAATCGTCATCAGCTCACTCTGAGTTAATTTATCTGAGGCAAGAAAATAGTCTGTACCGCCATAGGACCAGGAAAGCGAACGGTTACCACTTGAACCAATCGCAAATCCGAGGTTTTCCGGGCTTCCCGTTGCGAGTGTAGGAACACTGGATACAGAAGTCTCACTTTTTGATTCAATTAACGTAAAAGACTTTTTCCCTGCATATTTCAGAACATAGCGGTCGCCTAATGTCGTAATCTCCGGCTTAATTGAAGCCAGTTTCGTGCCTGAGAGAATTGCGGTCGGCTGCAAAAGTTTGAAGGACGATGAATTTTCAGCTGTTGTTGTCTGCGTCTTTGAAATACGTGCAGCCGTCATGTTCTGTTTTACATCGAACGTCTTGTTATCAATGGACGGATTGACCTTAAATGATTTAAATTTAACCGTAACCACCACATTCTGATCCTTGTCCTTGATCTGCACCTTCTCAGGGGTCAAGTCTTTTTTCAGCGAAATGCTCTGATTGGCCAGTTGTGATGTATTGTAATTCGTCTTGGTTTCAAAAATATACTGATTATCCTTCGCCGTAAATCCTGGATTCGGATCATTCAAGATATCCTTCGCAAGGGAATGGAAGAGATATGCCTGACTGCGGTTATTCGGCCAGTTGCTGTCAAATCGGTAACTTTTATTCAACTCAGGAGTAAGAACAAATACTCCCTCGGGATTACGTAAGATCATTTGGTTATTTTCTTTCTTTCCGTCACTGAGCGCCACTTTATAATAACTTGGTTTCTTATAAGTGATATTTACCTGATACGTCTGCTTTTTTCCATTATGTTGGAAAGTCATGACCGCATCGGTTTTGTAGCTATTGATGTTTTCATATTGCTTATTCAGATCGTTAATCACATCTTTTTCCGATTTGGTGCCGCATCCGCTTAATAGTGCAAAAATCAGGATCGCTCCAAACCATAGTGCCGACCACTTTTTCATGTATCTCCAACCCCTTTGCCTCTATTCAGTGACAAAGGAGGGACAGTTTACCGGCACGCTGTATCGCTGTAAAGCTGATGCAGAACAGGAGGAATCGCTTCAATGACATCCGTCGCCAATACATCGAGCAGAGAATGACCGTTCCGGACTAGATGATCCGCAGCAGCACCGTGCAGATAAACAGCGTTGCATACTGCGTCCATGATCTGCTTGTGCTGCAGGAGAAACGCAAGCAGGATACCGGTTAGAACATCACCGGAACCGCCTTTCGCCATAGCCGCATTGCCGGTCGGATTGACGACTTGTCTCCCATCCGGCGCGGTCACTAAGGTATATTTGCCTTTTAACACAAGATATACATTATATTTTTCTGCAAATGCTTTTGAAATGCTGAATCGATGACTTTCGATATCCTTAACGGAGGTGCCCAATAAATCGGCCATTTCTCCCGGATGCGGCGACAGCACCGCCGGAATACTGCGCTGCCGAAGCAAATCCAAATGATTTTTTAGATGAAACAGTCCATCTGCGTCTATGACACAAGGGATCTCGCCGCAAGATTCAAGGACAAGACTGACTAGTCTGCCTTCATCGGGCTCACGCCCAAGCCCCGGGCCAATAGCTACACCTGTCAGGCCATCAAAGTTGATGTTCTCCCTGTGCATGAACATCGTCTCAGGCAAACGTCCCGCAACAATCGCTGCAATCTGATCTGGTACACTGACTTTCAGCAAGCCGATTCCCGAACGCAGCGCAGCTTTAGCTGAGAAAAAAGCTGCTCCCGGCATTTCCACTGCACCGGCAATCAGTAATCCCTTCCCGTGTGATCCTTTATGTGAAAAAGGATCACGTACAGGCAATGTACGGATAACATCCGCAAGTGTCCGCACTTCCCTCAGGATGTTGAGTTCTCGGAACACAGCATTTGGGATGCCAATGGGAAGCACCTGGACGTTTCCGAAGTAACGAGCTGCGGGTTGAACAAATTGAGCCAGCTTCGGGCATTCCAGTGTCATTGTCCGGTCGGCAAGAACAGCCGGGTGAGAAAAAATCTCGCCATTCGCTTGGACGCCGCTTGGCAGGTCGACAGCAACCACTTCCGCCTTTGACTGATTAATTTGTTTAATCGCGTCAATATATTCGGGATAGGGTTCCCCATGAATCCCTGTGCCAAGCATAGCGTCCACAATCAGTTCTGCCTGCCTTACATGCCTTGCGAAACGGTCCGGTTCGCCCGTCACCAGGCGCGCCTTGCCGCCGCAGGCAAAATAAGCCTTCATGTGGTATGCGGCGTCTCCGGTAATGCCCTCCGGATCTGTCATCAGCCATGTGTCGACAAAAGCTCGGCTGTCCAGCAACATCCGGGCAATGACAAAACCATCGCCGCCATTGTTTCCTTTGCCGATAATGACCATGACTTTTTCTCCTGCTTTTAAAAGCGGCTCGAGTGCTGCAAAGACTGCCCGACCCGCGTTTTCCATAAGCACCGGTCCTCCCAGCCCGATTTTCGCTATGGTGTGACGATCAATGTTCTGCATCTCTTCACGCGATACAACGTGCACAATGGTCCCTCCCAGCGTAGTAAACTATATGAGACAAGTTTCTTTAATATGCAGACTAGCATGACAAGCTTTCAATTATGGCCACTGCCGCCGCCCCATGATCTGTATGGGTTATCGACACGTGAATCGCACAGCCGTCTGACGTCCGGTCTGTAAGAACCGGTTTGCCCATTGAATCGTTGACAACGGTCAGGTCCTGAAAGGAGACTGATTTCCCAATACCGGTCCCCTTCGCTTTGGCGTAGGCTTCCTTCACTGAAAAATGTCCTGCCAAGAATTCAACTTTCCGTTTGTCTCCTAGATGGTCAAATGTCTCTCGTTCTGCCGTTGTAAGAACACGGTTGATAAAAGCATCATTATGAATGTGTTTTTCAACGCGTTCAAGCTCTATAAGATCAATGCCAATTCCAGAAATCATTTTTTCCCGCCTCGCATTCTTTTCATTACGGCATCAATGAAATCTCCCATCCATCAAGGTGTTGTGTAAAAGTACCTTTTTTCGGCCATGATGCAGGAGGTGGTGACCGTTCATCGAGATTTCATTTTGCCGCAAGACGAACGCCTTTTTTCTACCACTGTCGTCTATTTTACCCTATACTTAGTACAAGATCATTCTTCAAGGGGGTTTCATACTGCTTTGTTTATACGAAATGAACCGTTCAAACTTTTTTTAAAGCTCTATCCGGTCACCTCAATAATCCTTGCGGTCGATCTGTTGATTTATTTGATGTTTGTCGTTTCAGGTACCTGGGGTCTTGCGCCTGAATTCGCCTTTCGCGCGTTTGAATTTGCGGCAGGATCCAATGAAGCGATTCTTAATGGCGCATGGTGGCAGCTGATCACGCCAATCTTTCTTCATATTAATTTCTCGCATATTCTATTCAATGCGTTTTCTATCCTGATCTTCGCTCCGGCACTTGAAGCAATGCTAGGCAAAACACGATTTGTGACTGCTTTTCTCGGAACCGGCATTATTGCCAATATTGCTGCCTTATTTCTCGAGCCTGCCGGCTTTCGCCACTACGGAGCGAGCGGCGCACTGTTCGGCCTGCTTGGTATTTATATCTTTCTCGTAATTTTTCGCAGAGACACCATCTCTCGCCAGGATCAGACGATCATCTTTGTCATTGTGCTGATCAGCCTGATCAGTTCGTTTATTTCTGCTGATGTAGATGTGCTGGGCCATCTGATTGGTTTTCTGTCGGGACTAGTGCTGGCTCCACTGTTCTTTTTGAATAAGACTAGATAATACGGCAAAATTACCACACTTATCCAAATGCTGCGTAATTGTGGAAAAACAATTGTTTTTTGTTCAAAATTTGTCCATAATATTAACTATAAATACGGCTAAAGATTTCCATTTTGAGAGGAGCTCCTTACTATGGCTTTCGTTATCACTTCTGCCTGCGAAAATGAAAAAGCGGGCGAATGTATCGAAACATGTCCTGTTGATTGCATCGTTGAAGACCAAAAGCAAATGTATATCGATCCGGATGTTTGCATTGACTGCGGCGCTTGCGAAGCGGTTTGCCCGGTTGAAGCGATTTATCCCGAAGATGAGGTACCGGAAAGCGAACAAAAATACATCCAGATTAATCGCGATTTCTTCAAGTCGAGATAATCATCTTTAAATAGAAATCCCCGTTGCCGAATTGGGCAGCGGGGATTTTCTTTTATACTATAATCAAAAAGTTGTTAAGAAAAATAGTATCAAAGGTCGGATAAATAATGGAACTTCTCAGTACACAAGATCTTTCCGTTAAGATCTGTGAAGCCAAATTTTTCAATGATGCGGGTAAGCAGACACAACTTTAGCACTCTCAGTAATCGCAGTCAGAATGGTCGCCCGTGCCTGAGTAGTCATCAGATTGGCCTTTGCATACATGCTTCCCGACTGATCCCTGACATAATGGGGTTTGAGCCGATTCAAGCTTAATGCAAACACATCCGCTTTGCACGTCTCACAATGACAGGATACTGAAAGATTTCTCCAGTGTTTTTCAAGGAGATCCTTTACCGCTTCTTCCATAACGTTATGTACCGGCATACTTAAGCCTTCCTTCTTTCAGCGTATCAAAAAAACATAGCTGAGTGTACCCGCTGACGTACCTCGCCTCTATAAAATCTCTCTATTCATTCTGAATCGTAGCATAGAAGTAAAGATCCCTCAAGAACCATTTGGTATGAATTTCCTTTTGAGGAAAAACAATAAGATTCTGCTAGTAGATAGTGTTTATCTACGCGAAATACGGATCGTAATCAACAGAAGAAATGAACAGAGCCAACAGCAAAAAGACACCGCTGTTTCTCGCGATGTCCTGCCACTTTTCATAACTATTTAATGTTTAATCAAGAACTCTGACTTTAACTGTTCGTCTTCCCCACTGCAACGCATCCGAATTACTGTTAAAAAAGACATCGATCTTTCTGCCTTTAATTGCGCCGCCTGTATCGCCGGCAATTGCATAGCCGTACCCCTCTACATATAATTTTGTTCCTAGCGGGATAACGGAAGGATCAACAGCAATGACTTTCGTATTCGGATTTTTTATCAAATCGATACCTGTCGCTGTTGTGCCAGAGCAACCGGTACAACGCGCTGTATAGGCCGTGCTGTTCGCATAGAATTCTTTAACCGCCGCCACTGTCTCTGTCTTCCTGATGACACGAGTCTGTTTTTTCGGCTGATTTGTTGCAGGTTGGCTCTGCACCTGTTTTGATTGATCCTCAGTCTTCGTGGATTGAGTTGTATCCGGCAATGGCTTCGGGTTCTGCAACAGTTTTTCAATGCTTCCCCATGTCTGCTGCCCAACGATCCCATCGACTTGAATACTGGTCGCTTTCTGGAGCGTAAATACACTCTTTTCCGTTTGTTCACCAAAATAGCCGTCAACAGGAAGATTTATGAATCCTACCCTCTTCAGTATTTCCTGCAGATAGGCGACTTTATTCCCTTTTGCACCTCTGGACAGCATATCCATGTTTTTATTAATGTAAGCAATCAATGCTTCTTTCGTCTGAGCACCAACCACGCCGTCAGTAACCAAATCATTTTTCTCTTGAAACTGTTTTACCGCTTTTTCAGTATTATTACCGAAATAGCCGGTTGACTTGGCCAGAGGATAGTCACCTGTCGCTTTCAAGATGGATTGGATCGTTTTTATTTCATCGCTGTGCATGCCTTTATAAAGGACGGTATCATCGTTCAGATGTGCAGCTGCATATTGCGGCAGGATAAAAAATGTTGAGGTAAATGTTGCCGCAACTGCAGCACTTTTTGCAAGTGCAGTTCCGCTATACATTGATGTTTCCTCCCGTCTTTGATTCTCTTCTTTACTACTATGAACATAGGCAAAGGAACATACTTTACAATCACATGACAGGACATGCACTCATGCTTACTATTCATTAACTATGACCTGACAACCAATTCAGGATCAACAGTAAAAATAAAAAAAACTGAGAAACAGGTGTCTCTCAGCTGTGTCTTATTGTGTTTATTTTTTTTCACTAAGTGCTTTGTCGATTGCTTTCTTTAAGACCTTGTAATCCTGTCCACCATCAATCATCTGATCGCCAACAAAAATAACCGGTGTTCCCGGAACGCCGAGTGATTCAGCTAAATCATTGTCCTTATCCACTTCACTTTGGCGTGATTTGGTATCAAGTGCATTCTGGAACGCTTTGATATCAATGGACGGAACCGTTTTTTGAGCAATGGATGTGAGCAGCTTTTCGGTCACCCACTGTTCTTTTTCATTCTTTTGGGCGTCAAATACTGCTTTGTGGAATGCCCAAAACGCTTTCGGATTTTGATGATAAACTTCTTCGGATGCGTTGGCAGCTAGCACAGAGCCGGGGCCGAGAATGGTATCATTAATAAAGTAAAGGCTGATTTTACCGGTTTTCACATATTCTTTGTCTAATTCAGGAACCACATTTTCCTCGAATTCCTTGCAATAAGGGCAGCGGTAATCCGAGAATTCCACCACTTTTACCGGAGCGTTACTGCTGCCGATGAACGGCTGCCCTTCATAGTCAATGCGGGTTACTTTCTCCGTTCGATGTGTCGGCTCTTTTTTCTTCGGTTTCGCTTCATTACCATGCTGATTGCTGAAAATCATAAACGCAATTGCTGCGATGAGAACAATAACAATAACCGAACTAAAAATAACAATACGCCCGTTCTTTTGATCCTTATTATTCTTCTGATCAACCGCCCCTTTGTCGGGACGCTTTGTGTCTGACATGATCTCACCTCTCGCTTTTCTATCGTCAATCACGTCTTGCTCTATGTATTTTCCAAGATTTGCCGAACTGATCAGCCGGCTGCCGTCAGACAGTGATAGACCCCTTCGATTCTTTATATTATCAGGTTGTCCAGACTTTCAGCCAGCAAACAGTCTCATTTATTACCTAAAAATGTGTTTGTAATCATTGAAACGAAATTGCGGCTATAATTCTCGGAGATATTGACCATGCTGTTGCTAAGATCTGTGCAGCAGTTTATTAATTAAGTGGGGCCATAAAATGGAACATATTCAATCCTTATTTTATACATATGGTTATTTTGTAGTTTTTCTTTTCTTGTTTTGTGGCCTGATCGGCATCCCGGCAGCCGAAGAATCTTTTCTGCTTTTTATTGGCGTCACCCTTTCTCAAATTGCTGTCACCGACATTCGACTTAGTCTTACACTCTGCATACTTATGGGCGTGCTTGGCGCAACTTCGGGCATGGTCAGCGCCTACCTTATCGGATATTATATTGGCGAACCGTTTATCCTGAAATATGGCAAATATATCGGCCTGTCACCAAAGCGATGGAAGATCGCTCAAGATCGATTTCAGCGGCATACCTTTCTTGCAATCATCGTTGGCTATTTCATTCCCGGCATCCGCCAGATTAATCCCTATTTGGCCGGACTCAGCCGTGCACGCTTTGTAACCTATCTTTCGGCGAGCGTTTTTGGCGCAGTGATCTGGTCAACTCTATTTCTGTTGCTTGGTTACTTCATGGGCAATCAAATTCACCGTTTCCTTGGGTTCCGCCTGTTCCACGCCGTTCTAATTGGTGTTGTCCTATTTATCGGTTTTATTATTATTACAGCCTTTCAATTCAGAAAAAAGCGAGTCTGAACTTATAGAAAAGCGGCCCTTCATCCGGCCGCTTTTTACTCAATTAATGAAACAGTGATGAAATTGCATTGAAAATGGCGGAGAAAAAGTCGCCGATCGCTTTGAAAACTTGTGCTAAAAATCCTTTGGTCTGACTTGAATTAGCCAGCTGGCTGACTTTATCTTTGAGCTGCTGCATCTGGTTGCCGACCTGACCCCAGTCAATATGCAGTGTACGCATTTTATCAAAAAGATCTACCAGTTTTTGAATATCTGCGTCGCTTAATTTCACATTAACCTGATTGGCGGCATCGCGCACTGCCTGTTCGACATCTGCTCTGGAATTTGGTTTGTTTTTTGCGAGATTGTCCTTAATCGCTGTGACCAGTTCCGCAGCTTTTTCCTTGCCGACACCGTCCTTATTTGCGAGCTCGGCAGTCGTCACGACTTCCTCATTGGCTACTTGTTTCTTTGCCTCGGGAATAACTTCCCCGGTCTTTGCTTCGTATGCCTTGATCAGTCCGGTAAGCGCTGCTGTACCCGACACTGGGAAAGGCGCGGTCACGTATACATCGGCATCCTTCACGCCCGCTGTTGCCAGCGCATTAATGTACATGTCTTTTGAGACATAAGTGATATTATGCGTGCTGGCAGTTAACCCTGAACCTGATTTCCCAATCGTGATTTTCGACGAACTGATTGAGCGTGTGCCGATCTGTGCTTGAGACAGGTATTTATCCAGATATTTGTGTTCTTCACTATTGTTGACGGTAATGATCTGAGCTGAGTTCGCATCAACATCCATTTCATTCAAAATCGACTGACGCTGGTCTGCTGTCAAATTGGCACCCAAAGTTACGATGACATCACCAGGAGCGGCATCGGCGAATGCTTTAGCCGGTCCAAGAAGAGAGATTGTAAGAATTGCCGCGAAAACGAGCATTCCCATTTTTTTGAGTTTCATAGTCTTGTTCCTTTCTCGGAATCACAGCCGAATTGACGTAATCCCACAAAAATATTCACCTAATCTATTCGATGAAGCCCCATTTATTTTGACTTTAAACAAGGTCTCCATTTTTTAACAAGCTATGAAAAAAAGCCTGAAACAAGTCCACTCACTTCTTTCAGGCAACGATTACTCATTAGTACATGATTAATCAGTTAACTACTCAGTTCGCATCGGCGATTTCAAAATCAATCGCCAGCGAATCGATGAGTCCAACTTCTTTCAAGTAAGAAACACAAGCTTGATGTTCCGGTGAAGGTGTATAGAATTCATGGTCTGCCTTCGAACGGAAACGTGTGGTCAGTGCCATGGAATAGCCCTTTCCTCGGTCAGAATAATTCTGTCCCGCCTGAATATCCAGAATGCCCGGCAATTTATCCTTCAGTTCGCGCAACCTACGTGCACCCTCTTCTTTCTGTGCTTCAGTCGTCTCATCGCTAAATTTGAATAACACAATGTGTTCAATCATCCGTTTCCCTCTTTTCCAGATCTTCTCTATTACTTTCCGTTCCTATCATAGCATCTTTTGACTTGTGCGCACTTATTTTAAACAACTTTACACAGATTAATAAGACGTTAGACAGAAAACGGTGGCAGCTCCATTTATCCACGTAGATGATCCAGTAATTCAAAAAAAGAAGAACACCTTGATTGCCTCAAGAACTGTTCTCCTTACTGTAGAATTTATTTCAAGTTTCCGTGTGATTTATAATGTTACCCCGGCTCCGTTTGCCTGAACCGCAAGTTTGCTCTCTTTTTCCTTAATATATTTTATCAATTCAACGCTCATTGTATAGTGACCCATTGGAGTAATCAGATAGATGCCTCTGAAATGTTCCATTGCTGTATCAATCAATTCACGGGCAATGTCTAGGCTCACGCGGCGAGCTTCTTCCTTATCACGAGCAGCAGCCATACGGGCGCGTACATCATCTGGAAGACGGATTCCAGGTACTTCATTATGCAAGAACTCAGCATTGCGTGCCGAGGTCAGCGGCATGATGCCAATATAGATCGGCGCTGAGACTTCACGTGTTGCTTCGCTGATTTCAATAATCCGTTCCTTGTCGAATACCGGTTGAGAAATAAAGTAATCCGCACCGCATTCCGCTTTTCGCTCAAGCCGCTGCACAGCGCGTTCCAAATTGCGGACGTTTGGATTAAATGCTGCCGCCACCCGGAAATGGGTCGGTTGCTTTAGACTTTTTCCGGAATAAGAGATCCCTTCATTAAATCGTTTGATTAGCTTAATCAGCTCCATTGAAGAGACATCATAGACAGAAGTTGCTCCCGGGAAATCGCCGATCTTTGTCGGGTCTCCGGTAACAATCAAAAGATTGTGAAGACCAAGCACATGCAAGCCGAGTAGATGTGACTGTAGTCCGATCAAGTTCCTGTCCCGGCACGTCAAGTGGACGAGTGGAGGCACATCAAAACGATCCTTGATCAACCTTCCGATTGCGGCATTGCTGATTCTCGGGGAAGCGAGCGAATTGTCTGCCATCGTGATCGCGTCCGCTCCTGCATCCTGAAGCGCTTTGACACCTTTAAAAAAGTTTGCTGTATTGAGGTGACGCGGTGTGTCAAATTCAACAAATACAGAACGTCCGGTTAAGACCTTGTTGTAGAGCGACGATTCAGGAACATCACCTGAATTGCTTACCTTAATTACTTCTTGATGAAGCGTGACGACTTTGGATTCTAGAGGTTCAAGCTCTGAAATGCCTTGCTTGAACGCTTGAATCTGTATCGGCGTTGTGCCGCAGCAACCGCCAAGCAACCGAACACCTTCGTTTCGAAATTCGACCGCGTATTTTTTAAAATATTCCGGTTCATTTTCATAATGCAGCTTGCCTTCGCGGTAGTCTGGGAGGCTGCTATTCGGATAGGCCGATAGAAATGCTTTTTTCGGCAGTGGAATTCCGCGCAAGGCTTCAATCATATGAAACGGACCGAGCCGGCAGTTTGTGCCAACAATATCTGCGCCGAGTTCTTCCAAATTTTTTAATGCTTGCGAGAGTGTCATGCCATTGAGCAATACACCTGGCTCCTGCATCGACACGTGCGTAATGATCGGAAGATCGGTCAACGCCCGCGCAATTTGAAGCACTTCACGCAATTCATCAAAGTCATAATACGTTTCAAGTAGCAGACCATTAACGCCTTCACTGAGCAGCGCATCTGCCTGTTCACGAAAACCAGCGCGAATTTCTTGTAATTCAACGGATTGCTTCTGAAAGCCGCGAATACCGCCGATCGTACCGATTACATAGGTTTCCGGTCTTGCCGCCTGCTTAGCAAGCTGGACCGACGCGCGATTAAAGCGCGTGACTTCATGTTCAACGCCATAACGTGCAAGCTTGATTCTGTTTGCTCCATAGCTGTTGGTCTGAATGACATCGGCGCCCGCATTAATATATGCCTCGTGAACATGCCTCACCTCTTCGGCTTGAGAGACGTTGAGTTCTTCGAAACACCGGTCGATACCATATGAGTACAGCAGCGTACCCATCGCCCCGTCACCGATCAAAATTCTTTTATTCAACTCCTCAAGTAGTGGTGCCCGCATTATTCCCCGCTCCCCACTGCGAAACGCTCTTGATCTCGCACATACGCAAGTGCATCGCTAAAGTCTTGGATCAAGTCTTCCGCGTCTTCAAGTCCAACGGATAGACGCAACAAGCCACTGCCAATACCCGCTTTAACTCGCTCTTCTTCATTCAACTCTGCGTGAGACATTCTCGGTGGATAGGAGAGAATAGATTCTACAGCGCCAAGACTAACCGCAAACACCGGAAGTTTGACATGGTTAACAAACGTACGTGCACTCGCCTCATCCTTTAATTCAAACGAAAGCACAGCACCGCCGGATGCCGCCTGCCCGGCGTGCAGCCTAGCACCCGGATGATTTTTCAATCCGGGATAAAACACTTGGCGAACTTCCGGCTGTTTCTCAAAAAATTCGGCGACCTTTTGTGCGGAATCAGCAGATTTGCGGATGCGGACATCAAGTGTTTTCAACCCTCTCAGCAGCAACCAAGAGTCCTGCACACCAAGAATGGCACCAAGTGCATTTTGAAGAAAATACAATTTTTCTGCCAGTTCTTCTGATCCGGCAACAGCAAGACCTGCAACAACATCACTATGTCCGGAGATGAATTTGGTAGCGCTGTGCAGGACAAGATCTGCACCAAATTCTAATGGCCGTTGGAATACCGGTGTCATGAAGGTATTATCGACGAAGGTCAAACATCGATGGGCTTTAGCAAGTTTTACAATTGCACGAAGATCGGTCACGTATAATGTTGGATTAGAAGGAGTTTCAACATAAATGACCTTCGTATTCGGCTGAATCGCTTGCTCCACTTCCTGAAGATTGGTCGTATCGACAAAGGTATGCTCGATTCCAAATCTGCCCAGTACCTGGGTCAAGATCCTAAATGTTCCGCCATATACGTTCTTCGGAACAACGGCGTGATCTCCTTTCGATAGAAGCAGGAACGCCGTAGAAATCGCAGCCATTCCGGATGCAAAGGCGAATCCGCGTACACCACCCTCCAAGGCAGCAATCGCCTCTTCGAGTGCATCGCGCGTTGGATTTCCTGAGCGGCTGTAATCATATTTGCCGTAGTTGTCAAAATCTTTCTGATGGAACGTTGAAGATAAGTAAACCGGGACATTAGCCGCTCCGGTTTGTTCGTCAACCGTGACCGTTTCTTTAATAAGCTTAGTGGAAAAACCGATCGTTTCAGCCATGAAGAACAACACCTTTCTTAAGAGACAGGAACGCCTGGCTCAAGTCACTAATTAAATCATCCGGATGCTCAATACCCGTAGAGAGACGGAGAAGTGAATTTGATAAACCGTACTTTAAGCGCAATGCTTCTGGAATATCGGCATGTGTTTGTGTCGCCGGATAAGTAATCAAGCTCTCGACACCGCCTAGACTTTCAGCGAACGTGATCAAACGCAGGGCCTTAAGAAAAGGTTCAACATATTCTTTTTTGGTCAGTTCAAAGCTCACCATCCCGCCTTTGCCCGGATAGAGCACCTTCGTGATAATCGGTTGTTCGTTCAGATATGCAACAATTTTTTTAGCATTATCCTGATGCTGACGAATGCGCAGGGCTAATGTTTTCAACCCGCGAATGACCAGCCATGAATCAAAAGGATCCAGCACAACGCCGCATGAATTATGATAGAGACGCAGTTTTTCTGTCACCTTTGAAGAATTAGAAACCACTAGACCGGCCAATACATCATTATGTCCGGCCAAATATTTCGTGGCGCTGTGCACGACAATATCCGCACCTTGTTCAATCGGTCGCTGAAGAATAGGCGTGTAGAAAGTGTTGTCGACAATAAACAGCAGTTTATTTTTCTTCGTAATATAAGCTATTTCAGAGAGATCCACTTCATGCATCAGAGGATTCGTCGGCGTTTCAATAAAAATCGCCTTGGTTTCCGGACGGACAAGCGCTGCCAGTTCATCATAGTTTTCACCATCCCAATAGGAGAAAGCAAGATGATACTGTTTGCTCAGAATATCAAAAAAACGGTACGTTCCGCCGTACAAGTCCCTTGAGGCAATAATATGGGCTCCTGAGCTGAATAAAGAAAAAACAAGCTGAATTGCACTCATTCCGGAACTACAGGCAAAGCCTTCTTCTCCACCTTCAATATCTGCAATCGCCTTTTCAAGTATCGACCGTGTTGGGTTTCCTGTACGAATATAATCAAAGCCCTTCGAGATACCAATTCCTTCATGCTTATAAGCAGTAGATAAATAGATTGGTGCATTAACCGCTCCCAGTTCATCAAATCCATTTCCAATTTGTGTCAATTTAGTTTCTGTTTTGTACGATGACATGCTGCATTTCCCCTCTCACAACCTTAATAAAACGTAGAACAAGTGACTGATCTCTATTGGGTATTCTCAAAAGGACTTAAAAAAAGGTAAAATAAAAAGCCTTCCTCGATAAGAAGAAGGCTGTATGCCGAGTTTCTTCTTATCCCTCAGACGTTTTCCCGTCTGCTGGAATTAGCACCTTGTCGCTATTTTTATAGCGACGGTTGCTGAAGCGTCATCGGGCCAGTCCCTCGGCTTCTCTTGATAAGAATCGTAATCATCATGTTCAATTGACTAACAGTTTACATCAGCGATGGTAATTTTTCAAGAGTTTTATTGATTTTGAGACTAATTCAGTGTTTCCCCCACTTTTCAGTGATAAACGCATCGCGACCAGATTCGACCCGTTCTTCAGCATATCGGTCGGGATGTTTTTTATAAAACTTCTGGTGCTCTTCTTCAGCCGGATAAAAAGGAGCAGCAGGAAGAATACGCGTGACAATAGGTTTCGTGAAACGTCCACTTGCCGCTAGTTCCGTTTTGGACTTTTCCGCTAAGTTCTTCTGGGTTTCGTCATGATAGAAAATAGCTGTCCGGTAGTTTGAACCTCGGTCAAAGAATTGTCCTTCATCATCGGTTGGATCAACCTGTGTCCAATAAAGTTCAAGCAGCTTTTCATAGGGAAAAAGTTCAGGGTCGAATGTAACCTGAATAGCCTCCATGTGGCCTGTTGTACCTGTTTTGACTTGTTCGTAGGATGGATTTTCTACTGTTCCGCCTATATATCCAGAGACAACCTCTTTAATCCCCGGCAAGGTGTCAAATGGCTTCACCATGCACCAAAAGCATCCTCCGGCGAAGGTTGCTGTATCAACGTTCTGTGTCATCCGTCTTTTCCCCTCCATGATCCTCTTTCCTGTCTTCCGGTTCATTTTTTCTCAAAGGCAGCTGCACAATGAATGTGGTTCCTTTGCCCGGAGCGCTCTCCACTTCAATCTTACCGCGATGCTTCTTGACGATCCATTCGGCAATCGATAAGCCAAGACCGGTTCCTCTTTGACCGGTACGCGCACTATCTGCCTGATAGAAACGATCAAAGATGTGCGGAAGATCCTGATCAGAAATTCCACATCCGCTGTCGGAAATCATCAGCCGTGCATATTTATTCTCACGCGCGCAGGAAACTATGATTTTTCCAGTTTTCGGTGTGAATTTCATTGCATTATCCAAAAGGATAACCAGTAGCTGATGGATACGCTGCTCGTCACCATTAATATAAATCGGATCAGCAGGAACAGCAAGTTCAAATGATTTTTCTTCAAACTCAGCCATCTCCGCAAAAGGTTCAGTAACTTTTTTCATGATTGAACTGAGGTCCAGCGAGACAAGTGACACTTCGAGACGATTGGCATCCGACCGCGCCAAAGTCAGCAAATTCCCAACAAGTTTGGAAAGCCGACGTGTCTCGTCAAGCATGACTGCGATGTCTTCTCCGGTCTCCTGGATTTTCCGGCGCGGCTGTCTAAGCAATCCCTCGATTTTCAGCTGAATAATCGAAAGCGGTGTGCGCAGTTCATGTGAAGCATCGGCGACAAACCGATTCTGCCGATCCCATGCTGCTTCAATTGGACGAAGTGCACGACGAGCGAGAAAATAGCCGGCAATAATTGAAACAATTGCACCGCTGAGCAGTCCATAAATGATAATCGTAAAGAGTCGGTGCAGGATCATTTGCTCACGATCTACACTACGAATATAGAAAATATAATAATTACTCCCTTTTTCCATCAAGACGTTGTAGGCTTTTCCATGAATTTTTTTTAACTCAGCCTTACCGGCAGGCATACTCATCAAAAAATTGATCTTGGAAATATTATTGACCGGCTTGTTACTTTTCACGATTTGTGGCCAATTGACAAAAAATTTCTTTTGATCAGGGATGGCAATAATAATATACGACTGAGGAGGACCGAATGAAGTATCTGGACGTTTCATTAACATTGAATCTGGTCCAAATCTCTGTGGTCGGCGAGCATCATTCTCCAACAAGTGCGTACTATCCCTATAAGTAATCTTTTGTACGTAATAGTAGACTGCACCGCTCATTAAAGATAGAAGCAGAATTAAGAGCAATGAATTTATGATCGTCAACTTAATCAGTGTTTTTCGAAATAAAGTCATCGCTTCACTCACTTATCCGACAGCATATATCCGATCCCGCGAACGGTTTGGATATCGGCGTCATAGGAGTATTTTTTCAACTTTTTCCGCAGCTGATGAACGTAAACTTCGACGATGCCGACGGTCGTATCGGAGTCAAAGCCCCAGATCCGGTCGAAAATTTGTTCACGAGTCAGGATCTGGTCGACATTCTGAATTAAGTATTCCAGTAAATCATACTGTTTTGTGGTAAATGAGAGCGGCTCTCCATCAACAGTAATCTGTTTCCTTTTATTGTCAATTTCTATACCCTTGTAGCGAAGTGTATGATCAAGAGACATTGGTGAACTGCGTCGCAGGATCGCGGCAATTCTGGCTTTAAGTTCTTGATTCTGGAAAGGTTTCACCACATAATCATCGCCACCGAGATTCAAGCCTTTGACACGGTCATCGACGGCGTCACGTGCAGTCAAGAAAATAATCGGCGTTGAAATGCCGTTCTTCCTGATCCGCTCCGTAACTTCAAAACCATCCATTCCAGGAAGCATGACGTCAAGAACGATCGCGTCATAGATATTCTGCTCTGCCAAATACAATGCTTCATCGCCATCTTCCGCCGAATCAACCGTATACTCTTCAGAGAGAAGCCGAACGATTTCTTGAAGCAGATAGTTATTGTCCTCAACAACCAGAAGCCGCAACGTGAACACCCCACCTTATAAACTCTAGATCCATTGTACACTTATCAAACCATTGATGAAAAGCGGCTCAATCCGTACGAAGCGCTTCGATCGGATTGAGTTTCGACGCTTTATATGCCGGAAAAACACCGAAGATAATTCCGACAAACGCTGAGAATAAAAAGGCTGCCGCCATGACTTGCAGCGAGAAAACGATTGTACTTCCGGTTGCTGCCGCATAGATCTTTGCGGCTAGAATTCCGATACCGACGCCGCATAAGCCGCCAAGCATGCTGAGTACTGCCGCTTCAATAAGAAACTGAAGCATAATGTCCCGACGTTTTGCTCCGATCGCTTTTCGAATGCCGATTTCCTTTGTTCTTTCCGTAACGGAAACAAGCATGATATTCATGATCCCGATTCCGCCGACAAGCAATGAGATGCCGGCGATTCCTGCAAGCAGCATCGTCATGGTGCTGGTTACCGAACTCATTGTCTCCATGACATCTTGTTGATTCACAACACTGTAATCATCTGTACTGCTGTAGGTTTGGTTCATGACGCGCGTTATGCCGGCCATTGCCCAATTGACAGAACTCTGGTTTTCAGCCTGAGCATAGAACTGGGTAATATACGTTGTGCCGAGCAGACGCTGAGATGTAGAGAATGGAAGGTAAACAGCATCATCACTGTTTTGCCCCATCGAACCGCCTTTACTGTTAAGCACTCCGACAATGGTATAGCGTTGCCCGTCAATCAAAACGTCTTTATTGATTGGTGAACCATTCGGAAATAATGTCGTTGCAAGTTCGCTCCCAAGAACAGCGACCTTCTGCCTGAACGTGTCATCAAGTGACGAAACAAAGCGTCCATCTTTAACGGATAGCTGTCGTATGGATAAATAACTCGATGTTGTCCCGATCACACTGACTTGTGACGAAGTACTTCCATTACGCACTGTGCTTCTTCCACTCAGTACAGGGGCAACCGATTTGACTCCGACTGCTTGTTTTACCTGTTTTAAATCATCACGTGTAAAATGCGTGTCTGTGTTCGTTATGTTAACTGTAATTAGATTCGTACCAAGACTGTTCACACTATCTGCAACCGCCTTGCTGGATCCCTGTCCGATTGCAAGCAACGCGATCACTGAGGAAACCCCGATTATAATTCCGAGCATGGTCAAGAACGAACGCATTTTGTTAGCTCGAATATTTCGGCCCGCCATTTTTATTGATGTAAACACGTTCATTAGATATGCTCACCTTCTTGCAGCTTTCCGTCACGAATGCTCACGGTTCTTTTTGCTTTACGCGCCACATTCAGATCATGAGTGATCAAAACGATCGTTCGACCGTTCTCATTCAATGCAGTCAGCAGATTCATGATTTCTTCGCTCGTTTTACTATCAAGCGCTCCGGTTGGTTCGTCAGCAAGTAGGATCTGCGGTTCGCCGGCAAGCGCACGGGCAATTGCCACACGTTGCTGCTGTCCTCCCGAAAGCTGATTCGGCAGATGCGCGGCTCGATCTTTCAGTCCAACCATGTTCAAGCATTCCAAAGCGCGTGCGCGACGGTCCTTTGTCTTCACTCCCCGATAAAGAAGCGGCAATTCAACATTTTCTACAGCGGACAGCTTACCTAATAGGTTGAAGTTCTGAAAAATAAAACCGATCTTCTGATTCCTGATTTCTGCCAAATCCCTGTCCTTAAGTTGGTCGATATGGCTCCCACCGAGAATATATTTTCCCTTATCGGGTTTGTCGAGGCAGCCCATCATATTCATTAAGGTGGATTTTCCTGAGCCGGAAGGGCCAACGATGGAAATGAATGCCCCTTTCTCGATGCTCAGATCAATATGATCCAGCGCGTGAACAACATTGTCGCCTAGTTTGTACGTTTTCTCAATCTTGCTCATCGTGATTAACGATTCGGTCATTGTCCTGTGCCACCACCGTTTCCATTTTGCATACGGCGTGCGCCGCCATAGCCTCCTCCGAAGCCTCCCCCATTCATGGAGCGCATCATCTGGAACTGACTTTGGCTGTTTGACGAATTTGTGCCTGAAGATCGCGTAATTTCATTTAATTGAACGGTTTGGCCGGCTTCAAGCCCGGACTTAATTTCAATATATTTGTCATTATGAATGCCAATAGTTACAGTTTTCTGAGCGCCTCGTTTCGTTTCAACACCGCTGAAACGCCCCATACCTTGACTCTCTGTTCCGCCCGTATTTGAAGACAGGTAGACAAAATAGCCATTTGTGCTCTGATGTACGGCTCCTGATGGCAGATACAATATGTTCGACTTTTTCTCCAATACAATATTTCCGGTTGTCGTCATACCCGGTTTCAATCCTGAAGATTTTGAAAGATGCACCGTGACGTCAAAAGATGAAGTACCGTTGGAATCTGTACCTTCTTTCGCAATTGATGTGACCTTCCCTTTAAACGTTTTGTTTGGATAGGCATTGACGACTACGGATACCGTTTGTCCGGTTTTGATTTTCGGAATATCCAGTTCATCAATCGAAAGTATGGTATCCAAGTCGTTGTAATTGGTAATATGCGCGATTTTTTGACCGGCGTTGACACGGTTTCCCGCATACACGCTTGTACTCGTAATTGTTCCGGATTCAGGTGCTGTAAGTGTTGTTCCATCAGTAAACGTCAGCAGTTTGTCCCCTTTGCTCACTTTATCATTTTCCGAGACATCAACACTGTAAATAGTTTTTGATGCATCATCCGAACCAATGGTCACGTCCTCATCAATCGCTGGGGACAATGATCCTGAGCCGCTGACATCGGTCGAAATCGTCCCTTTCTGAACCGTTGTTGTCGGAATCATCGTTGTGTTCTCAGACGACTTGTCCCGTGTTAGCAACCAATAGGCCGCACCTCCTCCAATGACTACAACAACAACAAGAATCAAAATCCAAATCTTCTTCATGATCCAAACCCCTCCGCAATTTCAGATGTTTTATGGGTTTAGTTTAAAAGCCGATTCTTAAAATTTGCTTAAGCCAAAGACCGGACCAAAAATTTGTGCGCGAACCATCAGGATTTATGCGCGAAAACAACATAATTTGCACGAAATTGAGCATGGTTTGCGCAGCCTGCATTCCCGTAGAAGGCTTGCATATTCCGCTCGAATCAACATAGCTCTCTTTTTAAAAAGTAAAAAAACATCTTTGATGATCATGTTCTCGATCATCAAAGATGTCTCTATTCTGGCGCGCGTCTGATGCGCGTCATTCCACTATACTATTATGTGTTTTTTTGTGTAGCACCTACAACGTAGGATTTAAACATAGTTATTTTTTGAAGTGATACGGAACTGTCGCAATGACAACATCCTTATTTCGAATCAGAGTCGCTTTGATCAGCACACCGGACTGGTTATGCAGCAGACTTTGCCACCACTTTGCTGTATAGAACTGTGGGAATACGACTGTAACCGTCGCGCCTCGCTGATCTGCTTTGTATTTAACCGTACTGATAAATTTATCCAACGGACTGACGATGCTTCGATACAGTGAATGAAGGGTGATCAAACGTACGCCCGGATTCCAGTCTTCCCATTCCTTATTCATCTTTTCAATTGCTTCCGGGCTGTCTCCAACATATACAGCAATAACATTATCCGACAAAGATTTCGCATAGGTCAGCGACTGTTCCACAACTTTAGTGATACCGGCAACCGGAACCACAATCACATTGTCCGACGCATGAATCGTTGGCAATGGTTCAGAAAAATCAATGCGAAGCTGCTCAGCGACCAACATATAATGCTCGTGGATTTTATGAAAAATGAAAATAACAATTGGCACAAAGACTAAGACCGGCCAAATTTGCGGGAACTTCGTCAAGAAGAAAATGGCCAAAATCATATAACAGATGAGCGCCCCGATCAAATTAATCACGAGCTTGCCCACCCAGGCTCTTGGCCGTTTTTTCAGCCAGTGAACGATCATACCTGTCTGCGACAGAGAGAATGGGATGAAAACGCCGACCGCGTAAAGCGGGATCAGGTTTTCCGTCCTTCCTTTAAAAATAATAATTAGTAAAATCGACAATGCGCCCAATGTTATGATCCCATTGGAATAACCGAGGCGGTCTCCTCTGACCTTAAATGGCCGAGGCATATACTTGTCTTTCGCTAAATTAAAGGCGAGTAAAGGAAAAGCAGAATAACCTGTATTGGCAGCAAGAATGAGGATGAGGGCTGTAGACACCTGAATGATGTAATAAAAAAGGTTTCTCCCAAACAATGTTCCAGCAAGCTGGGAAAGAACCGTCTGGTCACTCGATGGATGAACGCCATACCAATAAGATAAATAAACAATACCTGCGAGTAAGACTGCAAGGATTCCACCCATCATTAACAGCGTTCGCGCTGCGTTCTTCGGCGCAGGCTCTTTAAAGCTCGGAATCGCATTTGAGATCGCTTCGACCCCTGTCAACGCCGAACAGCCGGATGAAAATGCACGCAGTAGTAAAAACAAGCCGACACCCATAACCGGTGTTCCAATTGACGGATGCGGGTGAATAGGAGCGGTGTGACCGGTAATGGCGGCGAATAGTCCCCCGCCGATCACGACCAACATCATCAAAACAAAAAAGTAAACCGGATAAGACAGTAAAGTAGCTGAATCGGTTAATCCACGCAAATTCAGAAGTGTAATGATAACAACGATTACAACCGCAACTGTGACGCTATGTTGATGAAGTGATGGAAAAGCGGATGTAATCGCGTCCGTTCCTGCCGAAATACTCACGGCAACCGTTAATATATAGTCGACCAATAAGGCTCCTCCGGCAGTAAGGCCGAAATTTGTACCCAAATTTTCTTTGGCAACCATATACGCGCCCCCGCCTTGAGGATACGCGAAAATGATCTGTCTGTAAGATAAAACAAGGGCGATCAAAAGTACAAGCACGCCGATAGCGATTGGCAACGAAAACCAGAGTGCTGTACTTCCGGCTGCCATCAGAACAATCAGTATTTGTTCAGGACCGTATGCCACGGAGGACAAGGCGTCCGATGAGAGAACAGCCAATGCTTTAAATTTATTTAATTTCTGACTATGCGATTCATTCGATTTTAACGGCCTGCCAATCAGCATCCGTTTCAATTTTGTCCACATGATTTGTACTCCCTTTATTACATTGTTTTCCATCGCAATTAATTGCCATCGGGCAAGAATCAAACGTATGATGCAGAAAAAGATAGAAGGCAAAGCTGAATGGGCCAAACCCACGGTTACCCTCTACTTGAATAGCGGCTTTTTTTACTTTTCCGCAGATTGATTGTATGCTGACAAACTTAATCGCGCAAGAACAAAAATCAACAGTTTTATTATTAAATTCGCGTGATTCGCCTTCATTTCCCAGGCAATAATCAGCATGCGACATTATTTTCTTCTATTTTGTTTCTGTTCAGTCTTTATATTCCTCTCTTTTGTCTGAGGCAGCACAAGGTAACGACGGTTCGAACACACCTGGATGGCCCAAGAATCGCATTTTCGAAAGGCGCCGCACATATTCAGCCAAGCTCTTTTTCGTCTCCAAACCTTATTCGTCACTTTTCATCTTAAATGGCAGCAATCAATGCGTCAATGTCACCAGCTGCTCATTCTTTATTGAATTAATCACTGATCCCTTGTATGATAGAGGAAGTCTAGTTTAGCACAGTTTAGCAGAGCAAAGAAGAGCAGAGTTGAGAAAAGAATAATGAATTTATGGTGGCTCATTCGGGACCACTTTGATTTGGCATCTTTTATTCTGAATCAGAATTGCTCTTCTGTATAACAACTTATACAGGAGGTTGATAAGATGAGTTTCTTATCAAATATAAACACATCCCATGCGTCCGTTCTCTATTCCACCGGCAAAGGCATGAACATCGCCCGAAGCCAGGTTCCCATCCCCGGCGAATCATCTATTTTGGAACTTCAAAGCAAGCTTGACGAGCACAAAGGAGTGCTGTTCTCCAGTGCGTATCATTTTCCAGGCCGTTATTCCCGTTGGGATATCGGATTTATTAATCCACCGCTCGAACTCACATCGAAAAAAAATAACTTTCAAATTAAAGCGCTCAACGACCGGGGAGAAGTAGTGATCGCATATCTGCTCGATCATTTAACACATCCCGACATTCATCTGAATCATTGCAGTTCTTCTGAATTGACTGGATCCATAAAAACAAGCGATGAAGACTCAATAAAGGAAGAAAACAGGACAAAACGTCCGTCAATCTTCACGCTGCTCAGAACACTTGAATCACTTTTTCACATTGATGATGAATTTATCGGCCTTTATGGCGCATTCGGATTCGATCTTGTTCTGCAATTTGAACATTATCCTCTAAATAAAGAACGGGATGCTGACCATAATGATTTACAGCTCTATCTACCTGATGAGCTGCTTGTTGTCGATCTTGAGAAGAATAAAGCCTTCAAACTTAATTATGAATTTACGTATGGCAAGCTAACCACGGAAGGGCTTCCACATTCCGGAATACGCTATCCTTATCAGATGCGGGCAGGCTCCGGACGCGCAACGGGCTATGCCGATAAAAAAGGCGATTACGCAGAACTTGTCCGCAAAGCGAAGGACGCTTTTGTCAGAGGTGATCTGTTTGAGGTCGTTCCAAGCCGTGTCCTGACTCAAAAATGCTCGAGCCGCCCATCTCAGGTCTTTCAGCGCCTGCAAAAAATCAATCCAAGCCCATATGGGTTTTTGATCCATTTAAACAATGAAGAATTTCTTATCGGTTGTTCCCCGGAGATGTTCGTTCGTGTTGACGGAGCAACTGTTGAAACCTGCCCGATCTCGGGCACAATCAGAAGGAAAGGTTCGGTAATCGAAGACGCAGAACAAATCAAGACCTTACTCGGATCCGAAAAAGAGGAATCGGAACTGACCATGTGCACAGATGTCGACCGTAATGATAAATCAAGAATCTGCGTCCCAGGTTCAGTGGAAGTTGTTGGTAGACGGCAGATCGAAGCCTATTCTCACTTATTCCATACTGTTGACCATATTAAAGGACAGTTAAAAGAAGGATTCGATGCCATTGATGCCTTTATCAGTCATATGTGGGCGGTGACGATCACCGGTGCACCGAAGCTTGAGGCGATGAGCTGGATTGAGCGCCATGAAAAGACAGCACGCGGTTGGTATGGCGGCGCCGTCGGCTGGATCGGATTCAATGGCAACATGAATACCGGACTGACATTAAGGTGCCTGCGTCTTCAAAACGGTGAAGCTCAGATCCGAGTCGGAGCCACCCTGCTTTACGATTCTGATCCCGAGAACGAGGAACAGGAAACACTCACAAAAGCCGGAGCGCTGATCGAATCGCTCAATCCTACTCTGGATAAATGCCAGAATTCCTTACATGAGCAGACTGCCGCCCGAGTTGTTTCGCGTCCTCTCCATCTTTTGTTTGTCGATCATGAGGATTCTTTTGTCCACACCCTTTCCAGTTATTTTCAATCACTAGGTGCAAAAATTACAGTCTTGCGCAGTCCTGCCGCCCGCAAACTCATCCGCTCAGGCAGCGAACCAATAGATTTGGTCGTCCTTTCTCCTGGTCCCGGACGTCCGGAACGTTTTAAAATGGATGAAACCATCCGCCTTTGCTTGGAGCATAGTCTTCCAATATTCGGTATATGTCTTGGTCTGCAAGGAATTGTCAGTTACTTTGGTGGATCGCTTGATATCCTGCCTGTCCCAGCTCATGGGAAATCATCAATCATCGTCCATGACGGTTGCTCAGCCCTATTCAAAGAAGTTCCACGGCGATTCAAGGCGGGACGCTATCATTCAATTTGCGTCGACCGTTTGCCGAATGAGCTGATTGCTACAGCCAAGTCTGAGGATCATGTCATTATGGCCATTGAACACCGAAGCCTTCCGATCACTGCCGTTCAGTTTCATCCTGAATCAATTATGACGCTGGATGAACAAGTGGGTATGAAGATTTTGGAAAACGTGCTGCAAAGCATCCGTTTGCAGCCGGCAGGTAACAGATGACATTTGATCGTCAGGATTCTTCTTTCATAAAGCATCTGCCGACTCGACTGCTTGCTTCGCCTTCTCATTCATCATGGCTCTTGTCAGACAAACATAGATTATGAATAAAGCTGTATCCCGAAAAATCTGCTCTCCATTTTTCTCGAACAGCCAGGTTCGCGCAACGGCTTTCGATTGTTGTGAAGAAAGAAAGCTATTGTTTGTTAACGGATGAAGGAGGATATGTCATGAGAACTGCGGTATTTGCCCATCGAGGCAGTAAAGCCAACCGTCCGGAAAATACGCTTCCATCATTTGAGGAAGCCATGCGAGTCGGCAGCGACGGCATTGAATTAGATGTCCACTTGACAAAAGATCAGAAAGTTGTGGTTATGCATGATGAAAAAATTGATCGAACCACAAACGGCAAGGGACAAATTAAAACATACACGTTAGATCAATTAAAACAGTTTGACGCAGGTTCCTGGTTTTCAGCTAAGTACAAGGGCGAGCAGGTGCCAACCCTTGTTCAAGTGCTTGAACTTCTGTCTGATTATCCAGGCGTTCTAAACATAGAATTTAAAACGGATCGCAATGTCTACCCAGGCATTGAAGCACGCGTTGCGCAGCTTGTCGACCGTTATCGGGCGAATTTGCCGGTCGTCTACTCGTCCTTCAATCACGAATCACTCATTCGCATGAAAAAAATAGATCCTAATGCTGAACTCGCCTTGCTCTTATGGGAGCGGCTAGCAGATCCTTGGCGATATACGCAACAAGTCGGCGCAACGGCCCAGCATTTGTGGCAGCCGTCCGCCCTCTCAGAAACGGCAGTGCAATTACATGAGCATGGAATCAAAGTGCGTGCGTGGACAGTGAACAAACCGAAACTGATGCAGCTTTCCTTCGAAATGGGCCTTGACGCCATTATTACTGATTATCCCGAAGTTGCCATTGACTTGCGCAAGAGCTATGAAAAAGCGAAAAAATGAGATGCCATGATGGCATCTTTTTTTTGAATAACTATAAAGACATGCTGGACATTGTACTTTAATCATAGATCTATTAAGTGTACAATTGAAGATAAAGAAACCGCTATCATTTTCTGAAAGAAGTCGATGCCATGCAGAAAATTGATCGAATTTACTCCAGCATAATGAAACAATCTGGTAAATGGTCCGGCGGTTTTACAGCCGCCGAGCTGGCAGCTTATTTTCAGTTGGACCGTTCAACAGCCAGTCGCTATCTGAATAGCTTAGCAAAAAAAAACAAACTGGAGAAAACGACGGGCAAACCTGTACGCTATTTTTGCCCGACATTGACTGATCATGATAAGAACTTTTCGCAACATGCCATACATGACAAAACCTCGCCTCCAGCCAGCAACACCATCCATTTTTCCGAGCAAATAGATCAGCACTTCATTGGCGCAGATGAGAGTTTGAAAATGGTCATCGAAAAAGGAATGGCAGCCCTTTTTTATCCGGAACAGGGGCTGCACATATTACTGTCCGGTGAAACAGGCGTAGGAAAAAGTTATCTGGCTGAGTATTTAGCTCAGATCGCTGCTGCTAAACCGTGGAATCGGATAAAAGCGCCTTTTATTACATTTAACTGTGCCGATTACGCGCAAAATCCTGAATTATTGATGGGCCATATCTTCGGCATTAAGAAAGGTGCTTTTACGGGGGCCGAAAAAAATGAAGTCGGTCTTGTTGAGCAAGCGAATAACGGTATTTTATTTCTTGATGAAATTCACCGCTTACCGCCAAGCGGTCAGGAAATGCTCTTCTATTTAATCGATAAAGGCTTGTACCGACGTCTTGGGGATACAGACAAAATGAGCCACGCCAAGCTTATTCTGATCGGTGCAACAACAGAAACGCTTGAGTCAACCCTATTGCCAACCTTGCTGCGTCGATTCACTTTAAAACTGTCAATCCCGCCTCTCAGAGAACGCACACACAAAGAACGTGAGGAATTCCTCACTTATTTTCTTAAATCAGAAGCCAAAAAAATGAAATTGCCCTTACTTATCGAAGATTACTGTCGGAAGGCTTTCTTAAAATATGCATGCCCGGGAAATATCGGACAACTGAAAAGCGATATTCAGATCTCGTGTGCGAGAGCTTTTATGCGTCACCTTCAGGAAGGTACGGAACAAGTCACCATTCAAAGAAATGATATTCCTTCACAAGTTCTAAGCAGCATGACAAGAAATGAATTTGAAGTCGATCATAAGACCAGTCACTTAGTCACATCGGGGAAGTCTAGCGGACCACTGCCCATTCAAACAATCTATTCAATCCTTGCCAAAATGAAAAAGGATGCCAATGACGATAACTTTGCCTCTTCATCCGAAAACTCAATGAAAACTGCTGTCGACCACTATCTTGAAGAGTTGAAGTCACTGTCAGAAAAGAGGCTTGAGTCAGAGCCTAGCTGGGTCAGATTTATTGATCATGACCTTCTCGATGCGCTCCGGGATTCAGAATTTTACTTTAAAGATGATTTTACCTTTGAGTACGGCTCAAAACAAACGATTGCCATTGGCCTTCATCTTGAAGCTTTCAGGCAGCAATCTTCAGATGCGCCGCGCTCCTCTCTTCCGGATTTACCGATGGCGAAACCTTTATACAGAAAAGCTGCGGCAAAGCTGGCAGAATTTCTGCAAAATCGAATACAGCTTGTTCTTCCAGCAAGTGAGATCGAACTGCTTGCTCATCTGATTGCCTCTACGACCATTCCAGAAAACAAACGGGAAGGCGGCGTGCTCGTTTTTCTCGTTACTCACGGGCGGTCAACAGCAAGCTCAATGGCTGAGGTTACTAATTATTTGCTTGGAAGTCCGATCATTCATCCCGTAGATATGCCGCTTACGGAGGCCACTGGAGTGACCTATAAAAAAGTGCGCCAGTTTATTGTTGATCAGGATGGGAAGTCGGGAATTCTTATGCTCGTGGATATCGGCTCTCTTGTGACAATGGGCGAATCACTCAGCCATGACCTAGGTATTCCTATTAAGACACTGGCCAACGTTAATATGCCGATGCTTATTGAGGCGGGTCGCAAGGCGCTGATCACTGAAAATGATCTGGAAACTGTGTATGAGGCGTCACGTCAAGCTTTTTTCGCTCTTGCTCCCAAAGACCAGCTTCCGGAGCAGCCAAAAGAAGTAAAACAGAGACTGATCGTAACCGTCTGTTTAACTGGAGAGGGTACGGCGCAATTGCTTCACGATTGGTTATCCGAACAGTTGCGTGCGGAAGACAATGATGTAGCGGTAAGAGCAATCCGAATCGACCCTGTCTCTCATGATTCTACGATGCTCAGTACTTTCCAGAAACAGTATCATCTGATCGCGATTGTCGGAACTGTTCCTGTCGCGTTTGAAAATGTGCCCTATATTCCTGCATTAGAATTGCTAAGAGACGACGGCCATTCAAGACTGCACCGCCTACTAGAAGTAACTCGTCCGCTCGGCGCACCTTATCAGAAGGAAAAGACACTCAATGACCAAGAAATGCGCGAATTGGCGCCCGTAGGATTAGGAAAAATTGTCCGTCATTTGAATCCAGTGAGCTACGCAAAAATCGCTTTCCCACATTATGAACGGATCAGTACATTTTATCAATGGGATACAGAAACCAAACTGGGTATGTGGATGCATCTAGGAAGCCTGGCTGATCAGATCATCGAGGCGCGGCTTGTTCACGGCCCGGATCCCGCCGTTCCAGATGAATTAAAAGAGCTTGACACTCAGGTGACGGAAAGAGATCTCACCGTTTGGGCTCCGCTTTTTGCTGATCTGGAATCCCAGCTTCATCTGAGTATTGATTTACACTTGCAGCATTCTTTGATTGTGCTTGGCAAGCAGCAGAAATCAGCTTGAAATTGCACAGATATTTATTTGCACACAAATTCCATTACACAGATCATGATGTGTGCAAAAGCATTTTTTTCAAACGATATAAGCCTTTTTTAACAGATCCGTTCGTGGATCTTGTTTTTTTATATTGGCATGAAAATTGCTTGAGATAATGTGTACGGGAAATGAATGTGGGAGGTGTGAAGGTGAGTCGATTCGCGAAGATTTATGTTAGCGTTTTCTCGGTGATTTGGATCGGTTATGGATGCTACAGTCTGATCATGAAGCAGCCGCACAGCTTGACTTTACTTTTGTTCGGCACAAGTTTTGCGATTGTTTTCTTTTTCGCAACATGGTTCAGCCAGTGGCTTCTAGGAAACTACAAACGTGTTGATGCGTTTAGCAAAAGCTTCTTCTCCAAGAAAGTCGCAAGCCGTAAACAGAATTGATGCACATGGCTCTTGCCTCACGTTCGCCCGAAAAAAGAAACAAAGGAGGAATTGGAATGAGTGAACCTATTAAACTCATCATCTTATGCAGCTGGGGAGCGACATCGAGCCAGCTCGCTGTACGTGTTCAGGATGCGGCAAAGAAAAGAAACATCGACCTGCAGGCCGACGCCGGCGGAACCGGAGAGTTCAAGAAAAAAGCTTCCCAATACACGGTTGCGCTTCTGGAACCGCAAGTCCGCCACTTGAAAAAAGAAGTAACAAAAATCGCCGATGCCAATCACATTCCATGCGATCTCGTTGATCAACGCGCCTTCGCACTGATGGATGGCGATAAGGTTTTGGATCAGGTATTAGGTCTAATCAAACAATAAATAGTCTGGGGGGAAATAAATATGAACGGTGTTCTCAATTGGGTCGAAGATAAATTGATGGGACCGCTTGGAAAAATGGCTCAGAATATTTACCTGCAATCCATTCGTGACGCTTTTGTTATTTTCGCTTTACCCGTTATTTTGACCGGTGCACTTTTTCTGATCATTGCTAACCCGCCGACTACCGTTAACTGGGGAATTATTCATGCTTGGGAGAACGGTATAAAGCCGATTCAGGCACAAATTATGTTCCCGTTCAATCTTACATTCGGGATCATGGCCGTTACCGTCGCATTTGGTGTCGGCTATAGTCTTGGTGAACGCAGAGGCCTCGACTCAGTAATGTCCGGAATTCTTTCCATGCTCGCCTTTTTCATGACCGCATTCCCTGTTACGGACATCAGCAAAGTGCCATTTGGACAGATCCTTAATTACCTGGGCGGCCAAGGGTTGTTTGTCGCGATTATTCTTGGTATTTTGACTACTGAATTTATGAGTTTCCTAATTAGCAAAGGATTCGCCTTTGAAATGCCGGCAGGTGTTCCTCCATACGTCATGCGTGTTTTCCGAGCGCTGGTTCCGTTTATGCTGACACTGCCGATTGTGTGGGCGCTTGAATGGATCGTGTGGGCAAACTTTCATATCACTATTCCACAAGCCGTGCTTGATCTCTTTAGCCCGCTCGTGTCTGCCTCCAACTCTTATCCTGCTGCCCTAGGCATGATTTTCCTGATGCTGCTCCTTTGGTCAATGGGTATCCATGGCATGAATGTTGTTTCATCCGTCGCTTATCCATTCTGGATGAGCCAGCTCGCAGCGAATACGAACGCTGTAGCTGCCGGCCATGTTGCTCATGGTATCGTGACGGAACCTTTCTTCCATATGTTCGCCCATATCGGCGGATCAGGTGCAACATTCGGCCTTGCACTCTTTATGTTATTCTCGAAATCTCAACAAATTAAACAGGTCGGAAAAACAGCGATTGTTCCAACGCTCTTCAATATCAATGAACCGATTCTGTTCGGGCTGCCAATCGTCCTGAATCCAATTATGTTTATCCCATTTATTATTGGGCCGATCATTATTGTGACTATTAATTACATTTTGTTCGCGACGCATCTTCTGCCACCGGTAATCATTCAGCCACCATTTACCGTTCCGATCTTCCTCGGCGGATTCATTGCCACTGGCGGTCACTTCTTTGCAGGCCTGATGCAGGTCATTGATGCCGCAATCGCTGCAGTCATCTACTGGCCATTCTTTAAGAAATACGAAGCAACACTTGTAGAACAAGAAAAGAAAGGTGCAGAACAAACCGCTTCTGACACTAATTCTGTAACATTATAAGGAGGATGAACCATGCCAGAACAAGCAGAAGAAGCCGTATTTAAACTCATCCTTCATGGCGGAAATGCCCGCGGTGAAGCTTACGAGGCATTGGATGCCGCGGAAGACTTCAATTTTGAAGAAGCTCAGAAACATCTTGATGCAGCAGAAGATGAATTTCTTAAAGGGCACAAATGGCAGACGGAAACCATCCGTAATGCCAATGCCGGGCACACGCCAAGCTTTCTGATGGTTCACGCGCAGGACCATGTCATGACCGCTCAGGCCGAACTAAATCTGATCAAACGGCTGGTCGCAAACTATGAACTGCTCGCAAAACTCGAAAAACGGATAGACGCTCTAGAGAGTAAATAATGCACCTGTTATTAGAAAATTACAGTGAGCATTAAAAAATATTAAAAGACGGCTCAAATGAATGGTAGCCGCCTTTTTGCGTATTCTAAATGCGTCATCCACTTCGTGCTCAAGATTGTACCAACTTGCCCTTTGGCTTCAGCAGCTGAGCAAATTCGAATTCTATCATCCGCGCGTATCTTACTCTGTTTCGCGCACATTTTCATTTTTCCGAGCACAAATCCCATTGGACTGCACATAAATCTTCTGCTCACGTGCATAAACTCTTCGGTTTCAAACTGAAAAGTTGCGCTTCTTTATTTATAAATCCTCTTACCATGCTGCCATGAATTCAAAAAATCGACATTGGAACCGCCAAACACTTTCGATATAATAAGTTGAGAACGATATCATACACCTCAAATGACAAAACGAGCTTAACGATACAAAGGAAGTCGAGGGATCATCATGAATGGAAAAGAAGCGGCAGGAAAAAAAGCGCTGGAAGAGATCCAAGAAGGAATGACTATTGGACTCGGCACAGGATCAACCGTCTATTTCTTTCTTAAGGCGCTTGCCGAGAAAGTGGCGGCGGGTTTTAAAATAACCGGTGTCGCAACTTCACAGCAAACAATCGAACTTGCAAAAAAGTGGAATATTCCGATGCGCGCCTTGAATGAAGTCACTACGATTGACGTGACGATTGACGGTGCCGATGAAGTAGACCCTGATTTAACCGGTATTAAAGGCGGCGGTGGTGCCCTTCTTTATGAAAAGATGGTAGCCAAGGTCTCAACCCGTCGCGTGTGGATCGTTGACAGCAGTAAGAAAGTGGAACAATTAGGTGCATTTCCTTTGCCAGTTGAAGTGATCCCATTTGGATGGAAACATGTTGAAGCCGCCCTTTCCGAGAAAGGCTATTTGCCGAAACTGCGGCGTGATTCTGAGGGACATCCATATGTCACGGATGCGCATCATTATATATTAGATCTTCATTTACATTCAATTGCTGATCCGGTTTTACTCGCTATTGAGCTGGATCATTTAACCGGTGTTGTTGAACACGGACTTTTCATTGGAATTACAGAAAAAGTATTGGTTGGCTATCCAGATGGTCATGTCGAAACAATGGTGAAGCATTAATCCTTCCAAATTCCGTTAAACTATACAGATCAATTTTTGACCATCCTGCTTTGGTGAGCCATGCCAAAGCGGGATTTTTATTTTGTTTGGCTACTACTTATCGGACAGAATTGAACCAAAAATCATTATTACGCTAATATTGCTTTTTAACGAATACAAAAAAATGATTGACAAACATTATAGTTGTAATTAAAATAGTTACAGGTGGTGAGGAAATTGATTAACACTCGAGTTGCAGTCGCCATTCATATTCTGGCGCTGATCGCTTCCAAACCGCAGACAGATCTTCCATCAGACTATATTGCCGGAAGTGTGAATACAAATCCGGTAGTCATTCGAAGAATCCTGGGCATGCTGAAAAAGGCTGGGTTAATTCAGACGACCGCCGGAAAAGCCGGTGCCTCATTAACCCGGCCGCCTGCAGAGATTTCGCTATTCGACGTGTATCAGGCTGTAGAACCGAAAGATCATCTTTTTGCAGTTCATGACAACCCGAATCCACATTGTCCTGTTGGCAAAGGTATTCGAAGCGTTCTCGATGAGGCATTTAATGAAGCTCAATCTGCTTTGGAAAGAACACTGGCCAAAGAAACAATTGAAGATGTACTTCATCGTCTCTTATTAGAACGATGATTTTCTTATCATCAAGTTGTAACCATATTTGTTACATCAATTCAGGAGGAATCATTTATGAACATTGCAATCATTGGTGCCGCTGGAAAAGCGGGTTCACGTATTCTTGAGGAAGCAAAAAAGCGAGGTCATCAGGTAACAGCAATCGTCCGAAACCCGGAGAAATTGGCTGATCCTGATCTCGCATTTATTCAAAAGGATCTCTTTGATTTAACTCGTGAAGATCTTGCATCCTTTGATGTGGTTGTTAATGCATTTTCAGCACCGCAAGACAAAGAGAATCTTCATGTTGAGGCTGGCCGAAAACTGATTCAATTATTATCCGGAGTTAAAGGTACACGATTAATCGTTGTCGGCGGAGCAGGAAGTTTGTATGTGGATGAGGCGAAGACACTACGCGTAGTTGATACGCCGGATTTTCCAAAAATCTTTTTCGCAACTGCCTCTAATCAGGCCAAAAATCTTGATGAACTAAAAACTACAACCGACTTGAATTGGACGTTCGTCAGCCCATCCGCTCTCTTCGCGCTTGGAAAAAGAACCGGTCATTACAAAACCGGAAAGGATCATTTACTCACGAACAGTGAGGGAAAAAGCTATGTAAGTTATGAAGATTACGCTGCTGCAGTTGTCGATGAAATTGAAAAGCCTGAACACTTGAACGAGCGATTCACGGTTGTTTCTGAAGAGAATTAATTTCTGAATCCGTTATTTCGCAATGAATTGGTTTGGCTTTTGCCAAGCCTGATTTATAATAATAGAATTAAAAAAAACCCTAATTGGGAGTGGATAAACATGACAAAATGGACGATTGACACAGCACACACAGAAACTGCATTTTCAGTAAAACACATGGGTCTTGCCAATGTAAAAGGAAATTTCAAAACAACTTCAGGAACAGTTACTACAGATGAAAGCGGCAAAATCAGTGCCGTTGATGTATCTATTGATGTTGCGAGCATTGACACACGAATTAAAGACAGGGATGACCACTTAAAGAGCGCAGACTTCGGAAATAAAATTTGTGTCAACAAAAGTGACTGCAACCGATGATGAAGAATATGCCATCGAAGGTACTTTGACAATCAAGGGAACGAGCAAGCCAGTAGTCTTTGAAGCTGAAGTTGGCACGCCAATTGATGATCCATACGGCTTGAAACGTGGCGGCGCAAGCCTCTCATTTGCCATTGATCGCCGTGATTTCGGTCTCGTTTGGAGCCAGTCACTTGCAAACGGCAACCTCGTTGTTGGCAATAAGATTAAGATTAATGTAGAAGCTGAATATACACAAAGTCCGCAAGCTTAATTAATAAACAATCAAGCCCGGAAGGTATCTAGCATGCCTTCCGGGCTTTTTGTCATTCAAAGATAAACGTCAGTCTTCCCCTTTTACTGCCCGCGCGCAGCGTTCAATCCATTGTTTCTCAAATTGCTCATGCGGAAGAATCCGATCTTTTAAATCATCAATGAAGATTACTTGTTCTTTACGGCACCACTCAAGACAGGTTTGATAGAGATCCATGTCCAGATCATCCGTATCCCAATAAACGGGAATAACTGAGATCTTCGCTTCACTATACAGAAAGGCCCTGGTGTGCCCATCGGTCAGGAATGCTTCTCCGCCATTTTTCTTAATTGGAAGCGGTGCGTTAAACCGAACATTGAGCGGATCAAATGCGCCTTTCAACCGCTCTATTTTTTCCTGATCCAAATAGAGCTGGCTCGGCCGAATTTGATATAAATCCATTAAAAATGATTTCATTATACCAATCTCTTTTCATTTTGCGATTTTTAGAGGTTTTCTCCGAATAAAGAACAAATAGATGATAAAAGCAGACAGCTCACAGAATAGAATCATCAATGCCATAGGGAAATACGTATGGCTGCCGCCAATTCCGACAACCGGCGAAAGAAGAGCGCCAACGGTATTCATGCCGAGACCGAGAATGGCTGATGCGCTTCCAGCCGCCTTTTCCTGGGTTTGCATGGCTAATGAAAAAGCGGTTGAATTGACGAGACCAACCATAGAAACTACAAGGAAAAGTGGAACAATCACCGCAATGAGCCGTGGCGGATTCAGCAACAAACTTGCAAATAGTGCGATGCTTCCGATCGTCGCAATGTAAATACCGGTTCTCAGAATCTTCCTAGCGTTCACACGGCCGGCAAGCAGACCGGCAAGCTGAGACATCACCACAATACCGAACCCATTCGTGGCAAAAAACAAACTGAAGCCTTGGGGCGAAACGTTAAACATGTCCTGAAGCACGAACGAAGACGCTGAAATATAGCAGAACATCGCGCCCATGACAAGGCCCAACACTAGAGCAAAACCGACAAACTGCTTGTCCCTGAAAATGCTGCCCATTGTTGAAAGTGTTGCGCTCAATCCGCCCGAGATTCTCTTCTCAACAGGCAATGTTTCCGGAATAGAGATCAGGGAACCAAGAAACAGCAGAAATCCTATCACGCATAGCACCACAAAAATGCCATGCCACGATGTGAATCGGAGCACAAATCCGCCTAAGATCGGCGCCAATATCGGAAAAATGCCGTTAATTGCCATGAGCATTGAGAAAAATTTCGTTAGTTTAGGACCGTTATACAAATCCCTGGCAATCGCTCGGGAAATAACCATACCGGCCGCCCCGGCCATGCCTTGAATTAAGCGCAGCAGGACCAGCCAGCCAATCGATGTGGTAATCGAGCAAAGAAATGACACCAAAGTAAATGTTATTAAACCGGCAAGCAAAGGTCTTTTACGCCCATATTTATCGCTGAGCGGACCTAAGATGATTTGACCTGCCGCAAGGCCGATCAAGCATGCTGTGATGCTTAACTGCGCTTGAGATGTCGTTGTTTGCAAATCTTTGGTGAGCGATGGCAATGAAGGGAGATACATATCCATTGATAATGGACCGAAAGCGCCTAACGCGCCAAGCACCAACACAAAACGGACATGTGCCCCTCGGCTCTGCCGCTCTGCTGCAAGATCTGTTTGAACTGCTTTCACTTTCAATCAGCCTTTCTATATCTACGTTTTCCTAAAAAGTGTCTGTTGCTATCATAGCAGAAAAAGAGATTATAAACCTGAAACTAGATTCGGCTCCACTTCCGATTTTCGTTCCTACTTTTACTCAATTAGTTACTACTTTCTCGGGTTTAGTTACTACTTTTCTTTCATTCGTTACTACTCATGATTTTCGTTCCTACTTTTACTCAATTAGTTACTACTTTCACAGGTTTAGTTACTACTTTTCCGTTGTTCGTTACTGTTCCGAATTTTCATAATTGGTTTTCACTATTCCTCCGGAACTTTCGCTTGTTCGATCTAAGCTTTGGTTTCGGCTCGACTATCAATACTGAGACTTTCTTAAGCAGCTGTCCAGTATTCGTCTGCCATCCATCAGGTAAAAAAAGACGGATACGAATGATTCGTATCCGACGCTTTATGAAACATTAAGCTAATTTAGGGGGGTACTCGCCTTTTGCGGGACGGAGAAAATGATTCCCTTCAAAAGGCTTTATGAAACAGCTGTCTCAGTTTTCATGATTCTGATGCAGCTTTGTTTCCGCAAGCTTTAGTTGCTTTTCGATCTGGTGCGGTGCAGTGCCGCCTTCGCTTTCGCGGGCACGCATTACATTTTCAGGTTTTAGCGCTTCAAAGATGTCTTCTTCAAACAGCGAATTAAACTGTTTGTATTCTTCGAGGTCCAGATCCAGTAGATACTTTTTATTTTCAATGGCGTAAAGGACCATTTTTCCGGTAACTTCATGTGCTTCTCGGAATGGCAGCCCTTTTTTGGCCAGATAATCGGCAATATCTGTTGCATTAGAATAATCTTTTTCAACCGCATGGCGCATCCGGTCTTTCTTTACCGTCATCGTTTCGAGGATAGGCGCGAGAAGCTGCAGTGCACCTTCCAGTGTTTTCACGGTATCAAAGATTCCTTCCTTGTCTTCTTGCATGTCCTTATTATAAGCAAGCGGAAGACCTTTAAGCACAGTCAGCAAACCGACTAGGTGCCCGAATACACGTCCGGTCTTGCCGCGAAGCAATTCGGATACATCCGGATTTTTCTTCTGCGGCATGATGCTGGAACCGGTGCAGAACGCATCGTCCAGTTCAATGAACTGGAATTCCTGGCTGCTCCAGAGCACCATTTCCTCGGACAAGCGGGAGAGATGAACCATGATCAGTGAGCAGTCTGCTAATGCTTCAACAACGAAATCACGATCGCTGACCGCATCCATGCTGTTTGGGTAGACATCGTCAAAATCGAGCAGTTCAGCGACACGGCGGCGGTTGATCGGGAATGTTGTCCCTGCCAAAGCACCTGCTCCAAGCGGCAACACGTTAATACGCTTGATGCTGTCTAGTAGACGCCCTTTATCACGTTCAAACATCCAGAAATATGCGAGCAGATGGTGTGCAAAGGAAATCGGCTGTGCACGCTGCAGGTGCGTATACCCTGGAAGAATTGTATCCACATTTGCCTTTGCTTGTTCAAGAAGCGCATATTGAACGTCTTCCAACAAGTCGATCAGCACGTTCGTTTTCTTCCGCATGTACAAGTGCATGTCGGTCGCGATCTGGTCGTTGCGGCTTCGTCCTGTATGAAGCTTGCCGCCTACCGGGCCGATTTCATCAATGAGCATCTTCTCAATGTTCATGTGAATGTCTTCCATGTCGGTTGAAAAATGTGCTTCTCCATCTTCCACCTTTTTCAGAATCGTGCGCAGACCTTGCTGTATCGTCTTCGCTTCTTCCTCAGTGACGACACCGCATTCACCTAGCATCTGCACATGGGCAAGACTGCCTTCAATATCTTCTTTTGCCAGTTCCTGATCGTACGAAATTGACGCGGTATATTCATCAACTAATTTATTAGTTGATTTCGTAAACCGGCCGCCCCACAGCTTCGCCATGATCTGCCTCCGTTTCAGCATCGTTCTTGTGGACTTCAGCGTTCACTTTGGTCGGAAGTCCCCACAGTTTGATGAATCCTACTGCCGCATTGTGATCAAAAGCGTCACCCTTCGTATAAGTTGCCAGTTTTTCATTGTACAGGCTGTTATCCGAAGCGCGTCCGACAACGACGTGATTTCCTTTGAAGAGTTTCACGCGAACTTTACCGGAAACAACTTGCTGCGTTTGTTCAACAAATGCCATCAGAGCTTCTCTGATTGGTGAGTACCAGAGGCCATCATAGATCACTTGGGCGATTTCCTTGTCAATCAGTGGTTTGAACTTCGAAACTTCTTTGGTCAGTGTGATCGTTTCAAGGGCCTGGTGCGCATTAATCAGAATCAACGCAGCAGGATTTTCATAAACTTCACGAGATTTGATGCCGACCAGACGGTTTTCGATGTGATCGATTCTTCCGACACCATGCAGACCGCCGAGTGCATTCAATTCTTTAATAATTTGAGTGAATGGTTTCTTTTCACCGTTCAGTTCAACAGGAACACCTTTTTCAAATGCAATTTCAATGTATTCCGGTGTGTCCGGCGTTTTTTCAATCGGATTTGTCCAAGCAAAAGCTTCTTCCGGTGGTTCGTTCCATGGATTTTCGAGTACGCCGGCTTCGCATGCACGTCCCCAGATGTTCGCGTCAATCGAGAATGGGTTGTCGAGATCAACAGGAATCGGAATACCGTTCTTTTCCGCATATTTAATTTCTTCATCACGTGTCATGCCCCATTCACGAACTGGAGCAACTACTTTAAGCGATGGATCAAGTGCCTGAATCGCTACTTCGAACCGTACTTGGTCGTTT
The DNA here is from genome assembly GCF_000497245.1 of Sporolactobacillus laevolacticus DSM 442. Classification (GTDB taxonomy): domain Bacteria; phylum Bacillota; class Bacilli; order Bacillales; family Sporolactobacillaceae; genus Sporolactobacillus; species Sporolactobacillus laevolacticus. The sequence continues at coordinate 49,605 of NZ_AWTC01000005.1, forward strand.
CCCTTTCCAGTGCAGCCGTGAGCAACTGCTGTCGCGCCTTCTTTGTGAGCAACGTCAACGAGCAATTTTCCGATCAATGGACGAGAAAGCCCGGAAGAGAGCGGATATACGCCTTCATACAATGCATTCGCTTGAAGTGCAGGGGCGAGATAGCCTTCAGCGAGCAATTCCTTTGCGTCAACAACATAGGATTTAATTGCCCCGACATCAAGTGCCTTTTGTTTAACCTTATCTAGATCTTTGCCTTCTTCACCAACATCAATGCTTAGTGCAACCACATCGTAATTGTACTTGTCCTGAAGATACTTAATGCATACCGAGGTATCGAGACCGCCGGAATACGCCAAAACGATTTTTTCTTTTGCCATTGTTGAAGTCCTCCTAGGAGTAATTTGTTTTTTAAAAGGATGTTTAAAAAGTCCGGGAAAAGGTAAGAAGGTTCTTCTGCTAAAATCATGCACGTCCTGTGCATAACGCAGAAGTCACCGCGTCCTGCGGAAGTTCTGTGTCAGCTTGTTTCTTCACTCCTCACGTATTATTCACATACGCTCCGGTGCTCAAAACTGCGCTTCCTTGATCTTCTCGGCCCTTTTTGTCCTCCTTTTTGAACAGATTCTTTATGCGTTCTTTTCCATCAAACATTTTAGAATTGCCTTATGGGCGTGCAAACGATTTTCCGCTTCGTCAAATACAACTGAGTGAGCGCCGTCAATAACACTTGGTGTAACTTCCTCACCACGATGGGCAGGCAGGCAGTGCATGAAAATATGATCTGGCTTCGCTAGCCCGACAAGCGCATCGTCAACTTGAAAGCCTTGGAAGTCATGGAGACGTTTGTCTGCTTCCGCCTCATCACCCATACTAAGCCATGTATCGGTAATCACAATATCACAGCCCTCAGCTGCTTCCTGCGGAGAGTTGGTGAATGCGATGGTGCAGCCATTCTTCGAGCCTCTGGCTTTTGCTGCATCCAGAATTTCAGCATCCGGTTCGTAGCCTTTCGGGCTGGCCACTATCATATCCATGCCTACGGCTGCCGCGCCTTCCATCAGCGAATGCGCCATATTGTTATATCCGTCGCCAATGAAGCAAGCTTTGAGTCCTTCCAGTTTTCCTTTATGTTCATAGATCGTCAGCAGATCCGCAATGACCTGTGTCGGGTGATGGGTAGTAGTTAAACCGTTGATCACCGGCACATCGGCATTTGCTGCCAACTCTTCCACAATCTCATGACCAAACGTCCGAATCATGATGCCGTCGACCATTCTTGAAAGGACTTTCGCTGTATCGGCAATCGTCTCACCGCGACCAATCTGGATATCCTTGCTGCTTAAGTATAGCGCAGAACCACCGAGATGGTACATGCCTACTTCAAACGCAACACGTGTCCGGGTCGATGCTTTTTCAAAGATCATTCCTAGCGTTTGTCCCTGTAAAAAATGATGCGGAACACCTTGTTTTTGCATGGTTTTGAGTGCCACTGCAGTTTGCAAAAATGCCTTAAGTTCTTCTTCTGTAAATTCGGCAATAGTTAGAAAATCTCTGCCTTGCAATGTGGCTGCCGTATCGTTTGCCAAAAAGATCACTTCCCTTTATTCGTCATATAAGTCAAGTTCCGATAATCATCAAGCGTGTGCACTTGCTGCGAACGTTCTACTTTTGCGGCGGCTAATGCTGCCTCTAGTGTATCCGCGCATGTGTATACAGGCACCTGATAACGCAGTGCGAGCGCCCTGATCTTGAAACCAAAGGACTGCCTATTGCGCCCTGCTGTTGGAATATTGAATACGGCTGTTAGTTTACCGCTTGATATTTGAGCGGCAACCTCTGCTTCATCATCATCAACCTTTGTTACCGTAATTCCGGCGTTTTGGTAAGCATCGGCTGTTCCCGGTGTTGCAAAGATTTCGAAGCCTCGCTCCGTGAGCTGCTTGATCAATTCAAGGCTCTCGTTCTGCTGACTTGTTGTGACCGAACAGAAAATAGCTTTTCTCTCAGATTCGGATGAGAATGGGTTGAGTTCGTTCAGATAAACACCTTTCATAAACGCCTCTTCTACCGTCTGTCCCATACCAAGCTGTTCACCTGTTGATTTCATTTCAGGACCAAGTACGGGATCAACACCCTTTAACTTGGTAAAAGAGAATACAGGAGCCTTGACCGCAAAAAAGTCAGGTCTTGAGTAATAGCCATCTGGGAGATTCTGTTGATCCAGCCCTTGACCAAGCTGGATGCTCACCGCTTTTTCAACCATCGGAATGCCGGTCACCTTGCTGATGATTGGAACCGTCCGCGAAGCCCGCGGATTCACTTCAAGAACGAACACTTTTCCGGCTGCGATTACGAACTGAATGTTGATTAAGCCTTTAACATTCAGGCTGCGGCATATCTTTCGTGTATCCTCCGCAATCTCATCCTGCACCGCTTGATCAAGACTGAATGATGGAAAAATTGCAATGCTGTCACCTGAATGAACCCCTGCCCGTTCAATGTGCTGGAAGATTCCCGGGATTGCTGTCTGTTGTCCATCGCTGATTGCGTCAACCTCACACTCAACACCTGGCATGTAACGATCAACAAGCAGCGGAAACGACTGATCATTCAAGTTTCTTTCACTGGTTATATAAGCCTCCAATTCTTCCGGTTGATGGAATAAGAACATCGACTGCCCGCCAATCACGTACGAAGGACGGACAAGAATTGGATAACCGAGTTTTTCGCCAGCAGCAGGAAGATCTTCAAGCCGATGAATGGTGAGTCCTTGGATGTGAGGAATCTCAAGAGATTTTAGAAGATCATAGAATTGTTCCCGATCTTCTACTCTATCGATACTCTCTGTCGAAGTACCCAAAACCGTTATTCCCGCTTGTTCCAGCGCTTTCGCCACATTAACGGCCGTCTGACCGCCAAACTGAACAAGTACACCTTGAACGTTTTCCTTCTCTGCAACATGCAGGATATCTTCAACGGCAAGAGGTTCAAAATACAGCCGATCGGCAATTGAATAATCCGTGCTGACCGTTTCCGGATTGTTGTTAATCACGATGGCTTCATACCCGTTCTTCTTCACAGCCATTGTGGCCTGAACAGAACAATAGTCGAATTCAATCCCTTGACCGATTCGAATAGGCCCTGAGCCGACAATCAAGATCTTAGGCTTATCACTGACCGGAGCTTCATCAGCACCGAACCAGGTTGAATAATAGTAAGGCGTTTGAGCCTCAAATTCACCTGCACAGGTATCCACCAAATGGTAAGAAGGCGAAAGTCCGGCGGCATTTACGCATGCATCTACTTCCTCTAACGAAACCCTGAGCAAATCGGCGAGCCGCTGATTTCCTATATTCATCCACTTAGCATGTTCCCATTGCGCATCCGTTACTACTTTGATATCCATTCCGGTAAGTTCCATTTCAAAAGAAACAATCCCTTGAATGGCATTTAAGAACCACTGATCAATTTCTGTCTTTTGGTAAATATCCTCTACCGTTTGGCCGCGGCGTAAAAGTTCGCTGATCGCAAATAGACGCAGGTCTGTAGTGTTCTTCAAATGTTGTTCTAGAGCAGCGTCGGATTGGCTGCTAAGCGCCTTGCTCTCCAGTCCGGTGAATCCCATTTCCATCGAACGCACGCCTTTATTCAGCGCACCTTCAAAGGTTCGGTCAATCGCCATGACTTCTCCAGTTGCCTTCATTTGTGTGCCAAGGCTTCGATCCGCCTCAGTAAATTTATCAAATGGGAAACGCGGAATTTTGACGACAATGTAATCAATCGCAGGTTCAAATGACGCGTAGGTCGTTCCAGTGATTGGATTTAAAATTTCATCCAAGTGAAAACCGATTGCGCACTTAGCGGCTACACGAGCAATCGGATAGCCGGTTGCTTTGGACGCAAGAGCTGATGACCGGCTAACACGCGGATTGACTTCAATAATTGCATACTCATCAGAATTTGGATTCAAAGCAAACTGGATATTGCATCCGCCGACAATTTTCAAGGCCCGAATAATCTTCAGAGACGCATTGCGAAGCATCTGATATTGAACATCGGACAGTGTCTGTGATGGAGCGACAACTATACTGTCTCCTGTATGAACGCCAACCGGGTCCATATTCTCCATATTACACACGATGATACAAGTATCATTTGCATCGCGCATGACCTCATATTCAATCTCTTTCCAACCCTTGATGCTTTTTTCAATCAGCACCTCGTGAATCGGGCTAAGCTTAAGGCCTCTATGGAGTACAACATCCAAATCTTGATCGCTATAGGCAAAACCGCCACCGGATCCGCCCAGTGTGTATGCAGGACGAATGATTACCGGGTAACCGATCTCTTTGGCGAATGCCAACCCATCTTCGTATGAGCGAATAATTTTAGAATCCGGAATCGGTTCATGAATATCGAGCATCAAATCTTTAAATAGTTCCCGGTCTTCACCATGCTGAATGGAATCAACAGAAGTGCCAAGCAATTCCACTTCATATTTTGCCAGTATACCTTTTTCGTAAAGGGATACGGCAAGATTCAGGCCGGTCTGTCCGCCTAAGGTACCGATCAAACCATCCGGTTGTTCCTTCGCGATAATTTTTTCAATCGTCTCTATTGTTAACGGCTCAATGTAGGTTTTATCGGCGATCTGATCGTCGGTCATGATTGTTGCCGGATTGTTATTGATCAATACAACCTCGATGCCTTCTTCTTTAAGAGCGAGGCAGGCCTGCGTACCGGCGTAATCAAATTCGGCCGCCTGACCAATCACAATCGGTCCCGAACCTATGACAAGCACTTTTTTAATGTCAGTACGTAACGGCATGAGTCACTTCACCTTTGCTCTGTTTAATCATATGAATAAATCGTTGAAAGACCGGATGCGTATCATCGGGACCCGGATGAGCCTCCGGATGGAACTGAACTGTTTCAATAGGAAGCTTCTTGTGGCTCAGTCCTTCTACCGATCCATCGTTCACATTAAGATAGCTAATCGAAAAACGCTCTGAATCAACGCTGTCCTTCGCCACCACATAGCTATGGTTTTGCGAAGTCATCCAAACCTTGCCCGTCACCATTTCCTTAACCGGGTGGTTGGCACCGCGGTGACCAAAAAGCAACTTGCCGGTTTTCGCGCCATATGCCAATGCAATGAGCTGGTGGCCTAAGCAGATGCCTAATGTTGGATAGCTGGAGGTAATCTTCTTCACTTCTCCAAAAAGATCTTGCAGCTGGGCTGGATCGCCAGGGCCGTTGCTTAACATCACCCCATCCGGATGCAAGGCTGCGACTGCTGCTGAATTTGTGTTATAAGGGACCACCGTCACCTTGCAACCCTCGTCAAGTAACGCTGTAAGCATCGATTTTTTATAGCCATAGTCCAGCAGCACAACATGCGGACCGCTTCCTTCATAGACCTTGATGTTATCTGTCGACACCTGGCTGACCATATCTTGCGGGAGAGGCTGATTCCAGTCAATCTGCGCGAAATCGGGTGAATCGCTGATTGCGGCTTTCATCGTGCCACTCAGCCGCACCGCCTTAACAACTGCGCGCGTATCGATATTAGCGAGACCAGGAATTCCTGATTGTTTCAGCCATTGATCAACCGTTTTAATGGATTGATAGTGGCTTGGAAGCTCACATAGATTGCTGAAAAGCACGCCCTGCATCTGAATTTTGGCATTCTCGTTATCTTGTTGATTAATACCGTAATTTCCAATAAGCGGATAGCAAAAGGTCATAATCTGTCCGGCATAAGATGGGTCCGTCATGATTTCCTGATAACCGGTCATGCTTGTGTTGAAAACAATTTCACCCATTACAGAGGAAGAATCGCCGACGCGTATACCCGGGAACACTTGGCCCGACTCCAGAAGCAGGTATCCTTTTTTCATCATCAGCAGCCTCCTTATTATTGTTCTTTTAATACATCGTCAAAAGCAGCAATAAATTGATCAATTTCCGCTTCATTCGTTACCAGCGGCGGCAAAATGCGCAATACATGCTTTCCGGCTGTTAGGATGAGCACGTGATGCTTTTCTCTTAGTTCATTAACGACATCGATTGCCGGGGCGGCGGTCTCAACACCAAGCAGGAGACCTAAGCCGCGGACAGCCGTCAGTTTTTTCGCATATTTTTCTTTAAGATCATTCAACTTTTGTGTAAGATACTTCGCGTTTTTCAAGCACTGGGCAAGTACATCCTGCTTTTCAAAAGCTTCAATCGTTGCAACACCGGCTGTAGTTGAAAAAGGATTTCCGCCAAATGTTGACCCGTGTGTTCCTGGTGTAAAGAGTTCGGACACATGCTTTTTCGCAAGGAAGGCGCCAATCGGAATACCTGAACCAAGTGCCTTTGCTACCGTCAGGATATCCGGCTCAATGCCATATTGCTCATAGGCGAACAGTGTACCGGTTCTGCCCATTCCTGTCTGCACTTCATCAACAATCAGCGGAATACCTTTATCCTTGCTTACAGCTGCGAGCTTCTGAACCCATGTCTTGTCTGCAGGAATGACGCCGCCTTCACCCTGAACCATTTCCAGCATGACGGCGATGCAATCTTCATCATCAATGATCGCCTGTACGGATGCATCATCATTGTAAGAAAGATATTTAAATCCAGGAACAAGAGGACCGAAGCCGCTTTGAATTTTCTCTTGAGCAGTGGCGGTCATCGTCGCAAGCGTCCGGCCGTGGAACGAATGATTAAAGGTAACAATATGTCCTTCCGGCTTGCCCAGCACCAAATTGGCATAACGTCGCGCCAATTTGATCGCTCCCTCGTTCGCTTCTGCACCACTGTTACAGAAAAACGCCTGATCACAGCATGTGAGGCCGGTCAGCTTTTCTGCAAGTTTCTCTTGCGGTGCAATGTGATACAGGTTTGAACAGTGCCAAAGTGTATCGAGCTGTTTCTTCAGCGCTTCTTCAACAGCATCCGGTACATGACCGAGCGCAAGGACTGCAATACCTGCTGTAAAATCAAGATATTTTGTACCCTCACTGTCCCAAACATAGCTTCCTTTACCCTTTTCTATGGTTATTGGAAAACGTCCATAAGCAGCCATTACCGGTGCGATTTTTTCTTCAGATTTTGTTTTAAGCATGAAGTGCTTCCTCCTCAAGGAATATTTTTGTTCCGACTTCGACGCCCTTCGTATAATCAATCAGACATTCCGGCATCATCCCATTCACAATCACAACTTCCTGGACATTCTGTTTTAAGCTGTCTACCGCTGCTTTCGCTTTTGGAATCATGCCGCCGCTGATTTTTTTCATTTTAATCAGCTGTTCAATTTCCAGATCGGACACTTGTTTCAATCGCGTGAGTTCTCCGTCTTTTTCGACCAGAATGCCGGGAACATCACTGATAAAGCATAATTTTCCGTTCAATGATGCCGCAATCGCCGCGGCTACCTGATCCGCGTTTATATTGTAATGCTGGCCTTTATCGTCCATAGAGATTGGAGAGATCACAGGAATAAATCCTTGTTCACAGAGACAGGTGATAACGGTCGGGTCAACTGCTGTAATTTCACCAACATAACCAAGTTTCGATAATGCCATTGGCTTTGCCGTGAACAAGCCGCCATCGATGCCGCTAAGACCGATTGCTTTGCCACCTGATGCGCAGATATTCGAAACAAGCTGTTTGTTCATTGTTCCACTCAATACCATTTCTGCCACATCAAGCACTTCCTGTGTTGTCACACGAAGACCATGATGAAAAACCGTTGGAATGGCCAGTTTATCCAGCATCTGTGTGATCGCCGGACCGCCGCCGTGCACAATCACGGGAAGCCACTCACCCTCCGCCTGGATCGCCTGTATACTTTTATAAAAGGCGGGAGTCAGTTTATCAAAAACACTTCCTCCACATTTAATCACCAGATAACGGTTCATTGTTGTCCTCCTGACATCATTTTTTCTCACGAACGATAAGACGCATTAATTTTTACATAGTTATAGGTTAAGTCGCAGCCCCAGGCCACTGCTTCACCATTTCCCTCACCCAGTGTCGTTTTAATGACGACGCTGTCTCCGTTCAGGTACTCTGTCGCTTTCTCTTCATCAAATGCAACAGGCATGCCATCCTTAAAAAGGACAACGTCTCCAAGTGCCATCGATACTTTGTTTGTGTCAAAGGATTCGCCGCTGTATCCCATTGCGCAAATCACACGACCCCAGTTCGCATCGCTTCCAAAGACCGCCGTCTTGACAAGGCTTGAACCGACAATTGATTTGCTGATGACTTCGGCCGAGTGATCATCTTTGGCTCCGGACACTTGAACCTCGATCAGCTTCGTTGCGCCTTCACCGTCTGCGGCGATGAACTTGGCAAGCCCTTGGCAGACCATCTGAAGACCTTTAAGAAAGGCTTGCCATTCAGGGTGCTGTTCATTCAACAGCTTGTTCTCGGCCATACCATTGGCAAGTACAAGTACCATATCATTAGTGCTTGTATCGCCATCCACGGTGATCCGGTTAAACGTCTTATTGACCGCTGCCTTAAGCGCGTGACTCAGAGCATCAGGAGCAACTGCTGCATCGGTTGTCACAAATCCGAGCATTGTTGCCATGTTCGGATGAATCATTCCGGAACCCTTGCATGCCCCTCCGATCGTCACTTTCTTGCCGTCAATCTCGAATTGAACCGCCAAATGTTTTGGCTTTGTATCCGTTGTAAGGATCGCTTCTTCAAACGGGGCTTTCGGTTCGTTCAGAGCAATAGCGGCTATTCCCTTTTCCATCTTATCCATTTGCAGCTGCAATCCGATCACACCGGTAGAGGCAACGCCAACGAGATGATCAGGTATTCCTAAATGACCGGCCATCCATGCTCTTGTTGTATAAGCATTATCAATGCCTTCCTGCCCCGTACACGAATTCGCGCTCACCGTGTTAACGAGTACCGCCTGGAGTTTCTGTTCTTCAGCAATGCTGGCCTGAGTAACTTGAAGCGGTGCCGCCTGAAACAGGTTCGTCGTATAGACGCCTGCTGCCGAGGCCGGAGTGACTGAATAAATCCAGCCCATATCCGGACGTTTTGTGCGCAACCCGATGTTTTGCCCGCCTGTATGAAAACCTTTCGGTGTACCAACACTGCCATTTTCAACTTGAATGAATGATGTCTGTGTTTTTATCATTTCTTCCACTATTTTCGCCCTCTCACGGATAGATCGGGGTGAACGCGAGTCCCGTCTGCTCATCCCATTCCTTGATAATGTTCAGATTCTGTACTGCCTGGCCGGCAGCACCTTTAACCACGTTATCGATGACCGAAACAATGGTCAGACGCCTCGTTCGTCCATCAACATTTAATCCAATATCACAGAAATTAGAGCCAAGCACTTCTTTTGTTGATGGCCACGTACCAAGAGGCCTTATTCGAACAAAAGGTGAGTTTTCATAGAACTTTTCATAGTGGTCTAAGAGCTCTCGTGTTGAGAAGCCTTGTTCCAGCGTCGCATAGATCGTGCACATCAATCCGCGAGTCATCGGAATAAGATTAGTAGTAAATGTTATCGCGTGTTTTTCTCCGCTAATTTCCTCAATGGTCTGTTCAATTTCAGGTGTATGCTGGTGCTGTCCAAGTTTGTATGCCTTCACGTTCTCATTAACTTCGCTGAACAAGTTTCCGATTATTGCCTTTTTTCCTGATCCGGAAATTCCTGACTTTCCGTCGACAATGATGGAACTTAGATCAATGATCTTATTTTTGAGAACCGGTGCGAGACCAAGCAGCGTCGCTGTCGGATAGCAGCCAGGGTTAGAGATAAAGTTCGCACCCTGAATCTGCCTTCGGTTGATCTCCGACAATCCATACACTGCGTCATTGAGCAGTGCCGCATCTGCCGGATCTTTGTGGTACCAGTCAGCGTACTCCTGCGGATCTTTCAATCTGAAGTCACCAGAAAGATCAATGCAGATTAATCCGCGTTTCAGGCATTCAGGAAGTAGGTCCTTGCTGATTCCAGCAGGAGTGGCGAAGAATACGACCTCAGTCCTCGCTGCAAGCTCATCCGCGTCGAAATCCTCAAGCGTCTTTTCGACAATACCCGAAAGATGCGAGTAGATATTTTGAAGCTGCTCACCCTTAGTGGAATGAGAAATCAGCATTTCCAATTTGATTTGCGGATGGTTCAGCAGCAAGCGAATCAATTCAATGCCGCTATAACCATTTGCCCCAACAACGCCTACTTTCACCTGTAATGCCTCCAATTAACAAACAATATTTTCTTCCGATGTCTCATTAATACTTCAGAGAGATAAAATGCAATTGTGTAAAAGTCCTCAAACGAGTAGATTTTCGAGCAGAAAAAATTAAAAACGCCCGCCTCTTTTCTTTAGAAAAGAGACGAGCGTTGATCACTATGCCCGCGGTACCACTCTAGTTATTCCCACAATGAAGGTTCAAAAAGTCTGGGAAAAATCCCTGTCGCATCTCATCGTCAACTTGTTTCTCCGTTCCTCACGTATTCATGCATACGCTCCGGTGCTCGAAACTGCGTTTCCTCGATCTGCTCGGCTCTTTTTGTCCTTCTTTTTGAACACCGGTTCAAAAAGTTCGATTGAACGTCACTTCAAAAAGGGAATCTGCTTAAGACTCTATAACGGGAGTTCCCGGACAGTCCTACAATTATTCAGGCTGTCGCCTCCGAAGTGCGGTTCACAGTTTCAACTACGCCGGCTCCCATCAACCCGGCTCGCTTGTGCAGCATTCCACTGTTACTCTCTTCTTCATAGACTTTTAATGTTCCTATTACAGTCATTTCTGACTTGTGTGATATTCATTATACATTGCTCATGCGATAAGTCAACCCTTATTTGCAATTTGTTTTGCTTCGCTTATCTTTTTATCCACTCAATCAATCTATGCTGCAATCAATCTCTCTAGAAGTAAAAATTCTATTACAAATAATTAACCTGCCCCCTCTGATAAAGTTAAAGATACGAAACTTGATTATGCTATAATGTAAAGGCTTATTCGAAGAATACAAATATATCCGATTTTAAGGTTGGTGACATTATTGACTCATTTACTCATTGCAATCATTATGGGTGCAGTAGAAGGCTTAACTGAATTCGCCCCAGTATCCTCGACAGGCCACTTGATTCTTGCTGGAGAACTGCTCCATTTTACAAATGATACAGCAAAGACATTTGATGTTATCATTCAGTTAGGTTCGATTATGGCTGTAGTCGTTCTTTATTGGAAAAGATTGTGGAGTTTATTCGGCTTCTATCGTAATGAACCAAAAAACGGTCCGGAACATTTGAATTTACTACACATTATTATTGGAGGCATACCAGCCGGAATTCTCGGTATCCTTCTGCATGATTTCATTAAAAAGTATCTTTTTTCATATCAGAGTGTTCTTGTTGCACTCGTGGTCGGCGGCATTTTGATGATCATTGCCGAACGCATTACGAGCCAAAGATCTGGGATGGGAACAAAAGAATTATCTTATAAACAGGCGTTTGTCATCGGGTTATTCCAAATTTTTTCCATTTGGTCTGGCTTTTCACGATCTGGTTCAACAATTGCCGGCGGTCTCATTGCTGGTGTTGAGCGAAAAACAGCTGCGGAATTTTCATTTATTCTTGCTGTTCCAATGATGATTGGCGCAAGTGGTATTGATTTCGTAAAAAGTCTAAAGTTCCTGCATGCAAGTGATATTCCTCTTTTTGTGACAGGATTTGTCGCCGCATTTGTTGTCGCGATGCTTGCCATTGTTTTCTTCCTTAAATTACTAAGACGTTTCACTTTGGTACCATTTGCGATTTACCGTTTCATTCTCGCAGCTGTTTTCGCTGCATTTATTCTCCTTTAATGCAAAAGAAGAAAGTCAAAAAATTGATCGTATGAGAAAAGGTGTACGGAAGTTCAATCTTCCGTACACCTTTTTCTTTTGCTTATCAATTCGCATATTCAGGAACATCAAAAACTAAATTGTATTTAGAAATGATACTGTACATGCTGTCAATCATTGGTGTTTGCTTAACTGCCCAACCAACATCTGTCGCATATTGATGCGCGGCGTTCCCCATCACGAGTGCTTCCGGATTCCAGCGCATCTTGTACAGCGTATCCTGGTGGTAAGTTGAATTATAGACATAATTTGTAGCGATCCAAGCTGCACCACCTTCGATCGCTTTAGCAGGCGTCGTCCAGCCATGGCTATAGGCATAGGCGGCTCCGCTATTCACTGCACTTCCATCGTAAGCGCCAATCCCAAACATGTTGTAGACGGTTGTGCCGTTGTACACGACACCTTTTGAAAGTGTCGAGTTACCATTCCCGGTTTCAAGCAGCGCGTGAGCAACCAAGTATACCTCGTTCACTTTACTATCCGCCGCCGCTTGTCTAAATGCATCACCGTATCCTGAAAGAATGCCTTTACCATTCAAAAGTGCGTTCATATCTGCCGTAGAAATATTTGCTAGAGACGAAAGCTTTAGAAACTGATAGTATTCGACACTGCCTTTTGCAAAGTTCTTTGGATTTAAATAGTTCGCAAGATCCGCACTACTGTTCACTGCCTGTTCTTTCACTAACGCTTGTCCAAAGGAAATTGGATATTTTGTAGTGATGTAAGCAGAATTGCCGTCCTGAATGGTTGTTGTTGTCTCGTTTTTTAAATAATCTCCATAAACATAGCCGTCTTTTCCATCATAACTTATTTTTTTCCAGCCATCCGGGGCATCAGCAAGCATTTCAACGAGCGTCCCGGCTTTTAGCACACCGTAACTATTATATGAGGTTCCGGGTCCTTGACGAAAGTTGACGCCCGTTGTAATTAAGCCAAGCGTTGTTGATGAAGATGGAGAATCTGAAGATGATGAATCGGATGATGATTGACCGGATCCGCTGCTGCTATTGGGCTTTGTAACGTACGTTCCGGATACATAGGCAGTGCCGCCATTGTACTTGATTTTCAGCCAATCACCACTGACTTCGACCACCTCTATACTGCTTCCTTTTTTCAAAGTCGTCAGAACATTATTCGAAGTTGATGCCCCTGAGCGAACATTCAGGTTTGCAGTTGTGGTCCCCGTGTAGAGAACCGGTTCACTTGAGCTTCCGGATCCTGAATTGCTTGAGCTGTTTGTTCCGGAGTTACTTGAACTGCCGCTATCAGGCTTTTTCACAAAACTGTCAGACACATAAGCTGTTCCGCCGTTGTATTTGATTTTCAGCCAACCACCACTGACTTCAACGACCTCGACACTACTCCCTTTTTTCAAAGTCGCTAGAATCTTACTCGAAGTTGATGACCCTGAGCGAACATTCAGATTTGCAGTTGTGGTCCCCGTGTAGAGAACCGATTCACTTGAGCTTCCGGATCCTGAATTACTTGAGCTATTTGTTCCGGAGTTATTTGAACTGCCGCTATCAGGCTTCTTGACGTAGTCACTGGACACATAGGCTGTTCCACCGTTGTATTTGATTTTCAACCAATTCCCGCTGACTTCAACGATCTCGACACTGCTCCCTTTTTTCAAAGTCGTCAGGATTTTACTCGAGGTTGACGCCTCCGAACGCACATTCAGATTCGTGGTCGTGCTTCCGGAATAGAGGACCTTTTGCTGTGAATTGCTCGTTCCGGAATTGCTTGAGCTGCTGCCGGGCTTCTTGACGAAGTCACTGGACACATAGGCCGTTCCGCCATTGTATTTGATTTTCAGCCATTGACCATTTGTTTCAACAACATCCACACTGCTTCCTTTTTTCAAAGTTGTCAGGACTTTGCTTGAGGTTGACGCCCCCGAACGCACATTCAAATTCGCTGTTGTAGTGCCTGTAAAAAGCGTTGCGGCATTGGACGGAGTACTCACCGATGAAGTGCCCGCCTGTTTTATGTAATCGTTAGAAACATAAGCTGATCCATCTTTATATTTGATCTGAAGCCAACCATCGTTTGTTTTTCCTGTGACTGTTACGGTTGTTCCCTTTTTCAGAGTTGTCAAAACGGTTCCCTTCGAGGACGGCAAAAGGCGAACATTTAGATTCGCTGTTGTTTCACCCTGATAGTTCGCAATTGATTGAACGGACAATGTCGGTGTTTGCGTCTGTGCGTCCGAAGCATGTATCACATAATAACCATCAACATACGCTGTTCGACCGTCATATTTAATCTTCAGCCAGTTTCCTTTCTCGCTTTTCTTATCTATCCCAATAACATCAAAAGTCTGATTCTTCTTCAACATGCCAATTTGTTGCTGATCGGTGCTTGGTGTACTGCGTACATTCAAGTTCGCAGTTGCCTGTCCTTTGTACGGTGTGAAGTTATCTTCTGCTGATGCGTGCGAAGGTGCTCCAGTGACAGCGGCAACTGCTGCTGCCGCGGCGAAAGTGCCGATAATAGTTAAATTACGATTTGGGCTCATAATAAGCCACCCCCGAGTATAATAAAAATGATAGATTATATTTTTACCATTATATCGGAAAGTTATGGAAATTGTTTAGTCAAAACATTGATTTTACTAGGTTTTTAACAAAAAATTAATGAAAACGCATTAATCAATAGGTTGTTTGGCACAATCTTTTTATCCGTTTAGCATCTCACTGACACGTTCTAATCATAACGTTCAAGGCCATTAGCTACTTGTTTTTTTGTCGTCACCATGTTTTTTTCTCACTCTACACAGTTTTTGTTCATCGATTTACGATTCAGGTATTGCAAGTCACAGTTAATCAAAAAAGAAAACCCAAGCATGCATTATTGAAGAATCAATAATTTAGAAGCATTTGTGTGTTGTTCATGTTCCTTCCATACCCCTTTCTTTTATAAGTTAAACGGAGGCATCCAAAGTTTTTCACAGACTTAATTTTCATCTTTGTCCCAAAACTTTTTGCGAAAAACAGGCAATAAAAAAAGAGCCCCTCAAGGCTCTCAAATTGCATTTTATTTGGATGTATATGAAATGGCCTGATTGCCAAACTGTTTCCATGCTTGCACGAAAGAAGCTTTATTCGCTTTGCTTCCTGGTCCGCCCGCAAGCGGATCATTAAAATAGACATTCTTTTCATCATACCCTATTAATAGAACCGAATGCTCTTGAAAAGTGATACGTATCGTTCCCTGCCTTGTGCGCCATTCCCGCCATGCACTCTCTGGAACAGGTTGAAAGTTTATACTGGTGATCGTCCAAACCGGTTTGCCCGAAGCAATTTGTTTCTCTATTTGAGACCATGGTTTTCCCGTCAGATCGATCACTCGCCGACCTAAGTACTTCTGTGCCAGATCCGCCACAGGCCTATGGTAAACAGCATATCCTGGGTTACTGCGACTGCCGTGATACATATTGCCGACAAATCCCTCATTCGGATTCCCCATGAACTCGTCTGATTCAAAAGGTACTTTTTTTATCTGACTGGCCAGCGTCAGCTTATCAACGCTTATTCCGGCAGATTTCAGAAGCATAGTCAGGCTCGTGACTTCACAGCCGTTCGGCAGTTCGGGTTTTTGACTCACATAAGGCGCAGATAGCTTTTTTTCCTTTACTTCCACTTCAAACTTGCGCACTTTTTTTACAGGCTTGTCTTTCTGCGTAACTGATGTCTGATCCTTTGATTGCTGCTTCTCCGGATGACTTGCAGCAGCAGACAGCGTTTTACCTTCATCTTTATTATGCACCAAGAGCGTGATTACGAGTGCACATCCAAGAATGATTAATAGCATCGTGGCTGAAGCGATAAATTTCTGTTTGCCCATCCTGTTCTCCTTTTCATTGAAAAATTCCCGTGAAAAGTAGCGATTACGCTTTCTGGTTTTGACGATCCATAAAGCGAAGAAGATGATAGATGGTTTCAATTGTAGTCACTGAAACGTCATAGGTTTCGGCTGTCTTAATAACGAAGCCGAGAATCGCGTCCAGCTCCATCTCGCGTCCGTTCTCAAAGTCCTGAAGCATGGATGTTTTGTGATTCTGTACCTTTTCATCAGGGAACAGTAAATTCTCTTGATAGTCACGTCCTATGCTAATTCCAGCATGGTCGGCAACGGAAACAAATTCATCCTTAACACGCTGTAATAGTTTAGTAAGATCCGGATCAGCTAGCGCCTCGCCCACACGTGTACGCGTCAGCGCGGTCAATGGGTTATACGTAATATTCCATAATAATTTTTCCCATTTAATTTGACGTATATGGTCGGTCAGCTGAATACGGATACCCGCATTTTGAAACACTTTTGCCAATTCAGGAAGTGTTGAATCTGACGAATCATTTGTCTTCCATTCGCCAATGACAAGCCTGCCCTCACCGACATGATTGACAACTCCAGGTGCTTCACGAATTATTGAAATAAAGGCCGACCCACCGACCACATGCTCAGCACCAAATTCGTCTGCTAACCGTTCTTCATTGCCAATGCCATTAAGCAGGCATATAATCTTCGTCTTCGGACCGATCAAAGCTTTCAATTCAGGAATGACCGCTTCCAATGCTGTTGATTTTATAGCAAGCAAAATGTAATCAAAATGAGGATCATTTTCCAGATGCGTCGCATCACTTACTTGAACCGGCAGTGAAAAATCACCATAGATACTCTTAATGATCAGGTCATTGTCTCGTAATCTTTCGAGCGTCCGTCCTTTGGCTATAAAATGAACATCCATATTTTCTTTAGCCAGAAGTCCTCCATAATAGCAGCCAATCGCTCCGGCTCCAAGCACCGCGATTCTCAAATAAAACACTCCCTATCCCGTATCTAGAAGTCTGTTCCTCTGCTACAGTCCATCTATTTATCTCTCTATATCTTACTTTATCATTTTACAGTATTTCATCATTTTTTTCTCAATTAGATCCGAAGAAAACAGGTATGAAGAAAAGTGACACTCGAGCAATAGTTACCTCTTTGTTATACTGATTCATACAGGATTGTCATGCAATCTGTGAAATCCAATCACAAAGAGGATTTTTCCTGAACAACAGAGAAATGCTTTTGTGAAAATGAAAATCGGTAAAGATAGGTGAACATGAGTGGACGAAATTATTATTTATTGTGACGGCGGATGCCGTGGCAATCAAAGTGATCATAATGTCGGCGGCTGGGGGGCTATCTTAAGATATGGCGATCACATCAAAGAACTGCGTGGCGGAGCAAAGGACACCACAAATAATGTGATGGAACTAACAGCAGCAATTCGCGCATTGGAAGCATTAAAATCAGTACAGATCCCTGTTTCTTTTTATATAGACAGTGCCTATGTTGTCAACGGTATGAACAGCTGGATACCCGGATGGATCAAGAAGGGATGGAAAACTGCAGGCGGTAAGCCTGTTAAAAATAAAGAACTATGGATTCGGCTTAATGAGCTAGCACAAAAGCAGGAACAGATTACTTTCAACAAGGTTAAGGGGCATCATGGCGTCGAATTTAACGAGCGCGCCGACCAATTGGCGAACCTCGCCATGGACGATTTGGAAAAAAGCGAATGAGATCACACATAGAAACAGATGGAGCTCACACGTGGTAGTGTGCACTCCATCTGTTTCTTTTTTGATATTTTTTTAGAACATCAGCAATTCATGCCGATCTCATTTCCACTCCATACTGCGTTCATGATATTAGCTGCCTGATAAGCGTCACCAACCATGTACAGATCCGCTACTTTTCCATTGAGCCTATGATACAGCTTCTGATCGGGTTTAAAACCGACAGAAATGACCACTGTATCAGCGGACACAGATTGTCTTTGGAAATGTGTATTGGTCAACACGGCACCTTCATCAGTTACTTCAGTCAGCGAACTATTGGTTATCGTGGCCACCTTATATTTGTTTAATAAATCAACGAGCATAATCTTATTCATATGCGGAATCGGTTTTCCTCCGCCATTACTGAGTATTTGCTCTTGCGCTTCAACAATCGTTACTTTCTTTCCTTGCTGAGCCAAATATAATGCGGTTTCACAGCCTACTAGGCCGCCTCCGACAATTAGTACTTGATCACCAGCTTTTTTCTTACCGCCAAGTATGTCAATTGATGATGTAACTTTGTCCTTATCTGATCCGGGAAGATTGAGTTGAACTTCTTTTGCGCCTGTGGCGATAATGACAACATCTGGCTTTTCTTTCTCCACAAGTGCCTCTGTAACTTCCGTTTCATAGACAATCGGGATCGATAATCGCTTCATTTCATTCGTATACCACGCGATCAGCCTTCTGTCATCCACTTTAAAATCCGGTGTTGAAGCCGGAATAATCTGACCGCCCAATGTCTCACTTTTTTCATAAAGCGTAACTTGGTGACCGCGCATCGTTGCAATACGAGCAGCCTCCATTCCGGCCACTCCACCCCCAACAACCAGTACGCGTTTTGCCACTGATACAGGCTTAGGTTCATAGTACCGTTCTCTGCCGCAAGCCGGGTTCACCGCACAGCTCAAGGGCTTTCCTTCAAAGCCTCGCCCCAAACAGCCTACATGACAGCCAATGCATGGACGAATCTGTTCCTCCTGATGGTTCTGAACTTTCTTCGGCCAATAGGGATCCGTTAACAACGGTCTTCCTAGTCCGACCATATCAGCCGCCCCATCTATTAATGATTTCTCGGCTGTTTCCGGAACACCAAGCTTACCTGCAACGATAACCGGGATATTTACTGCTTCTTTCAATTTTTTTGTGTAGGGCAGGTATAGGCCTTCCTTTTGATAAATTGGCGGGTGCGACCAATACCATGCGTCATAGGTTCCCATATCTGTGTTTAATTCGTCATATCCTGCAGCTTCCAGAATTTGTGCAGCCTCAATGCCTTCCTCTAAGTCGCGTCCTTTTTCAACGTAATCCTCATCTGGCAAACCGCCCTGTCGCCAATCTTTAATGCAGCTCTTTACGCTATAGCGCAGCCCTACCGGAAAATCTTTACCACATCGCTTTTTAATTCCTTGAACAATCTCAATCGGAAGTGTAAGCCGTCCTCTGAGATCACCGCCATATTTATCCGTTCTTCTATTGAAAAGAGCAAGTGTGAATTGGTCAAGTAGATACCCTTCATGCACAGCATGAATCTCTACGCCATCGAAGCCTGCTCTCTTGGCTATGTCAGCGCTTTCGATAAACTTCTGGACAATCCATTCAACTTGATCTGTAGTGAGTGCATTGCATGTTACTGATGGCTTCCAATAGTTTGGAATACTTGAAGCAGATACTGGCGGTGCAGTCAATAATGCGCCTGGAACACCGCTTCTCCCGAATCCCATTGTCAATTGCAAAAATATTTTCGAGCCATACGCATGAACGCGTTCGGTCATTTCTGTCGAGGTCATTAAGAACCTGCCAGGATTTTCTGAAACAACCGGAATAATTCCCGAGACAACTTTATCTAACGTGTTCTCGACTTTAGTTATACTGGTGATAATCAGCCCAGTACCTCCCTTAGCTCGTTCCACATAGTAATCAATTGCTCGTTGACTGTAGCATCCCTCATTGTCGACCAAACCGAAAGCACCCATTGGAGCCATAGAAATTCTGTTTTTAACTTCCAGTTTCCCGATTTTAATAGGTTGAAACAAAGATTCATACATCATTTGTTGCCCCCTTATACTGGTTTCGGATCACCCCTTCGTTATAGCACTACAAAAATAGTATGTATGTTACATAATTCACATATTTTGAAAGCGTTTTCAACTTTAATGAATTTTATAGCCACCAATGTTTTTCTTTCGCTTGGTGACTATAGATCATTAACTATTAAGCTTGCAAAACGATTTGATCTTCTTTAATTGATTTTTTCACATTGATCACTCTTTGGTTGGATGATCCGCGGAACTTCAATTTCAGGTTTCTTTGCGTTATATCGAACTGCCCATCGACGAGCACATCAATGTGGTTAAGCATTTCCCGCCTCTTAGGATCATGCAGCAAGTCTTCGAACTGAAAACCTGTCCAGCACCAAATATCCTTACCCGCACATTCTTGGTTAACCCTTTTGACGAGCTTCGTCAATGTTTCGGGATGATCGAAGGGCTCGCCACCAAGTAACGAGAGACCTTGCACATTGACCTCAGGCAAATTCAAGTCTTCAATAATCTTATTCTCAACAGTATCGGTGTACAGCTGTCCGAAGTTAGGGTTCCAGGCGACCGCATTCCAGCATCCCTTGCAGTGGAAGTGGCAGCCACTGACAAAAAGTGAATGACGGATCCCCGTCCCATTCAAAAAATCGAAACGTTTATAATCAGCATAATTCATTTCTCTTTATGTGTCCGGCGAGTTGAAATCACGTATCCGCGCGCCGGCCTCCCTTCCGTTATTTCCCTCAGCTTTGCTGCTTCTCTCGACAATTGATTTCCTTCAGGCGTCCTTTAATCGGTTTGCGCTGGATTACTGAGCCGAGATACCCGCACAATCGGCGGATGCAGGAAGTGGTTTCCGGATTGTGATTGCCGCAGCTTGGGCATTTAAATCCTTCGGCCGTGGATTCAAACTCACCTTCATAGCCGCACTCATAGCATTTATCGATCGGCGTGTTCGTACCAAAGTATCCGATTCGGTCATAGGTGTAATCCCAAACCGTTTCCAGTCCCTCAGGATTGTTCAACAATGACGGAAATTCGCAGTAATGAATGAATCCTCCGGCTGTATACGGTTCATAGTCTTTCTCGAAATCAATTTTTTCAAATGGATTGATCTTCTTACGCACATCGTAATGGAAGCTGTTTGTATAATAATCTTTATCGGTGATATTCTCGATGCTTCCGAAGTGTTGCTTGTCTAGACGGCAGAAGCGGTCGGTTAAGCTTTCAGACGGGGTTGCGTAGACACTGAACGCATAGCCCGTCTTTTCCCGCCATTCCAATGATACTTCTTTAAAACGTTTCACAATATCGAGTGTGAACGCCTTAGCTTCGTCATTATGTTCCCAATCAGGTCCATAGAACACGGTTGCCGCCTCATAAAGCCCAATATAGCCCATTGAGACCGTTGCCCGTCCATTCTTGAATATATCCCGAACTTGTTCGTCGGCGTGCAGCCGCTTGCCGGTTGCTCCGTATTGGTAGAGGATTGGTGCGTTTTTGGCCTCCACTTTATCCAGCGTATGGATGCGGAACAGCAGCGCGCGGCAGACAAGATTCAGTCTTTCTTCAAAGAGGCTCCAGAACGCCGCCTGATCGCCGGTCGATTCGATGGCGATTCTCGGGATATTCAGGGTCACCACACCCATGTTGTTTCGGCCGTCCGTAACGTACTGTCCGTTCTCCTGATAGGAGGGGAGGAATGAACGACAGCCCATCGGCGCCTTAAAATCTCCGGTGACTTCAACGATCCGGTCATAGTTCAGGATGTCCGGGTACATGCGTTTTGTCGAGCACTCCAAAGCCAGTTTCTTAATGTCATAGTTCGGATCATCTTTGGTTAGATTCAAGCCGCGCTTAATGGTGAACACGAGTTTTGGAAAAACTGCGGTCTTGTGATCTCTGCCAAGGCCGATAATCCTGACCTTCAGAATCGCTTTTTGAATTTCACGTGCAAACCATGAGCGGCCAAGACCAAAATTAAGTGTGAAAAATGGCGTTTGACCGTTACTTGAAAATAGCGTATTTATTTCATATTCAAGAGATTGCATCGAATCATAGATCTCTTTTTCAGTCATCGAATACGCATATTTTTCCTGTTCTGCCGGATCTGATAGCCAATTTTTCGCTGTCCGCAAATATTTATCAAAGCTGGTTCTCGCAAAAGGTTCCAGCACTTCGTCTGCGCGGTTAAACGATGTTCCGCCATAAATATTTGAAGATACATTGGCAACAATCTGAGCGACCAAAGCAGTCGCTGTTTTGATGGATCGCGGCCGTTCCACATCGGCATTCCCTATTGAAAATCCTTTTTCCAGCATGCCTTTGAAGTCAATCAGCATACAGTTGTACATGGAGAAAAAAGGTGAGTAATCTAGGTCATGAAAATGGATAATCCCTTGATTATGCGCATGAGCGAATTCTTCCGGGAGAATATGGCGAAGGGCGTAATCCCTTGCCGTCACACCCGCAAGCAAATCACGCTGCGTATTAAATACTTTTTCATCTTTATTTGCATTCTCGTTTGCGACATATTCATCCATATTAATCAAGTCGCGTATTTTATCATCCAGCGTTTTCTCTTTCAGCACCGGTTCTTTAATCATCCCTGTCGACCCCCTACATCTTCCTATAAAAATCATTATAAAACAATATGTAGTATCTTCAAGAGAAGGTTCAATACAATATATAGGTCTAAAGGATGAGTCACGGAGATTTTCAGGATAATAGAGCGGAAAATGAACAACTCTTGCAGTTGTGACAACTTTGCGAACGAGGAGAACGATCAGAGGTATGTAACACTCATACGATACCGAAGCATAACAAATAATAAAAACTTAATCATTATATCGGTTGATGCGACAAAAATAATAGTATTGGAGCAAAAAAATAATGGCGATTTCGTGATCGTCATTATCTCTTATTCAGGTTATAGTTGAAATACGTGTTTCAAAAATTTATAAAGACCGTTCTCGGAATACGAGGCGTCCGTAACCCACTCCGCTTGCGCCTTCACATGCTCCGGCGCGTTTTTCATTGCAGCAGAGTGACCGGCGAATCGAAACATCGGCAAATCATTTTCTCCGTCACCAACCGCCATCGCATCTTCTGGAGAAAGATGATAATGATCAAGCAAGATCTGTATTCCGCTCGCCTTCGATACATTCTTTCCAACCAATTCAACATTGTTATGCGACGACGAGAAATAATCGAAGGCAAATTCGCTCTGCAAATCACGCAAATCATTCTTCCACGCCCGCATCGTTGGTACATTTCCGCTGAAAAAGTAAATCTTAACGATTTGTTCCAGCTCCTCATCGGTCAACCTGTCTTTCCAGACCATGTCCTCTAAGACCGCCTGCCTTCGCGACAGCCATTCGTTAATTGATACTGACTCAGGCTTCTCACCATGGATCTGATCGATCACGTAACG
Source organism: Sporolactobacillus laevolacticus DSM 442 (assembly GCF_000497245.1). Classification (GTDB taxonomy): domain Bacteria; phylum Bacillota; class Bacilli; order Bacillales; family Sporolactobacillaceae; genus Sporolactobacillus; species Sporolactobacillus laevolacticus. Next base: position 72,561 of record NZ_AWTC01000005.1, read on the forward strand.
CTTATCGCGGCTCAAAATCGTCCTTCTGCCGCCGACCGGATGGAGCTGATAATACATTTTCTGTTTCCCCGAACGAACTAGCAATTTTCGAACGAGTCCATCGGGAAGGACGCTTTGAAAAATTTTCTCTTTCCCAGCAAAGACAGTCATCCCATTAGACGCGACCATCCCAGCAGCAGGAAAATCATCGGGCAGCACATTAAGCGCATCAATCTCCGAACGTCCTGTGACGACAAACACTTGCTTACCATGCGCACTTAATTTCTTCAGATAGTCATTTAACTCAGGCGTTACTTTATTATCCGGCGTCAGTGTTGTGCCGTCTAAGTCAAGCATAATGGTTTGAATAGCCATCCGTTTCACCTCTGCTTTCATCAGTTATGTTCATTGTATCTTTTCTGATATCCCATCGCATCTAACAGAACCTAAAACTGATCTATGTTTCATTTTTTTTCTAACAGGGTATAGTCACTATAAGCACTATATTTATCCCTCAGTGGGTTATCTCCTCGGCTTAATGAAAATAAATTTCAACGTACATGCACATGCCGCGTCTTCTTTTTTAGACTCGATCAGTCATCTTGCTGGTTTTTCATCAAAAACCACCACTTCGTATATGAAATAGATTTCAGTATTAGATGGCAAAAGACGTGAAAAAACAGTAAAGAAGTGATTTTTCTGCCTTTAATTATTGTCGCTCTCGGTGTAGTTGTCTTGCTCATACTGATCATGAAATTTAATGTGAATACGTTTATCTCATTGCTGCTTGTCTCTGTTTTTGTCGCCATAGGATTAGGCATTCCATTGACTAAAATCGTTGACGTTATTGAAAAAGGGATCGGTGAGCAACTCGGGGATCTTGTGCTGATTTTCGGTTTGGGCGCCATACTCGGAAAATTGGTTTCTGATGCTGGAGGTGCCCATCGCATTGCCCTATCACTTGCGAAAAAATTCGGTAAAAAAAGAATCCAGCTTGCTGTGATCATGGCCTCGTTTATCATTGGCATTGCCTTATTTTTCGAAGTTGGACTCGTTCTCTTGCTGCCTATTGTCTTTGAGATAGGCCTTGCTGTGGGCGTACCGCTGCTTTATGTCGGTATGCCGATGATTGCCGCTTTGATGGCAACACATGGCTTTCTTCCGCCGCATCCGGCACCTACCGCCTTGGTCCAAAGTTATCACGCGAACACAGCCTATGTGCTCTTGACTGGCATTTGTATTGCCGTTCCTGCCGTGCTAATTGGAGGGACCTTATTAAATAAGACGCTTTTTCATTTGAAGCCTGCTGTTTATGAACACTCCGGCAATGAGGAATTACTTGATAAGAAAAGGATCTTTGATGACAATGCAGTTCCTTCATTGGGACTCAGTATCTTCACATGCCTATTGCCCGTTCTCTTAATGATCGCCACAGCACTGATTAATGATCTTGTACCGCTCCCATCCCTTACCAGGCAAATTGTCGGGCTTGCAGGTTCGCCACCCGGAGCCATGATGATCAGCGTACTGTTCGCTTTTTACTCAATGGGTATTCGCCAAAGGCGCTCCATGGACGACATTGAGAAGACCATTACGAAATCTATTCGTCAAATTTCAATGCTCCTGCTGATCATTGGTGCAGGCGGTGCTTTAAAAGAAGTAATGATCGCCGGAGGTGTCGGCGATTATGTTGCACATTTATTTAGGGGGTCTCCGTTATCGCCGCTAATCCTTGCTTGGTTCGTCACCGTGCTTCTTCGCGTCTGCATCGGTTCAAGCACTGTCGCTGCACTAACCGCTGCCGGTGTTGCAGCGCCACTTGTCCATGCAACCGGGATCAGCCCGACATTAATTGTTCTCGTGACCGGTGCCGGCAGCATTTTCGGTGGACATGTCAATGATCCGGGTTTCTGGCTATTCAAAGAATATTTTGACCTGAATATCAGGGATACGTTTAAAACCTATACCGTCATGGGCAGTGTCCTGTCTCTGATTGGCCTTCTCTTGATCAGTATTGTTTCTCTCTTTTTCTGAATGCTGCGCCGATGCTTTGTTCATACTGTTAACGTACTTTTTGCAGAAAGGAGGAAGCATCATGCTCAGCCTGCTCTGGTCACTGATTGTTATCCTGTTCCTCATTTGGCTTGTCCTGTTGCTTTTAAAAATCGGCGGAACACTGATCTATCTCCTGCTCGTCGCTGCCGCTGTTTTATTTATCATTCAATTTTTCTTTCGGAAGAAGTGAGAAAAAACTAGGCTGCGCCTGGTCCTTGGCTATCACTCTTTATGCAGCTTTAATTCACCAAACTTGTGCTTTATGACACTTCAGTTGCTGGCATCAACTGGTGCGACCGCGGGCAGTCCGGGAGCCTCCTCGATCAACCGAGCATCTGCGGGGTCTTCTCTGGCCTGCGATCAACAGGATCGCTCCGCAGGCGTCTCACGCTTCCGTGTCACGAACTTAATTTATTGAGGGGAGACCACTTCGCGCCGTATCAGCAAGCCCCAAATTTTATACTTTCTTAGCTTGAAAGAAAAACCGGTTGCTCCCGAAAATCTGGGAGTCAACCGGTTTGTTGCAGTACCATTCAATTAGTTAACTTTTTGAGTAGCGTCCGTAAGTGATTCTTCCATACTTTCGCTGAAAATAGCGAAAGCATCGTCGATTTGTTCCTTAGTCACGATCAACGGCGGTATGAAACGGATAACGTTATGATTTACGCCGCAGTTAAGCAGGATCAGGCCTTTCTTAAGTGCTTTCGCTCGAATTGCAGAGACAATTTCACCATCCGGCTTTCCGTTCTGGTCGACAAATTCGATGCCGATCATCAGACCCAGCCCTCTAACCTCAAGCACTTCGTCGTGCTGCTCGGCCAGTTCAAGCAATTTCTGTTTAAAATATGAGCCCACTTCGGCTGCATGATCAACCAGACCGCCTTCCAGAAGTTCAAAAACTGCGACTCCGGCAGCGCAGGCTACAGGGTTCCCGCCGAATGTGCCGCCATGTGTTCCTGCCGGCCATTTATCCATAAGCTCACGTTTTGCAACCATAGCACTGAGCGGAAAACCGTTGGCAATCGCTTTAGCCAAACTCATAATATCTGGCTTCACATCAAAATTTTCATAGGCAAAAATTTTACCTGTACGGCCAAAACCGGTCTGAACCTCATCAAAGATGAGGAGAATTCCGTGTTCATCGCATATTTTCCGGATCGCCTGAAGGAAGGCCTTTGGTGGTACAACGTAACCGCCTTCACCTTGAATCGGTTCCATGATCATGCAGGCAACCTGTTCAGGCTCGATGAGATCGTGGAAAATCTCTTCAAGTTGCGCAAGACAACGGGAAACTTCCTGTTCTTCAGTGAGACCGGTGCGTGTTGCATACGGATACTCTGCATAATAGACACTTGGCAGGAGTCCTTCATAATTGCGGCGGTACTTCGCATTTGAAGCAGTCAGTGTGGTTGTCGCCAGCGTACGGCCATGAAAGCTGCGTTTGAACGAGATGATACCAGGACGATGTGTCACCTGTTTAGCTAGCTTTATCGCTGCTTCATTCGCTTCGGCACCGCTATTTGAGAAGTAGATCTTATAATTGCTTCCCACGTGCCCAAGTATTTTCTCAGCAAGTTTAATATAAGAGGCATAGTAGACGACATTGTGCCCGCCGTGAATCAACTGATCCATCTGTTCCTTCGCTTTTTGAACGACATACGGATGGTTGTGACCACAATTCACAACTGCGACTCCGCTGGCAAAATCAAGATACTTTTTGCCTTCTTCATCCCAGACATAGGCGCCTTCCCCTTTTACAACACCTAGTTGTGTTGCCCGTAAAGCGACCGGTGGAAAGAGATCCAATGATTTTTCATATAAGCTTTTTTCCGGCATAATACGTATACCTCTTTTTTAAAGGATTAGAAGAAACGAGATCCAAGACTAATGAAACAAACTTTAATATACGATTAAGAAAGTATAAAATTGTTAAAGAAACGAATATAAACGCTACTTTGGCTTCGCTCGCTTTAAGTCTTGGCGAAGCCAAGTTTTCTAAATATAATAAATTTAAACAATCATTTATTTACTTCTTTTAAGATCAATGGGTGGAGGAACGGTCCATGGAACTTAGGCATTTAAAAACTTTTCAGACAGCAGCCGAACTACTAAACTTCACGAAAGCAGCCAAAAAATTAAATTTCTCCCAGCCGACGGTTACCGCGCAAATCCGATCACTTGAGCAAGAAATCGGCCACCCTTTATTTTTTCGGATTGGCAACCAGACTTTTCTGACCGCGCATGGCGAAATCGTCAGGAAGTATGCAGACAAACTCTTTGCGACCATCGATTCAATGCATGCCGACCTGCAGGAAAAAAGCAGATCTGCGAGCAAATTAACCATCGCAGCATCAGAAACGTTTTGCACCCATTACTTTCCACCGATCATTCGCCAATTTCTTGAGGCCTATCCGGAGATTGGTATCAAACTGGTCTCCTGCACCAGTGATAAAGTCATTGCAGGCATCGACAGCAACGCTTTCGATATCGGCATTATTTCCGGTTCTTATAACAAAGCTGGTGTAACCAATGTCGTCATCTCTGAAGAGGAAGACCTCGTCTTGGTTGTCTCAAAAGAACTTCATAGCAAGCACTCAACCCAGGAACTTCTGGAACAGTATCCATTTATTAAGTATGAAATTGTCGGTCCCTTTGAGCAGCAAATGAACAGCTATATTCAGGAAACCGGTATCCGTTCCCGGAAGATCGTAGAATCAAGCAGCCTTGAAGCTGTAAAGAGTGCTGTCATGAATGCCATTGGTGTAGGCTTGATTAGCCGAAATCTTGTTAAAAAAGAATTGGCTTCACGCCAGTTATATGAAATCTTACTGAACAAAAAGCCAATTCGAATTCAAACCTCTTTAATCATTGCGACGCACAAGCTTGGTGATCAAAAAACCATGCATCTGATCCGGCTCATCGAACAAAATTGGAACACGATTCATTAAGCATCTTAGCAGATCTTTTTGAACAACATCTTAGAGGATCTTTTCCAAAAAATCCTTTGCACGTTCCGTAGTCGGATTGCTGAAAAAGGCTTCAGGCGTGTTGGACTCCAGAATTCTGCCATCGTCCATGAACACAACTTTGTTGGCCACTTGCTTGGCAAATCCCATTTCATGCGTGACGATAATCATCGTCATTCCGGATTCAGCAAGTGACTGAATAACATCGAGCACTTCCTTGACCATTTCCGGATCAAGTGCCGAGGTCGGTTCATCAAAAAGCATATAGTCCGGCTCCATAGCGAGCGAACGCGCAATGGCAACCCGTTGCTTTTGACCGCCTGAAAGTTTGTTCGGATACTGGTTCTTTTTCTCAAGCAGACCGACCTTATTCAAAAGTTCCTCTGCTTTTTTGACCGCCTCTTCTTTTGAGAGTCCTTTGACTTTCATCGGTGCGTAAATCAGGTTATCAAGCACGGTTTTATGCGGAAAAAGATAGAAATGCTGAAAGACCATGCCGACCTTTTCCCGTACTTTGATGACCTGCTTCGGTTTCATCGCTGTCATATTGTGTTCATCGACCATAACCGTGCCGGAGGTCGGACGTTCAAGCAGATTAAGGCAACGTAAAAAGGTTGATTTTCCTGAGCCGGAGGGACCGATCACGACAACCACTTCGCCCTGATTGATCTGTAACGAAACATCTTTTAAAACTTTGATGCTTCCAAAGTCTTTTACGATATGTTCAGCCTTGATCACTGCGGCTCAGCCTCCTTTCAATACGTCCGCCGATAAAAGTCAAAAGCAGGACGACAAGATAATACATGATAAATGCAACGAACATCGGCGGAAAATAGGTGTAATATTGTGCCGAAACAATCTGTGACCGCCGCATCATGTCGGTGACGGCAATCGTCGATACGATCGCCGAATCCTTGGTCAGGGTAATGAATTCGTTCATCATTGCCGGCAGGATGTTCTTGATTGCCTGTGGGAGAATGATGTCCTTCATCATCGACCAATAGCCGACACCGAGTGCGCCGGCCGCTTCAAACTGGCCTTTATCCACCGCATTGATACCTGAACGGATAATCTCGGACATATAAGCTCCTGAATTAAGTCCAAAAGTTATTATTGCGCACGTTGTCGGATCAACATCGTTCAATCCGATTAACTGCGGAATTGCGAGATATGCCAGAGCAAGCTGCATGATCAGCGGTGTCCCGCGGAAAATAGATGTATAGCCACGGGCGAATCCATTCAATAGTTTAATATTGCTGATTTTGCACAGAGACAGCAACGTTCCTAAGACAAAACCAATAATTGCCGCACCTAACGCAATCCCCAAAGTTACCCATATACCATTAACGATATAGGGAATCGAAGGAGCAATTGCTTTGAAACTGCTAATGAATTGTTCCATCGCCCCATTATCCTTTCAGTGCTTTTTCGCTTACTGATTTTTGATCCATTTGTTGACCAGCTTGTCTTTTGTTCCGTTCTTCGCAAGTTTTTGCAGTGCTTTGTCAAACTGAGCTGCAAGTTTACTGTTTTTCGGGAATGCGGCACTGATCGGATCGTATTGTGTTTTGCCGTCAACGACTGCGTTGAATTGTTGGAATGTCTTGTCTTTGCTTGTGTAACCATAAGCAACCGTGTCAACCGTAACAATTGCGTCCAGCTTGCCAGCGCGCATTGCTTCAACCATTTCGTTCAGCTTGTCCCAGGTTTGAATTTTCATCGGGATCGTTTTGCTGACTTTCTTCGCCAACGTTTCTTGAGTTGTTCCGAGCTGAACGCCGACCTTCTTGTTCTTCAAGTCTTCCATCGTCTTAATGTTTGTGCCTTTTCTTGTCAAAATAACTTGGAACGATTGGTAGTACGTTTTCGAGAAGTCTACTTGCTTGCGGCGATCTGGTGTGTCAACCATGCCAGCCATAACGAAGTCTACTTTCTTGCTGCCGAGTGCAGCGATCAGTCCGCTAAAGTCCTGATTTTTGATTTCCAATTTGTAGCCGAGTTCTTTGGCAACAGCCTTAGCCAAGTCAATGTCAAAGCCGACAATTTTATTGCCGTTTGCAGTGTCCACGGATTCAAATGGAGGATAGTCAGCACTTGTTCCCATAACAATCGTTTTTTTCTTATCCGAGCTACTGCTTGAGCTGCTACATGCTGACAATACAATCAGAAGCAGCGCCATCAATACTAAACTTAATTTTTTAACCATTTGTTATTCGCCTCTTTTTGATTTATTTATTTCCTTTTACAAGGAAGGAAAAACTGATTAAACTTGTGCAAATTCGGAAAGGATGCCCTCAGTCATTGAACGGATCAATTGAGGGAGCACGCCAAATGAATAAGGTTTGTACACACGCTCCATCCAAGTATGCGCGCGTTTACCATAGACACCCATATCCATAACCGGAATATTCAATTTACGGATTTGTTCTAGGGGAACACTGTAGGTTTTGCCCCACCCCGGAAAATTCCCCAATATTGACGCCGTTTCTTCCGCAGACTCACTCATCGCCAAGTAGCTGCTGTCCGCGAGATAAGGGAAGAAGCGTTTCTTGGAAAAAGTCTCTCCGGTTTCCTGCTCCGCCTGACGCAAAACGCGATCGAGAATTTGGTCACAGCGCTTTTCCGCCTCAACTTCTTCTCTCAAATAGTTGTGCGGGCAATAAGGCGGTGCAAAGAAAACAATGACTTTAGGACGATTATCCCCGGCATGCGCTTCAAGCGCTTCAATAATTTTAAAACTGATCTGCCGAAAATCCTCCTGCGGATTTTCCTGAATCACTTGATCCGTTATTTCTTCAACCGGAACACCTTTACTCTTCAATTCTCCTGCGAAATCTTCGTAACTCATCACAGCTGCAGACCAGTCTGGTGACTGTCCTTCCAACCCGCAATTTTCCGAGAAAACAGTGTACTGTTTCTTTAAAAACAGCTCGAGATCATCGCACACGTGCTGCGCCACGTCCTTCAGTTGGCCAAGTACTGCTTTTGGTGTACGTTCGTACAGAAAATAATTAAAGTAAAGAAAAGTCGTTCCTGCCGTCTGGACATTATAAAATGCCTTTCTGTCCCGAAGAAAGAGGCAGGACGGCGGGAGAATCACTTCATCGGGAATCTTCTCAGCGCAATCCATGTTGTTGTTCAAAACGCTGTTGATATTACTTGCAATCAGTGTTGGATCGATCCCGGCCAAAGTTTCTCCAACATGCGTTTCCCTGCCTCTTATATAGAAACAGCCAAGCAATTTTCCAGCAGAACCTGTATAAACATAGCGACGCGAATCACCCTTGTAGAGCGGGCTGACAAAATCGCCATTAATTGCCAACACGTAATCCAGATTTTTTTCCTTTTTCAATCGGATCAGTTCATCAACGGCTTTCATGACACCTTCATGGTCATTTTCCTCAACCGGGTTAAACATGGCAAGAATATTTCCATTCAACTGATCTCGATGTTCCGAGTAGAAAAGCAGATTGCATAAATGAACGGCATCGCCGCTCTTCATATCCAGTGCGCCTCGGCCAAACAACCAGTTTCCGGATGCGGCGTCCTGCTGAACATCACTGTCTTTTGAATAGTTCTCAAAATAGTGTTGCAGATAATCAGGATCCAACGCGTGCTCCTCAATTGATCCAAAATCATCAATGCCCACCGTATCCATATGACCATGATAAATGATGGTCTTATTATTTTCAAACCCACCTTCAAGCAAAGCGAAAACATTTTTTCTTCCGAGTGCGTCCCCTTCCAGAACTTGCGTCCACACTTGTTCAGGATGCTGCTTGAAATAGGGGAAGGAACGGAGAATAGATTCTAGTTTATCCGCCATGTTTATTTCGCCATTCGTGCCATTCACACTTTTGACACCGACAAGCGCTCTTGTTATTTTTTCCGCCTGATCTTTGATAGGTAGGCTTTTTATGGCTTCATACATTTAGAGTTTCTCCTCTTCTCTCTATTTACTTTTACACATTGTCACGCTGAAGCACGAGTGATGAACAATGAATGCCTCCACCCATCTTGTTGAGTTCATCAACTGGAATTGCGATCACTTCAACGCCCGCTTTCTCAAGCGCCTCAATTGTCCGTTCGCCAAGTGAGGTAAATAAAACCTTACCTGGTGCGAGGCATAGGCAATTCGTAGTCATCGGCGGATCGAGCGGATCGGTATAAATCAGCTTGATGCCTCGCTTTTGCAAATCTTGGAGGAACCAGTGCGGTAAGTTTGACGGATCGACTAGTGCTTTATCGACATCGACCATATTGAACACTTCATCAAGATGAATCATGCTGGAAGGAAGATCGACCACGATCAGCTCCATGCCTTGCCAGGAAAGGATCGCACGAAGCTGGTCAATACCGGCTTGATTGACACGAATAGAGCGGCCGACGATCGCAGTTTTCCGATCAAAGACCATAAAGCTGCCGCCTTCGACAAATCCTTGACCCTGGATTGAGGCAAGAACGGGCATGCCTATCTGGGCTGCTGTCTTCAACGTCCTGCGCGCTTCCCCATATCTGAATTTCAAGGCAAAGCGAGCCAGTATCAGGCCTCCCGGGATTACCATGCCGACATCTCTTGCGAAAAGATTGTTGGTCAGTAGTTCACCATCATCAATCAACGAGATGACTTCAACTCCCTCTTTTTTCAGAATATTGGTCATCCGATCATGCTGCTCTTGCATTTTTGCAAGGTCCAGCGGCTCTTTGCTTAAGCAGTAGCTGACAATCGCACCTTTTTCATCACGAAGAATTCTAGCCCCCGCTTCCGCCTCAAATTTCGCTTTATTCAGTTCTAGAATTTCATCACCCGGCCTGTGAACGAACACCTTTCTTACCTTCCCAACTGCGTTGGCGTTCCCCCAGTCTGCGGACCAATAGTTCTCTAACAGGTTTGCATTCTCAAATGAATCTTGAACCATGTTCTCATCAAGAAATTTATGCAGTACTGACAAACAAACTCCTCCTTTAAGACATGTATGGCTTCAATACATGTGACGGCACAAAAGCTTACACAAAATTTCTATTTCTATAATAATATAAAAATTTACAACAGCGTTATTTATAAATTTCTATGTCAGGTATATGATAATCCTATCGTCCAAGTTTTAAAAGGACTGAAGAGAACCTTAACTATTTGGAAAAAGGAATTTTTTTCTGATTTTTCTATCTATGAATGTTCCGAAATGCCAATTTTTCATTATATATTGTCAGATTAGCTGATCAATTAAATAAACAAGGTTAGATTTTCTGACAATAATATTGACGATTACTTAACATTCAACTATTATTATTTTTGTAAACTTCATCCTTTCTGTTTTCGTATATCCTTAATAATACGGTTTGAGGGTCTCTACCGAGGAACCGGAAATTCCCGGCTACGAAAAAATATGCATGCATATTTTTTTCGTAGCCCTTTTTTTGTTCCCACAACTCACAGACGCTGACATTCCTTAGTAGAGTCTGTTCGAAAAGGAGGACAAAAGGACCAAGAAGGTCAAGGAAACGCAGCTTTGAGCACCGGAGCGTATGCGAATAATACGTGAGGAGCGGAAAAGCAAGTTGACACAGAGATTCGCCGGTAATTTTTCCCGGACTTTTCGAACATCCTCTAACAATTAAACGGCTGCATATAGCCAACAAGCGGAGATGATCCATTTGAAACGAATATTGATTAAGAACGCGGAGCTCATCACGATGAATGAAAGTGAAGAAATCCTTCATGGAGACTTATTGATTGAGGATAACCGTATCATTTCGGTTGGTACGAAGGTCGAACCAAAACCCGAAGATCACATAATCGATGGGACAGGACGGACAGTTATCCCCGGATTCATTCAAACGCACATTCACTTGTGCCAGACTCTGTTCCGCGGCAAAGCAGATGACCTCGAATTGATGGATTGGCTGCGGACCCGCATCTGGCCTCTGGAAGCTTCTCATGACGAAGAGTCCATCTATATGTCGGCATTACTCGGCATCGGCGAACTCATCTCTGGTGGATCAACAACCATTGTCGATATGGAAACCGTCCACTATACAAACGAAGCGTTTCAGGCGATTGCCGAAAGCGGCATTCGGGCACTCTCCGGAAAAGTAATGATGGATAAAGGGACCGATGTGCCGCTTGGACTCCAAGAACAGACCGAAGCATCCATTCGCGAAAGTGTCGATTTACTTGAAAAATGGAATGGACACGACAACGGACGAATTCGTTATGCATTCGCCCCCCGATTTGTCATTTCTTGTACGGAGTCTTTGCTCACGCAGGTACGCGATCTCGCGGAGCATTACGATGTCTTTGTCCACACCCATGCTTCAGAGAACCGTGGAGAAATTGCGATTGTCGAGCAAGATACCGGCATGCGTAATATCGTCTATCTCGACCATATTGGTCTTGCCGGAAAACGCCTAATCCTTGCTCACTGCATTTGGCTGAATGAAGAAGAAAAGGAAATCATCAGACAGCGCGGCGTGCACGTCAGCCACTGCCCAGGCTCAAATTTGAAACTCGCCTCCGGGATTGCTCAAGTACCGCAAATGGCAGATATGGGTATTAACCTGGGACTTGGCGCAGATGGGGCACCTTGCAACAACAATTTGGATATGTTCAACGAAATGCGGCTAGCTGCATTGATTCATAAACCTGTACACGGACCGACCGCAATGAATGCCCATCATATTTTTCGAATGGCAACGATCGATGGCGCCCGAGCAGTGGGCATGGAAAAAGAAATCGGCAGCTTGGAACCCGGTAAAAAAGCAGATCTTGCCATACTTAATCTGAATAGTTTCCATTGTAACCCATCATTCGGTACCGATCCGATTTCTCGCATCGTTTATTCTGCCATGAGTTCGGATGTCGAGACAACCATCATTGACGGCAGGATCGTTATGGAAAAACGTATGATGAAAACCATTAATCAAACATTTGTTTTAAAAGAATCTGAGCGTGCCATCAGCCGTCTGATGAAAAGAGCAGGCATTCATGTTTAAACTTTCTCTGCCCGCCATCCTCCACCACGCATAATTGAGTTATTCCTGAGCAAAATAATTGCTTGAAATGCCAATTGTTGGTTTAATTAAAGCGTGGTTAATAAACTATTCGGTTTAAAAAGGAGGATGCCTTATGAGTCAATTTGAACTGCCTGAACTTGAATTTGCTCCCGATGCCCTTGAGCCGTACATTGATAAAGAAACGATGACGATTCATCACGATAAACATCATCAGACCTACATCACCAACCTAAATGCCGCATTAGACAAACATCCCGAGTTGAAGGATCACTCGCTAACGGATCTAATTGCCCATTTAGAAAAGGTGCCGGAAGACATTCGAACAGCCGTCCGAAACAATGGCGGCGGCCACTACAACCACAGCCTCTTCTGGAAGGTCCTTATTCCAGGCGGATCGAGCCAGCCAACCGGCGCATTGGCAAAAGCGATTGATGAACAGCTCGGTGGTTTTGAAGCATTTAAAGAAAAATTTTCTGCCGCCGCTGCCGGTCAGTTCGGCTCAGGTTGGGCATGGCTCACTGTGAATCAACTAAATCGGCTCAAAGTCACCAACACGCCTAACCAAGACAGTCCGTTGATGGATAGCGAAACACCACTGCTCGGCCTTGATGTCTGGGAACATGCATATTACCTAAAGTATCAAAATAAGCGCCCAGAATACATTAAGAATTTTTTCAACGTGATTAATTGGGATTATGTTAGCGATGTTTATGATAAGGTGCTAGCCAAAGTTGTCCAATAATATGATGAAAAATTCTTCCTCTAGCAAAAAGAGACGCCTCTCAGCGTCTCTTTTTATATGCAATTTTTTCTACAAAAATAAGCAGCAACACTTAATTCCGTGTTGCGGAAGGCTGATTAAACCGAATAACGAATCGGCAATAGGCTCCACCTTCTGCCCGGCAAATGGTCCGCTCCACATGCTCCGCCCCGAGGAAATCTTTAATTAATTCTGTTTCACGTGCGCAGGCAATCGGAAAATTCCGTGCCACTTCCATGATCGGGCAATTATATTCCGTCAGCACATAGCTGCCCTCACTCACTTTTTCCAACTGGCTCATGTAGCCCTTCGTATTCTGAATCACATTCAGCTTCGATGTCTTTTCTTCATGATCATTTCTGCCGATTACGTGAGATTGATACTCATCAAGAAGACGAATTTTACGATTAAGAAACAATTTTTCAATGGCTTCCTTACCAAAGGATTCTTCTATGTCACTTAAAAAGCGAACGGTCATTTCCCCGTAATTTTTCGGAAACAGTTCATCAGATCTCGGATTCAGTGAAAAGAACTGAACCGGCCGGCCAACGGCTTGTTTGCTGTTCTCTACATCAATAAAACCATCCTGAATAAGCGTGTTCAAATGCTTTCGGACACCCATTTCAGTCATGTGAAGGTAGTCTGCGAATTCGGCCGCAGATAGTTTTGGGTTCTTTTTCAGCAAATCCAGTATGCGTCCTTTTGTTCCCGTCAATCGATTGGACAAATCGCTCCCCCCATAGTGCATCCTTGATTTAAAGACCTTATTCTTTATAGAATATAAAGTATAGTTTGTTTTTGATCATGTCAACTCAGGAGGATCCCGATGAATGAAGGAATAGGTCTTGTCACCATTGAAGTCTGTGATTACGGTTCGCTTACCGTTGAGCATTTAAAAAAAATAGCCCGTCACCCGGAAGTCGCGGTGATGAACTATGATTGTCTTAACATTTGCGGCATGTGCAGCCTGAAGCCATTCGCCATCGTCAATGGACGAAGAGTTTTTGCCAACACTATTGAAGAATGCCTGGAAAAAGTTGAACGCACAGTTAATGAAGAGTTAAGTGCGCTTCAATAACATATGTCCTAGCAAATCAAGCCAACCATCAATGCAGGAACTTAATGCATACCGGGTCTGGCACTTCCAGCTTTGAATCAAGCACAGAAAGGCGCCCGGATTCAACATCCCGTTCATACAAAAATAAATCGCCGGAATTTTGATTTGCGACAATCAAAAACCGACCGCTCGGGTCAATTTCAAAATCGCGTGGCCAATCCCCCATTGTTTCTATATGCTCGACAAGTGCAAGTTTGCCGCTCTGCGGATCGATGCGAAAAACCGCTATGCTGTTATGTCCACGATTCGATACATAAAGAAAACGTCCATCAGCACTAATTTTAATCGCTGCGCCCTGACTATGCTCAGCAAAGTCTGAGGGCAGCGCGCTAACTGTCTGAAGAACTGCGAATCGACCGCTCCCCGCATCGAATTGAAGCGCGATCACTTCTGAACTGAGTTCGGTCATGACATAGGCATATGGAGCATCCGGATGGAAAGCGAGATGGCGTGGACCCGTACCCGGATCAAAATTAAGGACACTTTGCGCGATCCATTCATCATCAGACAACTTATACGTACTTAATTCATCAGTGCCGAGATCTACAGTAATTGCAAAATGTTCATCCGGAGTAAAATCAGCAAAATGAACATGGGGACCGTCCTGCCTTGACGAATCCGCCCCTGATCCACTGTGCTGAACATGAGCAGCTAGGTTTACCCCAGTCTCTTGATCAACCGAATACATGCTTGCCATACCGCTGTGATAATTAGCTGCCAAAACTCGGCTGTTCAATCGATTGACACCCACATAACAAGGAGACGGGCCTTCTTCTACCTGCGCGCCTAGCAGTTCAAGTTCCCCTGATTTGCCACGAGTATAACATGCAACACCGCCGCTCATTCCTTTTTTAATTACAGAATAAAGGTACCGGTTATCCTCAGAGATTGTAAGATAGGTCGGGTTATCTAATTGTGCCTCAACCTTTAAGGCGGTCAGCTTCTTGTGCTCAGTATCTAGAACAAAGGAATAAATACCTTCACTTTTTCCTTTAGTATAGGTGCCGATGTATCCTTTATAATTACTCACCGACGTTCCTCCTTTTCAACATTGTTTATTTTCACTCAGTCATCATTATCTATTTTAGTATTAATTACTCGTTCTTCATACGCCGCATCACAAGGTACAACAGATTACTGAGAAAATAAACAAGAAACGAGAAGAAAACGGATAAACTCAGCATCATCATCAACACGAAATTAAACCTGGCAATCCATTGCATCATCTGGCCATGCAAACTTGGATCAAGAAGAACACTAATTGCATTCGTTAAAAGAAAGAACAGAAACAGCGCTCCCGCTCCACTCTTGGCGCCACGAATGTCTTCAGCACTAAGAGACATACGTGAGGAGATACAAAGCGCTGCCAGTAAAAAGAGCCAAAAATAGGGATCAGCAAAATGTTGAACTGCAAACAAATGTTGAAACACCGTCTGCATGGCTCTCCCAAGCGCAACCCATGAGGGTAAATCAAATAACGAAAATAACCGTGGTGCACCTGATAAGTAACCTGAAAATAGTGTCGAAGTCCTGGGAACAAGCAATCTGGCACAAAGCGCGATCGCCAAACTGCCGCTGATTAACGGGGCAACACCGATAAAAAGATTGCCGATTCTCTGATAAAGGCTGCCCGGATTATAGGCGTGCCGGACATATCCGATTGTGCCGTCCGGTCCAATTGCCTGAAGAAGCTTGATTTCCGTAACTTTATGGCGAAAAATCAAGCACATGAACGCATGGCCGAGTTCATGAATCGGAGTGCCCAGCCATGCCGTAACATATATCCCTTTCATGCCGAATAAGCGAATCATTCTGATGTTCGCCTCACGCTCAAGCGTTCCTAGAATGAAACCGCAGGCGACAATTCCGCCAAGAAGGGAAATAAATTCAGATAAGGTGAGCCCGATAATCTTGACTGCAATCATTGCCCACTCTGCGCCGGACATTGCTTAACGCCTGCCCAGGTGCTGCTTTTCCAGGAATGGCTTGAGTGCCATGCGCGCCGGCGCACTCAACCCTTGAGCAATCTGACCGGTCCACGTCTCATCGCGATTCCCGCCTGTCCGTGAATGATAATAATCAGCGATCTGTTGATCATAGCCTTTCAACTCGTCTTCTGACATCCCTTTTCTGTACACATTTTTATGAAAAATGGATGTAAAAGGCAAGCGCGGCTTCTTTTCCGGTTCCTGATCCGGGTATCCAACTGCAAGACCGAATACTGGAAATGTGAACTCTGGCAGCTGCAAAAGTTCAGCTGTCTTTTTAACATCCCGCTGGATGCTGCCAATATAGCAAATGCCAAGGCCCATGGATTCAGCCGCAACGGCCATATTTTGAGCTGCGAATGCGGCATCGCCAAGCGCAACGATCAAACGTTGCGTAGTATCTAATACCGATGTATCTGTGTCAATATGTTCGCCAATCTGTTGATTGCGATATTGGTCGGCAACAAATACAAAGAAATAGCCATTCTCTTCCACATAAGACTGATCGCCGGAAATCTCCCTAAGCTGCTTCTTAATCAGGGGATCTTCAACACCAATAATGGAAAAGGATTGTGTAAAGCTAGATGTTGATGCCGCCTGCGCGCATTCCACAAGCAACTTTATCTGTTCTTCCGATAAGGCCTGATCTTTGAATTTCCTGATGGACCGGTGATTCAGCAATGTGCTGATGGTTTGGTTGTACATGTATCTAGATTCTCCCTTACAATGAAATCTTTTTTCTCATTATACGTGTTTCACCATTTTCGCGCATGAATGAGGCACCGGGACAATTAGGTTAATCTTGATAGTATTCAAAACGATATTTTTGTCCTGTCGGATTTTCTTTTCCTTCGTCAACTTCAGATAAGAACATTGTTTTTGGTCTAACCCATAGCTTGTTATCTCCATAAAGCGCTTGATAAACAACCATTTCTGTTTGTGTTTCCGAATCCAACGCAACGTCAATCACGTAATAGAATTTTCCTTTAAAATGACGATATAACGAACGGGACATAACGTTTCTCATTAATACACTCCTTTTATATTTTATATTAGCAGTCTGCTGCATTATTTACTCGTTTGGTGCCGAAAGCTAAAAAAAAACAGAGGGATCGGCTCCCTCTGTTCCTGGTTCTTGCAATATATTTATTTCGTCAGTTCTTCGGTTAAGACCGGAACGATCTGCTTTTTACGGGATACAACGCCCTTAAGTGTTGCAGTATTATTGTCTAAAGTCACCTTAAACGCACTTTCGGCTGCAGCAGCTGCTTTACCGAGGATTAGTGCTTCAGAATCGCTGGTTAAGATATTGGTTACAGCCAGTACAAACAGATCCAGGTTCTTCGCTTCGATTTCTTTGTTAATTACAGTTTCGAGTTCCGCCTGACGTGAGAGCACATCATTAATATCAACGACATTGACCTGGGCGATTTCCACTGCGTATTTGCCCATTTCAAAAGGCTTAACATCAATGGAGATCAGTTCTTCAGCCGATTTATCGGCAACGTTGGTACCTGCTTTGAGCATGTCCAGTCCGTAAGATTGTGCATCGACTCCGGAAATAGCTTCGAGTTCCTTAGCCGCTTTCACATCTTCTTCTGTGCATGTCGGTGATTTGAAAAGCAGGGTGTCGGAAATGATTGAGGACAGCATCAGGCCCGCAATCGTTTTGGAGATTTCCACGCCATTTTCTTTGTACAGCTTGTTAATGATTGTCGCTGTACAGCCAACTGGTTCAGCGCGGTAGTAAAGCGGAGCTTTGGTCTCAAAATTAGCAATGCGGTGATGGTCTACAACTGAGAGCACCTCAACATCTTCAATATCCTCAACGCTTTGCGGCCGTTCATTATGATCGACCAAATAGACAGCCGGCACTTCATTGGCAACAGTCTTTACAAAACGAGGCGCTTCCGTTTGAAAATGTTTCAGCACGTATTCCGTTTCACCATTCAAATCGCCAAGGCGAACGGGTTCTACTTCTTCTCCGAGTTTGTTCTTAAGTTCAGCAAATGCGATCGCTGAGCAAATCGCATCGGTATCAGGACTCTTATGCCCGAACACAAGCACTTTTCCCATTTTTTCTACCCCTTAGTTACGTATATTGGCTACTCACAGATGGTCCGTTCATAGTCTCTCAACAAAACATTACCTTATGTCAACCTGAATTTCAATAGCTGGAGGATTCACATTAACAAGCATGTTTTAAAAACCATTATTATTTATTTTGTCAATAACAAAACATTCATTAAGCAATGATAATCACGCTGAATTTGCACTTGTTCACATTTTATTCATTAATTTAAGCGCTTTCACTGGTATTCTGTGACCAATCATTTTATAATTAGGCTATCAAAAGGGAGGATGATCAGTCATGACAGATACTGCTATTTTAAAAAAAGGCACGAAGCTTGCGAAATCGGTCACATCACCAAAAAAATTCATTGTCGGCAAAGGCATACTTTCAAACATCAGCAGTTACATCAGTCCGTTCGGCGATAACGCCTACTTTATCTGTGACGAGTTTATTGTGGATCAAGCCGCAAAAGTCGGAGGCGCTTCATTCAACGCATCAGGCAAAACTGCTACGTTCGAGAAGTTTAACTACGAATGTTCACAGAATGAAATCGATCGCAACCGTAAGCTCGCAAGACTGGCTGGCGCTAATGTCATTGTAGGCATTGGCGGAGGAAAGACTTTGGATACAGCGAAAGCGACCGCCTACTACGAAAAACTGCCTGTCGTTATCTATCCGACCATCGCGTCAACGGACGCACCTTGTACGTCAATCACTGTAGTATATACCGACGAAGGGCAATTTGATCAGTATCTGTATTTGCCCAGCAATCCGGATATGGTTATCGCTGATACCGATATTCTCGCTTCGGCTCCTAAGCGTTTCTTTGCAGCGGGTATCGGCGATGGATTAACCACCTATTTTGAAGCCCGTGCCTGCTATCGCAGCAATGGATTGAACTTGGCAAATCTTCGTCCTTCTCTCATCGGTGTCGGCTTGGCTAAACAATGCTACGAAACAATTCTCCGCAACGCCATTCCAGCAATGCACGCAGTGGAGAAAAAACTGTCAACAACGGCAGTGGAAGCGGTCATTGAAGCAACCATCTACCTAAGTGGTGTGGGTGCAGAATCGGGTGGTCTTGCCGCGGCTCACGCGATTCATAATGGAATGACAGCCGTTCCATCGCTTCATCGCGTTCAGCATGGCGAAAAAGTGACGTTCGGACTCTTGGCTCAGCTCGTTCTCGAAAATGCGCCTCAGGAAGAGCTTGAAGAAGTCATTAACATCATAAAAGCAGTTGGCCTTCCGTTGACTTTACAGGATCTTGGCCTCACTGAATTCGTTGACGAAGAATGGCGCAACGTTGCCGAATTGTCGTGCTCGGTTAATGACACAATGGGCAATATGCCATTTGAAGTAACCCCAGATGATGTCTTTAACGCCATTGTTACCGCGGACGCAATCGCTCAAACCTATCACGATTGATTTTTTTGAAAGCGGTTTATTAATTTGAACTTATTTTCATGGCTCCCCTTCTTTTCCGAAGAGGAGCCATATTTACTCTCGTTTCAGCATCTTCGTATTTGCGATATACAGCGCTGCGACCAGCACAAGAATTGCGATCGCATACAGCAACACAGAATGCGGATTATCGTGGCTGACAATGATTAATCGAACAATCGCTGTGACACCGATATAAACAAAATAGCGCAGCGGAAAATGATAGTGCGCTTGAAAATACTTGATGATTAGCGCAATAAACTCAAAGTAAAGAAAAAATACGAGAATACCTTCAAGCAGATGATAATATGAGGCATTTTCGCTCAAGAAGAGATAAGTAAAAAATTGATAGGTTTCCTTGACCAACGCGACACTCAGCACAACCGCCAGCGCAATCAACACAATATTTAATGTCCACTGAAGCAGTGTGGTGAGCATCCAATCAATTTTTTTCTGTTCCATTAGATCCTCTCCTTTTTCAATCTAGTTTATCCTATTAGAGGGCGTTCGAAAAGTCCGGGAAAAATTACCGGCGAATCTCTGTGTCAACTTGCTTTTCCGCTCCTCACGTATTATTCTCATACATTCCGGTGCTCAAAGCTGCGTTTCCTTGACCTTCTTGGCCCTTTTTGTCCTCCTTTTCGAACAGACTCTATATTCTGTCTTGTTTCCATACCCATTTTTCTGCCTTAGGAACAATAGATATTTCTAACTTTAAAATAGTAAACCGTCACCTGAACCAAAGGAATGATAAGTAAAATAAATACAGGATAAGCCGGAAATAAATCGCGAACGACCGGATAAAAGACCATCAATCCTGCACAAAACGGAGAAACAATCCAAATGGTGCGAAATGCATCATAAGATGCTTTTGCGGTAATTGATCGCTCACGCTCGTCATCCGAAGGAGTCACAAGCGGATACATCCAAAAAGAAGGTCGTTTCTTTTTCTTCTTCCCAATATAAAAATCAATTCTTTCAATGACACTTAAGATGAGTAATGGGGCCATAGGCAAAAAGTTCATTTCAATAAAAAAATTTCCATGCGAATGAACCAACTCCTCAAAACCTTCCGCAAATTGAATGAGTGGGATCATTGCTAAACCAAATGCAAGAATCATTGCCACAGACATCACAAACGAAAAAACTAATCGTTTCACGTTTCATCCGCTCCCTTTTCCAGTTCAAATACCTCTTCCACGCGAAGACCAAACGCATCGCAGATCTGCATGCCAAGCAGGAGTGACGGGACATAGTCACCCTTCTCAATGGACGCGATCGTCTGCCGCGTTACACCAACCTTGTCTCCTAACTGCGCCTGCGTCCAATCATGTCGCGCTCTCAGTTCTTTCACTCGATTACAGATATGCAAGACGATTCAACTCACTTGATGTATAGTTTACCAAACATAATGTTAAGTTATATTAACATTATAAATTAAAAAAAGTACCTGTCAACACTCAAAGATAATATCTCCTCGTTGAACAGGTACCATTTTAGTCATTAGTTTTTCTTCAATTTCCTTGCGATCACATTACCCAGCGACTGAATGATCTGAACAATAATGATCAAGATTATAATAACAGCGTACATGACATCAGGCTGGAAACGTACGTAACCAAACTGATAGGCAAGATCGCCAAGTCCTCCGGCGCCGACAAAGCCGGCCATTGCCGTTTCACCAATCAAACCAATAATGGCGATCGTTAATCCGAGAATGATCGAAGACCTTGCTTCGCGGATAATCACATGCCAAATGATTTTTGGCGTCGAGATCCCCATCGACTGGTATGCCTCAATCACGCCCTTGCTTACTTCAAGCATTGCTGTCTCAAGCAGGCGGGCAATATAAGGCGCGCAGGCAACCACTAGTGGAACAATCACACCTTTGACGCCGATCGTCGTTCCGGCAACCGCCCTCGTAAACGGAAGAAGAAAGAATAAGAGAATAATAAACGGAATTGATCGTATCACATTAATTAATGAATTGACGATCGTATAAGCCGGAATACTTTCCCACTGACCGTTTTTCCGTGTCAGAACAAGCAGAACACCAAGCGGAAGACCAATGAGTATGGAGAATGCCAGGGAGATAAGCGTCATTTGGGTCGTCTGGATAAAACCTTCCCAAATCGCGTCACCCCATTGATTAAGAAAATCTGCCATTAACCGCTCACCTCTTCTACAAGTACATCCTGATCATGCAGGAACTGGATTGCCGTCTCTACTTTATTTTGATCACCCTTAAGATGAACGAGCAGATTGCCGACCGATTGATCTTTCAGCTGGTCGATGCCTCCGGCAATAATGCTTGGTAGCACATCAAACTGTTTAGCCAGTGTCGCAAGGACAGGATCCTTGGACGATTCACCAAGAAAAGTGAGTTTGACCAGCTTGCCTGATTCAAGCAGTTCACTCTTTAATTGTGCAGGGATCAAGAACTTCGACTCATTACTAATAAATTGCTTAGTCATTGCCTCTCGTGGACGCGTAAACACATCAACAACGGTTCCAGATTCAACAATTCGACCGTTTTCCATGACCGCCACCCGATCACAGATACGCTGGATCACGTTTAACTCGTGTGTAATCAGGAAGATTGTGATGCCAAGCTCTCTATTTACTTTTAACAAGAGTTCGAGAATGGCGTCCGTCGTATTCGGATCAAGGGCACTAGTTGCTTCATCACTCAGCAGCACTTCCGGTTCATGAGCAAGTGCGCGGGCAATGGCCACACGCTGCTTCTGACCGCCGGAAAGCTGACTCGGAAAAGCTTTGCTTCGATCAGTTAGTCCGACGATTTCCAGATATTTTTCGGTCCTCGCCTTGATCTCATCTTTCGGAACGCCTTCCAATTTCAACGGGATTGCGACATTATCATAAACATTGGCTGTCTCAAGCAAGTTATAGCCTTGAAAAATCATGCCAATTTTTCTTCTAAGCTGACGCAGCCCTCTTTTATCGAGTCCCAGAACATCCTGATCATCAACGAACACTTGCCCATCTGTTGGCCGTTCAAGTAAATTCACACAACGAATCAGCGTACTTTTCCCAGCGCCACTGAATCCAATTACACCGAAAATCTCACCTTTATTGACCTCGAGCGAAACATCCTTCAGGGCTTCGATTTTGTTTTTTCCAACACGAAACGTCTTCGACACATGCTGCAATTTAATCAAGATGCTTCCTCCTTACCAAGCAGGAACTACGGAACCGCCGAACTTCTTCTTAATGAAGTCTTTAACTTCTTTTGAGTGGTAGTATTTCTGAATTTGCTTTACAACTTTGTCATTCTTGTTTGCTGTACGGACAACAAAGTAGTTCGGGTATGGATTGTTCACTAATGGTTCATGGAAAATTGAATCTTTAAGAACAGTCAGTCCTGCGCCCATTGCGAAGTTGGTATTGATCGCTGATGCAGCAACTTCGTTCAATTGAGCCGGAAGCTGAGCCGCATCCATTTCAACAATTTGCAGATGCTTCGGATTGCCGACAACATCTCGCTTTGTCGCTGTAACATTCGAGCCTTTTTTCAGCTTGATCACGCCAGCCTTTTCAAACAGCTGCAGTCCGCGAAGTTCGTTCGCCGGATCATTAGGAACAGCAATCTTATCGCCGTCTTTCAAGTCTTTCAGGCTCTTGATACTCTTAGAATAGATACCCATTGGGAAAGCTACCGTTTTAAACGCATCGGTAATCTTATAGTTTTTATTTTCAATCTGATTCTTCAGGAACGGAAGTGTCTGATAGCTGTTCGCATCCAATTCCTTTTCATTCAGTGCGATGTTTGGTTGATTGTAATCGTTGAATACTTTCAGATGAATGGTCAGTCCGTCTTTCTTAGCTAGTTTGGCAACCTGTTCCATAACGATCTGGTGAGGGCCACCCGTTACACCGACAGTAATTTCCTTATCACTCAATCCTTTAGAAGAACCGTTACCACAAGCTGCCAAGACAAAAATCATAGAGAATGCCAACAATGCTGAAATAACTGCAGTAATCTTTTTCAATGCATTTTCCTCCTGTTTCTTTATCAGAATACTATGAATTCTAACCGCATATCCTTCAAATCTCCAGTTTGCCTCTCTCTGAGAACTAGGAAATGTAAAAGGCTTCCCTCGATAAGAGAGAAGCCTGATTATTCCATATCTTCTCTTATCTCTCAAAATCCAAACGGATTCTGCAGGAATTGGCACCTAAATTTACATTTGGGTTGCCGGGTTTCATCGGGCCAGTCCCTCCGCCACTCTGGATAAGAAGTATTCAATTGGTTAGTGATATGATTGTACCGCGAAATCAATTATGTGTCAAAACTTTGTCTCTAATTGTTAATAATTCCCTTTTTAAAGGAAGTGATCAACAACTCATTACTTTGCCAAGTCGGCTGAGGCATAACCTTTTGGATGACTGCTGTGCCATGCCCAAGCATCTGCCAAAATTTCAGGAATGTTGGTGTGTTCCGGCTTCCATCCAAGTACTCGTTTTGCCTTTTCCGGCGAAGCAATTAATGTACTTGGATCGCCTGCGCGTCTCGGAGCCAATTCAGCAGGAATCGCCTTTCCGGTCACTTTGCGGGCAGCGTCAATAATCTCTTTAACCGAGAAACCTTCGCTTGACCCAAGATTAAAGACATCACTCTTTCCTCCATCAAAGAGGTAGCGGAGTGCCAAACGGTGTGCGGCAATCAGATCCTCGATATGGACGTAATCCCGCACGCAGGTTCCGTCCTTAGTCGCGTAATCATCGCCAAAAATTGAAATATGATCCCGTTCACCGGCTGCAACCTGTAATACAATTGGAATCAGGTGTGTTTCTGGATGATGATCTTCACCAATTGGACCTGTTTTGCTTGCCCCTGCTACATTGAAATAGCGAAGAGCGACAAAGCGCATGTCATAGGCGCGGTCGCACCATTTCATCATCTTTTCCATCGCGAGCTTCGTCTCTCCATATGGATTGGTCGGCTGTGTCGGCATGTCTTCAGTAATTGGCACAACTTCCGGTTCGCCATAAGTGGCGGCCGTTGATGAGAATACAATGTGCTTCACGTTATTTTCATGCATCACTTCAAGCAGTACCTGCATGCCGTACACATTATTGTTAAAATACATCAGCGGCTTTTCAACTGATTCTCCGACCAATGAATTAGCGGCAAAGTGGATGACGCCATTGATCGTTTCTTTTTTGAACACGGAGTCCAAAAACGCCTTGTCACGAATATCTCCTTGGTAGAATGTCGCATTTGGATGCAACGCTTCCTTGTGGCCGGTCTGCAGATTATCGACGACAACAACGTCTTCACCGGCATCAATCAGCTGATATACAGCGTGCGACCCAATGTAGCCCGCGCCGCCTAACACTAAAATAGACATAAACGACCCCTTCCCGTCACAGTAATTCGATTAACCTCTCTTATTTTCCACCTTATTGGAAGTCTTGACAAGTCTACTCGTCAGCATTTTTAAATTGGATGGCCACCGATGTTTTCAAGGCTCTTTCAAGGTGTTTTTTATGTCTTTGCGCAGCCTGCTCTTCGAAGTAAGCATCATTATGATAATAAGCAGTGATCTGGACCTGCTTTTTCTTCGTAAGCTTTACCGATAATCGATCGACGACATGTAATTTCGTCCGGTCGAAGTCATGTGCAAGGCGAAGCACAGCCCCAAGTGTCTCGTATAATCGCAGTTCTTCCTTGGTCACCAGTTGCTGAAAAGGTTTGGCAAAATCAATGAGATTAGACCGATTCTTAAAAGAAGAAACAAGCGCGACAGCCAGCCGGTCATGGTGGCTAATTCCGTTTATGTTAATATTAGTAAGCAAATAAAATGTTTGCGCGCTGCTTGACTCATTATTTACAAATTCTCCAAGATAAGCGAGGTCGGCACTATGTGAAAGCAGCCAAGCAATTCGTCTATCAGATACTTTCTCTTTAAGTAAAACAAGAATACCTTCGAGCACTTGAAAGGCAAGTGTTTTTACGTATGCCGTATGATTGCTGTCCAGATTGAAATTCCTTCGCATTTGCCGTAGGCTTTCATTCAAAACGTATGGAATACGTTCCTCTCCTCTTTGCCCGAGTACCCACTCATAGAAGACTCCTTCGCGCAGTCCATCTCCACTAAGCATAAAGGTGTCTCCATGATTCATTTTCACGAGCATATTAATCACACCCGATGCCGGCAAGATTATATCTGCCCGATCTTTTGAAAGACCGTCCATACTTTCTCTTTCTTCGATTGTCATCGACGCCAATTTTTTCGTCAGTTCATCAAGCCGGCCCCGAGGTATGGTGTATTGATGCAGACCAACCATAGGATAATGTTCCTGAAGCTGATCAATGCGTGCCAGGTTGCGTGCAGTTCCGCCAATGCCAATAATCGGAAGTTGATTTCCGCACAGCCAGTCAAATGAAGAAAACGCCTTTTTTATGTATGCCTCCAGCTTTTCACCGGCGTTCGGATCCCCATTCTTGTAGAAAGTCTTGTACAGCGTTACAGCACCAAAAGGGAAGGAATGTGAATGGATGAGTTTACGATTCTTGAACATCGTAACTTCAGTGCTCCCCCCACCGATGTCGATTGAGATTCCATCTTCCACAAAGGTTGAATTAATAATCGCGTAATAGCCATAATAGGCTTCCTTTATCCCGGAGAGCAAGCGAACAGTCAAACCCGTTTGCTCCAGAATAAGTTTCAGCACCGCCTCGCGATTTTTTGCTTTGCGCATCGCGGCTGTCGCAAACGCATCGACAACAAGTACATCCCGTTCACGCTCGATAATGGACTGAAACCGTTTAAGTACGGTGAGGAGAACAGACGTGCCCTCTCTGCTTAGATTATTATTTTCATCTATGAAATTGCTAAGTCTTGCTACTGCTTTAAAATTTAACAGTTCTTTAAAAAAATAGTCACGGTCAACGCCAATGATTACAAGACGAATCGAATTGGATCCGATATCAATCATCGCATGCTTCTGAACAATCTCCAAAAGGTTCCTCCCCCTGCCCATTTCCGCCCGGAGAGCGCGAATCATTGCCATTCGCTCACTTTCACAAGCTAAAAAGTGTCCTGCTTCTCTTAAAGTATAGCGTAAAAAGGGGAGGTATATGGCATGAAAAATCTTACTCATCTAAAGAAACCTCTGATCCACTAAATCATTTGTGAAGCATTCCATCTCCAGATGACACCGGAATGGCCGTGACATCAACACCATTTATCTTTAAGTGTGCTTCAATCGATTTTGTCATTTGTTTAAGCACGGCGATACGGGCGTACCACTTACTGTTTGCCGGAATAATATGCCAGCGTGCATTTGGTTTATCTGTTTTATCAAACATTTCTTCGGCTGCTGTCACATACTCTTCCCATTTTTGACGATTTCTCCAATCCTCATCCGTAATTTTCCATTTTTTTAATGGATCTCCTTCGCGTTTCTTAAATCGCTCATATTGCTCTTCTTTGCTGATATGCAGCCAAAATTTCTCAATAATATACCGGTCACTCGTGAGCAGCTTCTCAAAGTTATTAATTTCTTTATAAGCACGTTGCCACTCCTCAGTTTCGGCAAGCTTCTCAACGCGCTCTACAAGCACCCGGCCATACCACGAACGATCAAATATAGCGATCTGTCCATATTGTGGGATTTTTCTCCAGAAACGCTGCATATAATTAAATCTTTTCTCATGAGGTGCCGGCGCGGCAATGGGCCAGACTCGTACGTTTCTTGGATCGAGGTTACCAACCGCACGCTTGATTGCCCCGCCCTTTCCTGCCGCATCCCATCCTTCAAAAACAAAAATGACCCCTAGTTTATTTTCCATAAGAAGATGCTGCATCCATAGTAATTTCAGTTGATACTTGACCAACTTCTTTTCATAAATCTCTTTTTGCTCAATCGCAACCTGTAAATCCTTCTTTGCTAAACGCCCTTTTTCCATATGTACTCACTCCTTTTGTCTCTTAGTGTAAATATAGCATATGGTGAATCATTCGCTTATATCCTCAGTCAGTTAAGTAGCCAAAAGCCGTACTCCAAAAGAATTTATCTGGGAACTACATGAGCAAAGTCTATGCAAAGTCATAAAAGAAAAAGCATAAATATATGAATTCCGCTCACACTATCACATGGCGATAACGCCAAAATAAAAAAAGAAAGCTGTGAACATCTTGGCTCAAAAGAACGAAAAAAACCCAAAGCCGTCAAAACAATTCAATCAGGAGTTTGCGCAACCGCTTGATGAACATTCTGTTGAAGAAAGAGAACGTGCCCAAAGAACCGGAGACAACGCAGATTCCAGTAATAACAAAGACCACAAACAGGATAACGAACAAAATCGCAATAATGACTGGAAATAATTAAAAAGAACGGAAACCGCGAGAAACGGTTTCCGTTCTTTTTATACAAATAAGAATGTATAAAATATAAAAGATTAGCGGTACCTGGTATAAGAAAAACTAAGGCTCAGCCGTTATTAGACTTGGCTTCGCCAAGTTTTTCTTTAATTTTTAAAGGAGTGGATTGGTGCAGGAATTCTGCCGCCTCTAGCAATAAAATCCGCTGAAGAATGATGATTGACATCCATCACAGGAGCATAGCCGAGAAGACCGCCAAATTCAACTGTATCGCCAACAGATTTTCCTAAAGCAGGAATGACCCGGACGGCGGTCGTCTTGTTGTTAATGACACCAATCGCCGCTTCATCAGCGATCATCGCGGAAATTGTTTCCGCAGGCGTATCGCCGGGAATTGCAATCATGTCCAAGCCCACGGAGCAAACCGCGGTCATTGCTTCCAGCTTCTCCAAGTTCAGAGCGCCTTTTTCGACCGCATGAATCATGCCTGCATCTTCAGAAACGGGAATGAACGCACCGCTCAGACCGCCGACATGGCTGCATGCCATGACCCCGCCTTTCTTAACTGCATCATTCAACAATGCCAGAGCAGCGGTCGTCCCATGCGTGCCCACGGATTCGAGTCCCATTTCTTCAAGAATATGTGCAACCGAATCACCGACAGCGGGTGTAGGCGCTAAAGACAAATCAACAATGCCGAACGGCACACCGAGACGCGTTGAGGCTTCGTGCCCAACGAGCTGGCCCATTCTTGTTATTTTAAATGCTATTTTTTTGATTGTTTCAGAAACAACGTCAAAAGGCTGCCCTTTGACTTTTTCAAGCGCTCTTTTAACCACACCCGGACCGCTTACGCCAACGTTAATCACACAATCCTCTTCGCCGACACCGTGAAAGGCGCCTGCCATGAATGGATTGTCTTCTACAGCATTAGCAAAAATCACTAATTTTGCACAGCCTAATCCTTGCTTATCGGCAGTCCGTTCAGCCGTCTTCTTAACAATGATCCCCATTTGCTTAACAGCATCCATATTAATGCCCGATCGCGTTGAACCGACATTTACAGATGAACAGACAAAGTCGGTCGTCGCCAATGCTTCCGGTATCGATTGGATTAGTCGCTTGTCTCCAATTGAGTACCCCTTCTGAACAAGAGCACTAAAGCCACCGATAAAATTGACACCTGTTGTTTTTGCTGCCTTGTCCAAAGTGCGGGCAAAATCAGAATAGTCCTCGTCCTGCGAGGCACCAGCGACAAGCGCAATCGGTGTGACGGAAATTCGTTTGTTAATGATCGGAATCCCGAACTCATTTTCAATCGCTTCTCCGGTCTTAACTAAGTTCTCGGCAAGGCGAGTGATTTTATCATAAATCCTGCCACGGGCCTTTTCTCCATCGCTGTCAATACAATCCAGCAGAGAGATGCCCATCGTGATTGTACGAATGTCCAGTTTTTCTTCTTCGATCATCCGAATCGTTTCCAGTATTTGTGTTGTTTCCATGATCTGCTGATTTCCTCCAACTTATAGACTGTGCATGGATGTAAAGATTTCTTCACGCTGAATCTTAATCTGAACACCTAAATCCGTTCCTTTTTCAGTAAGGAACTTTTTGATGTCTCCGAAGCTGTCTGTAGCTGCTGATAAATCAAGAATCATCATCATCGTAAAATAGCCATTCATGATCGTCTGTGAGACATCAAGAATATTCACATGAAGATCGGCAAGTTTACCGCTGACACCCGCAATAATTCCGACATTATCCTTGCCGATTACTGTTAAAATCGCCTTCACCGTCTGCCACTCCTTGTTGGTCAATTAGTTTTATACAAAAAAGGACAACTGATCTTCTTTTTTCGTGCTTTTCAAACATCGTTCTCTTTAGTTATTATCTCAGGAATATCACATGATGCAAGCTAATCACCGACATTGACAAAAAGAAGCCATTCTTATATGATAGGAAATGGTTTTTATATCCATTCTGCGGGTGTAGTTTAATGGTAAAATTAGAGCTTCCCAAGCTCTCGTCGTGGGTTCGATTCCCATCACCCGCTTAAATGAATCAATTTTTCGTGAGCGACAGCCTATCGCTCACTTTTTTGTTGTTTAGATACTGGTTACTTTACCAAACGCGCTGAGATGATCAATACAATTGTAATCAATGATCTTCCACGAGTCGCCAGATGTTTCAATGTGGCTGATGCACGTATTGAAAAGTTTTGTCTTTCCTGTCCCAATCTCGCCGTTCGAGAAGACAGCCAGAATCACATTAATTAAGCCTCCATGAGCAACAAGCAATACCGGCTGATCAGGAAATTGATCTTTGACCGTTGAAAGTCCTCGAAGCACACGTTTCTTAATGAGATCAAAGGACTCCATTCCAGGAATTTTTCCATCTGGGAAATGGCTGTCTCGTTCCGGAACGGTCATTCCTGAAGCCTCGCCATAATCCTTTTCAATAAAATCACTGTTTTCAATGAACGGCAGGCTGCCGACATAACGATTCACAATTTCAGCCGTTTGCTTTGCGCGCAGCAAAGGACTGGTGACAATGGCGGCAAACTCCGAATTCTTCAAAAAGGCCCCAACCATCTCTGCCTGTTTTCTACCGCGGTCATTAAGCGGTATATCTTCACGTCCTTGAAGCTTCCCTATCGCATTCCAATCTGTTTCTCCATGCCTGACCAGGCAAAGTGTTGTCATGATCCATCCTCCAAATATTCTTGCTGTTTAAAGCTGCCCAATTATGGCCTATCTAAAGCAGACTCTAAATGATCTTATCTCTTATTATAGCGAAAATTTATTTCCCATGTAGTGCCAAGTTATCTACTATACCTCCTCTCTATACGCGCATAGCAAATAGTTTGTTACTATAGAGACAGATGACCAGGAAAGAAGGATGATGAAATGGCTAGACAAACGGAAAAAGAAAAAATGATAGCCGGAGAATTATATAACGCCGGCGATTCTGAATTAACAGCAGATCGAAAGCAAGCCCGCATTCTTGTCCGTTCCTACAACACGTCTTTAGAAACAGAGCGCGATCAGCGGACAGCACTTCTGAAACAGCTGTTTGGCTCCACAGGCGATAAACTCTACATTGAACCAAATTTTCATTGCGATTATGGATACAACATTCATGTTGGAAATTATTTTTATGCCAACTTCGACTGCGTCATTTTAGATTGTGCGCCGGTCGTGATTGGAGATCATTGTCTGCTTGCACCCGGCGTACATATTTATACGGCCACTCATCCACTTGATCCGAAAAAAAGATTGGATGGATGGGAATATGCAAAACCTGTACGAATCGGCAACAATGTTTGGATCGGCGGACGATCAATTATTAATCCCGGCGTAACCATAGGAAACCATGCCGTCATTGGCTCAGGTTCGGTAGTAACTAAAGATGTTCCTGATTACGCTGTTGTGGCCGGCAATCCCGCAAAAATCATTAAGTGGATCAACCATTAACCGTGCATGTCCAGATATAAAAAAAGAATAGTTAAACCGCCGCCAGAGCTGGCGGCGGTTCATTTTTTTGAAACGAATGCAAATGTTTTTCTGTTGTTATCTTTGCCCTTTAATATAAGGTACACCGTCTGCTTTAGGTGCTTCGGCACGACCGACAAATCCGGTGAGCACGATCAAGGTCAGCACATATGGTGCGGTGAGCATAATTACCGAAGGCAGTCGATCCAGATATGGGATCTGCTGGCTCGTAATACTGAGCGCCTGTGCAAATCCAAAAAATAGAGATGCGCCCATGGCGCCGATTGGATGCCATTTACCAAAAACAAGTGCGGCAAGTGCAAGGAAGCCCTGCCCAGCGATTGTCGACACGCTATAGTTCGATGTGATCGTCACCAAATAAACGGCACCGCCGATCCCACCGAATACACCGCTGAGCGCTACACCAATATAGCGCATTCTGCTGACGTTAATCCCAAGTGTATCCGCTGCTGCCGGATGTTCACCAACTGAACGAAGACGCAATCCGAACGGTGTTTTGAAAATAATGAACCATACAAGCACCGAGACAAGAATTGCCAGATATGACGTGTAGGTCACTTGTTGGAAAAAGATAGGTCCTATGAAAGGAATTTTACTTAAGCCTGGAATACTGATTTTATCAATATTATGCGTAATATACGGTGTCTGACCTTTTCCCTCATAGATCATTTTTACAAGGAAGATGGTCAATCCTGCTGCAAGAAAGTTAAGCGCCACACCACTGACCGTCTGATCCGCTCGAAATGAAATGGAAACAACAGCGTGAATGAGCGAAAACAGTCCACCGGCAATGGCGGCAATTAAAATGGCAATCCATGGAGAAGCATCGCCAAATCCCGAATGTTCCAAAGCTAAGGTTGAGATGGCTGCTGTAAATGCACCAACCGACATTAGCCCTTCCAATCCGATATTGACAACTCCTGAACGCTCAGAAAATACGCCGCCTAATGATGTAAAGATCAAAGGAGCCGCGGTAAGCAGTGTCGAAGGAATAATGATCGTTAAGACTTCAAAAATGCTCATTTTTTATGCCCCTTTCTCGATAAGC
The DNA here is from genome assembly GCF_000497245.1 of Sporolactobacillus laevolacticus DSM 442. GTDB lineage: Bacteria > Bacillota > Bacilli > Bacillales > Sporolactobacillaceae > Sporolactobacillus > Sporolactobacillus laevolacticus. The sequence continues at coordinate 104,868 of NZ_AWTC01000005.1, forward strand.
GTTCAATCGCCCACTTAATGACATAACTAGAGCCGACAAAGAAAATAATCAGAGCAATGATGATTTGAATCAGTTCAACCGGAACACCTGCAACCGACTGCATGGTCAGACCTCCGGTTTGTAAGCCGGCAAACAGCGCACCCGCAAACACAACGCCAATTGGTGAGTTCAATCCAAGAAGTGCCACCGCAATTCCATTAAAACCTATACCTGTAAAAGCTGAATTAATGGTCATGTATTGGTACGTACCAAGCCCTTCCATTGCGCCGCCCAACCCTGCAAAAATACCAGATATCGTCAGCGATAGGACAATGTTTCGGCTGACATTCATACCAGCATATTTGGATGCATCCGGACTGAAACCAACAGCACGCAGTTCATAGCCTTTTGTCGTTTTCCAAAGGATGTACCACATCGCTATGACGGCAATAATTACTACAATAAATCCCCAATGAAGTCGTGATCCTTGGGTCAAATTTGCAAGGAAATTCGATGCTAGAGAAGCAGAAGCAGGAATTGTCGGTGTGCGCTCTCCTTCATGATATAAGAAGTTTTTAATGATGTAAGCTGTTGTATAAAGCGCAATGTAATTCATCATGATCGTCGAGATCACTTCATGAACTTTAAACTTGGCTTTCAACAAACCCGGAATGTAGCCCCATAAAGCGCCAGCCGCCCCTCCGGCAATTATGGACATAGGAAGCAGAAGGACTCTTGGAAGATGTCCAAAAATAATGGCGCATGCCACCGAGGCAAGCCAACCAACCATCAGCTGACCTTCTACACCGATGTTAAACAAGCCGGTCCGAAAGGCGAAAGCAACTGCAAGTCCCGCAAGTACCAGAGGAATCATCGCGCGAATCGTTTCTCCGCCATAATAAGGTTGAAGGAAAATCGACTCTACAATGGATTGATAAGCAAGTAAGGGGTTATAACCGATAATCAGCATAATCACTGCTCCGCAAAGCAAGCCAAGGATTACTGAAACAATGGGAATCAACAGAGTCATCCAATTGATCTTTTTCAAAAATCCGATCATGCCTGATTCCCCCCTTTCTTACGTCCAGCCATCAACAGGCCGAGTTCATTTTCATCCGTTTCCTTCGGATTAACAATATCAATGATGTTCCCCTCATAAATCACGGCGATTCGGTCACTCAAACGCAAAATTTCGTCTAATTCAAAAGAGACAAGCAAGACTGCCTTCCCTTTTTTCTTCTCATCAATCAGTTTGCCATGAATAAATTCAATGGCACCGATGTCCAGACCGCGCGTTGGCTGGGCGGCGATCAGCAATTCGGGGCTGCGATCGACTTCGCGTGCCACAATAACCTTCTGCTGATTTCCTCCGGAAAGTGACCGAGCAAGTGTCTTTTCACTTGGCGTACGGACGTCAAATTCTTGAATCAGCTGCTTTGCTTTTTTAGTAATCACTTTATTTTGTAGGATACCTAATTGAGCATATGGTTTTTTATAATACGTCTGAAGTACCATATTTTCACCGATTGAAAAATCCAAAACAAGTCCATGTTTCTGTCGATCTTCAGGAATATAGCCTAATCCAGCTTCAATGATTTTTCGTGTTTTTTGATTCGTCACATCTTGTCCGTTAATCTTGATCCTACCGTTTTTCACTTTTCTAAGTCCGGCAATGGCTTCGATCAATTCGGTCTGCCCGTTACCGTCCACTCCGGCAATACCGAGAATTTCTCCCCCATGAACAGTCAGATTGAGCTCCTTGATGACATTCACTTTTCTAGAATCAAGCACCGTCAGATGATCAACTTCCAAAACTTTTTCCTTTGGTTCATATGGTGCATCATTTACCTGGACGTTAACTTTTCGGCCAACCATCATACTCGCCAGTTCACTTGGATTCGTATCGGAAATGGCTACCGAATCAATGTTTTTTCCTCGTCGAATCACGGTACAGCGGTCACAGGCTTCAAAAATTTCTTTAAGTTTATGTGTGATCAAGATGATCGATTTGCCTTCTTTAACGAGGCGTTTCATGATTACAATCAGTTCTTGGATTTCAAGTGGTGTAAGCACAGCCGTTGGTTCATCAAAAATCAAAATATCAGAGCCTCTGTAGAGGGTCTTTAAAATTTCTACCCGCTGCTGCATACCGACCGTAATATCTTCCACTTTTTGATTCGGATCAACATCCAGTCCGTACTTCTCAGAAAGCTCTTTTACGATTTTGACCGCCTTCGCCATATCCAGTAAGCCATGCTTTTTCGGTTCTTTTCCAAGAACAATGTTTTCAGCAACAGTAAACTTGTCGATCAGCATAAAGTGCTGATGAACCATGCCTATGCCGAGCCGAGTCGCATCATTGGGGTCATGAATTACCGCCTTTTTACCATGGACATAAATTTCTCCCTGATCAGGCTGATAAAGTCCGAATAGAACATTCATCAGAGTCGATTTTCCAGCTCCATTTTCACCGAAGAGTGCATGGATCTCCCCTTCTTCAACCTGAAGGGTGATATCGTCATTGGCTACAATGCCGGGAAATTCCTTCCTGATATGTCTCATTTCAATTGCATAGGACATGCCCTCAGTCTCCCATCTCTGAATATGTAAGAAAAACTTGGCAAAGCCAAGTCTTTTGTGCGCAAGTCACATTTTATCATAATTATAAGTGATGGATGAGGCAGAATAATGCCTCATCCATCAGCAAAACAATTTATTACTTCAAATTAGCAAGATATTCTTTGTACTCTTTATCAGTTGTCGGTACAGTAATGGAACCGTCAATGATTTTCTTTTTGTATCCACTTACAGCGTCAAGTGCTTTTTTCGATACATTTTCTGTCGTTGGTGCAATACCCACGCCATTTTGTTCAAGTCCGTATTCAAGCACTTTGCCGCCAGGGAATTTTCCTGCTTTTGCTTGCTTTGTTACATCGTAGATGGCTTTATCCACACGTTTTACCATAGAGGTAAGCGTTACGTTTTCTGGAAGACCTTGATCATGTTGGTCTTTGTCTACGCCAATGACCCAAACCTTTTTACCGCTCTTGGTACGGTTCTTCGCTTCAGTGAATACACCGTTACCTGTAGCGCCTGCTGCCGAATAGATGATATCTGCACCTTTAGTGTAGAATGTCTGAGCAATTGCAGCACCTTTATCAGGAGCGTCAAACGCACCAGCATATTGTACATAAATGTCAGCTTTTGGATTAACTGCTTTAACACCAGCTTTGAAACCATTTTCAAACTTCTTAATCAAAGCACCGTTAATTCCGCCGACAAAGCCTACTTTATTAGTTTTTGTAGTAAGTCCGGCAACAACACCAACGAGGAACGAGCCTTGTTGTTCTTTGAATGTGATGCTCGCAACGTTTTTCAGAGGTTTGTTGTTCTTGTCAACTGCAACAGCATCAATAATTCCCAGGTGAGCTTTCGGATTTTGTTCAGCGATCTTCTGAACATCACTTTGCATCAGGAACCCGATACCATAGACTACATTGAAATTCTGGTGAACCATTGTGTTCAGGTTCGGTGAATAATCAGAAGCTTGAGTGGATTGCAGATATTTAACACCTGTACCTACTTTAAGGTTGTTATCCTTTGCAAAACTCTTCAAACCTTCCCAAGCGGACTGGTTAAAGGATTTGTCATCAACGCCACCTACGTCCGTTACTTCTCCTGCTTTGAACGCGGTTTGTTTCGTCGCGCTGCTACCGCTAGTTTTGCCGTTACCGCATCCTGCAAGAACTGATGCGAGAACAACAACAAAGGCTACGAGCACTGCTATTCTCTTTTTAAACACTGAAAAACCCCCCGTTAAATCTTTTGAATTTAAACTCACAGACATTACTATAGCTTATCTGAGTCCAAAAGGGAACAGAAAAATGTTGAAAAAGCGAAAATTCAGCAGAACTTTGAACAAATTGTTCGCCTTTACTTGATTTCCCTGCAGACACCTCATCGTTGTAGCTCTGCTTTTTATGTTCTCCTCAAACATTATTCCATATTAATTTTAGTTCTTATGCGAGAAACATGGCCGTTCTTGTCGGTTTTTCTTACAAAGATTTTTTATTGCGTAGTTCATATCACTACGGTGATTGTCCTCACTTTGCTATAATGAAGCTAAAAAATGTTGAGGAGGGCTAGATATGGATCAGCTTTTATTTATTGAAACAGGATTTGGCGTTGACGTTCACGGACAGGATGCCACAACTGCCGCAGTTCGTGCTGTAAGAGATGCGATACATAGGAACTCCATGCCGGGAATCGCCGGACTCCTGCCCGGAAATGACCTGAATAACATGAAGGTGACGATTCGATTGGCAGTCCCAATAGATAAAGAATCTCTTGATTTCGATAAAATAAAAGCAGAGATTCCTTACGGAACAGTCACCATCAAAGTGATGGATGGCGGCATGGCCGCGCCAAGCGGCATTATTTTAAAAGAGAAAAATGACAAAAATGATTTAATGTACATCGTGAATGCTTCGGTTGAAGTCGGTTATTAAAAAAGGTGTGGAATTTTTTCCATCACCTTTTTTAATGTTCTCTGTTTCTTGTAGATGCTCATTCATCTTTTCAAAAAAGTACCATGATCCGTCCGTTCAAAATTCTTCTTCCTTACAATTGAATCGATCACACAATTTCTGCCGGTGAGCTTTCATAGCATCTTCCAAATTAAGTTGATACAGGTTTGCGAGGATTGCCAGGTTAGAAATCATGTCACCGATTTCTTCTGAAAGATTTTGCCGGATTTCTTCCTGGGTTTTCTTTCCTTCTTCAGGATGATGATCTCGCCCAATTTCATAGGTACGTACTGCACGGGATACCTCGCCCGCCTCTTCCATCAGAAAACCAACGCGGATATACGGAGGCAAGTCCTTCCATCCATGTTTCTCATAAAAATTTTTTTCCCATTCCTGAACATCATGCAAGTTCAAAGGGTTCCCCCACTCTCTAACTAGAATTTCTTTTTTATAGTGTAGCACGTGATTAATAGTAGAAGAAAAAAATCTGCCACTCTATTATCTTGTGGCAGTAAAGCAAACAGTTTCTACAAGTGTCTTTACACCTGTAAATCAAATAATTATAATAGGAGCAGGCTTAATTACACATTATATGAACACGCGCTGTCGCATGAACTATGCGCAGATACCGCACTCATTAATCAGGAGGCTATTATGTCAATTACCAATCACACGTCAGAAAGAAAATTGCTTGGTGTTGCCGGGCTTGCCTGGCTGTTTGACGCGATGGATGTCGGCATGCTGTCGTTTATCATCGCCGCTTTGAAAACGGAATGGGACCTCAATGAAGTTCAAATGGGTTGGATCGGCAGTGTCAGCTCAATCGGTATGGCTGTCGGTGCACTCATCTTCGGAATGATGGCCGACCGGATCGGGCGGAAAAATGTCTTGATTCTTACACTGTTGCTGTTCTCTGTCGGTGGCGGGCTCTCCGCGCTGACAACCGGCATTTCCATTTTTCTCGTGCTGCGTTTCTTTGTGGGCATGGGACTCGGCGGTGAATTGCCTGTCGCTTCAACCCTTGTGTCCGAAAGCGTCTCCGCAGACAAGCGCGGGCGCATTGTCGTCCTACTCGAAAGTTTCTGGGCAGGCGGATGGATTGTCGCCGCTTTGATCTCTTATTTTATTATTCCTCAATACGGATGGCGGATTGCCCTGATCATCGGTGCGCTGCCTGCATTCTACGCGATTTATCTCAGATGGAATATTCACGATTCCTCAAAGTTTATCGCAAAAACAAAAGAGAACAAACCAAGCTTATGGCAAAATATTGCTGAAGTCTGGTCCCAAAAATATGTACGCCGGACCGTGATGCTTTGGGTGCTCTGGTTCTGCGTGGTCTTCTCCTATTACGGCATGTTCCTTTGGTTGCCAAGCGTTGTCGTCCTGAAGGGCTTCAGTTTGGTTCGAAGTTTTCAATATGTCTTAATCATGACGCTCGCTCAGCTTCCTGGTTACTTCACTGCCGCCTGGCTGATTGAAAAATGGGGCAGAAAGTCTGTGCTGGTTGTTTATCTGCTTGGAACTGCAGTCTTCGCCTATTTCTTTGGCACAGCAACCACACTGCCGCTCTTGCTGACTTCCGGTATCCTGCTTTCGTTCTTTAATCTTGGCGCTTGGGGTGCCCTCTATGCTTACTCGCCGGAACAATATCCGACCGTTATTCGCGGGACAGGGACCGGAATGGCAGCAGCGTTTGGACGAATTGGCGGCATTTTCGGCCCGCTTCTTGTCGGTTACTTGATTGTCCGCCATATCTCGATTACTTCTATATTCACCATTTTCTGCGTGTCCATCATTATCGGCGTGATTGCTGTTCTGGTTCTTGGAAAAGAAACCAAAAACAAAGAACTTGCTTAAATTGATGATGATACAAAAAGAATCTTCCGTTAAATGACGGAAGGTTCTTTTTTGTTCATTCGTTTTCGGAATTTAATTTTATTAGCTATCCAGTCCTATTAGTATTCCGGGCCCAAGACGTCTGCTGATTCTGAATCGACGTTAATCACATGATGCATTATCTGGTCATAGAAAGCAGTTTGAGCTATCGAGAAAACATTAACTTTCCTCATTAGAATTGCCCTTGTAGCCGGCTGGCATCTATATCAATCGCTTTACTCTTTACATCAGCAGGAATCGTCATCGTTTTGAGCTGGTTGATTTTTGAGAAATCCGAATGAACAGTCATCTTTAGAGAACCTGAACCTTGATCGTTTTTCGGCTTCGCAGTAAACGAGACATTCAATGATTTTGGCTGATACGTTTTCTGACCAACCACATACGTATACTTCATGGACGTAAAATTCATGACATCCAATGAACGCTGAAGCGCCTGTTGCTTGTTAGCATTAAAATTTTTCAGCATTGCTTTCTGAATAAATGCTCTAAGTTCTTTTTTGTTTCCACCAAACCGGATGACATAATTGCTTCCGCTTTTTTTCAGGTCCATATTTTTCTTGAAGCTTTTCAGGAGCTCTAGCTGTGTTGAGGGATTCGTCTCTGCGTGCTTTTTTGAGCACCCTTCGGCGAGTTCGATGTCCATACTCATGTTCATTTCCATATTTTTAATTTTATTCGTTTGATTAGTCGTCTTTATAATAACGGTGTCGGCATTAATCTTCGGCTGATTCGCCGCACCTCCTTTAGAATTGTCAGCAGCACATCCGGCTAAAAGTAAACCCGCCGTCAATAAAATTGCTAAAACTACTTTTTTAAGCATATGTAATTCTCCTCTGCACATCCTCCGACTGGGGGACAATTTTTTTTACTTTGCAATGTAATTGGAAAATTTTTGGTAATAGGTAAACTGAAAATGGGGCTGCTTACGGAACAGGTAAATGGAGAGTAGATAACTTGGACGTCGGCGATGATACTCGATTACTGGAAACTCAATCTTCTACTTCCAGCTTAAACCAGGATTTAATCGAATAGAAGACGGTTGCGAGTAAGCCAAGTACTCCAATAGCGCTAAAAAGCATTTTTAACGCACTGACTTCTGTTGCTCCACTAATAATTACTAGAATGAGTGAAACAAACAGCAGTACAATACAGGTTGGATTCGTCTTGATTTCAACAGCGTCATTGTCTTTCACTTCCAAGTCATTGCTGCCGAAGAACCATTGTCTTGCTTTCAATTTCACACTGCTTTTTTCTGTGGAGACGACATATTCTTCATTGGTTTTCAGCTTTGCTTCGTCTTTTTCATTTACAATCAACACTATCTTTGAAGTTCCACCCATGATTCCTGTGCTGCGTTTGACTTTAACTTCCATTTAACCCACCTCTTAAAGTTATGATTATATTAAATTTGCAAGATAAGTTTTTATGTCTTTATGATCAATCTTGGTTCTTTCTTCTTTTTGATCCTTAAATTTTAAAATGGGCTTTTTTATTTCAATTAATGCGTCAATGTCATCTAAGGGAATAGACCTGTCAAAAACAAACGGCTCTTTTCTTATGAATCCATAGTTTCTTGCTATATCACGATCGCTTGTGGAAACAGTTATACTCTTCTCGTCTAGTGAAAACTTACCCACTGCCAGTGGTAGAAACTCAACACCCTTATATATCAATTTGTAATCCAACTCATATATCATCTCAACGTCGTCAAAATTAACCTCATTATTGAATATATCTTTATGGATATTCCCTGCTAAATCTACTAATTCAGAAAATTCAGAATCGAGCTTTCTTGATTTTAATCTAATAGGGGAGTTTCTCATGTTTGCTTCATACACCTTACCCTTATAGACAGCATATTTACTCATTTCATTATTCTCCTGGTAAAACCAACAATTACCAATTAGTCAAACAATAGTTTTTCAGTTCTAACCCTTTTTATAAAATTATCCAATGCCTTTTCTTCATCATCATATTTTGCTATTGAACCCGATAGTAATTAAGAGAGAAAAAGCGCATAATCACTATCAGTAAATTTTTCAGTAATTTGTGACTTAGCCAGCATTTCCTTTTCTTTTTTATCCAATAAAAATAATAAATACACAAACTTATAAACCGTGTAATACAATAGCCAATTCTCCATTATAGGTGTTGTAAATACTATGTTTCCAGTTCTTCCTATATAGCTCAAGTCACCTTCACTGTTGTTTTTTTTCAACACAGAGATACTGTGGGCAGTTTTCTCGTTTTGAAAGCAATAAAATTTAGGAGGTATTTTTAATCGGGTAAATGATTGCTTTAAATTTTCAAACGAAAAATTAGGTTCACCAACATTAATATCTTTATTCTTTTCATCAAAATCATAAATATATTTTTGATAGTACTCTCTGGACAGCTCAAAAATATAGTAATATTTTCCAGCACTTGCTTCATCCTTAAATACTTTTAGTACTTCTTCCTCACCCTCACTATTTTTTTCACAGTTTACAAATATAAATTCCCAGTGCCCATTTTGAAAGGCAAGTTTATAGAAGTTTTCATCTTGATCTCTGTATTCTTCAATGCTATTTGATTTAGTGACTTTCTTTATATTTTCATCATCTAGTAATTGGATGACCTGGGTTATTCGCATATTATTTCTCCCAATATATCAACGCAATAGAAATTTTACTGTTTACAGAACCTAAACATTAAAGGCTTCCATATTCTTCTATAATTGCTTTATCAGCACAAAATTCATAGAATTTTTTAATTAGATCATCGATATCCTTTTTTCTTGCGATTTTTTCTAGCCATTCATTTGGAATTCCATCCATTTTGTAATACATTCCCGCTAATGAACCCGTTAATGACGCAACTGTGTCGGTATCTCCACCCAAATTCACTGCTTTTAATACGGCTTCTTTAAATGAGTTTGTAGTTCCTAAACACCAAATTGCGGCTTCTAAAGTATGAACTATATATCCATCTGATAAGATCTCTTCTTGTGGTGTTTTAAAAAAGTTTTCATTGAAAATTCTCTTGTAAGATCTTAACTCTTTTAGATATACATGATCTTGAGCAAAATTTTCATTGAAAAGCTCTTGTATTTCTTTAATGGACTTTTCAAAATAATTATTATGATATAGTCTTACTAAAAATTCAATGTAGATAATAGAGCCCACTATAGCACGGGGATGTGCATGTGTAATTTCCGTATACTGTTTAATTATCTCGGCTTTTTTAATAAAATCGAACTCTTTATACAACATAAATACTAATGGCGAAATTCTCATAATCGCACCATTACCGTTATCATACTCTGACCGTCCTCCGCATTCCGACGGTAAGACACCCTTTTTGAATCTTGAGATTGCTTCAACTGTAGTTCTACCAATGTCAAACATGGTTCCAAAAGGTGTCCAATATCCTTTATCTTGATACTGAACAAATTTCCGCATTAAATTCTGTATGCTTTCTTTTTCCACTATGTTTTCTACTAAACAAAGAGTTAGGGAGGTATCATCAGACCACGTCCCAGGCGGTTGGTTATACGTTCCATATCCACTCACATCATCTATTTGAAATGTATCTCTTTGTCTAAATTCAACTGGAACACCTAACAGATCACCAATAATTCCACCATACATAGTTGGAAGTACTCGTTTTTTAATATTTAAAGCGAGAAAAATTTTATTATCATCTTCCCACCTATCTATCATCCTTCTGCCAGTCATTTCTGCCACCTACTTTTTTAATATTAGATCTAAGACTACTTGTAGTTTTCCAGCATTATCAACATTTACACTTTTTATCATCATTTCTTGTCCTGCGTTCAGAAGCAACTCTGCCTCATTAGGATATTGACTAATCTTGCCAACATAAGCAGCATTAGCTCCTTTTGGAACATTTATTTCCCATGAGACATTCATATAACCAAAAGAGGATTCTTTTACAATTGCAGTACTAACAAATCCATCATCTTTGATTGACTTACCTATTAGCGAATCAGAATTTATTTTTCCATCTTTACCTATTTCGAGTAAATCTTCAAAAGGCTTAATATCTGTTCCTCTGTATACTTGCATATTATGTGGAACTCTCGCTTTATCCAATCCACTCTTAATATCATTGATCACATGTAAATCTACACCATCTAAAGAATCACTTAATCCTCTCAAATAGGTATTTATTTTTCTATAATCATTACCAGTATATTGCTTAATGCCATTTTTTTCACTTTCAGTTAATGATTCTATCCAACTATTGTAATAATGACTCCCCCATCGGTGAGCTTCTTCTAAATTATTGAGGGAATATTTAGCTTCACTTAATTCACTAATCGCATTGTCTTCCCTACTGCTAACTCCCGCACTCTTAGTGTTTGTTGCTCCTTCACCAACTTTTTGAACTCTAGCACGCTCTACACTCTTAATCTTCTCAATGACTTTTCGAGTTCCATCTTTGACACCAGCTGCCATGCGGATTGCAGGAGTCTTCAAGGTTAAAAGTCTTATTTGCCCTGTCCGTTTCAATCCCTGTGACAGCTCACCCACTGTGTTGAGACCTTTTGTCCCTGTACGCCCTAATGCACTGAAAGCTCCTGCACTACGAAGTGCGGCTGCACCAGGGGCAAGATCAAGCAAACCAAATGCACCCTCAGTAATGCGTTCTTCGGTGCTGAGCTTGCGGCCGGAAATCATGCTCGTACCGGTGACTGCATCGGTCATCTGCATCACGCCGTATGTGATACTGGCAACCGCTCCGGCAGGCGGGCAGGCGATGGTCAGAATCACAATCGCTGTTCCGATGCCGAGGTTGACCCAGAATTCCTTATCGATCTGTTTATCTCTTATCGATTTGTAGTTGAAGCCGCGGCTGTACTGAATCGCTTCCTTATATTGATCGAACGTGACCTTCTCTGCTTTCTTGGATGTTGCCATCGCTTTGAACGTCTCGTATTCGCTTTTGAGCGATGTTTTCATCAGACTGCTGTTGCTAAAGATATCGTCCAGTGTGATCTCTTTTTTCTTAACCTTTTCATAGGTAGCGACAGAGGCCAGTTGACTGGTCGACTGTAGTTCTTTCACATTGAGCGTGTTCTTCGTTGTGATTTTATCAATTGAGATCTTTTCCATCGCTTCAACGAACGCGTCCATTTTCGTGAAAAACGGATGATCAATGTGACGGCTGACCGCCTCGCCGGCCTCACCGGTGAAGTTGTATAGTTTCTGGTAATCATCATTTAGTTTATCTAAAGATCCGGACATGCTTTTATAGGAAAAATGGATGCGATGATCTTCATCAAGATCATCCACCGTATCACGGAGATCGCGAAAGACCTGATCCATAGCGCGCATTCGGTCAAAAATACCGCTGCGCCAAGCGGACATCCGGTTAATCGCATCACCCATATCATTCCACGCGCCTTCTTTATAAGAAACACTGTGGCCCATTATTGCACCGCCCCCTCATCAAACGACGATGCCAGTGCTTCATCCTGGGCACTCATGACTTCAGCCACGAGCATGAGCATTTGCGCGCTTCGCATATAAAAATCACCGATATCAAGCAGTCGTTCCAGTGCTTTCCGATAAATTGAAAATGCATCAGCAGCCTCCCCGTCCTCATAGAATCTAAGACTGCTCAAGCGTTCAATTTGAGGACTAATCCTGTTCTGGAAGATTTCCGAAATCGCTAGCGCACGCTCCGCAAAGTGCTGTAACTCATCGGGGTTCAGTGAAATCGCTACGCCTCCACCTTCTTCCATGGCTCTCATTAGGCATGCGCCTCCTGTCCATAAGGAATACCTAGCCAATCAAATAATTCTTTATAGAGATAAAACAGGCTGACTTTTCGCGTTTGCTGACTCATGACATCCTTCCGAAACAATTCGCAACCGATTGGCAGATAAAGAAAATGGCTGTATGTCCGTAATAGATTTGCATCCGGCCTCGGCATCCACTCCATAGCAAGAAGGTCGGTTTGATCGATGTGAACAGACGCCACCTTTTTTTCTTCTTCATCGGTGATTCGTTTTAGCAGAAATTTATGTTCTGCCTCTGTTGGCTGGCGGTTCAAAAAGGGATGCGTGTGAAACAGCTGCGTGACAAAAAGACTTTTCGGCAGGACTTCCAATCGGTAGCTGCGCCATTTACTCTGTTCGGTTAGCACGATCAAATCTTTGCTTTCCTTGTTTCGGAAGGCAACCATCTGTTCATTGATTCTGACATACGCAGAGCTCTTGGCATAAATGTCCAGCATTTCGATTAACAAAACAGCTTGATCGGTTAACGCACCCGATTCCTTTAGCAACCGTTTTTCCTGTAAACTGCGTTTCGCCTTTTCAAAGATCTGATCATCAAGCATTAATAGTTGTTGAGGTTCCGGTAATCCAAACAATTGATTAACATCAAGGGCTGTGCCAAGCACATAGAGTTCCGCTGGAGAAAAACCGTCAATCACTAATTGTTCTACAGCCATCTTTACACTCCCTTTATCTTCGACACTTCATCCGTTTGCGAGAACGTGGATATATGTGTTTGCAGGGATTTCAGAGAATCGGCATGCTTTGTTGTGATTTTCGTCATCTGGCGTTGATACTGAAGTACGATATCCATGAAGGCGATAAAAGCTTTTTTGTTCTTGCCGGACCAGTCCGCATTTCCCACGATATCGTCATTCAGCGCCTCGCCCTTTGCTAATGCACTTTTCAATGCCTCTTCGATTTGCTGCATGCATTGAATGGCATCCTCAAGCTCGCCGCCTTTAATTTCAATGTGGCTTTTTCCTGCTCTCCCCATGTTCACGTCACCTCTTTTTCCTATCTTCCTCTGCTGCTAACTGTTTATAGTGGTCATAGGCTAGTTTTGCTTCCCTTTTGGCCGTTTTCGCTTCAGCAAGTTTCTTCTTTAACGTGTTCCGTTTCGTCTTAAGCCGCTCATCAACGCGTTCACGTGACGCGCTGAATTCAATACCGGGCACTTTTGTTTTAGTCACATGAACCCCAGAATAGCTGCTGATCATCCTGTTGATTTCAGAAAGATCTTGTTCTGCCTGTTCAACATACATGCTGATATTCTGATACAGCTGATGATACTTTGAACGTTTACGTTCGTTCGTTGTTACGCCAATCCCGAAAAAGTTGCCGATTTGATCAAAAATCGATTCGCCCAAGAGATCATCCTCCCTTGTGTTTATTGAAACAACCCCAGCCGCTCCGCTTCCTTTTTCACATTCACTTTTTCTGTTTTACCTGGAGTTAAAAACAGTCCTTTGATGATTTTTTCATCCTGATGGGGCTGGATGAATGTTAAGCTACGTACTTCGCTTGGTATTTTATGATAAGAATTGGCCATATCTGTATTAATTTCGTCTGTATTGATGGTCGTGTTCTGTTTTTTAAAATGATTGGGCTTGACGTTTACATTTGACTTGCTTTCCCCATAACCGGAGATGAAAAGAAAAGCGGTTAGCGCCAAACTGATGAGCAGAAGCCGATTACATGATTTCCGTCTCATGCGCCTTCTCCTCTCTCACATGCTGAATGATCGCCCGGATTCCGATTACCGCAAAAACTGGAACGAACAACCCGACAATCGCCATCAATCCTTTATAGAATGGAAGATAATCAGGTCCATAGGCAATCGCCATATAGACATCTGCCGCCGGATTTTGGAACGCGAAACGATCCAAGCTGTTTCGGAGCAGCGGCAGTGTGAAGATAACGATCATCGCTGTCAATATGAGCACACCGACAATTTCCGATAATTGATAGGCTTCACGAATCCACGCCGACATCACTGCGATCAAGCCAACGGTAAAGATGCTCCACATGATTGCAGCTGTACCGTCCAACCCATATTGGGAAATCCCGTAATAAATGACAGCCGAAGACGTAACCAGACCAAGCAAAATGGAGATCAAAGCATTTGCGGTCACGCTCAAATTGCGATAATGATAGCTAAAGAAGCCGGTCAGAATGCTGGCAATGAGTACAGCAAGCAATGTCAGGAATGGCTGCGTCACAGGAGTTGTCGGCGTTGTATCATTACTCGTCGTACTCTGATCCTGATTCTGTGTCTGATTGTTCGCGTTGCCGACCTGAACACCTGCAAGATTAACAGGACTGGCCAACTGCTGGTATGCATTCTGATTACGATTACCAGGTTCGCCGGTGTTCCCAAGTGTCTGGGAAATAGTGCTACCCAGTTCTGCGGTTGCATTCAGGTTTTGCCCCCAAGAACCGGTTAATTGGTTTGCCCCGCCCTGGACATCGTTTACCAGTGACTGGACGTTTTGTGAATCCTTCAAAATTAACGATTCATTGTCCGAGATGTTTTGAAGTGCTTCATCAATTGTATTCAGTTGGTCAAAGGTATTGCTCTTGAATGACAATGCAAAACCATTATCTACATTGTCGAAAGTAGGATCTGGTTCTGTCACAACAAGCGGTTTAGCGATGGAAGCAACCTGTTGTTGTACATCATTCATATTACTTGTCAACGTATTTTCGACTTTTCCCAGTTCGGTTTTTTGATTTGTTAATGCATCATTGTATCGTTTTATGGCGGAATTATATTGATCTTGTATCGATCGTTGGGTGTTTGTTAAAGTCTCAGTCTGATTAACTGGTTGCGCTGTTGTTTGTATTGTTCCTAAAGATGTGACCGATGAAGTGAGTTGACCTGTTGCCTGGTCAACCCACTTAACATTAGTATTCAATGCATCATATATCGATTGAGTAGGATCAGTTGGTTTATTGGGTTCCGTAAGTTCAGGATCGGCAGGCTTTGTAAGACCAGGATCAGTTGGTTTAGTAAACTTAGGATCAATAGTAGGTTTCGTAAGTTTTGGATCCAACGGTTTAGTCAGCTTAGGATCAGTTGGTTCAGCAAGCCCTGGATCAATAGGTTCAGTGAGCTCTTTAGGCCTATTAGTTACAAAATTTAACAGTTTGTTTAAACTGTTAAAAGTATGATTAAGCATTTCCTGATAAACCTTTAAAGTCGTTTCATCATAATTATTTGCCTCCGAAGGATTGATGAATAATGATGGATTTTCATATTCAGTATCATTGTCAATATTATCTAGATACGGAGTGAGTTCACTAATACTTTTTATTTCTTCATTATTAGCAAGTCCTGATGAACCTCCAATATCATTTTGAGTTTTACCAATACTTTTAAGAACATCTTGCTCACCATCCCACTTCGTAGTACTGGAAAGCGGAGTAGGTTTCGTTGATTCTTTAAGATTCTCTATGTCATCTTTTACATTATTAATTGCATTATCATTCGCCATTTTGTAGAGTGTCTGATTTTGGTTATAGATATCTTGTTCTTGGCTGTAAAGGGTCTGCGCCTGGTTATAAAGTGTCTTTCCCTGATCATAGCGAGTATATACCTGATCATAAAAGGAATTTGCCTGATTATAATAACCGTACAGCTGATCAAATAAGTTATCGGTCTGGCCATAAATACCATAGGCCTGATCATAAAGGGTATGAGCTTGCTCATAAAAGGTATCTGCCTGATGATAGTAACCATATAACTGATCGTATAAGTTATTATTCTGACCAAAAAAGCCATAGGATTCATCATAAAGATCATGGGCTTGATCATAATAGCTATTGGCTTGTGTAAATAGATCCTGTGCCGATTTATTAAGGGTATTCACTTGCCCAAATATGTTATTAGAATCACTTGCATTGTCGGGATTAATTACAGCATTAAGATTGTCCTTAGATATATTAATCTTTGTGATTAGTTCATCAACAGGTGTAATTAAATGATCCGTATAGGCGTTTGAAATGCCCCCTAACTGATCAGTTGATTTAGAATTAATCGTTGAAAGGCTTGTATTTGCCCCATCAATCAAATGGTTTAATCCCGTTAGTTCATTTCCAGTATCCAATGGATTCTCGATCGTAACCGCCGTGCTCAGTGGGTCAACCATCCCATTATTAAATGTATTCACGACTTTTGTAAGATTGGCCTGGCTTTGAGTTGTAGCATCGTCCACCAGTTGCTTGTTTGCGTCTCTTGTTTTTTCGAGTGCCTGGATCTGCTGATTCATCTGATCGCTTAGTTTGTTCAGAGCATCCAGCTGCTGGCTGACCCGAGTTTTTGTATCCGTCAGGGTTGACTGCCGGTCACTTAAGTCTCCAGCTGTTTGTTTTGTTTCACCAAGCAACTCATTGATTTGGTTTAATTGTGCATCAAATACCTGTGCCATATTTTTTGAGGACGGCTTGTAGAAATCAGACATCGCTTGAAGATACTGTTTATCCTTGTTCACTACATCTGAGAAATTGCCTCGAATATAGCTGAGTTTGTCGGAAATAATCCGCCAGTAGATTTTTGAAAACTGCTGATTCAGCGTCCCTTTCACCTTTTGCATTTCGGTCTGGATTTTGGCGGTGTCCTCAGCCGTCAGTTTCGGATTTGCCTGATAGGAAATAACCGCTGCTTTTGGGTTTGAATTAGTATAAGTAAAAATATTAGTTGTGAAATTGGAAGGAATATAGAATACTGCTTGATAATCGCCTTGCTTCAAGCCGTTGTCGGCAACACTCCGACTGACGGTCTCCCATTGGTAATCATCGCCGTTAGAAAAAAGTGGAACGACCTGGTTTCCCAGATTCAAGCGCTGACCGCCGAGAGTTGCTCCCTGGTCTTCATTTACGATTGCTAGATGGTCGATTTTCGTGGTTGGTGTACTTGTTTTTGTGCTATTTTTCTTTACCGTCTGTTGCGGCTGTGCAGCCGGTGGGGTCAAATAGCGGGGCAGGGCTCCGGAAATGCAAACAATCACGATAAATACGATCGCTAGTGATCCCCATTTCTTTAAACGGCTGATCCATTGTTCATTCATGTCGATGAGCTCCTTTAATTAGAGTAGATTTTCAATTCTTTATCGATTTGCTGTATCAAAAGCTGGGGCATCGGTCCGCGGAATCATTAGCCGACGGTCCTGACCTTGATGAATCAGATAGCCAAAACCAACGTCCAGCGCCTGTTCCTTGCTTATATAAGGCAGTGTGAATACGGATTGATCGGTTTTGCGAACAAGAAGCAGTGCGTCTTTCGCATTCTTCAGCTCTGCAACAAGCGGGTCGTAGCCTTTCCATTCCAACTGATTTCCTGACGCGATCACACAAAATCCGATTGGCGCGAATCGTTTCATTAGATTGATAATCCTTGTCTGAAGACGGCTGTCAATTTTGCGGAGGAATGTGTCCAATCCGTCAATCAACAAATAATAGGCAGGATAATTCGCCACAATATCCGCGCGCGTCTGACCGGTCTCCAGCATCTTTTCCTTAACTTCCTGCTCTCTTGCCGCGAGCGTATGTTCCAATTGGTCGGCGTACAATTCAACCATGTCGCTGTCATCCAGATACATCCAACCATGATTTTCTGCCGCCTTGGCAAAAACAAGTTCTTCCGAATCACTGATTGCAATCATTGCTTGATTCTGCCTCATGATTTGCTCCAAAATGAATCGGATGATGTTAGTTTTCCCTTTTCTTGAATCACCGACAATGATGAACGCATTCATCTGCCCGATGCTGATGCCCAGCGGTTTGACAGATTCCTCGTCAAGGCCGAGATAGATCGTTTGTGTATCCAGCTTCTTGTAGTTAAGAAATTCAGATACATCCAGTCGTTCCGGCAGCATCGGCACATGGTAAATGGTCTCGCTTTCCGGATAGATCCGGTTGCAGGCGCGCATTTCCTCACGCAGCCGTTCAAGATGCTCGCCTGCCGTTTTCGCTTCAAAGGGCAGATACATCTGTACCGTTTCTAATTCATCAATCTTAATCAGTGCCCTTCCTGGTATCGCTTCAACGTTTTTCTTAACGGAACCGCTGAAAATCGTATAGAATTCCGACTGATCCGTCATGTAATGAGACAAACGGATTGGTAGGCTGGCCAGCAGATTCGGGCGGATGCCGTTCGCACGTGAGACGGACAGGACAAATTGAATGCCGAGACTTCCGCCTTCCCTTGCCCAGCGAACAAAGGCTTCTTCCATCGAATCAGCCGCCTCTTCGCGCAAGGCTTCAAAATTATCAACAATAACTTTGATATAGGCCAATGGATCCGTTTCCTGTTCGTTAAATAGTTCAATGTTCGGTACCCCTGTACGGCGAAGCAAATCCTTGCGTTTTTGTATTTCCTGATTCATCCATTTAGCGAACTTATCCATTTTCTCTTTTTCATCAAGACGGAAATAGTCGCCCGTGTGGTGCAGCGCCCTGAACGAAAGCAGGCCACCGCTGCCGAAATCAAAAATATAAAAGTGCACCTGGTCGGGTGAATAACGTCTGGCTGCCTCTAGCAGATAAGATGAGATGGTCGTTGTTTTTCCAAATCCCGACGCGCCAAACAGGGCTATATTTTTTTCCTTCCTCAGATTCAGATAAACCGGTGTCTGTTCCTGCTTCTCCGGATGATCCGCAAGTCCGATCATAAAGCGGTCGTCTTTTTTCAGATTCTCCGCAAGTGCCGGACGAACAAGATGAACAGGCAGCGGTGCAATCCATGGACTCTTCAATCGTTCGAGCCCCATCTCTTGATAGAGATCTGCGATGGCTTGAACAACGGCTTCCAGCTCGGTCTCCTTCTTTGCCTGCACCTCTTTCTTCGCGTGCACCTCTGAAATCGGGTACAGGCCGGTGTCTCTTACATAAAAGACATCATCTTCAGATGTATAAATGTTCTTCTCATAAGGCGCGCCGCTCCAGGCAGACTGGAACAGTTCATACATTTCATTGTTTCCGACTTGCAGATAACCGCGTCCGACCTGCTTGAGTTCAGCAGCATCGCCATTGCCGAGAATGTCATTGCTGTCCGATTTATCCTGGACACGTAAGGCGATTTTAAAACGTGAGTTGCTTCGGATCTGGTCGTCAACGACACCTGCTGGTTTCTGTGTTGCTAGAATCAAATGGATACCAAGGCTTCGGCCGATGCGCGCCGTTGTAACCAGTTCGCGAATAAAGTCCGGCTCCTCTTTTTTCAATTCCGCAAATTCGTCAGAAATGATAAAGAGATGCGGTAATGGAAGTTTAACCTTGCCTTGTTTATAGAGCAGCTGATAGTCGTTGATATGGTTAATGTTATTTTCCGAAAAAAGCAGCTGGCGTCGACGCGATTCACTCTTTACTGCAGCCAGTGCCCGATCACTGAAATTCTTTTCGTCATTGATATTGGTCATCGTTCCAAGCAAATGGGGCAGCTTTTCAAAAAGCTGGGCCATTCCGCCGCCTTTAAAGTCAATCAGCAGGAAGGCGACATCATGTGGATGAAAGTTAGTGGCCAGTGCTAAAACATAGGATTGAAGGAATTCACTTTTCCCGGAACCGGTAGTTCCTGCCAGTAATCCGTGCGGGCCGTGTGCTTTTTCATGAAGGTTCAGTTCAAGCACATCATTCTTGCTGCGAAGTCCGACCGGAACCGCTAGTGACTGGATCGGATCATGCTGCGCCCAGCGTTCCTTAATGTGCAAGTCGTGAACATCCTCCGCGTGCATCATCTCAAGGAATGTGACACTGTCCGGAATGGAATTGGTGTACCCGCTTCGGTGATTCAGTGATGCGAGTCTTCTTGCGAAACGTTCGTTACCCGCTTTTTTGAACGGATCAATCTGGAACGTCTGTCCATTCGCCACTTTATTCAGAATCAAGACGTCGCCTGCATGTTCATTGACATAGCGGACTATGGTCGAAACATTTTCATTCAAGTTATCTTTCGTGTTCGCCAGAAAGATTGAACTGACGCCGATATCGGTAAAATCTTTGCTCAGAAATTCGGTGATTTCATGCTCATGAATCAATTTGTCTGACGCAATCACAAAGACAAGGTGCGGTAAAAAGATCTTTTTTTCCTTCTTATCCGTGTGTGCTCTTTCTTTCATTAATTCATATACGCCGGAGAGCAGCTGATCACGCGTCTGTTCACTATAGACCATGCTGCGTCCTTGTGTATTCAGGCTCTTAAGATGCGGCAGCCACTTCAACCATGCCCATTCCGTGTATTCCTCTTCATCGAAGAGAACGACAAAACGCAAATCATGGTAGCTATGGAAAAAGACAAGCTGTAGAACCATCTGCTGCACCGCTTTTCTGATAATCGAGTGCTTACCGACAAGGCCGAGCGGACCGTCCAACAAACGGATGGTCAACGGCACATCGTTAATTTCGCGGTAATGGTCCAAAATCGTTTTCGCCTCGCGATAGAGCGCGTCAAATGAACGATTGGAAAGATCCTGTTCACTGCCCTGAATTTCATAATCCGGTGGCAATGTCGTGACACCCAGGCGAATATCAAGAAAATCATCGTCCTCCCGGCTGCGCTCCCAAATGCGCGGGCTCAGCTGATTCGCAAGCTCTTTCAATTTTGCGCTGTTCGGGAACTGGTAACGGAGTACAAAACGCTGTTTTTCATAGAGCTGATTTAACTCCTCACGCTTTTCCTTCAGATAATTGGTATAGTTTTCCTTGCGTTCTTTTCTTCGTTCTTTCGTCTGCCTCGACTCCCTAACATACTGATAAACGGAAGTCACAATCGTTGAGAGAAACATTACGATCGAGATCAGCATATAAATGCCGCTTGGCTGAACAAAAAGCACAACCGCCATAACAATCAGCATGATCACCGGCGGCAAAATCATCATCCAGAGATTGCGGCGATTGTCGCCGTCTGAATCTGAGGGCCATGAAAATTTCACCTTATCGTTTGGACGTTCATAAATCAGCCTCGGTATTCTTTGGTAGTCCGGATATTTGTCGGCGAGCATCGTTTTAGGATTTCGTGTTGGCGCAAACCGAGTTTCAAATGCGTTACCCGCAGTCACTACGAGCAAATCTTCCGATTCCAAAATCCACTCATTCAAGCCCCAGAACAGAACATCACCAGCTTCAAGCGGCGCACTTTGATGCACACGCTCTCCATTCAAATAAACAGGAATGCCTTTGGATGAAGAAAAAATGCGCCAGATTTTCCCTTCTTTGCTCAACTGAAAACCCGGATCATCTTTATACTCCGGAAATGAGAAGTCAGCTGTTTCTGATGCTGATATCGACAGTTGAATGTCACTGCCAATATAGTACCCGGATGCCTCCGGAGCATCATCTGCCTGCTGACAAAACATATTCACTTTGCCGGTCTGCAAGGGTTCAGTGATGCTCACTAACCATTTGCTTTGAGCATATTGCTTATGCAGTTTCCAGTTGTTATCTTCCTGATCCCAATTCAACCGGATCTTCTCATCCAATGTGTACGAAAGGGTGATGGTGTCCGACCATTCATTTCCAATAACCACTTCTTTTTTATGAAAAGGCTGAAGATCAATGACTTGAGCATGCTCTTCTGTAAACAGCCATAATTTTTCCAAAAATGCTCCCCTCCTCACGAGGTCGTTCATATGCTATATCCGTGTAGGCTTACTTTTTGCTCGAATCTTTTCCAGTTGAACTACCGTCTTTCTGTGATGACGATCCATCTTTCTGCCCACTGCTTTGAGTCTGGTTGGAGCTTCCACCACTTCCCCCCTGCGGGTTTTGATTTACATCCGCATTGGTGTTAATACTGCTACCGTCCGAAGTGCTCGCTTGCGTTTTCTGAGGTTTAACGTTATATTTCTTCAATTCTGAATCAATGCTCTGCAGTCGTTGTTGTTTTTGTTGACCGTTCATCGACAGATCGTCTTGAATTGCCCGTTGTTCTTTAACCAGTGCATAGGCGATCAGAGTACGGTCATTGAGCGATCGTGCTGTATTCAAGGCACCGGCCGCTTCGCCACGCCCAACCTGAATCCAATATTGATAATAAAGTGCATTACTTTGGAGGGTTAGATCATTTAATATGTTGTTGTGCTGCTCGTCGGTAAGGTTTTCATTTTTCACATAAGATACAGCGAGCTCGTAGCGGACAACTTTCGGCATTTTGCTGTAGGCAACGGAATTTAATGTTGTCGCTACATCGCTATACTGATTTTCCAGGAAAAATTCATGACTCTGCTGGAACAAATTTTCTCGGGGAAGCTGTATGACAAAGGCATAAACCGTAAGAATAAGAAGAGGAATAAGAACTGCAAGACTACCAATCAGCATTCCATTCCGAGTTCTGTTCCTTTTTTTCGGGAGTCTGATGCTCTGTTTTTCAGTAACAATCTCTTTTTTACGTTCCTTCTCCACCAGAGCAGCCAGAGAATGAAAACTTGAACAACGAAAAAGATCTTTCACGAAACGCGTTGACTTTGCCGCGAAATCGAATTTCACATATGTATCGAAGCTGTTGGATGCATCAAACAAGGTCGCAATAACCGCCTTGACTTGTTGCAGTGCGGCTTCTTCCTCATAACTTAGAGGCGGTAGACTGTCTTTTACCCCATAATGAAGAAATACAGGCTGGAAACCTGTCGTAAAAAAGAGATTTTCCGGAAAACAAACCGGAATCAAGCGTGCGGGTTGGTAATGCTCAAAAAAGCGAATAAGATTGCTGGCAAAGATTAATTTTTCCGTGATGGTTTCCGAAGTCAGTTCTGTGAATCTTCTCAACCCGGGTACATTTGCCGAATGAATCACGATTTCATCTTCTGTTGATTCTACCGTTCGATTGATGCCATCATGAATACTTTGCAGAACGCCTAATTCGTCCACATGGCGCATTGGAATTTTTGCACGTTGAAAAGTGAGGGTGTATTGGCTGTCCTGAACTTCCGCTTCTGCTTCAAATTTAGATTGAAAAAAGCTGTTTGATAGTGCCATAACTATTCTCCTTCACAGTACAGTCAGTTTGTCTCCATCAGAAATCTTTTTGTCACCTAAAACATCAAAGCCACGAATCATTTGTGACTTATTCGCTACGCGCACCCAGTACCCTTCTCGCGGAGGCGACTGTATGCCGGCAATTCTCCATACCGTCCGGATGAGCTGTTTGACAGGCTGACGGTCAGATATTCTCAGATCGAGAGGTTCTCGCCTGTAATGCGATAAATCCACAGTTATATTGATGTACATTCTATTTCACCACGTTTAAAAAACCGAAACTCTATCAAGAGCTCCGGCATGATTTGAATTACGCATTGATCTGTCCGGCAATCTGCTGGTCGGTATCTTCCAAAATGGTAGCTGTTTTCGAAAGTTGATGATTGACATCTTCGAGGAGCTGTTGCATTTGTTGGAAGGATGGGCGTAGCCGTTCATACTGATCCTTGAACGCCCGGCTTGAAGCGCCTTCCCAAACCTGGGCCAGCTGGTTGATCATGCCATCCAGTCTTCCAATTAATTCACCGGTATTTGAAGATTCCTGCCCATATTTTGCTGCATAACTGCGTAGTTCTTCCGGGGTTAAGCGAATTTGTCCTGCCATGATTAAATAACCTCCTTATTTTTTGCATACGCATACATTCGCATGCCGGAACTTCCACAGGATGTGGTGACTTCGACGTTACGTACTTCCCCGCAGGATGCGGTCGCTTCCGCGTTGTACGCAGGACGTTCTTTCACAGGATGTGATGGCTTTCACGTTACGTACAGGACGTACGTGCGTTAGCGAACGTTCCTTTAGTTCGTCGAAACCACTCTATCTATGAAATCCGTCAATGACGGTATTCCGCTGTATTCAATTGGCACAATTAATTTAGCTATAGCATGGAATTACAGATAAAAAGCTTCTTGAGGTGCACTTCTGAAGTAAACTGCCGCGGTCACTTTGTCACAGAAAATACTAACTTGTTAACTTTTCCCACACATTATATAAAAAAGCCTACTGCTCTGAACACGGTCTAAACTCCTGAAAAACCCCGAAAAATCCCGCATCGCAAAGATTTGCCGACAACCTTCGACAAGAAACACCGGGACAAATTTACTACGCCGATTTGTTAACGCTTTCATTTCGCTTTTCAGATCATAGAAAAATCCATTGGCTTCACTTTGCCAATGGATCGTAAGTTTGTTAGTTGTTGATCATTTTTTTAACTATGACAAATGGCTATATTCACATCACTGTTCACTAGGCACTGAGCATGAAATTTTCTACCATAAAGGTCCTGCTTCTTGAGTTTTCAGCCCATAAAGGCAGCACCGATCAGTAATGCCCCGGCAATGACAAAAGCCGGATGAATCCGAAAACGCTGTATCAGAACGAAACTTACGGCTCCAATCAAAACGAGTGGAAGCCATCCGGATGACTGAAACGAGGTCGAAAAAAAGTTATAGGCCATCATCCCGAGCATGACGACGATAATCGGCCGAATCAATAAGGTAAGCCACTTTACTTTGGGCGAATCTTTAAATTTGTAGAGTAGCCGCAGCAGAACAATGAGCAAAATCAGCGATGGTGCGATTGTTGCAAACAGAGCAACGAAAGAACCTGGAACGCCGGCAACCTGGTAACCGATATAGCCGGCCATTTGCGGCGCGATCGGGCCTGGCAATGAATTTCCGAAGGCTAGGACATTACTGAACCTTGTGACTGTCATCCAGTGATAATGGCCGACCACTTCGTTTTCAATCAGTGGAATGGATGCCGGGCCGCCGCCATATCCAAGAATTCCCGGTATAAAGAAAGCAAGGAACACGTGCCATAGAAGGATCATTTGGAATCACCTTCCGAAACGGATTTCCGCTTTGAAGGTTTCAGCAGCACATAGGCGAGCACCAAAGCAATCAGGATCGGCGGCTGAATGTTGATCACTTCAATCAGGACGAAGCTGATTCCGACCAGAATCAGGCTGATTGGCCAGCCCAGCCCTTTTTTTGCATTCGACAAAAATTTCCAAGTTAACTGGGCCATCATTATTCCGACTACCGGCAGCACAGCCTGGGTCATCCCGCGCACCCATCTCTGATTCTGAAAAGATGTCATGAAACCCAGCAGCACGATCATGGCCACAACCATCGGACCGACACTGGCAATCAGTGCTGTAAGAAGCCCGCCGATACCCTTAAGCTTCCAGCCGATATACCCGGCGAGCTTAGTGTTGACCGGGCCCGGCAACGCATTAGCGATAGCCACCAAATCGCCAAACTCCTCAAGCGACATCCATTTATATTTTTTAACCACTTCTGTTTCAATCAGAGGTATTCCGGATGGCCCGCCGCCGAAGCTCAGAATGCTCGACCGAAAAAAAGCCACTAGTATGTCTCTATACCGGACTTTAGCCGGAACCTGTTTTTCCTTCTCTTCCAATCTCTTATTTTTTTCCTGATCCATCTAATCAGCCCTTCTATATCTAAGTTGTGCAAGCTACATCAACTATTCTGTTATGATGTCCTCGTGTAGGGTTCTACTCCGATACCTTACCACGCGGCGACAAAACCATCGGCTCTAGATTCACTGCCGCCACTTAATACTCCGGTCTTAGGATCACGCAAGATGATCTGTCCGCGTCCGAAGGATCCTGTTTCCAACGCAACGCGTATATCGTGACCACATCTGGAAAGCGCTTGAGCAGCTGCATTTGGAAAATTCGATTCGACCCACACTGTTTTACCTTCAATCCACTGCCATCTCGGTGCATCAAGCGCGGCTTGAGGATGAAGATGATCATCAATCAAATGACTGACAACCTGAAGATGGCCTTGCGGCTGCATGTACCCGCCCATGACTCCGAACGGACCGAGCGGCTGTCCGTCTCGAGTCAAGAATCCAGGAATGATTGTATGATAGGTTTTTTTACCCGGAGCAAGCGCATTCGCATCCTTAGGATTTAGTGAGAACGTATGCCCGCGATTTTGCATTGAAATGCCGGTATCAGGAATCACGATACCCGAGCCAAAGCCCATAAAATTGCTTTGAATGAAAGAAACCATTGTCCCATCGCTATCCGCCGTTGCTAAATAGACGGTGCCGCCTTTAGGCAGTGTTCCAGGAGCGGGATCCAGAGCTGTCGATCCAATAAGTCTTGCGCGAGCTGCAGCATAATTTTCACTCAGAAGTGCAGCAACCTCTTCACCCATGTCACGCGGATCGGTAATATAAGCCTTTCCATCGGAAAAAGCGAGTTTTAATGCCTCAATCTGCTTGTGATAGGTATCTATGTAATTCTTCTCGCCCAGATCAAATTGCTTTAAAATATTTAAACCGAGAAGTGCCACAAGCCCTTGCCCGTTCGGTGGGAGTTCCCAGATATCATACCCGTGGTAATTAATGGAGATCGGATCCACCCACTGCGGCCGATAATTCTCTAAGTCGCTTTTACGCAAAAAACCACCATGTTGACGAGAGAATCGATCGATTCGATCCGCTAATTCTCCCTTATAAAAGTCCTCTGCATTGGAATCTGCGATTGCCTTCAGGCTGCGGGCATGTGCCGGAGAGGACCATAATTCACCGGCTGCGGGCGCTTTGCCATCAGGTGCAAACGTGTTGAACCAAGATTCGAACATTGGATCCTTGAACGTTTTCGTATAGCCCTTAAATGCATGCTGCCAGTTTCTAGCTACAACAGGAGAAACCGGAAATCCATTTTCCGCATAGTCAATCGCAGGCTTTAAAACCTCAGATAAAGGCAACCGCCCAAATCTTCGCGAACATTCCGCCCAAGCAGCCGGAGCGCCAGGGACAATCACAGGCTCAAGACCATGCACAGGCATCGTATCATAGCCCCGAGCACGGATCGCCTCAATAGAAATGCTTTGAGGTGCTACCCCGCTGGCATTGAGTCCATGAAGCTTGCCCTTTGTCCAAATCAGCGCAAACGCATCACTGCCGATGCCGTTGGATGTCGGTTCAACGACAGTCAGGCAAGCAGCCGTGGCGATTGCAGCGTCAACTGCATTGCCCCCTTTTTTCAGCATGTCTAAGCCGGCTTGTGCCGCAAGCGGCTGCGCTGTTGCCACCATACCTCTTTGTGCAACAACTGAATTTCTTGGCTGGCGATACGGGCTGAAGTCATAGTCGAACATGCTTTTCGGCTCCTTTTTTCATGGCGTCTTTGCTTTCATTTTACTCCAGCCTGAACCAGTCTGTATATCTTGTTTTCATTGATTCTCTTTTTTCATCAATAGATTATCATGGCTTATGTACGTTTTGCACAAAAAAACAGCACCTATGACAGGCGCCGTTTCCTTGTATTCTTTTTAATTAGTTGTGCGTGTCCAGTGAACTTTTGTCGATTGTTGACCCTTTGCTTGAATCGCTTTTCGTCCCTTTGGTGTTCGATTTGCTTTGGTCTTTCGACTTACCAGTATCCTGTTTTGGTGTTTCTGTGCTGCCTTGATCTTTAATTTTTTCAGAGGCTGAGGGGTTAGCTGTTGTTGATTGAGCACCAACTTTTACAGCTTTGACATCCGAAGCGCTCTTATTCATATAGTTCTCAGGGCTGACCGGCACGTCATTTTTACGAATTTCAAAATGAAGATGAACGCCCATTGCTTTGTTCAAAGCTTCTGTTCCGGCTGTGCCGATTTTTTCACCTTGAGCCACTTGTTGTCCGACCGCAACATCAACGGATGCCAAGCTCTGGTACATGGTCTTAACACCATTTTTGTGCTGCAATGTTACTTTATAACCGAGTACGTCATCCTTCTTTGCTTCCGTGACTTTTCCGCTCATTGCTGCTGTAACTGTAAACGATTTCTCATCATTCGCGCCAATGTTAATGCCTGTATTTTGGACGTATGAATTGTTATAGTTTACGAGAGCGGCTTGCTGATCCTGTTCAGTTCCTTTTGCATCATAAAAAGGTTGGATGACTTGTGTGTCTTCAGCCGATGCTGGCCATTCAAACACTTCATCACCCGCATTCAGGGGATGGGAAGACGGCTTGTCTTGATTGAAAACCACTCGGTCCCGCGCATCCTGACTCGCTTGATCTGAACTGTGCATCTGGAAAAGCAGCACACCGGTGAGAATTAAAGACGCGGCGCATAAATATAAAGCGGGATAGAACCAGCGCCGTTTTGCTAGTTTTCGCAGACCGGACAGCTCTTTTTCCTGCAATTTCTTTTGATCCTTGTTATCTGTCAATTTGTATCACCTCAGCAACATTCTGATCAGAATGCCGCTGATCTATACATATAAATTGTGAAATTCTACCTTTTTCTGTACAAAATTAAAGAATTTAATAAAAATAACGGCTTTTTCTGCTATTTTTTTAGATTCCATCGGTTATTTGATAGGTGTATTCTTTTTATTTTGGCTCTCTTATTAGATAGTGCTGATAACGCAACATGCATTCACATCAATAGGTGCGGCCGCAGGTGATCCGCAAACCTCCTCGCTCTGGCACCTTGCCGCGGGATCTCCTCTAGCTCGCCATCAATAGGAACGCTCAGCTGGAGTCTCGCACTTCGTGTTAAAATCAGAACTTTTACACCGCTAATATAAACCCTGAGCCCTCAAACTTTTATACTTCTTTTCTTTTAAAAAAAGTGCCCAATTTTGGACACCATACTGAAAAGTAATAATTTCAAACTTAGAAAAGATAGTTAAACACTTCTCGCAATAAGTCATGCTGTCATTTTTTAGCAATTGCTCCTTGTTTTTTGACGGTCATTTTGCTGATCTGCGTTCCTTGGTAAAAATAAGTGATAATCTGCTTAGCACTCTTTCCTTCACGAGCCATTCCTTCAGCTCCATATTGGCTCAGGCCGACGTCATGGCCGCTCCCCAATGTTAAAGCCTTTATTGTATCTCCGTTCTGGGTGAGCTGGAAATCGGTCGAACTTAAATTTAATTTTTCACGTATCTGTCTGCCAGTAAATTGCTTTCCGCCAAGTTCGTAAAGCGCAACATGATCCGTTGCGGTCTTTCGGATCACTTTTCCTAAACTACCTTTGTTGCTTCCAATACTGACACCAAGTGCCTGCTCAACGTCGGCTGCGCGTAGTGTTTTCTCAATTTTGTATTTTGGTGAGAGTTTATCCCAAGGGCTGGACACCGATTTGAGATAAGGAACATCTGTCGTCCAATAATCCTTCGCGTTCTCGGTCTGTCCGTTGCTTGTTGAAAAAAACACAGGTGAAATCAGCTTGCCACCATAAGTGACCACTTGATTATTTGTCTCTGCGACCGCCTGTTTTACCTTTTTCATTTTCCACCCATAGTCTTTGCCCCAGATTTTTTTAAACTCTTCTGGACTATGATAGACTTGATTTTGGACGGTATCTGTGACACGGACATTTGGATTTTCAATAATTCGTGCCATAATATAAGTACGGGCCGCTATTGCTTGAGCTTTCAGCGCCTCAATTCGAAATTTGGCTGGCATTTCTGAACCGACTACCCCGATCAGATAGTCGTTAAGCGCCACCTGATCGGTCCGTTTTTCAGTCGATCGATAGACAGTAACGGAAATCAACGCATGTCGTGCCGCACTATTCTGTGTCTGACTTACTTTTTTCTGCGGTTGTTCCTGAGCAGCCTTTTGCGTGAACGGAATAACAACCACTGCGGGGATAATAATAATAACAAGCGCGAAGAGGAAGATGAGCACAGCGGCTTTCTTCATATGGTTTTTGCCTCCAGGAGAATGATATGTTAAAAATTATGCATCCCCTGAATGAAATAGAACAAGCTATGGATGCATTATTCGCAACAAAGAGCATATAATCCTGTTTGGATACCTCTGATCGCTTTTATTTTTCTGAAGATTGCAAACTCGAAAAGCATTTTTTGTTTAAGGATCAACTTTTTATTTCTGTAAGCACAGCTTTATAAAAATAAAAACCCGACCAAAATGGTCAGGCGGTAAAATAGAGAGGTAAGAGTACCTCAAAATTAAGCAAATTTTGGATTGATTCCAAGCTGTGTCCGGACCTCTTCGGTAGCAGCAACCGGTTGCTCAGCTTCATTAATACGCACACGTTCAATGTCTGCGCCAAGCGCACGTAATTTTCCGGCTAAATCAACATAGCCACGGTCAATGTGATGAAGTCTGCTCACCTTTGTATAGCCCTTTGCCACAAGACCGGCAATTACAAGTGCCGCTCCGGCACGAAGATCAGTCGCCGCAACTTCGGCACCCTGAAGATCGCACGGACCACTAATTACGGCAGAACGACCATCAATTTTAATGGTGGCATTCATTCTTCGGAATTCTTCAACATGCATAAAGCGATTTTCAAATACCGTTTCGGTAATAACAGATGTGCCTTTCGCTTTTAAAAGCAAAGCCATCATTTGTGCCTGAAGATCCGTTGGGAAGCCAGGATGTGGCATGGTTTTCACATCAGTTGCCTGAATGAAATCACTGCCAATAACACGTATGCCAGCCTCTTCTTCCTCAACGGTAATGCCCATCTCGCGCAATTTGGCAATTAACGGACGAAGATCTTCAATATCGGCGTCCTCAATGAGTACATTGCCACCTGTGATGGCAGCAGCGATCATGTATGTGCCTGCTTCAATACGATCAGGAAGAATTGCGTGTTCTGCACCATGCAGTTTTTCAACGCCTTCAATCGTAATTCTGCCGGAACCCGCCCCATTGATTTTTGCACCCATTGCATTGAGGTATTGCGCCAGATTGACAATCTCCGGTTCACAGGCTGCGTTTTCAAGAACGGTTTCTCCTTCTGCAAGTGATGCCGCCATGATGATATTTTCTGTCGCGCCAACACTTGGAAAGTCCAAGTAAATAACTGTGCCCTTAAGTTTTCCATTTACGCTGGCTTCAATCGAACCGTTTCCGATTGTTACCTGTGCGCCCATCGCTTCAAAACCTTTGAGATGTTGATCAATCGGCCTGGAGCCAATTGCACATCCTCCAGGTAAAGCAATCTTTGCATGACCTACCCGAGCCAATAATGGCCCCATAACCAAAAAAGAAGCACGCATTTTTCGAACATATTCAAATGGCGCTTCAGTAAATAATTCCGCCATTGCGTTAACCATGATTGTCTTGTTTTCGTAATTCACCGACGTATTCAAATAGCGCAAAACTTCATTAATCGTGTATACATCTGCCAATTCCGGTACATTATATATTTTGCTTGTGCCTTCAGAGGCAAGCATCGATGCGGCAATGACAGGAAGAACAGCGTTCTTTGCGCCTTCAATTTTCACAGAGCCCGAAAGCCGTTTCCCTCCATGAACGATAATTTTTTCCAAACTTTTCCCCTCCGCGTCCATTTATCTCTTCGCTCGATCCGGAACATTCTTCCGTGCCGCGTATTTTACTGTATCGAACCATAACGGGGAGCAAAACAAGAAATAATTTCATTCCCATTTTAATATTCCACCGTGATGATCGGTGAGCCAAGGACAATAATGGTCCGGTCTCCATCATTTCTCAAGGCTGCCTGAATGTTCATTTTTTTGTTCCCAGTATAAATGGCATTGTTCCATATCTTAGTGTATGCGGAAATCGATACAAAGGTTTTTTCTTGCAGTCGTTCAATAGGAGCGCCTGAGAAAAGCTTAATATACCGTTTTCCCTCTTTAATTAAGCCAATTTTCATTTTAGCACTGCGATCCGCTCTTACACAAGTGTAGATGTGCTCTTGCCCATGGAAAATTCTTTTTAATTCCGCATTAATATCTTTTTTTTGCTGCGTCCATTTAACCTGATTAAAAGATTCGCCAACAACCCGATAAAGTATGACTGCCTGGTAATATTTCCCCTGTGGATAAGCAGTGTATGTTACTCTCATTTGAATATGCTCAGGAGTATTTTTAACGCCTTCCCATCCAATCGAACCTTCATTAGGTTTAAGTGCAAGCCATTTGTATTCATCCAGCTTCGCTCTTTGAATTGCTGCTTCACGGACAAATTGCTTTTTTGTTACGACAGATGATTGGGTTTCCCGCGCATAAAGCGTCCATTTTTCTACTTTAGCCTTTTGTTTTTCGAGAACATGTGCAAAAAGTGCGATACGGTTAAGCTCATCAACATGATTTTTCGTCTGCTCAGCCACAGCACGTTCTTGAAAATTTGACGTAAACAATAGAGAACAAAACAATAAGATCATTATTAGAAATAATTTCCGAATCATTAACGTACGCCCCTCTCCCTTATTCAGTATTGCCTGAAGGTAGAGGAAGCCATACGAGGAACTTTTCGTCAAAAACTGACGTATTCATCGCAAAATTGCATCGCCAAAACGTCAATTATAAATTTGTGGCAACATCAATGACCAGATAACGTAATCAAGAAAAAATTTTGCCACCGGATAACTAATGGCAATAGCCAATAGAACATATAAAATTCTGGCCTGCAAACTTTTCGGATTGCGAATCGCTGCATCTAATTTCAAACTTTGCAACGCCCACCACGTCAAAGCAAGAAAGAAAAGATGAAACAATATGCTGATCATTGCCTGAAGACCTGAATTGCTGATCAATCAAGCCACCGCCTGTGAAATTATTTGAACAAGTACATCAGGGACTTTCGATGTTCAAGCACCTGTTCATTTATGTAATGCCGCTCTCTGTTTCCGTACGAATTTTTATGCACAAAACATTCTTCGCTTGAGAAAAAGAGACTATGCATCCATCTCCTTGTTTGTCATGTAATTGTAATCTTTTTTTAATTAAATGATAATATTTAGTTTATGAAACCATTTTAGCGCGGATCGTATAAAATAACCACACTTTTCCCGATATTATTTTTTTCCAAAAATAAGCGAAAATGAGAATTATTTTAATACCTATGCCTTATTTATTGATACTTTTAAAAATTATACTGAATAAATCTGAACAAGTTTTGAACAAGTATCTAGAAACATTTTATGACTGATTTTTTTAGAAAAACCAGGCAATCCCTTGGATATACGCATGAGTGCCGACTTTTGAACGTCAATCCGTGCCTGATCACACTCCAGTTGCTCGCTTTCCGCGGGCGATCCGTGAGCCTCCTCAAACAAACAGTAATCTGCGGGGTCTCACTTGTCTCGCGATTCCCGCAGGAGTCTCGCACTTTCGTGCTTGATCAGAGTTTTTTCCAAGCTTTTCGCCGCTGATAGGAATTTTGAGCCCATTCAAAAATTATACTCTTGCTTATGAAAAAAAGATCCTTCCATTGGTTTGGAAAGATCTTTTTTTGTAAAAGTTAATTATAATTATGCTTCTGGAATTGTATCATCGATTGCTGCAGTTGATAGACGAAGTTCAGAGCGTTTCAGCTTCAGCAAGGCTTCGGCATACCCTTCGGAGGTTGCGTGAAGTGTGTTGAGTTGACTTTTAGCTTCAGCATTTGCCTTTTTAGCACGTTCAACATCAATAGAAGACTTCGGTTCAGCAGCTTCAGATAAAATCGTAATGTTTTCGCGTCCTACCTGAATAAATCCGCCATGAACGGCAACGTAATCGACAATTTTTTCGTCTTCATGCTTCAGGCGGACGAGAGCGATCTCGAGCGGAGCGACAATCGGCATGTGATGCGGCAAAATCCCTAACTCACCGCTTTTGGAACGCACACATACCATGTGAACGTCTCCTTCGTACACTTTGCCCGCGGGTGTGACGATATCCGTATGCACCGTACTCATCAGCCAGCCCCCTTCATTTGGTCTGAGCAGTCATTGTTGATCCGCTCATCAAACCAGTTGCTTTGCTCTTTCCAGAACGTCATCAATCGTTCCTGTGTTTCGGAACGCTTCTTCTGGAACATCATCGTATTTGCCGTCAAGGATACCCTTAAACCCTTTAATTGTATCCTCAACAGAAACATACGATCCAGGAACACCAGTAAATTGTTCAGCAACGTGGAAGTTCTGGCCAAGGAAGAACTGAATGCGACGTGCGCGGCTAACGGTCAGCTTGTCTTCGTCGGAAAGTTCATCCATACCGAGGATTGCGATAATATCCTGCAATTCACGATATTTCTGCAAAGTCATCTGAACACGCTCAGCTACTTCATAATGTTCTTCTCCGACAATATCCGGAGAGAGAGCACGCGATGTAGAGGCGAGCGGATCAACGGCAGGATAAATACCAATCTGTGTCAGCGAACGTTCCAGGTTGGTTGTTGCGTCCAAGTGAGAGAACGTCGTTGCCGGAGCCGGGTCGGTATAGTCATCGGCAGGCACATATACAGCCTGAATTGATGTAACAGATCCCTTTTTCGTCGATGTAATCCGTTCCTGCAGACGGCCCATTTCTGTAGCCAGCGTCGGCTGATAACCAACGGCTGACGGGAGACGGCCGAGTAGGGCTGACACTTCAGAACCTGCTTGAGTGAAACGGAAAATGTTGTCGATGAACAACAATACGTCCTGGCCATCCACATCACGGAAATATTCAGCCATTGTCAAACCGGAAAGAGCCACGCGCATACGGGCACCCGGCGGCTCGTTCATTTGGCCGAACACCATCGCCGTTTTCTTAATAACACCAGAATCAGTCATTTCGAAATACAAGTCATTACCTTCACGAGTCCGTTCACCAACGCCTGCGAATACAGACACACCGCCGTGTTCTTCGGCTATATTATGAATCAGTTCCTGAATCAAGACGGTTTTACCTACACCGGCACCGCCAAACAGGCCGATCTTACCACCCTTAATATATGGGGTCAGCAAATCAATAACTTTAATACCTGTTTCAAGAACTTCAGTTTTCGTAGATAGTTCTGCGAATTTTGGCGGATCTCTGTGAATTGCGTGCTTCTCAACTTCAGAATCCACTGGTTTTCCATCGATTGCTTCACCAAGGACGTTAAAAACGCGTCCTAGTGTAGCGTCACCAACTGGTACTGAAATAGGTGCACCGGTATCGATTGTTTCCATGCCTCGAACAAGTCCGTCCGTTGAGTCCATGGCGATTGTTCGTACGGAATCGTCGCCGAGGTGAAGTGCGACCTCAAGCGTCAGATGAATGTCCGCTTCATTGGAGGACTGAGCTTTATAATTTACGGTCAGAGCGTTGTATATTTCAGGGAGATTGCCGCGTTCAAATTTAACATCGACAACAGCGCCCAGAACCTGAGTTACATACCCTTTGTTCATTAAACTACCTCCTATCTGAGAACGTTCAAAAATAACCTTTTTGAACAGGCTCTATCAGCTTTTTCTTACAGTCATTTATTCGAGAGCGGCGGCACCGCCAACAATCTCAGTAATTTCCTGTGTAATTGCGGCCTGACGGGCGCGGTTATAAGACAGAGACAAGTGATCGATGATGTCGCTTGCGTTATCTGAAGCGCTCCTCATCGCTGTCATGCGGGCAGCCTGTTCAGCAGCTTTTGCATCAAGTAGAGCACCGTAAATCTGCCCCTCTGCATATAGAGGAAGCAGGCTTTCCAGTACTTCATCTTCATCAGGTTCATACGCATAGTTCACTTTTTCCGTCGGCTTGCTTTCAAGATCCTTCAACGGAAGCAGCTGCTTGTCAACCAAGGTTTGTGAGATCGCATTAACAAAGTGATTATAAATCAGATGCAATTCATCAATTTGCTTGGTATCAAACAATGTAATCGTCTGCTTGGCAAAAGCCAAAACATCATCGAATGAGAAATCATCGGAAATATCAGTTTTGCTGAAAGCTACGGGATAGCCGCGCTTTTCAAAGTAATTCAGCCCGACTTTTCCTGTAACAATGATCAAATACTCATCCTGTGACTGATGCTTTTCACGAATCAGGTTCTGAGTGTATTTCAGCACCGTGCTGTCATAGGCGCCGGCTAATCCACGATTCTCCGTAATGACCAAATAAGCTGTCTTTTTCACGGGCCTGGTAGCCAGCATTGGATGCTTGCTGTTGCTCCCCTTTGACGCGGTGCTCGCGATACTTGCCACGACCTCGCGCAACTTATCTGCGTAGGCTGAGTAGTCCTGCGCTGTTGCCTGCGCGCGATTCAGCTTTGCTGCCGCCACCATTTGCATTGCTTTGGTAATTTTGCGCATCTGTTTCGTTGACGCGATTTTTTCCTTAATATCACGCATTGAAGGCATGTTCGTTCACCACCCTTGAAAGCCGTTTGAACTTGATTATGGACAAGCCATAATTATTCATCGGGCCAATCTTCAGAAGAATACGCGTTCTTCCGATGCCAAAACATCGGATTGCTTTTTTGACTTTGTAAACTTGCCTGTTGATTTTCGCTCCATGTGCTCGCTTTCCGCGGGCGATCCGCGAGCCTCCTCGCTCAATACTTCGCTGCGGGGTCTCGCCCGGTTCGCATCAACAGAGGCAATCCCGCAGGAGTCTCGCACCTTCCGCTCCAATCAACATTGAGCTTTAACATAGCCTTTTCATTAAATGCTGAACTATCGCTTATTCAGCTTTTGAAGGAACAAAAGTCTTTTTGAAAGCGGTAATGGCTTCAGCAAAAGCTTTGTCGTCCGGCAGCTGTTTCGTGTTGCGAATGCTTTCAAGAATTCCGCTGTCATTCTGTTCAAGATATGCCAGCAGTTCTTTTTCAAAGCGTTTAACATCGGAAATTGCCACGTCATCAATATATCCCTTGGTCAGCGCATAGAGTACGGCTACTTGCTTTTCAACAGGATATGGCTTGTGCAGGTCCTGTTTCAAGATTTCAACGGTACGAGCACCACGATCAAGTTTCGCTTTTGTAGCTTTATCAAGATCCGAACCAAATTGCGAGAATGCTTCCAGTTCTCGGTAAGAAGCCAAGTCGAGTTTCAGCGTTCCTGCAACCTTCTTCATCGCTTTGATCTGCGCAGCACCACCGACACGGGATACGGATGTTCCGGCGTCAACGGCCGGGCGGATACCTGAGTAGAAGAGATTGGATTCAAGGAAAATCTGTCCGTCTGTGATCGAAATAACGTTCGTTGGAATGTAGGCTGAAATATCCCCGGCCTGCGTTTCAATAATCGGCAGCGCAGTAATCGAACCGCCGCCTAATTCATCACTCAGTTTCGCTGCACGTTCCAGCAGTCTTGAGTGCAGGTAGAAAACGTCGCCCGGGAATGCTTCACGGCCCGGCGGACGGCGAAGCAGCAAGGAAAGTTCACGGTATGCCGCCGCCTGCTTGGACAAATCATCATAGATGATCAAAACGTGCTTGCCATTATACATGAACTCTTCGCCCATTGTTACACCGGCATAAGGGGCCAGGTAAAGCAATGGAGCAGGTTCAGAAGCTCCGGCAGAGACTACGATGGTGTTATCCATACAGCCATATTCTTTCAATGTGTTTACAACACCGGCAACCGTTGACTCTTTTTGACCGATAGCGACGTAGATACTAATAACGTCTTGATCTTTTTGGTTAATGATCGTGTCAATTGCGATCGCGGTCTTACCAGTCTGGCGGTCACCGATAATTAATTCACGCTGGCCACGGCCAATCGGAATCATCGCATCAATAGCTTTAATACCAGTTTGCATCGGTTCGAATACCGACTTACGCTCCATAACACCCGGAGCCTTTTTTTCAACCGGTCGCGATTTATCCGTAACAATTGGGCCTTTGCCGTCAATAGGCTGCCCTAGAGGATTGACAACCCGGCCGAGCAATGCTTCGCCGACAGGAACCTGCATAATTCGTCCTGTACGTTTTACCGGGTCTCCTTCATGAATATCTGTAAAAGGGCCGAGAATGACGATACCGACGTTGTCCTCTTCAAGGTTTTGGGCCATACCCAGGACGCCGTTGGAAAATTCGACAAGCTCGCCCGACATAACACTGTCAAGGCCGTGGACGCGGGCGATTCCGTCGCCGACAGTGATGACAGTGCCGACTTCGCTCACTTCAACGGTTGATTGATAATTCTCAATCTGCTGTTTGATTAATGAGCTGATTTCTTCCGCTTTAATGCTCACGATATTTTCACCCCTGTCTCCCTACTTTAATCTCCTGTTTGAAGCCTGCCAGTTTGCCGGCAATTGTTCCGTCATAAAGACGGTCACCAATGCGCAGCAGGATGCCTCCGATGATTGCCTTGTCAACTTTAACGTGGATACTTAACTGCTTTCCAAGCGCCTTACCGAGCCGCTGCGCAAGATCTTGTTCTTCTTGTTCTTCCAGAGCTACGGCAGTCGTTACGGTGACGTCAAGAATGCCACGTTTCTCATTTGCCATGTGTGTGTAGGCTTCAAGCACTTCATCGATTATGGCTTCGCGTTTGCGGTCGATGAGCAGTCTCAGCAGATTCAGAACTTCAAGACCTGCCTGATGTTCAAACAGTTTATTCAAAAGCTCTTTTTTGTTATCACTGCTGACCTGAGGATGCATCAGTACCCGACGAAGATCTTCGTTCTCAGCAAGACCTTCGGCTACGGTGTGCAGTTGAGATTCGATCGCATCAATGGCATCGCGCTCTTCTGCAACTTCGAAAAGCGCCTTAGCATAACGGTTCGCTACGATTTCGCTCATCGCTGATTCCCCACCTGCTTTATTAACTGGTCAATCTCTGTTGAATAATCTTTTGGATTAATTTCCTTCTCAAGCACTTTAGACGCGAGCAGAACCGACAGGTCAGCGACTTCATCGCGGATCGCGGCAATCGCCTTTTCTTTTTCAAGGCTGATTTCTTCATTCGCATCTTTAATCAACAGATCAGAACGGTTTTTCGCCGCTTCAATAATGCTTTTCGCTTCAGCATTTGCCTGGCTTTTCGCCTGTTCAATAATGCCGTGAGCTTCTTCACGAATACGTTCAACTTCCGCTTTCTGCTCTGCTAAGTAAGCTTCTGCATCCTGGCGGTTTTTTTCCGCTCCGTCAATCTGATTGTTGATATATTTTTTACGCTTTTCCATAACCGAGACGACCGGTCGTACGCCAATAATCGTGACGAAAATCATCAACAAGATCATGACGACTAATTGGAAAATGATATTTCCTAAAGAAAATGACAGCACAGCTCTTGCCACTCCTTTCAATCTTCAGATTTTCTCGCTCATTCCGGTCGTAAAAAAAGAGCACCAGTAATTCTAATACATGTCTGGCGGATCAGATAATACCGAAGAGTACCAGAATACCGAAAGCGATTGAAATGACTGGTAATGCTTCAACAAGACCAAGTGCGATCATTGATTGTCCGAACAGAGTACCCTGCGCTTCAGGCTGACGGGCGATACCTTCCAAGTAACGGCTGAAAAGCACACCGTTGCCAATACCTGCTGCAAGCGCACCAAATGCGATCATGATACCACCAGCTAGAACTGCTAAACTCATAACAAGATTCCTCCTAGTTTGTCTATGTTTTTAACCTTCGCCCGCAGTGGGAAGATAGAATTCTTAATTATCATTCTTCTCCCACCTTTTGAGCGATATACACCATTGCCAGCACTGTGAAAATGTACGCCTGGATACATCCGACGAACACTGAAAAGCCCATCCAGGCAAAGAGCGGAATCCCAGTGAAATAAAATGTGCCTTCGCGAAGAATCAAAATTAAGACTTCACCGGCGAAAATATTCGCCCAAAGTCGCAACGCGTGCGTTGCAGGTTTCGATACTTCGTCAATAATGTGAATCGGAAGCATCCACCAGAAAGGCTTCACGTAATGGTGCAGATAACCGAGCGGACTTTTGGCAATGCCTGCAAAATGTGAATAAAGAAAAATTGCACCGGCCATTGCCACTGTTACGTTAATATCTGACGTCGGTGATTTGAACCAGCTGACTGAGTCTGTCAGTTTCAAGTCAGCCGCACTAATGCCAAGCGATGGAATTGGGCCATGCGCGGTCGCCGTTACCATGACGACAACACCAAGCAAATTGGCCACCAGAATGAAAAGAAAGGTTGTCAGTGCAAAGCTCAAATATCTCGCCGACTCTTTCTTCTCAAGCATCATTCCAGTAATGCCGCTGACAAAGTCAATGATGTATTCCATCACATTTTGACGACCATTAGGCCGTACGGTCAGGCGGCGGCTCAGCAGAAACACAATGAGCATGACAATTAATGCGGAAATCACTGATCCAATCATCAACGTGACATCAAATGTCAGTCCGAGAAATTTCACTTTCGGAGTCAGATCCATGAATCTCCCCCCCTTCATCTGAAGAAGTCGTGCCATTGCCTCTTAAGTAATAATAACTCATCACCGTCACAAGCAACAGATAGCCAAACAATAGAGACAGCACGAAGGTTCGATAATCAATCCAGGTTGGAAATCGATAAACCATCAATGCTCCAAAAACGATTGTCAGGACACGGACGGTCATATGTAGCCCCGCCAATTTGCGAGTACCTGATTGAACCCGAAGTCCGGCTATCCTTAGTCGAAACGATAAATGAAAAACATTATATAAACTGATTAATCCGCCGAGGAGAAAGCCGCTGGCCAGCGCTCTCGCCGGTCTCAAAAACCAGATTAATCCAAATACGCTGACATAAATAACTGCAACAATCAGCACAACGCGTGAAAACCATTCCATGACCGGTTTCATCGCTAATCATTCCTTCATTAGTGATTTCAGCGTATAGTAACAACTGAATAGCCCTAGAAAAAATCCGGCAACCGCACAAATCGGCAACCACAAATGTCCCGTTCCGAATCGCACATCCAGGTAGTTTCCGCCGAGCGCACCAATGATGATAAACGCGAAGATTTCAAACCCCATCGCGCTGACCGTTGCCGCTATTTGTAAAGCGTTGGGCTCTTTTTTTTGTTTCATGGAAGGCCCTCCTCAGAACAAATTGTCTTCAGCCGGGTTCCGGCAAAAGAAAAAGCTCAACTGATTAACCATTCGAAACCGGATGTCTGGAACTGGAGTCGGACATAAATCTTTCACAAGGCAATTTTGTTTGATCGCAGTCTTTATATTTACAGAATGCATGATTAAGATACATCCACAAAAATTAAAGTTCTTTTACATTTTAGCGAAAGCGCTATCTTTATGCAATCATTAAGAAGGAAAATGTGATATTAATCACTGCGAATTTAAATTCATGTTCCACATAAAAGTTGGTCATGTACATCTTTATAAATAGAATTTTAATCATTTTTACTACGATCGGCACAATACAATTGTGACAAATCACCAACAATGAAAATAATCCTCACATGGGATGTCAATTAGCGAAATAAAATTTCAAACGCTTCCAAACGGTAATTAGATTGTTATTTCGTCCCAAAGAGCCGATCGCCGGCATCACCTAAACCAGGTACAATGTAGCCATGTTCATTCAGTTTTTCATCAAGCGCAGCTAAATAAATATCCACATCGGGATGCTCTTTCTGGACTTCCTTGACCCCTTCAGGAGCACCAATCAAGCACATCAATTTGATGTTGACGCCCCCACGCTGCTTTAGTGAAGTAATCGCTGCCGCTGCAGATCCTCCTGTTGCCAACATAGGATCAACTATGATCAGATCTCGTTCTGAGATATCGGCAGGCAGCTTAACATAATACTCTACGGGCTTAAGCGTCTCCGGATCACGATAAAGGCCGACATGCCCGACTTTCGCAGCTGGGATCAATTGCAGAACTCCGTTTACCATGCCCAATCCTGCACGAAGAATCGGCACAATGCCTAACTTTTTCCCGGCAATTTCATAAGCTTTTGCCTTCGCAACCGGGGTTTGAACTTCAACTTCTTTCAAAGCAAGGTCGCGGGTAATTTCAAAGGCCATCAAAGTGGCGACTTCGTCCACTAATTCACGAAATGCTTTTGTTCCTGTTTTATAATCTCTAATCATTGTCAACTTGTGTTGAATCAACGGGTGATTCAATACGATCAGTTTACCCATGTTCTTCCCCCGTCATAGTAAAAGATTTCTTGTATTCTCTCCACTTGAATCAAATAAATAAGGGAGAATGAATTCTCCCCATTTCAAGCTTGTGCATAATCAGGCAAATGTGCCTGTCCCATTGGCATAAAGCGGATATTTTTCCGTCAGTGTCTTAACGCGTTCTGCCGCTTTTTCCAAAACTGCTTCACTCTCAGGATTCTTAAGTGCGTCGGCAATAATTGAGGCAACTTCCCTCATATCTTCTTCTTTGAATCCTCTCGTTGTCACTGCAGGTGTTCCCATACGAACACCACTGGTAACAAAAGGTTTTTCCGGATCAAATGGAATTGCGTTTTTGTTTGTCGTAATTCCGGTGCTGTCCAGTACAGCTTCTGCTTTTTTGCCAGTAATACCAAGGTTCCGCACATCAACCAAAACCAAGTGATTATCCGTTCCTCCTGAGACAAGAGTCAGCCCTTCGTCTTGCAGAGTCTCTGCAAAGGCCTTAGCATTTGCAATGATCTGAGCCGCATACTCTTTGAATTCCGGCATAAGTGCCTCTCCAAGAGCAACTGCTTTGGCGGCGATGATATGCATCAATGGACCACCCTGGATACCCGGAAAAATTGCTTTATCCAGTTTCTTTGCAAACTCTTCTTTGCAGATGATCATGCCCCCACGCGGTCCGCGCAGTGTTTTGTGCGTTGTTGTTGTAACAAAATCCGCATAAGGCACAGGGCTTGGATGAAGACCAGCTGCAACAAGTCCGGCAATGTGTGCCATATCGACCATCAAGTAGGCGCCGACGCTATCGGCAATCTCACGGAACTTTTTAAAATCAATCACGCGCGGATATGCACTTGCACCAGCAACGATCAGTTTTGGTTTATATTGTAAAGCCTGGCTGGCCACTTCATCATAATCAATTGTTTGCGTTTCTTTAGTCACTCCGTAATCAACGAAGTTATAAAGCTGCCCGCTGAAGTTTACCGGACTGCCATGTGTCAGGTGTCCGCCATGCGCAAGTCTCATACCAAGGACCGTATCTCCCGGTTTCAGGATGGTCTCATAGACTGCCATATTGGCCTGTGCTCCTGAGTGAGGCTGAACATTAACATGCTCACCACCGAACAGTTTGAGTGCCCGATCCCTTGCAAGGTCTTCAACAACATCGACAAATTCACAGCCACCATAATAACGGTGTCCCGGATAGCCTTCCGCGTATTTATTGGTTAGAACTGAACCGGCTGCTTCAAGCACCGTTGTGCTGACAAAATTCTCAGATGCAATCAGTTCAATTTTATTCCTCTGTCTGCCCAATTCTTTTTCAATGGCTTGAAACAATTCAGGATCGTTCGCTTTAATACCCTTCATGAAATGCGTGCAACTCCTCTCAAGTCTAATTCAAGTAAAGTTTATCACATTTTATTCATTAAAAGTGAATTAAATCGATCTGGGACGAACCAAAGATGTCATCAATTCGTTTATCCGATTTTTTAGTATGGCCAATTCTTTCAATCCATGACCTCTTTCAAAAGAAAACGTTAATTAGTGTTGCAACCTTAATGTGCTCTTTCAGAAATAGGTAGATAATTTCTATATTTTACCATCCGTTTTTCATTTCGTCATTTAGTCCCTTGAAAATAGCAGTCTATTCATCTTATACTAAACGTTCTTTAATAAGTTTCATCCGTAAAACCGCATAAAGTTTGACAGCCAGCGAATTCTAAATACGCGATTTCTCTCCGAGGTGTTGTTTTCATGCG
This sequence comes from Sporolactobacillus laevolacticus DSM 442, assembly GCF_000497245.1. Lineage (GTDB taxonomy): Bacteria > Bacillota > Bacilli > Bacillales > Sporolactobacillaceae > Sporolactobacillus > Sporolactobacillus laevolacticus. The sequence goes on from NZ_AWTC01000005.1 coordinate 148,562, forward strand.
AACAAAATATATTATCGTTCTTACCCTGCTTTTTATAGTCGCTGTTGCTATTGTCGTCCCGTACAGTTGGCACGCGCAGAAAAAAGTGTCGCAGCTCAGAAGGAGCAGTCAAGTTTTTTCATCGCTTGCTACAGATCGATCAGTTTACGTTCCGGGACAAAAAGTAGCTTTCTCTCTTAACACAAAAGGGAAATCAATTAAATTACACGTTCGTTATTATCATTTAGATAAAAAAATTGGCGAACAAACGAAGACGCTCCCGAACGCAAATCATGTTAAATGGACATGGCAGCCCCCAAAGACAAATGGCAGGGGCTATTTAGCCACTGTCTCAGTAACGGCATCAGGGAAGGTTCAAACTGAAACCATCGCTGTTGACGTGTCACGCGACTGGAGCAAATTCCCGCGTTACGGATTTCTTAGCAATTTCCCCAAAATGCCGCAAAGCGAAATCCAGCATAATATATCACAATTGAATCGCTATCATATTAATGGTCTTCAATTTTACGATTGGAGCGAGAAACATCATCAACCGCTAACGGTAAAAGATGGAAAGCTATCCTCCACATGGACGGATATCGCCAATCGTCCAATTGAAGAAAAAACGATCCGATCTTATATCAGTGCTGCCCATCACCGTCAAATGAAAGGCATGTCCTATAACTTAATTTATGGAGCACTTGCACAGTCCGAGCAAGATGGGACAAAGCGAGATTGGTTTCTTTTCAAGGATCAGAACCATGATCAAGTAGACGTCAATCCTCTTCCGTCAGGATGGAAAAGCGACATCTACCTGATGAATCCGGCGAATCCCGGATGGCAGGACTATCTGATCAATCAGCAGAAGATCATTTATCGATACCTGCCCTTTGATGGCTGGCATGTTGACCAGCTTGGCGATCGCGGTAATGTTTATGATGAAAATGGACAGTCCGTATCGCTTTCGGATAGTTTCGGACCGTTCTTGAACAAAATCAAAGCGGCCGATCCAAACAAAGACCTGGTGATGAATGCCGTTGGACAGTTTGGCCAGGGGAGCATCGCTTCGTCCGGCGTCAACTTCCTGTATACGGAGGTTTGGGACAATACCCGTCCAAATTATCAAGATCTGAAACAGGTGATCGATGAGAACAACAACCTCTCTTCGGATAAGAAAAATACTGTACTTGCTGCATACATGGATTACAAGAAAGCCGATCAATCCGGAACGTTTAACGAACCTGGCATTTTGCTGACTGATAGTGTCATTTTCGCTTCCGGAGGCGATCATATTGAGCTTGGCGAGCACATGCTTTCAAAAGAGTATTTTCCAAATGCTAACCTATCAATGTCTCGTGGCTTAACAAATAAGTTGACCCACTATTATGATTTTCTGACCGCCTATGAAAATCTGCTGAGGGATGGAACAAAGGACAGCGAAGCGGCACTTCATTCCGAAGAACAGCTGCCTATATCAGACACCCCTGAACAGAACCATATTTGGGCTTTCGCTAAAACAAAACCTCATCATAAAATGATTCACCTGATCAATTTTCTTGACGCAAACTCAATGAAATGGCGAGATACAGACGGTTCTCAGGCTGCACCACAAGAGCGAAGAGCACTGAATTTTACGATTGATGAGTCTAAACCTGTTGAAAAAATGTGGATGGCCTCTCCAGATTATCGCAACGGGGTTCCTATTGCGATCCCATTCCATCAAAAAAACGGCAAATTGTTCGCAACTGTTCCCTCACTTCTGTATTGGGATATGCTTGTTCTCGAATACCGATGAAACTAAAAGGGCTGTCTCGTCAGTCGATTTTACGACTATTGAGACAGCCCCAATTATGATTAAATTTGCCTTATTCTCTCTTTTTCAGGATAGATTGCCCGCTCGCCGCCAATCAGTTTCGGACGCGTTCTCGCCATCACCAAATGTGCGTGTCCGATCTCGCGGATTTCACTCCTCACCGGAACTGCAACATGTTTGAGATGCATGCCAATTAATGTGTCACCAATATCCAAACCGCCATCAGCGCGGATAAATTCAACGATAACCGGATCCACCATATGTTCATAGGCATACGTAGCCATCGCCCCGCCCGCATGACGAATCGGTCTTACGGTCACTTCATCATAGCCGCGATGCTCTGCTACAGCCCGGTCGATGACAAGTGCCCGATTTAAATGTTCACAGCATTGAAAAGCAAAATGGACTCCGGTCTGTTCATGGCATTTTTTTAGTGCGGCGAAAATTGAAGCCGCTGCATTCATTGAACCTGACGTTCCAATACTTTTTCCGCTGACTTCACTCGTACTACAGCCGACAACGAGCAGCTTCCGGTCATTAAATGGCATCGCCTGTTCAAGATCATTAAGTGCCCTGCTGACTGCTTCAACAATTTTCTGATCCAATTCTTCCATGATCTGATCCTTCCTACAAAAGCATATTCCGACACTATTTTACCTGTCTATTATAGCAGGTTGCTCAGTTGAAAGACGAATGATTCACTGATACCAACACTTTTTGTCAGACAGACCGTCTATGTGACAATTACCCGGGAAATATAATGACGAATAATTGGACATGAACACTATTTGTGAAAAACAGTCGGGAATAATTGACGATATTGATGTTCTTTGACTACATATGAAAATGCAGAAGGAGTTTTAATCCCAGGAAAAATAGGATAATGCCGCCTAACGCTTCACCATAACGTCCAAAATAGCGTCCAGTTTTTCTTCCAATGTAAAAACCGAGCCAAGCCATAATCATGCTCGTGATTCCAAACATAAAAACAGCCGCCAGCATTTTTGCGCCAAACAACCCCATACTGAGCCCAACAGAGAAACTGTCAATGCTGACACTGACGGCAAACAATAGAAGGCTGGTATCCGATGAATACGCGAGGTCAGATCTGACTTGATTATGTTTGGCAACGGAAAGAATCATTTGAAATCCAATGAGAAGCAGAAGCAATCCGCCGGCCATCTCCGCTATCTCTCCAAATCGACCAGACAACATCTGTCCTAATGTCATACCAAGAAGCGGCATGAATAGATGAAAAAGTCCGATCCACATGCTGGCCCAAGCTGCCTTTCTCAACCGAAAGACAGTCATTCCCATCCCTACGCACACTGAAAAAGCATCCATGCCCAAAGCAATAGCCATCACGCAGAGTGCCAATCCCTGGTTAATCAGATCCGCAGCCATGTCCGTTCCTCCTTCTTGTCCATACGGACAATCTATGCACGTCCCTTGAAGAATAGAAGGTTATAGCCATGAATAAAAAAGAGTTTAGCTAGAGGGATTAATCTAGAACCTATAGTTAAAAAACTTCTACGATTGTTTTGAAGCGAATGACAGAGAGTACTAGATTTTCAGGTTCCGGTTTCACTTTTGTTCCCCATTCGGTATTACCTTTGGATTTCGGTATAACTTTACTCACTTTCGGTCTAACTTTCAATTAATTCGGTTCTATAGCAATAAAAAAGAACCGGGAGTCAGCACCTCCCAGCTCTTCTTCAAATAATATTTTCATGTTCTTAATAAACGGATCATACTTGCGAATGATCTTCGTGATCATTCACAGAAGATCACTCAATCACTCGTCCTCCGGCGGCCTTCGATAGACGATTCATGATCGCCTTGCCTATGCCGTCTTCCGAAAAAGTTTCACTATAAATGGCATCCACTTTTTTCTGATCAAAATGGCGAAGCACATCAAACAGATTATGTGCCACGGTCTCCGGTTCACTGCGTCTGCCGCAAACAAGTACAACATCAGCCTCAGGATAACTGTCGCGATTTTCTTCTGTTGTTAGTACACCGATTCGCCTGTCATTGTTTTTCTCGAAAGCAATCAATTCACTAATTCTATCTTTACCTGCGGGAACAAGATACATCGTTGCTTCCGGCGCGTAATGCTTATATTTCATACCTGGTGCCTTTGGCGCCTGATCAGAGCGTGTCAGTCCTGGATCTTCCGCTACAGCTCCAACTGCTTCAATCAATTGCTCTTTCGAAATACCGCCAGGACGCAGAATGGTAATAGGTGTTGTCGTACAATCTACAACCGTAGATTCAACGCCAACTCCCGTCTCACCACCATCTAGAATTCCTGCGATGCTTCCGTCCAAATCATGAAATACATGATCCGCTCTTGTCGGGCTCGGCCTGCCTGACCGGTTGGCCGAAGGAGCAGCAATAGGCAGATTGGATGCCAAGATTAGTGCTCTTGCAACAGGATGACTCGGCATGCGTACCGCAACTGTGGACAATCCTGCAGTAACTGCATTGGACACTTCCCCGCGTGAGGGCAGGACTAAAGTCAATGGCCCAGGCCAGAATGTATCAATCAGTTTTTGGGCAATTGGGTGAATCTCAGTACAGATGTCGCGCACCTGTTCCAAGGTTGCAACATGAACAATCAATGGATTGTCGCTCGGTCGCCCTTTGGCTTCATAAATTTTCCGAACAGAATCTTGTAATTTGGCATTCCCGCCTAAACCGTATACCGTTTCGGTAGGAAAGGCGACGATTTCACCTTGTGCCAGTTTTTCCGCCGCAGCGATAATCTGTGGTGCATGTTCAAGATCGGGGGCATCAGGATCTACTCGCCATACTTGCGTCTCTACCATAAAAAATTCCCCTTTTTTCTATCTATTCGTTCATCCATTCGAATAAGGCCGTTTTTTCGCCGACCTTGCATCGCTTCCGTATACACCATACCATTCACTTAATCAGCTTGCAACGTCTTTAACCTGCAATGGAGTGCCAAACTTTAGAGAAAAAGTCAGCGATAAACGAATGAACTTCCACTTTATCTGCTTTAGCAGCGGGTTGTTCTGGAGTCTCCTGCTTTGGCTGCTGATTAACTTGAGTTCCTGTATCTGCCGTCTTTTCAGCACTTTGTGGGGCTGTTTCAGTCTTTGCAGCCGCATTCGGATTAGCGACGGCCTCGCTATTAGAAAAATCTAAGAAACAGAGCGGTGGGAAAAGCACGCACCACCAATTGGCACCTCTGCCGTCACCCAACGTAACAACTAATGCATCATATTTACCCGCTGGATAAACGAAATTACCATACATTTTTGTTGGAAAATCCGCTTTCCCGAGTTTTACTTTAAACGCACTGTCTGCATGTGCTTTGCGAAGAGTCTGGTCAATGGTCCGGCGAATTTCAGGCATATGCGAGCGAATAACCTGCTTTGCCTGATCTGTCGTTTTCAAGCGTTGCACCCAGCGTGTAATATTGGCATTCACTGCATCCCGGACTTGCCGCTTAACCGTCTGATCAGCGAGCGAATCACTATTAGCGAGGATGCGCAGCCGAATGGCATCTTGCGGGATCGGTCCCTTTTGATCCGCTTTCGTTGTGCTGTATTGCCAGAAAAAGAAAACAACTGCTAGATTAATAGATAATAAGAGCATTAACATCAATGGCTTTTTCATTATGCCCGCCTCCTTACCACACATTGTGGTCAGGAAAGCATTAATCTAAACATGTTCATGTAAATTATTACAATGCTGGTTTTCGAAGCACAGCCAGCACATTGCGATCATATCCGGCTATATCTTTTTCAATGGACAGAGATTCAATATGGTGAGGAAAAGCGCTGTGTATCAGTTCCTTCACTGCTTTGCCCTGATATGCCCCGATTTCAAAAGCTGCAATAAAATAAGGTGACTGACCAAAGATCAGCGGTAAATCGTTGATGATGCGCCGGTAAAAATCCAGGCCGTCCTCTCCTCCAAACAAAGCAAGATGAGGCTCAAAATGACTTACCGTATCATCCAAACGATCCATTTCCTGACTGGTAATATAAGGCGGATTTGAAACAAGCAGATCAAAAGATTCGCCATTTAACGGTTCCAGCAAATCGCCTTGACGGAAGTTAACCTTCGCGCCAAGTAACGCAGCATTTTGTCTTGCCACATCTAAAGCCTTTGCTGAAACATCAACTGCAGTTACGTGCCATTCCGGATGTTCCAGCGCGAGTGTTACTGCTATTGCTCCGCTTCCTGTCCCAATGTCACAAACCGCTAGCTGCTTTTGATTTGAAAAATAACGGTCTGCCCATTGGCCAACGCGCCATACAAGCTCCTCCGTTTCCTGACGCGGAATAAGCACATCGGGGGTAACTTTGAATGACCGCCCGTAAAAGGGGGCAGAACCAATCATATATTGAACCGGAGTGCCATGATACACATGATCGGAAACACATTCACGGACCCATGACGCATCCTGATCCGAAACCGGTTCTCTAAGACCTGCAAGAAGAGCTGTCCGCGAGATCTGTAACCGCTCACAAAGAAGAATTTCACCAATATTTGTATCGCGATGATGTGCTTTTAACAATGCAGATGCCCAATTTAATAATTCGTACCTTTTTTCTGTCACCGGGCATCCGCCTGTTCCATTTTTTTGGCTTGATCATTTAAGATTAACGCATGAATGATCTCATCCAGTTTTCCATTCAGTACTTGGTCTAATTGATGAATCGTCAATCCGATCCGATGGTCAGTAACACGATTTTGAGAAAAATTATAAGTACGAATGCGTTCCGAACGATCACCCGTTCCAACCGCTGATTTTCTCGTTGAATCGTATTCCGCCTGTGCTTCTTTCTGGTATTTGTCAAAAACACGTGCACGTAATACTTTCATCGCTTTTTCCTTATTCTTAATCTGCGAACGTTCTTCCTGGCACGATACAACAATCCCTGTTGGAATATGGGTCAGCCTAATTGCAGACATTGTCGTGTTTACGCTTTGTCCGCCTGGTCCGCTTGAGGCAAAACGGTCGACACGGATTTCCTTCTCATTCAATTCAAACTCGACTTCCTGAGTCTCAGGAAGAACCGCAACCGTTGCGGTAGACGAATGAATACGGCCGCCTGATTCCGTCTCAGGCACTCTTTGCACACGATGTGCACCGTTTTCATACTTCAGCTTCGAGAAAGCACCCTTCCCAGAGATCATGCAGACAATTTCTTTATACCCGCCGATTTCATTAGGGTTTGCATCAATGACCTCCGTCTTCCAGCCCTGTTGTTCGGCAAAACGCGAATACATTCGAAAAAGGGTACCGGCAAAAAGCGCTGCCTCATCGCCTCCAGCAGCACCACGTACCTCAAGAATCACGTTTCGTTCATCATTCGGATCTTTAGGAATCAGCAGCTGCTTGAGTTCTACTTCAAGTGCCGACTGCTCATGCTCCAATCGGCTGATCTCATCATTCACCATGTCCCTCATACTGTCATCCAGCGAATCTTCAAGCATCGTCTTGGCGTCTGCCAATTCTGACTCAGTTTGTTTATAATTACGGTAAACTGCAACAATTTCTTGTAAATCCGACTGTTCCTTTGAATACTTGCGCAGTTTCACCGGATCACTGATGACATCCGGATCAGCAAGGAGCTGGTTCAGTTTTTCATAGCGTTCGTCCATGGACTGCAAACGTTCAAACATCTTATCCACCCCATCTTAATTGCAAAAAACCTTCTCAGTCCGCATCTCATTCCAATTATTTATTATATTATAGCAATCTTTATAGGGTCAAAAACATACAGCAAGCATTAGATAGGCGGATGGCTGTAACAGTGCCGACAGACCGGATAATAACTCTCATTACCGCCAATCTGAATTTGATCACCGGTATATACTGGCTTTCCGTTACTGTCAATTCGAAGGTTCATGATTGCCTTCCGCTCGCAGAACCAACAAATTGTCTTCATCTCTTCAATTTTATCAGCGTAGAGAAGCATGTATTTGCTGCCCTCAAACAACTCATTGCGAAAGTCATTTTTTAAGCCAAATCCCATTACCGGAATATGCAATTGATCAACAATCTTTGCAAGTTGGAGAACATGTTCCTTTGATAAAAATTGAACTTCATCAATAAGCACGCAATGCGGACGTGGGTGATAGTTACTGACCATCTCATACATATCGGTCGTCTCAAAGATTGGGACCGCACGTCGTTTAAACCCAATCCTACTGGAAATCGAGCCCACTTCATCTCGATTATCAACGCCCGATGTAAACAAAAGGACCGATTTCCCTTGTTCCTCATAATTATGTGCAACCTTGATTATCTCAATTGATTTTCCGCTGTTCATTGCACCGTATTTAAAGAAAAGTTGAGCCATCACTCGTTCGCCCTCTCATGATTTCCATCTTTCCATGATGGTTTCAAGTTGTTAAAAAGCAGGCAGAATGTCCTGCCTGCGGTGTTCAATATATAAAAAAGCCTGTCCTAGGTAAAACAAAAACGGCCAATTCCGCACCACTTTTGCATTGCACCGGAAATGCCGTTTTCTGTCTGGACTTCAAATAAATCTTATTTAAGATTATATTTCTGTTTAAACCGATCGACACGTCCGCCTTTGTCTGCAAATTTCTGACGGCCTGTATAGAATGGATGCGAATCGGAACTAATTTCGACTGTAATCAATGGATATTCGTTTCCGTCTTCCCATTGAACCGTTTGATTCGATGTCTTCGTTGAACCGCTCAAAAATTTAAAACCGGTACTTGCGTCCATAAATACAACTTTGTGATAGTCAGGATGGATGCCTGCTTTCATCTCATTCATCTCCTTTGCCCTGATTATTCTCTCAAACCAGAGTTTGATAGAGGATGTTCAAAATGTCCGGGAAAAATTGCTGTCGAATCTCTGCGTCAACTTGTTTCTCCGCTCCTCACGTATTTTGTGTATACGCTCCGGTGCTCGAAACTGCGTTTCCTTGATCTTCTCGGCCCTTTTTGTCCTCCCTTTTGAACTCACCCGTTGTGCATAACGCACAACGAGTATTATATCAGGACAATAGCGGGTTTGCAAGCAGCATTTTCCCTTGCAAATCTTCCTTTTGGCATATAACTATTGAGGCTTCCGTCAATCCCAAATTATTTAACCTGTACGCCGCCCTTTTTCTCCTTCTCAAAAAGGTCGAAAAATTCCTGATTGGTTTTCGTGTCTTTAATACGTTTATAAAAATGTTCTACAAATTCCTGTGATTCATCCATGGTCTTGCGCATCGTCCAAAGCTTATCCAGATGATCCTGATCCACAAGCAATTCTTCCTTACGAGTGCTGGAACGGCGAATGTCAATGGCAGGGAATACACGACGTTCAGCGAGACGGCGATCAAGATGCAATTCCATGTTTCCGGTACCTTTAAATTCTTCGTAAATCACATCGTCCATACGTGATCCTGTGTCAACTAAGGCAGTTGCAAGGATTGTTAGGCTTCCGCCTTCCTCGATGTTTCGAGCAGCACCAAAGAATTTTTTCGGTTTGTGAAAAGCAGCGGGATCAATACCACCGGACAATGTTCGCCCACTTGGCGGAATGACCAGGTTGTAAGCTCGTGCCAGACGGGTGAGGCTATCCATTAGGATAACAACATCTCGCTTATGTTCTACTAAGCGCATCGCCCGTTCAAGAACAAGCTCGGACACTTTAACATGATTTTCCGGGACCTCATCGAACGTTGAACTAACGACATCACCCTTAACCGAGCGTTCAATATCCGTTACTTCTTCCGGACGCTCATCAACAAGTAGAACAATTAATTCAACTTCAGGATAATTGACGGTGATGCTGTTGGCGATCTCTTTCAGCAACGTGGTCTTACCGGCTTTTGGAGGCGCAACAATCATCCCTCTTTGTCCAAAGCCGACCGGGGAGATCATATCAATAATCCGGGTCGAAAAATGTTCTCTCGTCGTTTCAAGAACCATGTGCCTGTTTGGGTAGAGCGGTGTAAGTGCAGGAAAATGCACCCGTTCCTTAGCTACATCTGGGTTTTCTCCATTGACAGCTTCAACCCGGAGCAAACCAAAATAGCGCTCATTTTCCTTTGGTGGACGTACTTTCCCCGTAACCTTGTCCCCATTACGTAGATCAAAACGGCGAATCTGTGAAGCGGAAATGTAGATGTCTTCAGAACTTGGTGAATAATTGATCGGGCGCAGGAAACCAAATCCCTCAGTCGGAATAATTTCCAATACACCTTCCATGAGCGATAGACCATCTTTTTCGGCTTGTTTTTTCAAAATTGAGAAAATCAATTCGCGTTTATTGAGCTTGCTATAATACGACACTTTATATTCTTTGGCGTGCTCGTATAATTCTTTAAGTTTCATATTTTCCAATTCTGCTAATGTTATCGGCATTATCGCACCACACTTTTTTAATTTATCATTAGTTTCTATATAAAGGCACACTTGTATAGAGCTGTATCTTTTGTTCTTTTTTTCGTAATCAAAGCCGGAAATTGCACAGAACTGTGCATCTGAGGGAGGGGAGGAATTAAGTTGAAAGAGCGCGACACGATAATCCGAGCGATTTCAAATCCTTCACGAATAAAGGCACAGTTTGAGAAAAATAATGACCTTTCAAAAACAACTGCATGCAATATTTTTTTCTTATCGTTATAAATAATTCTATCTCATTATTAGCATATTATGCCCTTTTAATCAACTATTATTAGAAACTTGGTCTATGGGTGGGGTTTAACAGACGTTTCCAGTATGTCCGGCCATTTAATCCGAACATTAGATTTAAACATAGCCTTCTATAAAAGAGCAAGATAATGTCCCTAAGCAGATACAAACGGATCCGCATAAAAGCAAAGGTGCTCTTATACGGATCCGCGTTACGGTTATTCCTGCTCTTTTATGCTGTCTCTGGCTTCTTCTTCAAGCATGGGTTCACGCCAAATCGTCGCGCCAATCTTTTGCAGTTTCTCCATAATATGGTCGTATCCTCGATCAATATGTTCAACACCGGCAATTTCGGTAATTCCTGCTGCCATCAGACCGGCAATAACAAGTGAAGCGCCGGCTCGCAGATCAGTTGCCCGCACTTTTGCGCCTTCGAGGTGAGTCGGGCCGCTCAATATAGCCGAACGTCCTTCCACCTTCACGTTTGCACCCATCCGGCGAAGTTCATCGATATGTTTAAAACGGGCGCCGTAAATGGTATCCGTAATGATGCTGGTTCCTTCTGCCTGTGTAAGCAAGCTGGTCAACGGCTGCTGGAGATCTGTCGGAAACCCTGGATATACAAGTGTCTTCACATCCGCACTTTTCAACTGAGCAACACTTCTCGAAATGAGAATCTGATCTTCACCGACTTGTATATCGGCGCCCATTTCCCTAAGTTTCGCTGTCAGTGATTCAACATGTTGGGGAATCACGTTGTCAATCAAAAGATTATCGCCCCTGGCTGCGCCTATAATCATGAATGTTCCTGCCTCAATACGGTCAGGAATAATCATGTGCCTGCACCCATGGAGATGCTCAACGCCTTCAATACGAATAACATCTGTCCCGGCTCCCTTAATTTTTGCGCCCATGCTGGTCAGAAGTGTGGCAACATCGATAATTTCCGGTTCTTTCGCTGCATTCTCAATAATGGTCTGACCCTCTGCTTTCACAGCAGCAAGCATAATGTTAATGGTGGCGCCAACGCTGACAACATCTAGATAAATGCGAGCCCCGTGCAAATCGTCCGCGCGCAAGTAAATGGCCCCCTGCTCGTTCGTCACTTTCGCGCCAAGTGCCTCAAATCCCTTAATATGCTGGTCAATTGGACGCGGACCCAAGTTGCATCCGCCTGGAAGGCCGATTACCGCTTTGCGGAACCTGCCGAGCATCGCTCCCATTAAATAATAAGAAGCTCGCAATCGTTTCACTGATCCGTTCGGAAGCGGCATGTCCACCATATTTCTTGGATCGACAACGAACGTATGATCATCAAAGGATACCGTACCGCCAACTTCACGCAATAACTTACAGAGCGTGCGCACATCTGAAATATCGGGAAGCTGGTCAATGGTAACTGGTGAATCAGCAAGAATGGTGGCCGGAATCAACGCGACAGCACTATTTTTCGCTCCGCTTATTTGAACAGTACCACTTAAGGTAGTGCCGCCTTCAATAAGTAATTTATCCATGGTCAGAATACTTCCTTTTCCTTTACATCAATTAGTAAGCGCCTATTCTGTAAACCTCACTTGTGAAAACAAACGGGCTAAACCATTATATGTACATCAACAAATAAATGTCCTGATAAGAAATAAAAAAACTGAACTTCTAAGAAAAATATCAAAGATCTAAACAATCAAACATTCTTTTAGCATTATAGCATAAACCGTCGAGAGGTGTCTTTGTCTGCGCACCGAAAAGATACTGTCTTACGATATCATCGATCACATTCGTTTTGAGGACATTCTTTTTCTACAGATGTGATTAACTCGTGAAGATCAAAAGGCTTTGAGAAATGCGACATGGCGCCGTTCCGCAATGCTTCCTTAACAATGTCGCTTTCGCCATAAGCAGTCATCACCATCACTTTTAGATCCGGTTTCACTTTTTTTATTTTTTTGAGAATCTCAAGTCCACTCATCCCCGGAATTTTCATGTCCAGCAATACCAGATCCACATTATTTTCTTCTATAATTTCTAGTGCCTGGTTGCCGTTAGACGCTGTCAATATGCTGTAGCCTTCCTTTTTAAACACTTCTTCAAGCAGCATTCTTATGCCTGCCTGATCATCGACGACCATGATCTTTGTCGCACGTTCTGCTGCTTCAGCAACTTCATTATTCATTATATTGCCCTCTTTCTCAAATATCTGCTCATACAGCATAGAAGGTTTTACGCATTAGACTTCTATAATTTGAAATGATATTCCTTCTTAATTGATGAATATAGAAATAAGAAGACCGGTAGTTGGATTCACCACCGGTCTTCTTATTTCTATTATCGCAGCTCCATTTTCAGAGCAAATCATTATTCATTTTCAAGAGATGCCTTAATGAAATCGTGGAACAATGGTTCTGGCCGTGTCGGACGAGACTTGAATTCCGGGTGGAACTGGCAAGCCACAAACCACGGATGATCTTTCAGCTCGATCATTTCAACTAGACGATTGTCCGGACTAAGTCCCGAGAAAACCATGCCTTGCTCCGCCATATTTTGGCGGTACTGGTTGTTGAATTCATAACGATGGCGATGACGTTGATAAATAATTTCTTCATCATACGCGTCAAACACCTTCGTATCTTTAGTGATTTTACACGGATAGAGTCCTAATCGTAGTGTGCCGCCTAAATCTTCAACATCCAATTGTTCTGGAAGGAGATCGATAATCGCCTCGTCCGCATCTTGATTGAACTCTGCAGAATCCGCACCATCCAAGCCCAGCACATGGCGGGCAAATTCAATTGTGGCCAACTGCATGCCAAGGCAAATACCGAAGAATGGCACTTTATGTTCGCGTGCATATTGAATGGCCAGAATTTTCCCTTCAATACCTCGATCTCCAAAACCACCGGGAACAATGATTCCCTGGCAATCCTTCAATTGATCCTCAACATTCTCCGGCAGCAGATCTTCAGAATTGATATATTGGACCTTCACTTCCGTATCAAAGCTGTATCCACCATGCTTGAGTGCTTCGACAACGGAAATATACGCATCCTGAAGTTCAACATACTTGCCGACTAAACCGATTTTTACGTGCTTTTTCGGATGAAGGACCTTGTCCACCAGATCATGCCACTGGCTCATATCCGCTTCACCCTTAGGCAAATCAAGCTTTTCGCAAACAATATCATCCAAATGCTGATTCTGAAGCTGCAGGGGAACCTGATAGAGTGTTTCTGCATCACGACATTCAATGACCGCCTCTTTATCAATATCACAGAAGAGGGCAAGCTTTGCTTTCATTTCTTCGGACACAGGAAGTTCTGTACGCACAACAATGACATTCGGCTGAATACCCAAGCTGCGCAATTCCTTAACGCTGTGCTGCGTCGGCTTCGTTTTCATTTCACCGGCGGCTTTAATATAAGGGATCAATGTACAGTGGATGTACAAGACATTATTCACGCCGACATCACTCTTAATCTGGCGAATCGCTTCTAGGAACGGGAGACTCTCAATATCACCAACTGTACCGCCGATTTCCGTAATGACCACATCTGCACCCGTGGTTTTCCCTGCGCGGAAGACGCGATCCTTGATTTCATTGGTGATATGAGGAATGACCTGCACGGTCCCTCCCAAATAATCACCACGACGTTCCCTCTTCAGAACAGTGGAATAGATTTTTCCGGTTGTCACGTTGCTGTTCTTGTTCAGGTTAATATCAATGAACCGTTCATAGTGGCCAAGATCGAGGTCGGTCTCAGCTCCGTCATCGGTGACAAACACTTCTCCGTGCTGATACGGACTCATCGTTCCGGGATCCACGTTAATGTATGGATCAAACTTCTGAATAGTCACTTTTAAACCACGGTTTTTCAAAAGCCGTCCAAGCGACGCTGCAGTAATTCCTTTTCCTAGAGACGAAACCACGCCTCCGGTCACAAAAATGTACTTCGTCATCCTTGTTGTTTTCCCCCTTTTTGAAAGGCTTTGTTAAATTGCTGTTGTTTTTTACCACTAGCCGCAGCTTCCGGTGCTCGCTTGCCGCGGGCGATCCGGGAGCCTCCTCGGACATGACATTTGTCTGCGGGGTCTCCCCTGGCTCGCAATCCCGCAGGCGTCTCGCACTCAGGCGGCTTCGTTTTTATAAAAAAAGCAACATTATATTTAAACACAGCCTTTAGAAAAATTGACAAAGCCAAGCTTATTGCACAGACATGAGTGATCATGGCAAAGGATCGCCATTCGTGGTCAATCGACCGGATTCGACCCGTTTTTCTTGCCTTTTTTTGTAAAAAAGCAAAAGCGGTACGCTCCCCTTTCGGAGGGCTCGCTTTTGCTTCAAAATTCGATTCTATTTATCGCCCTTTGCAATTCTAACAAACTTAAACGGCTGAATCAAGAGCACGATTTAGGAAAAATAGACCTGTTTTTGTCAGGTTTAGATGATGCATGCAAAAATCGCCAAACTTATTCTTCTTCGTCGTCAATGACAGCGTTTCTCTTGATTCGTTGAACATCATCATCTTCATAATCATCGTCGTCATTGATGTCTTCATCATCATTTTCATCTTCGTCGTCCTGATCAAGAACATCTTCATCATCGATATCTTCATAATCATCGAATCCATCGTCTGCAACTTTGTGTTTCTTGTGATGAGAGTCGCCCAGTGTTTTGGCAACATCATCTTCACGCTGTTCCAGTGGATACCAGTTACGCAATGCCCAAAGATTATGCCCGACGCTCAGAAAACGACCGTCAAGGATAAGCGTTGTATACAGTCGCGCTAACGACTCGCCGCCATCTGCTTCAATTTCGCCTTCTTTATAAACCATGTCCGTCAGTTCATAGAAGGTTTTCGGGTCTTTGCCTTGGGACAATATATCGTAGAATTGATCAACTTTTGCTTTTTCAACCGTGTGTTCTGTCAATGGAAACATCCTTTCCCTTTATCAATACTCTCGCCAAAAAATGCCTAGGTGCGGCCGACGGAATCTTGCCATTATGCCGGATATCCGCATACCAAGAAAAAATCCGTAAATCTTTTATCCAAAAAACGCATTTGGTAACCTGTACCAAGAAACGTTTGGAAAAACGCACACTAAGACTCATTGTAAAGTTATACATTAAATACAATAATCCGTTCATGGATTAAAATCAAGTCTAGATAAAGAAAAAATTGGTGAAACCAAGCCTCGCGCAGGCTGAGCTTCCACAGGATGTGGTGACTTCGACGTTGCTTACAGGACGTAAGCGAAGTTAGTCGAAGTTCCTCTTTCGTTACACTTATACTAGGTACCGCTACTCTCTTATATTTTATACATGCTTATTTGTACAAGAAAATAGTGGTTCAATCTTTTTTATTCATTTTTTTACCACTCTAATGATCAGCTAAAGATAATCCATTCAAGATACATTCGCGAAAATGGGATATATTATGAACAAGACAATCATTATGCAGGCCTATCCGATCGGAGGACATGTGATGCACCTTGTATTCAACACACTATTCATTATTCTGGCGCTTGCCATTTTAATCCCTGTAGCCATTTTGGTCGATATCTTCTCAGGACAAAAAGCCAAACATCCGCTTAATCCTGATCGCAAACCGGTAGCAGGTTTTAACCATTTCCATTATTTCACGAACGGCCATGAGCTTTTTGAGGATATGAAACAAAGTATCAGTCATGCCAGGCACCACATTCATCTTTCCTTCTTTATCTTTACTGCCGATGAAATCGGAAACGAATGGTTGCAGTTGCTGAAAAAGAAGGCAGGTGAGGGCGTCGAAGTCCGGTTGCTTGTCGATAGCCTTACCGGCTTAGGCTTGCGAAAAAAAAGAGCGGAATTAGCTAAAGCCGGTGTCAACCTCGCTTTTTCAGGAAAAGTCACTTTTCCGTTCACCTTCTACTACCTGAACCGTCGTAACCACCGAAAAATTATGGTTATTGATGGCGAGATCGGGTATTTTGGCGGTTTTAATGTAAGCCGAGATTATATCGGCCGTCGGCCAGAAAGAGGAGCGTGGCATGATAATCACATAAAGCTACTCGGTGAAAGCGTTCATGAACTGCAGCGCCAGTTTCTCGAAGACTGGAAGACAGCCACTAAAAGTGATTTGATGAATAACGAGACCTATTTTCCAACAGTTGAGAAAGGTCCGTCGCAATTGACATTGATTGCAACTGACGGCAAGCAGATTGAAGATTATTTCGTTGAAAAATTAAGTAGCGCCAAAGTTTCCATCGTGATCGGATCCCCTTATTTCGTGCCAAGCAAGAAACTGATGGATGCGCTCATGGATCGGTTGAGCTGCGGTATCAAGCTGACCATCCTTTTACCAAAGAAAAAAGACCACATATTAGTGCAGCCTGCATCATTTTTGTATCTAAAACCGCTTGTTCAAAAAGGTGCCCGGTTGTTCCATTTTTATCAAGGCTTTTATCATTCGAAGATCTTTGTTGTTGACCGAAAACTATGCTATATCGGCACAGCAAACTTTGACCAGCGCAGTTTATTTTGGAACGACGAACTATCCGGTTTTACTGATGATCCTGTACTTATCCGGCATGCACTTCAGAAACTGGAAAAGGAAATTGAAAACTTGTCTATGCCTGTTACATTGGATCAAATTGAAAACCGTTCACCACTTGATAAACTAAAATCGCTCTGCTGCGGATGGTTCAGCTTCTTCCTGTAAAACGGATTATGATCAGCACACTAAAAAACAGCTCCCGACTCGGAAGCTGTTCTTTATATGTCATAAGTTACATTTTTTCAGGTGCGTCGACGCCGATTAATTCCATTCCGTTCTTCAGTGTGATGCGTACGGCCTTCATTAGCGCCACTCGGGCCTTGCTTAATGCTACATTGCTCTCGTCGAGTACTTTTTCCGCATTATAGAAACTATGCAAGCAAGAGGCAAGATCGAATAGATAGGCAGGGACGTGCTGGATTGCAAGCTTTGCCGCGCTGTCGGCGACAACTGCAGGGAAATCGCCCAATTTTTTCAGTAGATCGACTTCTTTCTCACCGGAGAGCAAGTTTAAATCTAGGTCTGCAATATGATCATGTTCAAAGTTTTCAGCACGTTTCAGCATGCTGCTGATTCGCGCATACGCATATTGAACGTAATACACCGGATTCTCGTTTGAATGTGAAATGGCAAGATCCAGATCAAAATCAAGATGGCTGTCCGAGCTGCGCATTGCGAAGAAATAACGAGCAGCATCAACACCGACATCTTCCATCAATTCACGCATCGTCACAGCTTTTCCGGTACGCTTGCTCATCTTCACCTTCTCGCCGTCTTTAAAAAGATTAACAAGCTGAATGATCTGAACCGTTAACTGATCCGGATCGTAACCTAGCGATTGAATGGCTGCTTTTAACCGCGGCACGTAACCATGGTGATCCGCGCCAAACACATCAATCAGCTGTTCGTAACCACGATCGAGTTTATCCTTGTGGTAAGCGATATCCGGCATGAAGTACGTATAACTGCCATCGGACTTGACCAGAACACGGTCTTTGTCATCCCCATATTCAGAAGTTTTCAGCCACAAAGCGCCGTCCTTTTCATACGTTTCGCCTTTATTTTTCAGAAAATCAAGAGCCTCTTCAACCTTGTGCTCCTCATAAAGGGATCGTTCCGAGAACCATTGATCAAAATGCACGCGAAAATCTGCAAGGTCTTTCTTAATGCCGCGCATTAGATGTTCGACACCAAAGTTGCGGAAGAAACGGATTCGTTCTTCTGTCGGTTTCGACGAGAGTGAATCCCCATATTGGGCAATCAGCTGTTTTGCCAACTCAATGATATCTTTGCCGTGATAGCCATTTTCAGGAATTTCCGCATCTCTTCCTAGTTCTTGTAAATAACGCGCTTCAATAGAAACCGCCAGATTCGTGATCTGGTTTCCGCCGTCATTAATGTAATATTCCGGAACAGCATGATAACCTGCTTTGTTCAGCAATTTGCATAAAGCGTCGCCAACCGCTGCCCCGCGGCCATGGCCCAAATGCAAGCTTCCGGTTGGGTTCGCAGAGACGAATTCAACCAAGACTTTCTTGCCTGCTCCACTTTCTGAAGCGCCATAACCGTCACCCGCTTCAATAATAGTTGGAATGAGATCCGTTAAATACTGATTATCAAGAAAAAAGTTAATAAAACCAGGTCCTGCAATCTCGATCTTGCGAATATGACCCTTCTCTTTGTCAAAACTGCTGATTAATTCTTCGGCAATCTTTCTCGGCGCCTTTTTCGCGATCCGCGCGAGTTGCATGGCCATATTTGCAGCAAAGTCGCCATGCGCTTTATCCTTCGGGACTTCAAGTACCACATCCGGAACCTGCTCCGGTTCTGCCAGTCCCGCTTTAATGACTGCGTTAATAATTTCTTCCTTCAACTGATTCTTGACTTGTTCAACAATCGTCATCTTATAACCTCCAAAAAATCGTGCTTGCTCATGTCGTACACTATTTTGTCAATTTGGCTTTATTCATAGATAGTGTTGACCAACGCGAAATTCACTCGCATCAACAGGCGCGACCGCGTGCGATCCCGCGAGCCTCTCTAAACAACAGTAGAAATGAACAGAACCATCTATTTAAAAGCTCCGCAAGCCGCACCTTTCTATGCGCAGCCTTTAATTAACCATGTAGTGATAATCAAGCGTCAGTTTTCCCACTGACTGTCCTTGCATATTCAGTTCATAAACAAGATGAACCGATCCTGAATTTCCGGACGAATCGGAAACTGTTTCTATTTTCTCGGCGGTTGCCTTTGTTTCCATGAGACCAAATGCTGTTTCGTACGTTCCATCCATTGTTGTTCCAAGCAACAACGGCTGCCTCATCGGCAACGCACCTTTGCGCAGGATGAGCGCCTCATTTCCACTTATTCTTACTGTATAATCAGCCGGGCCAACGTCAGCAATCTTATCGCTAAAACTTAAATACAGGCTGGAACCGCTCACACCAATCCGCCCGCGGAGGACAGCCGTTGTTTTTTGTTCCTGATCCGATTGCCCATGTCCGTTCATCCGGCTTGTAAATACAATCTCGGCGTTACGCGTTTTCATTCAGCCGCCTTCCTTCATGACCGCATGTCCCCATACTTATACTACTATAAAATATTGACTATCTCTGAGCAAGGTTAACTCCACTATTTTTCCAAGGATTCTATTTTTTTCTTACATTTATACCTGAATTCGCCCCTTTCAGTCCTCAATGTTTAGAATAAGGTTGCTTTATCCATAATGTTAAAAGTAAATAAACTGCAAGGCTTTGCCTACGGCTGCCTATTTTTCGGATTGAGGAGGTTCTGATTTATGTTTTCTGACATGAGGATCCGAAAAAGGAAGAATAGCTTTATGAGGTGGTCAGTTTGGTTCATCGCACTTTTGCCCGCCATGCTGCTGCTTGGCATCTTTGTTCTTCTGCTGTCTGCAAAGATTGCTGGCCCAATGAATATTCCGGCATCTCGCCCCGCCATTTTCTATGACAGTCGCGGCCAATTTATCGGCAAGTGGGACACAACGAACAGGCGTTGGACGGATATCGAAAAAATGGCTCCCTCGATCAAATTGGCCACACTCGCAGTTGAAGATCGTCGATTCTTCCAGCACCATGGATTCGATTTCCGTCGAATCGCACAGTCTGCCCTGATCGATATGCGCAGTTTTACCAAAGCTCAAGGCGCAAGTACGATCACGATGCAGTACGCTAAGAATCTTTTTTTAACCAATGACAAAACGTGGCTGCGCAAGTTCTCCGAAATGTTCTACACCGTTCGACTTGAAATGAATGAATCGAAAAAAGATATTCTCGAAGGCTATTTAAATACGATTTATTATGGACATGGCGCCTACGGAATTGAGTCAGCAGCAAAAGTATATTTCAATAAAAAGGCTGAAGATCTATCACTCGCTCAATCCAGTATGCTCGCTGGTATTCCAAACGGTCCCAGCCTTTATTCACCGTTTCTCCATTATGATCAAGCAAAGAAACGGCAGAAAGTCGTTTTGGATACCATGGTGAAAAGCGGCTTTCTGACAAAGAAGCGCGCTGAGATTGCCTATCATGCCCCTCTGCAATTGACGCACTCAGACATACAAAAAACGGAGGAAGCGCCCTATTTTCAAGACGCAGTTCGACAAGAATTAACGGATGATCTGCATATCAGCCGTAAAGAACTGGCATCGGGCGGAATCAAGGTCTATACAACGCTCGATTCTGAAACCCAGAAAACAGCCGAGTACTGGGTGAAGTATGCTATACCGGACACATCGAGCATCCAAACAGCGCTGATCGCTCTCGATCCGAAAACCGGCGGTATCGTCGCAATGGTTGGTGGACGCGACTACCAAAGCAGTCCGTATAACCGGGCGATGAACGCGAAACGTTCACCAGGATCTGCTTTCAAGCCGTTTCTCTATTACGCGGCATTGCGAAACGGATTCACACCCGCTACCCGGTTAAAAAGCGCGCCTACCGAATTTACTTTTGATCACGGACATTCGGATTATGCGCCGAACAATTTCGGCGGCTACTACGCGAACAAACCGATTACCATGGAACAGGCGCTTGCTCTTTCCGACAACATTTTCGCTGTAAAAACGCATTTGGCAATTGGCATGGAGAAGCTAGTGAACGCGGCACGAAAAGCCGGGATTACAAGTCCCCTTGCCCCGATCCCTTCACTCGCGCTCGGTTCAAAACCAGTAAGCGTGTTGGAACTTGCTCGTGGCTACGCAACACTTGCTAATGAAGGCGCGCGCATCAAGCCAGCACTGATTACTCGGGTCGTTGATGGAAAAGGGCATATACTCTATGAATGGCAACCGGACAGAAAGCAGGTACTCAATCGGCAGACATCCTTTGTTCTTTCACAGATGATGACCGGCATTTTTGATACAAAGCTGAATGGGTATACGAAAGTCACCGGCGGTCCTGTCGCCGGCTTACTGACTCATAAAGTGGCAGCAAAGACAGGATCAACATCCACAGACAGCTGGATGGCAGGATTCACGCCGGACCTAGTTGCCGCAGTGTGGGTCGGGTATGACAAAGGTGAAACCATTACCACCTCTCCAGACACTGGTTATGCCAAAACCATTTGGAGCCATTTTATCGAATCTGCGCTCGAAGGCACGCCAAAGAATCGATTTAAGCCTCCGAAAGGTGTAGTTAGTGTCAGTATTGATCCAAAGAGTGGCCTTCGGGCAAGCAAAGCCTGTCCGGGACGATCAACCTATTTTGTTAAGGGAACTGAGCCAACAACATATTGCGGCGATTCAAAGAAAAAAACAGCAGATCAACGTAAAGAAAATAAAGCGCATCGTTCCATTCTAGACCGCCTGTTCCACTGGTGGAAATAAGTAAATATGTAATAGGGACTTTCCATCAATAATAAGGAAAGTCCCTGTTTTATCTTATTTGTTGAAAATATTTCCAAGTTATAGAGTCATTTTATTTCTCTTTTTCGAAGTTCTTCTTTTATACTTAATTACGTTTAGAACACACGAGAGGTTACATATATGATTATTTTATTTCTGACTGGCGGTTTGATCGCGGGCGGCATTATTCCGGTGCAGACATCGATTAATTCCAAGTTAGGCCAGCAAGTGGGGTCACCTTTTCTGGCCTCTTTTATTTCTTTTTTTACCGGAACACTGACTCTAATCATTCTTTCTCTAGCAATTGATCACCGGATCGCCTTCGACCCAGCTGCTTTTTATAATCATCCTTGGTGGATATGGATCGGCGGTGGCATGCTCGGCGTCTTTTACCTGACAACAAACATCCTGCTTTTGCCGCGATTGGGTGCAGCGCTTACCGTTGTCGTCACATTGTGCGGCCAAATGATTATGGCCATTGCCATCGACCAGTTCGGCTTGTTCAATGTTCCAGTGCATGAACTAAACATTCCGAGACTAATTGGTATCACATGCATGTTCGCGGGTGTCTATCTGATCAAGAGATTTTGAAGGGAGTACACCAATGACTATTAACCGAAAAAAATACCTGTTTACCAGTATCTTGCTCATCTGGGGCCTGGCCGCGGGTATGGTTTCGCCCGTTCAGACATCTATAAATACCCAATTACGGTATGCCGTCCGGTCACCTTTTATTGCTTCGCTCATCTCATTTACAACCGGAACCATTATTCTAGCTCTGCTTACGCTGATTATCGACCACACAATGAAGATGGATTGGCGAATCGTTCCACAAGCACCTAAGTGGATCTGGGTCGGCGGCATGATGGGCGTTATTTTCGTCACATCTAATATTTTGCTGCTCCCTGTTCTCGGCTCCGCGTTGACTGTTGTCTCCGTGCTTTGCGGGCAAATGACCCTTGCAATGGCCGTTGATCATTTTGGCTGGTTTGGTGTCCAGCAGCATAAACTGAATTGGCCGCGTATCACCGGTCTCACACTGATGATTATCGGTATTGTCCTGATTCAGCACTTTTAACTCTTAAAGTGGATATTAATCATTATTCAGTTTCAAGCTGTGCCTTCAATTCAGGATTCGCTTTCTCCCACTGGCCAGGAGCAACGCTCTTCAGAAATTCGCCCAGCACTTTTTTGGATTTCGTATCCATTTCACTTAAATCTACATTGCCCTTCAATGCCTTATCCATTTTGTTTACATGGTCGGCCAAAATTTTATATCCGCGTTTGATCTCGCGATGAATAATCATTTCAGCGGCGGCAGCTCCTGAGTAATGAGGTCCTTCTTTTGTCACCTCAGTGTTCACCCACACGAGCCAGTACTTCTTGCCACCGCCCTGGAGATCTGCTTTATTAGCCGAAAAGCGAATTCTACGCTCGATATCACTGCGTGCGTGAAGCGCACCCATATCAACTGCAGCCGTACCTGCCTCCACATCAATAATGACCGGAGACATGTTGTCCAGGTTGATCAAGCCAGCGCCGAATCCGCCGTGTCCTTTTGTTGAATCGCCTTTTATAATATTAAATCCTGATTTTTTTCCATCTTGGTGAAAAATGTCCAAACGGATCACCCTTTCGAAAAGTGATTAATCTCACTGTCGTTATTCTATCACAGGAATGTCAAGAACGCTCATTTAAGCTCAATCGACGAAGCCTTGACACCATTTCCTGATTTCCAGCATTTTATACTTTGGCGGAAAACACTTGTGACTCGAGTCATAAGATGAATGCAGAACGGCCTTGTACAACCACAATGAATAAAAACAGAGCAAGGCTTTGTCGTCAACGGTTAAATTAATTGAATCGCACTCGCAGATCATTTAGACTCAAGAGTAGTAAATCCATGCTGTGTTTATTTAAGTATTAGCTCTGTTCTTAGATCGTGTTGATCAATGCGAAATTCCTCGCTATCAACGAGTACCGTTCCTCAGGAATCTCGCAAATTTCGTATCTCTAAAAATGGACCATGATCAACAGTAGAAATGAACAGAACCTAAGTATTTTAAGAATGCGAGGAAACGATATGCTCAATAAAAGGCCCTTTTCCATCCATCCATTATCCGTTCACGGACAGTTCGGTCTAGAGCGGGAAAATTTAAGAATTGATGCGAATGGGGCATTAGCATTGACCCCACATCCACAGGCATTCGGCGATAAGCTGACTAATCCGGAAATTACGACTGACTTTTCGGAGAGCCAGATTGAACTCGTCACTCCTGTTGCTCCATCTATTCAGAAAACACTGGAACATGAGAAAAGACTGACTAGAAAAGTCTTCACCAGCATTAAATCTGAATTATTATGGCCGCTTAGCAGTCCGCCTACACATCTGCCGCCGGAAGATCAGATTCCAATTGCCGATTTTGGACTGGAAGGCAAAGAAAAAACGGACTATCGGATCTATCTATCAAACAAGTATGGAAGACGGAAACAGCTTTATTGCGGTATTCATTTTAATTGCTCATTTGCAGATGATCTGTTTGTGAGCCAGGATGAACGTAACAGATTTTATTTGGACCTTGCCCAACAAGCGCTCCGCCACCGCTATTTTCTCGTTCACCTGCTGGCTGCGAGTCCGGAAAAAATCGGAGAGGTTTGTTATCGTTCTGCCAGACTCAGCGTCCATGGTTATAAAAACGACCAGCCGGTCTATCCAGATTACTCTAGTCCCAATGCCTACATTCATTCATTGCGTGCTGCTGTAAAAAACGGAGCAATTGAAAGTCCTCGTGAACTTTATCAGCTTGTCCGCATCAAAGGAGAAGGATTCGAGGATCTTGTTGATGATCCGAATGCAACCCGTGTTGAAGTGCGCATTCCGGATCTCAACCCGCTTTTTCACACAGGGATCAATCCGAGCGATCTTTATTTGATGCATCTCTACCTGCTCTGGTGCAGCCAAAACGAAACGCATGCCTTCACAATGCCTGAGCAGAAAGAAGCAAATGCGCTATCCGATGAGGCAGCTATGCTGAATGTTTCCCCAGCTTTTACAGATAAGATGAACGTGTTATTTGACGTGCTGCAGGCATTCGTCGAACAACAAGAGCTGCCTGACGTCTATGAACAAGCGCTTAATCAGGCAGAAATGCGCTGGCGAAATCCTTCTATGAGGTATGCTGAGCAAGTTCGCGACTGTTTAGATGCAGACAGTGAAGCAGCCATGAACTGGGCACGGCAAATGAAGCATACCTATATGCACACTTGCCGTTCTTCACAATAATACAATGGTCCAATCAATCCAATCGACAGAAACAATCAAAGATCATGCTTAACAACGCATGCCTTGAGTCCCAGCCATTGCCAAATAGCCATGCAACCCTTATTCTAAATGTAGCGATGTCCTAATGATCAGAAAATCCTGTCGTCCCGAGCGTTTATGGCGTCATTTTTCTTGATATCAGGCAAATGCAGGCTGTTTTTGGAGGATTTGTGAAACATGATCTTGGTCAGATGCATTAAGAATGTGTATGGGGAGACCGTGGAGGTTCCTCTTGATTTTATGGAGGCACGGCTGCTTTTCAAGGTAAACAATTTTTACATGGCAGAACAGGATAAGGAAGGACATCTTGTCACTCAGGACGAAGAAGGCGAACCGCATATTATCGCCGACAGCCGTGAAATCTTGAGTGGTGATTCTTGGTTTCATGAACATTTCATATTAATGTAAGTCATTCATTTATCGATGTTCCTTTTATTATCCTCATTAGTCAAAAGTCTAGGAAGGTGCAAGTGATGAGCAGTATTCAATTTGAACTGGTTAAGAAGATTGGAACCTTAACCGAGTCTTCAAGCGGATGGTCGAAACAACTGAACATGGTTAGTTGGAACGGACGAGCTCCAAAATATGACTTGCGAGACTGGGCGCCGGACGGCGAAAAAATGGGCAAAGGCATCACACTCAGTCTGGATGATTTAAAAGCCTTAAAGACACTGTTAAATCAACTTGAAGAACTAGATTAACTAAGCAAACGGATGGTACTCAAGCCATCCGTTTTTTATTGTCAAACCTATTCATTTGTACACACATACGGATGACACCGCCTGCATTGAAAGTGATCGACCTATCTTTCGATACGAAGTGAGTATTCAGTGAGGCATGGGCTGTTCAATTGATTGGAGAACACGGAGCTCATCAATGAAAGAAAAGGTGCGTTCTAGGTCTTCCTGAATCGTTCTTTTTTCGATGGATTCAACTTTCTTAACGGCTTCATTCCGGGGCAAGTAATCAAAGTAAAGCAGTATGGCAACACGTTCAAGAAACCACGTATTCTGATCCATAACTTTTTGTGTAAGACTCCGTACGCTGGGTAAGATGTTTTTGTAATGGGACAGAAATCCTTCTCCCGCTTCGGAGAGACGATAATGACATTTTTCTTCTTCACCCTTATCCTCCCTGTTTTCGATCAAAAAACCGAAATGACATAATTCCTCAAGCTGTACGGACAGTTCTTCTGAGTAAGGGCCATAAAAATGAAAGTGAAAAATCTGGTCAAAAGGATATCCGAGTTTCTGCAGTATGTAGACGACTTTTTGAAGCTTCTTGCTTCCTGAAATTTCACCGGCTTGGTGAATCAGCGACGCAATTTTGGCGTGATCTTCCAACATGTTACTATTCCCCCAAGTAGTTCCTAATCTCTTTTAGAGGATATTCAAAAAGTCCGGGAAAAGGTAAGAAGGATCTTCTGCTAATAACGTGCACGTCTTGTGCACAACGCAGAAGTCACCACATCCTGTGGAAGTTCTGCGTCAACTTGTTTCTCCGCTCCTCACGTATTAACAGGGGAACTCCAACTAAGAACGCGTACGTCCTGTACGCAACGTTGAAGTCACTACATCCTGTAGAAGTACGCTCCGGTACTCGAAACTGCGTTTCCTTGATCTTCGACGCACAGGACGTGCTAGTGTCAGGTATGCCACAGGACGTGGCGTTTTGCCTTACCTCGGCCCTTTTTGTCCTCCTTTTTGAACAAGCTCTACTATAGATTTTCTTCTCTATTCGCGTTGGTCTTAGATGCCTAAAATCTCTCTTATCTTCCGCTTCGACTGTGAATCGTCAGGTAAGTCAAGCACTCTGTCTTTTGGGTAGTAGAGTTTGCAGTCCGTTCGGCGCATGCCTGTGATCGAACCGACAACATCTGATTCTTGGGACAGTTCATGAAGCGTCCCATCGGGCATTAGAAGCTGGATCGGCTGTCTCTCGCCTTCCTCACCCGGCCGATATAAATCGTATGGAGAATTTGACGATGAATCGACTTCCAAATAATAGTCCGGATCAATACCCGCTTCTCTGAATGCTCCGGTCAGCTCATCCTTTGAACCAATTAATTCAGGTGTAAATTCAACATACTTGAACAAGCGCCGGTTCATAAATCGGCAGCACAGATCACTGAGAATTGTGTCCTTTTCTTCTTGCCAGGCTTGAAAGAAATACATAATAACCGACTCGTCCAGCTTAAGGTAATCACGGAGTTCCATTTCTCCTTCAAAAAGCTTGATCAAAGGTGTTGGCGTATGTTTGAAACGAAAATCATTTTGATACAGCACTTTCGCTCTGTGAAGAATCTGAGTGAGAATGACTTCCGCACTGCGCGTCACCGGATGGAAGTAAACTTGCCAATACATCTGATAGCGGCTCATGATGTAGTCTTCCACCGCATGCATCCCAGACAGTTTATAAACAATTTGATCATCTTGAGACCGCATCACCCGCCAAATGCGTTCCATATCAAAATGACCGTAGCTGACCCCTGTGAAATAGGCATCGCGAAGCAAATAGTCCATGCGATCGGCATCAATCTGGCTTGAGATCAGGCTGACTACAAGGCGATTCGGATAAGTTTTTCCGATCACATCCGCCACTTTTTCAGCAAACCCATCCCCCTGCTCGTTTAGAAGGCGATGGATTTCTGTGTCGCCAAGAATAATTTTCTGCGTATATTTTTCATGATCGGTGCCAAAGACTTTTTCAAAAGAATGCGAGAATGGTCCATGGCCCACATCATGAAGCAGCGCAGCGCACAGGGCGATCATCGTTTCTGAGTCATCCCAAAGACTTCGATATTTGAAAATATCAATCACGCGCCGGGTAATCTCATAGACACCGAGTGAATGTCCGAAACGGCTGTGTTCTGCACCATGGAAGGTTAAGAAAGTCGTTCCTAACTGACGGATCCGCCTTAAGCGTTGAAATTCAGAAGTGCCGATCAGATCCCAAATCAGTCGATCACGAACATGAATATAGCGATGTACAGGATCTTTAAATACCTTTTCTTCATTCAATTTCTGAAATGATCGGGTCAATGTCACCACATCCTGTTCGTTTCTCGCTCAGACAGATCCTTCGCTTGATAAGTCAAAGTGTACTGCGATTATTATATCTTTCTTTAGAAAAAAATAAAAACAGCCGGTTATATCCGTTAACTAAAATTCCAGTTTATTGCAGTTGGTCTACTATTCTTTTTCTGTTTTTAAAATAAACTGGAGTAAGCTGATATTCTTTTGCCATCGCCAGGCCTAACGGATATTTTATGCCAATTGTATCCGGTGAATGGTTGTCGCCACCAATCGTCACGTATTTACCACCCAACTCTCGATACCGGCGAACGATGCTTTCAAGTCCCTCCCTGAATGAGGGCTGATCAATCAGGCGAAGATTGATCTCCAGGCAAATATCATTCTCAATCAGTGTAAAAAGAAAATTGTCAATCAACAGCGGAAAATCTTCATAACGGAGCACGTTATCTGAATACGTGAGATAGCGACACGGATAGTCGATATGCGCAAACGTGTCGATATACGGATTTTGATGGATCGTGTTCTCCGCATAAATCAGATACTGTGAAAAAAAGTCCTGTTTGGAGAGGAAATTTTTCGTACGATCACTGTACATGTCATAGTCCTGAAGATTGTGAACAGAACCAATAACCATATCGAAAGGATGTGATTCTGCTATCGTTCGATTACGTGTTATGTAATCAGGACGATTATCCAACCCTAGCTCGATTCCGAGCAATAATCGTTCGCCACGAAATGATGAATACGCTTCAAAATAGCGATCAATTTCGAAGTCAACCGGTCTGCCGTCTTCTTGTTGTTCGTTCAGATCATAGTGTTCGGTAAGCACTAAATTCAAATTATACTTTTCCGCTTCCTTCAGTGCATCTTGGATGTTCATATCCGCATCAAATGAAAAATGTGTATGATTATGTGTATCAAATGGCATGATGGTCGTTTCCTCCATTCATCTGTCCGTTTTTGCTTACAAATCCTTCAAACATATGTCTGTCAAGATAGATATGGTGCACGGTTTTGACGTCAAATCGGCACAATTTAAACGTTGCTTGAACAAAAATACCAATCAAAGAAACCATGATGACCGTGCCGATTCCAACTGAACCGCCAAGGATCCAGCCAAGCAGCAAGGCAACGCCTTCGTTGCAGGTTCGAATCAGACGAACGGACTGCTTGGTCTTGCGCGCGAGCACAACCATCAAACCATCTCTTGGACCCGCGCCGAAACCCGCGCTTATGTATAAATAGGTACCGAAACTGATGATTACCAGTCCAGCAAGAACCATCAGAATACGGGCAGAAAGGTTTTGAAACTCGGGCACAAGGTGATTCAGCATAAGCATATCCATAAAAAGACCGATGAACAACATATTTGCCAATGTGCCAAATCCTATTTTCTCTCCAAAAATCCTGTTCACAATGACAATGAGGAACGCCACGAGAATGTTGGCCATTCCGATCGTCATGTGCAGGGTTCTGGAAAGCCCCTGATGCAGCACATCCCACGGCTGCAGGCCTAAATGAGCGTTGATGGTGCAGACAGCGCCCAATGAGAACAAAAACAGACCGAGAAAAAGCTTGGCCAGATTCATTGTTATTTTCAAAACATCAACTCCTATTCCATGTGTCAACGAATAAAAACGTTCGCACAAACATATTTTCTCCGAACATCACTAGACTCGTCCTTAAAGTATAAATTTAATTACACTTTGAAACAATGAATGTCAAAAATTAATTTCCTTGATCTATTTCTGCATCCGGAACCTCATATAGATGCTCGCTTTCTACCCTATCAACTTTTAGAAATGACTGTTGACGAACGTAAAATCGAGTGCTATATTTGACCATACGAAAATTCTTATTTATTTTAAGAGGCTGATTATTATGTTATTCCTATCCCATTCTCGAGTCTTGATTATTATCTAGGATCCTGGCAATCGCTGAAAATTTAAAACGATTGTCCGGGTCCTCATTGGCATTGAATGGGAGCCGGACAAAACTCCCATTGTATTTCAAATGGGAGTTTTTTAATTTCCAGATTTTATTTTCAAAGAGAGGATGAACAAACATTGAGAAGCGATGAAATCAAGAAGGGCGTGGATCGAGCTCCAGCGCGAAGCCTGCTGCGAGCAACCGGTGTTGTAAGAAACGAAGAGGATATGCACAAACCGTTTATCGCGGTATGTAATTCCTATGTGGACATTGTTCCAGGCCATGTTCATTTAAGAGAATTGGCTGATGTCGCAAAGCAAGCGATACGCGAAGCAGGCGGCATTCCATTTGAATTTAACACGATAGGCGTTGATGACGGCATTGCAATGGGCCACATTGGCATGCGTTATTCGCTTCCGAGCCGTGAACTGATCGCGGACGCAGCTGAGACGATGATCAACGCGCACTGGTTCGACGGCGTTTTCTATATCCCAAACTGTGATAAAATCACGCCTGGTATGCTGCTCGCAGCTGTCCGAACCAATGTACCCGCCATCTTCTGTTCTGGAGGACCAATGAAAGCGGGACTGTCCGCTCAAGGGAAGGCACTGACCCTGTCATCCGTATTTGAAGGCGTAGGCGCTTTTAAAGAAGGCCAAATCACAAAAGAACAGTTCCTGGATATCGAAGCTTCCGCATGTCCAACCTGCGGTTCTTGCGCCGGAATGTTTACCGCCAATTCGATGAACTGCTTGATGGAAATGCTCGGTGTCGCCCTTCCAGGAAACGGTACAGCCCTTGCGGTATCTGAAGAAAGGCGTGACCTGATCAAGCAATCTGCCTACAAATTAATGGATCTTGTAAAAAATAATGTTCGGCCAAGAGACATCATCACCCCTGAAGCTGTCGATGATGCATTCGCACTCGACATGGCGATGGGCGGATCGACCAATACAGTGCTGCACATGCTCGCTGTCGCTTCCGAAGCCGGTATCGACTATGACCTCGATCGAATTAATCACGTAGCGAAAAAAGTACCCTATCTAGCAAAAATAGCCCCAAGCTCATCATTCTCGATGCAGGATGTTCATGAAGCAGGAGGCATCTCCGCAATTATCAAAACGCTTGCCGACATGGGCGGTGTTATTCATCCGGACCGGATTACTGTCTCCGGACAAACACTTCGAGAAAATGTCGCCGATGCGGAAATCAAGAATCCGAAAGTCATTCATCCACTGAATGAGGCGTACAGCAAAACCGGCGGATTATCAGTTCTCTTTGGAAACATTGCACCAAAAGGCGCGGTCATCAAAGTCGGCGGTGTTGATCCTTCGGTCAAAACATTTACCGGCGAAGCCATTTGTTTCAACTCCCATGATGAGGCGGTCGAGGCGATCGACAACCATACCGTCCGCAAGGGCCATGTTGTCGTCATCCGATACGAGGGGCCAAAAGGCGGTCCGGGCATGCCGGAAATGCTGGCACCTACCTCGTCGATTGTCGGACGCGGACTTGGCAAAGATGTAGCTCTGATTACCGACGGACGTTTTTCCGGTGCAACTCGCGGCATTTCAGTCGGGCATGTATCACCAGAAGCCGCAGCCGGTGGACCGATCGCACTTATTCAGGACGGAGAAAAAATCACAATAGATCTGCTTGAGCGAACCGTACATCTTGACGTAACTGATGCCGAACTTGCTGCACGGCGCAAATCGTTAAAAGCTTTTGTTCCAAAGGTCCGCTCAGGTTATCTCGCTCGTTATGCTGCGCTCGTAACTTCCGCCCATACCGGTGGTGTCATGCGTCTCCCAGAAGCATGGTCTGACAGCAACAAGGCCGAAAAAGAAACCGATACTGTTAAATGAAAAGAGCACGAAATGCCACCTTAAGTCTGATCATCGCTTCAACACGCGATTGAATAGAGAGAAAGAATATACGAAAATCGAAAGGATGTTTGAATAATGAAAGTTGTTGTTTCAACAGGACAGTTCTTAGGCAAGTATTTCGCACTCTTCGTTTTGGCAGCGGCAGCTGTCAGCTATTATCAACCAAATCTGATCACTTGGGTACTCCCTTATGTCAACTATCTACTCGGCATAATCATGTTCGGGATGGGTATGACTTTGAAAAGATCAGATTTTGCCGCTGTTTTTAAGCGCCCTAAAGATGTCATCATCGGCGTTTGTGCCCACTATCTAATCATGCCGCTCGTTGCTTTCGCCCTCTGTTTTGCATTTCATCTTCCTCCGGCCGTTGCCGTTGGCGTCATCCTCGTTGGTTGCTGTCCAAGTGGTACGGCTTCCAATGTAATGTGTTTTCTGGCAAAAGGCGACGTCGCGCTCGGCGTTTCAATCGGCGCTGTTTCGACCTTGATTGCTCCGGTAATGCTTCCTCTTATCCTTTGGCTATTAGCGGGTCATTGGGTAAAGATTCCGACAAGTTCACTTTTTGTCAGCGTTGTGGAAATTGTGATCGTGCCAATCGTTCTTGGCGTTTTGGTTAATACCTTCTTTGGCAAGAAGGTTCACAAGGTGACTGCCGCACTGCCGCTCGTTTCGACTGTGGCCATTATCCTGATCGCCGGTGGTGTCGTTGCGGCTTCTAACAAAAATGGCGACTTGCTGACAGCCAGCACGTTAGTGATTATACCTGTCGTTATCCTGCATAATCTGCTCGGCTACTCATTAGGTTTCTTTTTCAGCCGCTTGCTTGGCATGAATCATTCTAAGAGTCGCGCAATCACATTTGAAGTTGGAATGCAGAACTCAGCGCTCGGTGTTGCACTTGCTATGGCATTTTTCTCGCCGGTCGCCGCTATACCTGCTACCCTGTTCAGTATCTGGCATAACATGTCCGGATCCCTTCTCGCTTCTTTCTGGGCAGGAAAAAAAGGGACTTACTCAAAGAATACGAATGTTGACGCTGCTACGAGTGCAGCAAACTGATTGTACCGGATTCAATTAATTTAAGGATTTGGCAACCGTTAAAAACTGGCATTTCAGAAAATGCGAAATTATGTTGACATTATTCCTTGCAAGATGATATAGTTTCATCACCAAAATTGTTTTGCAAGGAGTTAGCAATCATGGTTTTCCTATTCGATGTACGAGTCAATGAAATCGTCTTGATTTTGTAGGATCCAGGCAACCGTTAAAAATAACGTTTGTCCGGGTCCTCATTGGCATCGAATGGGATCCGGAAAAAGCTCCCGTTCGCATCATGTGGACGGGAGCTTTTTTAATATTTATAGAGGAAGGAGATTCAGACACCTTGCAGTGACACCATTTGGATGAGTAATGATTCAAAGCAGAGAGAACGATTCACAGATTCACAACAAAGGATAGTCGAAAACAGAAGGGATGAATGACGAATGAATCGAATTGTTAGCCTTGGACGCTTTATAAGCGGACATTTTGTCTGGTTTGTCCTTGCAGCCGCCGCCATTGCCTATTTCCAACCTGCACTAGCTATCTGGGTTGTTCCCTATGTTCCTTATTTGCTGGGAATTGTCATGTTCGGCATGGGCATGACCCTGAAACGCTCCGATTTTGCAGATGTTTTCAAAGCGCCAAAAGAAGTTGCACTAGGAGTAGCCGCGCATTACTTGATTATGCCTTTGACTTCGCTAGCAATTTGCACACTGTTTCAGCTGCCCGATGCGATCGCCGTCGGCGTTATTCTTGTCGGTTGTTGTCCAAGCGGCACTGCGGCCAACGTGATGTGCTATCTGGCAAAAGGCGATGTTGCTCTCGGCGTTTCGATCGGCACGGTCACGACTTTTATTGCACCTCTGATGCTGCCCGTTCTGCTTCTGCTCTTAGCTGGGCGCTGGGTTAGCATACCTGCTGTTTCTATGTTTATCAATGTCCTTGAAATTGTTGTTGTGCCTGTCATTCTTGGGCTTCTCGTCAATACATTTCTTGGTGAAAAAGTTAGAAGAGCAACCGAGGCGCTTCCTCTTGTGTCAACATCTGCAATCTTGCTAATTATTGGAGGAGTCGTTGCCGCAAACAGTGCCAACTTATTTAAGCGTGAGATGCTTATTCTAATCCCAGTCGTCATCATGATTAACTTAATTGGTTCAGCAATTGCCTTTTTCGCAAGCAGGTTGTTAGGCATCGACCATGTCAAGAGCCGGTCGATTTCTTTTGAAACCGGAACGCAGAATTCTGCACTCGGGCTTTCTCTTGCACTTGCCTTCTTTTCACCGGCTGCGGCGATCCCCGGTACCTTGTTCAGTGTCTGGCAAAATATATCCGGACCGATGCTTGCATCTTACTGGGCAGGAAAAAAAGCTATAAAAGCTGAGAAAAAAACAAACAGTGCCCCTGATCCTGTTAACTGAACCTTGACGGAATAAATAGATAAGTAATTTTAAAATTTGGAAAGCAAACAGTCCGTGAGCTTGTTTATGCTCACGGACTGTTTGTTTTTTATTACCTACATTTATTTGTTATAGATCTGAATTAATGATTTTTCTGCAGTAGCATTTTCCTTCAGGTTTGGAACAACTGCTTCAAACTCATTGGTATTGGTTACAATGACCATCGTCGTTGTGTCATAACCCGCATCCTTGATCTTATCCGGTTCAAACAGAGTCAGAACGTCACCTTTTTTTACCTTGGCGCCATTTTCTACCTTTGGATCAAAGTACTTTCCTTTGAGTTCAACTGTATTGATACCGATGTGAATCAGGATTTCCGCCCCAGAGTCCGATTTGATTCCATAGGCGTGACCAGTTGGGAAGGCAACCGTTATCTCACCATCAACTGGTGACACACAAGTTCCTTGAGATGGAATCACGGCTGCTCCGTTTCCCATCGCTCCTGAACTAAATACCGGATCATTAACTGAACTTAATGCCACTGGCTTGCCTTCAATCGGGCTGTAGATCTCATCTGCCAGAGTCAAACCGGTCGTATCAACGGTTGGTTCCTCGGTTTTCACCGATTCAGCAGCGGCTGCCGCTTCATCTTCTGTATCCAGACCGAGCTTCGCCGTCTTCTTCTCAGTCAAACTCTTCTTTCCCGAGGTTACTTTTGCAAACAATTTTTCAGTGTTACTTTCATTGAATCCGAAGATGATAACAAGTAAGAACGAGCAGAGCCAAGCAGCCCACCAAGCAGCAAAGGCCAGCCACATACTTGAATTTTTGCCAATAAACAGCGGCATTTCAAACCAATTCATAATCGGCGTATATTGAAAGCATTTAACACCAGCTGCACCAATAAATGCACCGCCAATTGCTCCACCGACCAGTCCGAAAATAAACGCTTTTTTGTACTTTAAGTTTATGCCATAAATCGCGGGTTCAGTGATGCCGAAAAATCCACTGATAGCTGCTGAAAGAGCAATGCTCCTGTTTTTACTTTTCTTGGCCTTGATTATCGCTGCCGTTACAGCACCGAACTGTCCAGCAACCGCGCAGAACATCACAGCGAGTAGCGTATCATAACCGTAGTTTTGAATATTAATGAACGATATTGGTAGGATGCCCCAGTGCAATCCAAAAATGACAAAAATCTGAAAAGTGCCACCCAAAATTGCACCGGCCACCAGAGGGCTTAAATCATACAGGAATTTATATCCGTATGCTAAACCTGTACCAACTTCGGTGCCAAGCGGCCCGATAATGAAAAAGGTCAATAGTCCGGCTACAATCAGTGTAAAAAAAGGAACAAATACCAATTGAGTCACTGCTGGCAAATGCTTTTTAAACCATCTTTCAATATAACTTTCCAGCCAGATGGCGAGAATTGTTGGAATAACGGCACCGCCATATGTTTTGAAATCAACGGGGTAGCTTCCTAAATGAGCAATTTTCGGAATAGTAGCGTCTGTCAACGGATAAATCATAGCAGCTGCCAACGCCACGGCTATATATCGGTTGGTATTGAACTTGTCTGCCGCGGTAATTGCGATAAAAATCGGAAGCAACACAAACATACCGGTTGCCAGTGCATTGATGCTGATATAAATCGGCGATGAAGTCCAATGTGGCTGGGCACTCGCCATCAAAATAGCAATCCCCTTCAGCACACCTGCTCCGGCAAGCACTGAAATAAATGGTGTGAATATCCCGGAAATAACAGCGACAAAGCGTTCAA
Organism: Sporolactobacillus laevolacticus DSM 442; assembly: GCF_000497245.1. Classification (GTDB taxonomy): domain Bacteria; phylum Bacillota; class Bacilli; order Bacillales; family Sporolactobacillaceae; genus Sporolactobacillus; species Sporolactobacillus laevolacticus. Next base: position 184,781 of record NZ_AWTC01000005.1, read on the forward strand.
ACCAACTATCTGATTTAGCCGGCTCAGATGCTTCGTCAGTGCTGTCTGCATCCGATTTGGCATCGGCAGCGCTGAACCCATATTGTTTCATGATTGCTTCAAAAACTGGAACCACTTCGTCGCCAATAACGACTTGATACTGACCTCCGGCACTGACAGCAGTCAATACATTGGGCAGATCTTCCAGCACTGATTTATTAGCCTTGCTTTGATCTTTGAGTCTAAATCGCAGCCGTGTCGCGCAGTGAATCAATGAATTGACATTTTCTTTACCCCCGACATTAGCAACAATATCATTTGCCAACTGGGTGTAATCTTTTTTACCCATTTAAAATCCTCCTATAAACCGTTTTCAACAATGTCTGCATTAATAGAAGAAATTGCTTTCAAAACGACCTGTGCGAAATGCTCGTCCGATGAATCCGCCCATGAATCGTTTTAAAAATATATAGATCCATTCATCAATCTTTTGTTATTCCATACAACAGTTATTCACCCAAGAGATATGCCGAGCGAACGAACTAAGTTTAGAATAAAAACGCTTTCTTGTCAAATTAATTTTCGTAAAATATAATTTTTTAATGCAATAATTTCGTCTTCAATATCAAGGCGTATAAAGTCGAATTATGTATCATTGGGTAAACGTCAAACAGGCTGCCGGCGTGCAGCCGACAGCCCTTTCGTACAAGTATACGTTTAATAGTTAACCATCATCCATTTTTCAATAGCTTCAAATCCTAATTTTTGATAGATCCGTCCAGCCGCCGGATTATCATAGAACAGGCAGGGCTGTTTATGTTCGGCGCTGAGTGCGCTGAGCGTTTTGATCAAGCAGCTTGTCGCAAAGCCCTGATGTTCGTACTCTTTCTTCGTACAGACGCCAACGATCATCGCAGCACCTTTTGTTTCAGCCGCTGTTGACACGCTGCTGACCGGCTCATTATTTCTCTCAATATAATAAGTTCGTGAGACACCTTTATCCATGTTTTTCCGAAGCGTTTCCGAGTGTTCGGTGTATCCAGTAAATATGGAATTGCGTAGCTGAACGACTTTCTCAGCCTCTTCCGGAAATAACATCTTCACATCGCCGCGCATCTGCTCCTTGTCGAGTGGAAGCTGCACGTCACGTTTCGCATAATAACATAGTTTCTTTTTTTGCACAGATGTTTCAATATACGGAACAATTTTTTCCACGAGGTTTTGTAGACCCGAAAGATGCTTTAGTTTACCGCTTTTTAGCATCACGTCCGCCCAAGCCTTTCCGTCTAGAACATCAGGATTTTGCGCATAGGGGATAAAATTTTCAAGGTATCGGAGCAGTATGCTGAGTAAATTTCCCTGTTCATCGTAGTCTCCCCACAAAGTGACTGAATCGCTCTCAATGCCAAATGCTTCAATGTCTCCAAGAATAAATAAATTCTCCGCCGGCCGATCTCCGGCGAATTCAAGCACACTGTCTCTGTCTTTCTCTGTAAGTTGCCGAATCATAAGCACGGCCCCCCTCTGTCTCATATATTCTGAACTAAAGATACAGCAATTGATCCAATTATTCCATAATTATGTCTAGTAGTGTCGAATGCGCACTTTATAAATGAGGCATCAAAAGAAATTAGGCACAACAAACCATTTGTATGGAACGCCTTCTCTCCATCTTCACAAAAAGTACTTGCACATCAGCATATAAATCAAATAGATTGCTAAGGAAATAAGTACGGCATGAATGGGTTTGATCCAATTCGTCAAGATGAACACGGACAGGAGCAAAATTACGGCTCCGATCGCACCAAAGATTGCATTACGCTGCGTCAACCTGAAATCTTTGAGGGTCATATTTTTCATCTGTAATCTCATATTGATCAGCGTCATGATTGGGAGCAGCGTTATGATTCCTGACAGGAACAGGTGTCTGGATCTGCTGAAATAGGTTGCCAGGACGATGATCGTTCCGCCTAAGATAAGTTTCAGCACATAGTCTAAAAACACGTGGTAGTCCCCCTAATTTTATTCTTACATTTTAGAACATTACCTCTGCAAATAAAGTGACGGGCGGCACACTATGTATAAAAGTTCTCAATCATTACAACTGAACTTTTCAAGTGAAAATTGCGTTACTGACGATGGATTTCTATAGACAAGTTACTGTATCTCTGCCCAAACATAGAATGAAAAAGACAGTTCCTGCAGAAAGTTCTACGTTAGCCGAGCCCTGTCTTTTCATGTCGCAGGGCCGGTATCAAGGGCACTGCAACTTAGAGAGTCTGTTCAAAAGAAGGACAACAGGAAAGAAGTAGGCGAAGCCTAGCATTCACGGCCGTCTTGGACGTCAGGCATAACACCACAATCGGATCCAGCATGACAAATAGATTCGTCTGTGAGCTATAGGAGATGCAAGGAAAATTTGATGCGGTGATTTTGATCTTGTGCAGCGTGCACGTTCTTAGCCTGAAGATCCTGTTATTTATTTACAGAGTAACCTTCTCATCCTCTTCCTAGAATCATTGAACAGTCTTTTAAAGGATGGAGGTAAGCTTTATGGATATTTGTGTTGTCGGCGCAGGTTATGTGGGTCTGAAATACGGTTTTTACTATGTGGGAGTTGGAAGATCATGAACATATTAGTGACAGGTGCTGCCGGATTTATCGGTTCTCATTTATGTGAACGATTGCTGCAAGACAAGAAGCATTCGGTTATCGGAATTGATGGATGGATCAGCAATAAATCAATCAAGCAGCGTAATCTGTCAGCTTTATTAGATGCTAAAAATCCCAAATTCCGCTTTTTACGTGCAAATCTACTCGATGCCGATCTTCATCGCTTGCTAAGCAATATTGATGTTGTTTACCATCTTGCCGGCATGCCCGGTGTACGATCAAGCTGGGGAAATGATTTTCAGCAATACGTTTCCAATAATATTTTGGCCACCCAGAGACTTCTGGAAGCATGCAAAGGCCAACCGTTAAAGAAATTTATTTATGTATCCACTTCTTCCGTATATGGAGAAAAGGACGGCAAGGTCTCTGAGGATGCATCAACGAATCCGCTTTCGCCATATGGTGTCAGCAAACTGTCCTGCGAACATTTATGCAAAGTATATCAAAAAAACGAAGGGATCCCGGTAGTCATTTTGCGGTATTTTACCGTTTACGGCCCGAGACAGCGTCCGGATATGGCCTTTCACCGCTTTGTGCATCGCATTCTCCAGGGCAAACCGGTTCCTGTGTACGGTGACGGCAGACAGCGCCGCGATTTCACCTATATTAGTGATTGTGTGGCCGGAACTGCCTCTGTCCTTGAAGCTGAAGATGTGATTGGAGAAACCCTGAATATCGGCGGAAAAGAACGAGCCTCAGTCTTGGACGTCATTGATATTTTACAGGAGCTATTTCATCAGAAGATTGAGATTGATTTTATCGGAGACCCAAAAGGCGAACCCAAACAGACATGGGCAGATATTGAAAAAGCAGGGAAACTATTGAACTATCATCCGTTGATGCCACTTCGTTCAGGACTGGAGCAAGAAATCGGTTATTTAAAAGATTTTTACAAGGAGCGAAAAGAATGAAACTGGGTTTGATCTGTACTGAAAAGCTGCCCTCGCCGGCTGTAAGGGGCGGGGCGATCCAGACGATGATTGACGGCGTTTCACCTTTTCTGGCGAAGCAGCATGACCTGACGATTTTCTCGATCACAGATCCTTTGCTGCCCGATCGTGAAACAAGGAACACTGTTCATTATATACGTTTTCCAAGTGAGCATTATGCCGATGACGTTGCCCAGGAATTAACCCAGCACAATTTTGACGTGATTCATGTCTTCAACCGTCCGAATCAGATTGTCAATTATAAAAAAGCAGCCCCTGACAGCAGATTTATCCTCGGTCTGCACAATGAGATGCTCAGTGAAGCGAAAATTTCCGACGAACTTGGTCAGGAAGCAGTCCGTTTGGTGGATCAGATTGTGACAATCAGCGGTTATATTAAAAAGACAGTGGTAGATCGATTTCCGGATGCGGCATCTAAAATTCGAGTCGTCTATTCCGGAATTGATCTTGATCGGTTTACACCCTCATGGACGCGTCAAGGCGTTGACATCCGTCAGCGCATGCGTCAAAAGTACGATATTAACCATCAAAAAGTCATTCTTTTTGTCGGTCGGCTGAGTCGATCTAAAGGTCCTCATCTCCTGATTGAAGCCATGAAACAGGTCGTGACCAACCATCCCGACACTGAACTTGTCATCGCGGGCGGAAAATGGTTCAGCGATGATGGCGTGAATCCGTATGTTCGGGCTCTGTATCAACTAGCCGCTCCGTTAGGTGACCATGTCCGCTTTACAAAATATGTCCCTTTAGAACAAATTCCCGAGTTATTTTCGATTGCAGATGTCTTCGTCTGCAGCTCGCAATGGCAGGAACCACTGGCTCGCGTTCATTATGAAGCAATGGCCGCCGGAGTACCGATCATCACAACAAACCGAGGTGGAAATTCAGAAGTAATCAAGGACATGGAAAACGGTTTGTTACTGGACGATTATAATAAAGTCAACTCTTTCGTTGGCTCGATTGATTTTCTGCTGAGCGACCCCCAGACTGCGGAAACACTTGCCCGTCGTGGTCGGAAATTTGTCACGGCCCGTCATCAATTTTATCAGGTTGCCAAGCGTCTAGATGATGTGTATAACAGTGTACATGCGGGGAGATTGACGTCTGAACCGTCAATTCAGATGAACAGTGAGACAGATCCTGTTGTCTAAGTGCGAACGGTGCAAATTAAGATGGATGTAGGCGTTTCTTCCAATTGTTCAATTGAACTTAGTAAGAAAGAGCGGACGACGAGTATCCGCTCTTTTATTACTTATATAATGAAACTATATTTTTTGCCAGCCATGGTTTGGCAGGCGGGTTCGTGTCAATGATATATCCTTCATTCTCATCCTTTTCCCGTTCATCTGTGATCTGATCTTCGCTGCTTTCCGATAGCCCAGTCTTCTGTATAGCTTTTTCTGCTGCAACTGACGATTCTTTTTTATTTTTATCCCGGCTAACGTCCGGCACCGTTCTTGGAATGGATTTTTCCAGTGTTTCAAGATCTACCTTACGGTCCGGTGATGCCGAGAGTTCCTCCAGTTCAGTCGATGGCACACTGGGTGGAGAAAAGGATTCAGATTGAACAACTGCTGCTTCCGGATGATTTAAAATGTGCTCATACTCAGCTGCACTCCAGCCCATTGATCCCGGCGGAGAAAACCGGTACGCTTCAAGATCAACCTTGCGGATTTTAAACTCATCATGATCTACACTTTTCGCCATCAGCTTTTCTCCCCCTTTATGTTTTGATAGATTTGATCAAATTGACTAAGAAATGCCTCTTTAGAATTTTCAACGGCGATTATATTTCGAAAGTTCATGAGGAACTTTTCATCTCCCCATGACTTTTTTTGGCCAAGATAATATTTGTGAGAAATAGCGCAAAAAAGATGAGGAAACTTCAGATCCGTCCATAAAACACGATATTGATCTTCACTAAGCGGATGGACGCGGTCATAAGCACTAAGTAACTCACTAACGACATCCGTATCCCAGACAGCCAATTTTTTCATGAGTTTGTTTAAGATAATTCTCAAGTCTCTGGCCGGAAGATCAATGGTAATTGAGTGCAGGTCTTTCATAACCGCCTGCTCATCTTTAACAATCATACGGGCCATTGTATCGTCCTGTTGGCAGAACATTCCGGATCGGATCGTTTCCTCACTCCATTGGGTGAAACCGGGCCGGTCGAGTTCTTCCAAAGCTTCATAACCGCGTTTGAGCATGCGGTCGACGTTCTCGAGAAATAAACGTGAAAATTCATCTTCTGGATCTTCTTGCGCGATTTTTTTGTTATCTTCAAGTTCCTGGATTTTCCATCGGTACAGTTTCTTCCACTTTCCGGTTCGCGTCCGCCGTTTGCTTCCGGGCGGAGGGAGATAGCCTTCTGAAGCTTTGTGAAATGCACCGGTGAACGCCATCGTTTTCATCATCTGACTTTTATTATAATAAAGAAGCGGTTCTCCTTCTCGTGCTTCATATAAAAGGTAGACATGATCGCCTCCGGACAAACAAAGACCGCCGCGTTTTGTCGGAATCAGTTTTGCGATCGGTAGGCCTTTGTTTTGCAGATGCCAGTGCGCACCTACAATAAACAGCATCCTTTTTGGATTAATATATTCCTGCCTTAAAATCAAATTCCCTTGATCTGATTCAATCAGCCATTTTGACCGTCCGCCGCGCGTGAACAGCAATTTGATCGATTTCGGATCGATTGGGTAATACTCTAGCACGGTTTTCAGATCATCATGGCTCTTCGCCAGTTTCTTTTCATAGTTTTCGTTTTCCACCCTGACTCCCCATTTCACAGCGTGATTTAGATTAGAAAAACCTGGTAATGCCAGTCCTTGGCTGTCACTCTTCTGCGGCTTTAATTCACCAAATTTATGCTTCAATGACACTCCAGTTGCTCGCATCGACAAATGCGGCCGCGGGCGATCCGGAAGCCTCATCGGTCAACCCACTATCTGCGGGGTCTCCCTTGGCTCGCATCAACAATACCAGTCCCGCAGGAGTCTCGCACTTTCGTGTTCGAACCAGAACTTTTTCCAAGCAATACGCCGCTGATATGAACCCTGAGTTCATTCAAAATTTTAAATACTTTCTTTTCCTGTTAGAAAACTTGCTGACAAGCAAGCCTATGGCGCGGACCGATTCTTAGTTGTACATACTGTAATTTTTCACATGAGGATCGGAGCAGCTCAGACCGTCTGATACGCGTCCAGCAGCTGGTCCGCTACTCTCTGCCAGCCGTACTTCTGCTCTGCAATGCTTCGTCCGCTGCCTCCCATCTGTTTCCTCTTTTCCTCGTCGTCAAATAAGCTGTTTATGATCCGGGCATATTCATGCGGATCGTCGAATCGATCAATGACGATCCCATTTTGCCCCTCCTCAATAACTTCCGCATTTCCACCCCGGTTGGTGGTAATGATTGGCAGACCGGCGGCCATCGCCTCATAGTGGACGCGCGCCAGCGGTTCCTGCCATTGCGAGCAACATACAAAAATATCCGACATAGAATAGAAGTTAGGAATATCCTGTGGTTTGATAAATTTGATAAACGTCACATGATTCAGATGCATGGCGCCGAGTGTATAAAGATGTCGGACATAATTATTTACTTTGTCATCATCAAACCATTTTGAACCGACGAATACGAGCATTGCGTCCGGATGTTTTTCGATGATTTCGGGAATGGCTTGAAGAAGAATATGGGGCCCTTTTACTTTGCTTAATCTGCCGACAAAGAGCGCAATCTTTTTTCCCTCAAGCCCCGCCCGTTCCCTCATTCGTTTTCTGATTATATTACCTTGATCGGTCCACGCCGGATGATACGCACCCAAATCTACACCCGAGTAGACGGTCCTTGTCTTGTCTTTCGCATCGGGAAACCGCTGCGTAATCGTATTTCCAATAAAATCGCTAACCGTCACAATACCGGAAACATCGTTAATGCATGTCTCCCCATCCTCCTTGGTGATCTTCCCTTCCGCGAACATTTCGTTGTGTACACTTAGAATAAATTTGCTGTCCGGTGTCACTTGTTTCAGCGGTTCGACCCATGCCGGTCTGTTGCAAACATGAATCAAATCATAATGAGTTTTCTTAAGTTCTTCCGTTAACGCGCTCAGATAATGTTCTTCATCTAAGCGAATATAGTGGACACCTTGAGCGGCTTCATCGTCCTGCAGGTGAGGATCTCTGATCGAAAAAACGGTCACCTGATGCTTTTGAGCGATGATTTCAGCAGTTGATTGAAGGTAGATTTGTATGGCCCCTCCCCGAATAGCTGGCACAGGCAGCTTCTCAGTTGCGATCATTGCGATATTCATAAAGCTCCCCCTAACTCAAAAGAATTTACCGTCCCTTATTCATCATGATACGGATAACAGGACATTGACGTGCGGAATTCCCATTGCCTAAGCAAAAAAGGGCAATCATCCATGGTTCAAATCCCCAAATGTTGAAATGGAGGGCGAAATAATCGCAATTAGCAGCGCTCAGCCATACATTATGGTATATATGATTTTTTTAAAAGGAGGACAAAAAGGGCCGAGAAGATCAAGGAAACGCAGTTTCGAGCACCGGAGCGTATGCAAACAATACGTGAGGAGCGGAGAAACAAGTTGACACAGAGATTCGACAGCAATTTTTCCCGGACTTTTTGAACTCCTATATAACCGTTGAATTGGAGGTAAGACCATGCAGAACAAAACCCCCGGCCCCCCTCTCTTAAATAACTTCCCTGAATTGAAAAGCATTCAATTGACGGCAGATGACAAAGACAACGGACATTCGACTAAAAGTACCAAAAAAACAACGACCAGAGCTCAGATCGCTATGTCCAAGTCTGTAAAACGGCCGGAAAAAGAAGAGGAAGAAGACAAAGAGAAGGAAAATGATCTGACACCTGAAATGACGGAAAAACTGATCAAACTGGCTTCAACCATCCTGCACTACTGGGATATAAGCGTACAGGAGATTGAGTTGATCCAAGGAGGGCAAATGGCACTTGTCTGGAAAATCATCACAGATAAAGGGCCGTTATGCTTAAAGCGCATTCACCGCCCTGAAAAAAAAGCGCTTTTTTCGATTCATGCACAAGATTATTTAGCCAAAAAGGGATCTCGTGTACCGGGCATCATTCCAAATAAAGAAGGCGGTCTGTATACGAAGCAAGGGCCGTTCTTATTTGTCGTATATGACTGGATCATTGGCAGACCTTTTGATTTAACCGTTCCCGAAGATCAGGCATGGATCATGAAAGGCTTAGCACAATATCATTTAGATTCAGTCGGCTATCTGCCTGAGGAAGGTATACCCGTTTTTTCTAAGCTTGGAGAGTGGCCGAAGCATTATATCAAACGCTGCCAACAGATGGAATCATGGAAACAGATTGCTGCCGGAACACCGGACGATTCTTTTTCACAACTATATTTATCGGAAATCGATCAGCACATCGAACATGGACGATCCGTCTTAAAAGAACTGCAAGAATCCTACTACCCGGAATGGGTTGCCAAGTGTGAGCTCAAACCTAATCTGTGTCATCAGGATTACGGTACAGGGAATACACTGCTTTCAAACGATCAGATCTGGATTATCGACCTAGATACGACAACTTATGATCTGCCGATTCGTGATTTGCGCAAAGTGATTATTCCGTTAATGGGGGATCAAGGCGCGTGGGATCAGGAACTTTTCAACCATATGCTTGCATCCTATGAGAGCGTTGCTCCGCTTAGCATGCAGCAGAAAAAGGTCATGTTCATCGATATGCTTTTCCCGTATGAACTCTATGAAACAGCCAATGAAAAGTTTGGCAGAAAGAATGAACTTCCTCCTGAAGAACTCATGCAGGCGTTCGATTATGAGAAGAGAAAAGGTGAAGAAATCACAAGTATGATTAGTAGTCTGTAAAAACAAAAAATGCCGATTACCTCAGGCACAGCCGGAGGTTAATCGACAATAGAATTACGGACAAGCAAATGAGCGGAAAACCTGGTCCCTACTCATTGTTTTTAATATGCTTTAATTGAGCCAGTCAATTGGAATCCGATACGAAATCGGATCAATTTGTCCCGCTTCTTTAAACCCTTTAATCCGCAAACGGCAGCTGTCGCATGTCCCGCATGCTTCTTCTTCGCCATTATAGCATGACGTTGTGAGTTGATACGGGACGCCAAGCTCTGTTCCCAACCGAATGGTCTCTCCCTTAGTCAAATGCATCAGCGGTGTTTTTATGGTCAGATGGTGATCCGTGACCCCCGATTTGGTCGCCAGATTAATGGTTTCACTCATGCTTGCAATAAATTCTGGTCGGCAATCCGGATACCCGCTGTAATCAACAGAGGACACGCCTGTAAAAATTGTTTCTGCTCCGATCACTTCCGCATAAGCGCTGGCTAGTGAGAGAAAAATCATATTTCTTGCCGGCACATAGGTCACGGGGATCCCCTTTTCCTCCCCGTCATCAGGAACTTCAATGGATTTATCTGTCAGGGCACTGCCGCCGAGCTGTTTAAAAAAATCCAAATCAACAATGCGATGCTCAGAGACTCCATAATATGCGGCAATCTTTTTCGCTTGCTCGACTTCACGCTGATGACGCTGGCCATAGCTGAAGGTCAAAGGATAAAGCTCATAGCCCTCACGATTCGCAATCCCCATGCATGTTGTGCTGTCCAAGCCGCCGCTTAGCACCACTACCGCTTTCTTCGCCATATTTATTTTCTCCTATCAAAAATATAATTTAATGTGCAAAAAACTCGCTCAGCTCTCCTAAGCGAGTTTTTTATTCTTTTAATCGCTTAATCTTCAACGATTGTCAATTTTTTCCGGGTAAAGGTCATGTTTGCTCAGCCGGTCAAAAGCGACTTCTTCCCACCGCGTACCCTTCTTGCCATAATTCACATAAGGATCAATGCTGATTCCGCCCCTTGGCAAGAATTTACCCCAAACTTCTAGGTACTTTGGATCCATCAGCCGAATCAGATCATCGGCGATCTTATTGACACAATCCTCATGAAAATCACCGTGATTGCGGTAGCTGAATAAATACAGTTTCAGTGATTTACTTTCGACCATGCGCTCTGCCGGTACATAACTAATATGAAGGGTCGCAAAGTCCGGCTGGTGGGTAATCGGGCAAAGACTTGTAAATTCAGGGAAATTGAATTTCACAAAGTAGTCGCGATTGGGGTGGGCGTTTTGAAACGTCTCCAGCAACTCCGGATCATAATCAAATATATAATTTGTGCCTTTATTGCCAAGCAAAGTAAGGCCTTCTTTTTTTCGTTCGGTCATCGTAATTCCCTCTCAGTCTAGGTCGGTTAGCGGCTCAACCCGAATTTTCTTACTGCCGCGTATCCAGCGGACAATCAGGTATATTAGCGGAACACCAATAACCGCGTATGAAAATTTAAGCACATACTCTGTTCCAATAGTTGTCAGTATCGCAGTTACCGGCAAAACGCCGGCAAACCCAACAAACATAAATACAGTCGAATCAGCAAGCTGGCTGATCGCTGTGCTTAATAAACTGCGCAGCCAAAGCATCCTACCTTGAGTCCGTTTTTTTAGTCCAACAAAAATCGTAACATCCAGCGTTTGTGAAATGGCATAGCCGCACAGTGAAGCAAGCACGACTCTCGGCATAGCGCCAAGAACAGTTGCGTATGCTTCCTGGCCTTTCCAGAACGGTGCGGCGGGCAGGTGAATCGCCAGCTGCAGAAGCAGAACAAACAGAATATTTGCGAGCAGCCCGACCAAGATAATCTTCCTGGCAACCGGCTTGCCCCAGCATTCGGTTATGCTGTCTAAAATTAGAAAAGTTAAGGGATAAATGACAATTCCCGATGTCATCGAGAATCCATCGATAGAAAAAAGCTTCGAGGCAACAAGATTTGCGGCAATTAAACAGGTGATAAAAACCATAGCCAAAAAAATGAGTTTAGAAGGAACATCAACTTTCGTTTGAATCGGATCCATAGTGATCACTCCCGTAGTTTTTTTGGTAAAGCAGAGGAGGGTTTCGAACTCTGCCAAATTTGTAACCTCTTGATTATATAGGCTGCACCAGCCGGTGGCAAGGCTTCAGGTAAAATCGATTGAGGCACTATTGTCTTTTTTTAAGGCTTTACTAAACTTGCCTGTTGATTTTCACTTTAGATGAGCGGCATTTGCGATAATTTTTCAGCAAGTTGAAGAAAATAACCTTCGCTGTGCGGCACACACAAAGCCATGTCAATCCTTTTCTCCAATTCGATCCTATAGCCTTGTGATTCATCGAATCCGGAAAGATGCAGGTCATTAATTTCGCCTCGAGCGAACGCTATGAATTCATCATAAGATGCTTTATAAAGCCCGGACACCTCTTCCTTCTGGAGCTTGAATTCTTCCAATCTATAGTGATTCGCACATAGAAACATATGGCAGAACTCGCGATCAACAAAATGATCCAAGGCAATCTCATCGCTGAGCACCCCGAGAGAAACCAATTCTTCCAATCGAACCGGAACACCGAGTTCTTCGTGGATTTCACGAATGGCTTCTCCGACATTTTCGTCAGATTTAATATGACCGGCAGCCGTAATATCATATAAATCAGGAAAATCCTTTTTCTCATGACAACGCTGCTGCAAATAAATAAACTTTTCTTGTCCTGTCTTTTCAACAAACCAGCAGTGGAAGGTCTCATGCCAATAGCCTTTCTCATGAACCTCATCTCGAGGCTTTACTCCAATCGGTTCACCGTGCTCATCAAAAATCCGAACCATTTCCGAACTCATCCACTTGCGCCTCCTATTTCCTCAATTAAATCGTTTCTGCTTTCTCTGATTAACCTCTTCAATTGCCTGAATCAATAACTGCTTGTTAAAATCGGGGAAATAGGTGTCTGTAAACCACAACTCTGTACCGGCAATCTGCCACAATAAAAAATTGCTTAATCTCTTTTCACCACCAGTTCGGATGAATATATCAGGGTCGGGTAGATTCTTGGTGTATAGATTCTTTTCCAGCAATGTTTCGTCGATTTCTTCAATAGAAACTGACGATGACTCCACATCCTGAACCAATGACCGGACGGCCATCCGTAGCTCATCCCGACCTCCATAATTCAAAGCAAAATTTACGATCATCCTGTCGTTGTCTTTTGTCTGCTGAACTGCCTTTGTTACGGCTTCACGGGTATGTGTTGGCAACCTGCTTAAATCTCCTGAAACAATTATTTTCATTTTTTTCTTCCTGAACTTAGGAAGTTTTTTCTTCAAAAAAAGGGCAGGCAAATCCATCAGCGTCTTTACCTCATGCTCAGGCCGTGTCCAATTTTCCGTTGAGAAGGCATACAGTGTTACAATTTTAATGCCTAACTCCAGACAGCTATCCAAGATCTCCTCCATTGCTTTGGCTCCGGCAATATGACCTTCACTCCGTGTACGGCCTTGTTTCTGGGCCCACCGTCCGTTTCCATCCATCATAAGTGCGAGATGCATCGGCACACTTTTATCCATATAGAAGCCTCTTTTCACATACTTTTGGAAGTGTTGGCTTTTTTACATTGAAATTGCTGCAGCTCCTGAGCATGCCAGCAAGCCTCGTCATGACTTTCTCGAAAGAACTGCTCCAGAAATTGAACCATAAAGTGATGGCGCTCCTCAGCTATCTTTTTACCCGTTTCTGTATTCATGCGATCTCGTAGAAGTAACAATTTTTCATAGAAATGGTTCACCGTTGTCGACTGCTGCGCTTTGTACTCGGCCGCTGTCTGATGTGACTGCAGAAGAATTTCCGAATCAAACATCTCTCGATTTTTATAACCACCATAAGCAAATGCGCGTGCAATGCCTATTGCCCCGATCGCGTCCAATCGGTCAGCATCCTGTACAATCTTACCCTCCAAATTATCCATCGGTGTCGGCACTCCCGCCCCTTTAAACGACAGATGGCGAATAATCTTGCATACCGATTCGATTACTGAGGGGCTTGCTTGCTGCGATTCAAGCCATTCCGCTGCAGCACTTGGGCCCGCTTCATCATCGCCATTATTGAATTTCCAATCGGCGATATCGTGAAGCAATGCAGCAAGCGCAACAACTTCCTTATTCACGCCATCATGATGCTCGCGTTCCATGATCTGAAGACTCGTCTCATACACGCGATGAATATGCCACCAGTCATGACCGCTCCCTTCACCATAAAACTTCGATTTCACATAATCTGCAGTGCGCGACACAATGTCCATTCACCTTCGCCCCATTCTACTTTTTTCTTACATTCTATTATACAGAACGACCTCTGTATATTTCGGTGAGCAGGCAGAAGAATAGCGGAGTACCCTCTGAAATAGAGTTCCCCGCTATTCTCGTCTTACTTTAGTTTTCTTCAAAAACTTCATCGGGTACAGGGCCATTGCGTCCGTCTTTACGGTCAAGCGCGTCAATTTCCTTGAGCTCATCTTCCGTGAGCACGAAGTCATAAACCTCTGTATTCTGCTTGATACGCGACGGTGTCTGTGATTTTGGAATGACAATCGTACCGCTCTGCAGATGCCAGCGAATGATGACTTGCGCTGGGGATTTGCCATATTTCTCAGCAATTCGGCTAATAGTCGCATCACTCAGTACTGCGCCTCGACCGAGCGGGCTCCATGCCTCAGCAGCAATATCATTTGCTCGCAAATAGTCACGCAAAGCAGACTGCGTAAAGTACGGATGTATCTCCATCTGATCAACAGCCGGTTTTACGTTGGCCCTAGCAGCCAATTGCTCCAAATGGTGCACTTCGAAATTACTTACACCAATTGCCTTCACCAGCTTTTCATCGTATAATTTCTCAAATGCCCTCCAAGTTTCAAAGAAATGCTTCTTGCTCGGCCAATGGACGAGAATTAAGTCGATTTGCTCAAGCTGGAGGTCCTTCAATGACCGTTCGATCGCCCGCAGCGTGCTGTCGTAACCTTGTAGCGGATTGTCGATTTTGGTCGTGATAAACAACTCATTTCTTGGTACCTCTGATTCTTTGAGTAGCGTGCCAAGCAAAGCTTCATTTTTATAAAACTCTGCCGTATCGAATGCGCGGTAACCGGAACCCAGCGCTTGACGTATTGCTGCTCTGCCTTTATCTTCATCTGTAATCAAATAGACACCAAAGCCATGAAGCGGCATCTCCAAACCGTTATTCAGCCGTACAGTATCATTAATTGATGTGACCATTTCGCGTGACACCTCTTTCTGTTCATTTATAAGAATGGCGCTATACACCTATCTATCCATTGCAAGTATAGACATATCATGAATGCGCTTCAAACAATAGGTCTTCATGTCAATGGATTGTCACACTGCTTCAGGCAAGCAATCGCCATGGCATCACTTTGCTTGTCGGTTTCATTCGAGCCAATTTTACGGTTGAATCGGTAATCGCTTGCTATAATAGATTAAGGAATAACTGAAGGAGGCGTTTCTTGTGTCCTTACTTGATCAGCCGGCCTGGCGCGTGATTGATCAATCGGCCCTAGGTGATGGTTTTGACGGCAGGCAGTCTTTCGCGATTGATGACGCTATCTGCCAATCTGTAGGCGCAGGCGAGTCCCCAAGTACCATCAGATTGTGGGTTCATCAAAGAACCGTGATGCTCGGCATTCAAGACACAAAGCTCCCACACTTAGCGGATGGACTCTCAGCCTTACGTAAAGCCGGATTTAAGTATATCGTTCGAAATTCCGGCGGCCTTGCTGTTGTGTTAGATAGCGGGGTACTCAATCTTTCCCTCATTTTTTCTGAAAAAAACCGTTCACTTTCTATTGATGAAGCGTTTCAGGCCATGGTAGATTTTATTCGCACGATGCTCACTCCATTTGGCATCGCATTTGAGAGCGGTGAAATTGTGCGTTCCTATTGTCCTGGAAGGTATGATCTCAGCTGCGGCGGTCGCAAATTTGCCGGCATCTCGCAGCGCAGAGTCAAACAAGGCGTCGCTGTCCAAATTTATTTATGCGTTTCAGGAAGCGGGTCGGAACGCGCGCAATTGATCCGCGACTTTTATCATTTCGGGCTGAAAAATGAACAAACGCGATTTACATACCCGGATATTGATCCGGACGTGATGGCTTCATTGGAAGAAATTAGTGGAACGACACTTGATTCTCGGACAATGGTACACGCTTGCTTGCACACACTACAGTCCTTGGGGCCGATCATTTCCACCTCAACACTTTCAAGTGAAGAAATTCGTCAATTTGGCGTATACTATGATCGAATGATTCGTAGAAATGAAAAAGCGTTCGACATGAATTGACGTCATTCGCCCCAGTAAGAAAAAAATGCTGCGAAAAATATATCTGATGGAACATCTGTATTGAGGAGGAAAGCGGCTTAACCATGAAATTGATGATCAAAGGGTGCCGGATTGTGACGGCGCTGTTTCTGCTCCTGACGATAACCGCATGTTCGTTGCCCTTTCAATCAAATACTCTATTGAATTCCCCAGCTAAGCAGGGCTCTCAAAGCGCCGCATCAACAGCAAAGCCAAGAGCGGACAGAAAACCAGCAGCGCAAAAAGCCGTACCCGTTAGCTGGGACAAGCCGTCAGGCGGCACGTATCCTGTTCTAAAAAAGAATGAATCGATCTGGCTTGATGTATCAATTAAAGATCAGAAAGTGTACATAAAAGAGGGCAACAATACACTGTACACCATGATCGCTTCAACCGGTCTGGATACGAACCCGGACACCACCACACCGACTGGCACTTATTATATTCAAGCCGAACGCGGTAAGTGGTTCTACGCTCCGAAATACAACGAAGGCGCGAAATACTGGGTGTCATGGAAAAATCACGGTGAATTTCTATTCCATAGTGTACCTATGGATGCGGATCAGCATATTCTAACTGCTGATGCTGAGAAGTTAGGCGAGAAGGATTCGCATGGATGCATCCACCTAACCGTCCCTGACGCGAAATGGATTTATGAGCATATCCCCTATAATACAAAAGTGGTCATTCACAGTTAAACGTTTTAAAACACAAGCAGCTGATGGTTCCTGCTCGGAACCATCAGCTGCTTTACTATTTTTTCTTTTCCTTGTATTACTCATCTTTCATGCCAAAGCAAACGATTTTCTCAGTTGCTTCACTCGGTTTCCCTCAACAACTACTAGGCATTCTTCTCCATCGGACAAATGATCAATCAAGAACGTCAGCCAATCTGAAAGCTTGTGTATTTGCTTCACTTGATTTTTTCCGTAAATGTATACATTTTGACCTAGTTTTTCGCAATATTTGTAAAATCGAATCATCTGTTTCACACGAAATGCAGCAGCGCAGATTTTGAAAGAAAAAATATTCTTCATGATTCGTTCTCCTCCTTGAATCGTCCACGAATCTTTTCTTAAGCTCTTTTAGCTTACATGTTAATTATGAACATTATCTTAACGAAAAGCGGGAGATTGTGAGAATTTCATCAACCATGAAAAATTTTCCATAAAAAAGAAAACCGAGCCTCTTGACCCGGTTTTCAGAACAACTCTTTGAAATTTTAGGCTTTGATATCCCGTCTGGTGTAAAATGCCCAGCCGATCAATACAAAGATAACATAATACACTGCAAGTACAATGAGCGAGAAGCCAAGCGTCATTTCGCTACGCAGAGGCGAGCCAGTAGTATATTGCGTCAGATTTGTGTTTGCGAACAGAACATATTTGACCCAATCATATCTTTGCAGCAACTGGACAACAATATTGGAAGCCATCAACGTAAAGATTGATAACCCAATAGCGAGACCACCATTTCGAAATGCTGAAGCAATGAGTCCGGCGAAGGTGACCATCATGAAGAGCGATACACAGTTTAACAAATAGCCCTTCCAGATGTCGAGCGTCCAGCTTGATTGATAAACCGTGCCGTTATTGTACAAGAGATGGGCTTCGCTTGCCCCGCCGAATCCAAATAATATTCCGCCGAGGAGCCATGAGGCGATGAACAGCGTGATCAGGCAGACAACCGTGAATAGCAATGCCGAGATGTATTTAGACAGCAGGATCTCCGTGCGGTAAATCGGTCGGATGAGCAGAAGCTTGATTGTTCCCGTGTCGAATTCGCTGGCGATTGACGTTGAGACAACAATGATGGTAAAAATGCTGATGACGATCACAAGATTGTTCGCAGCACCCTCAACAAAAGTCCACAACGTCACACCTTGCTCCGGTTTCAAATTATGATCAATGCGATATTGATTGATAGCGATGGTTTTCTTGAAATAGTCGGATGCCTGTTTGTTTCCTTTCACCTGTGCCTGTTGTTTTTTGATCGCCTCATTTTCTTGGACAAGTGTCTGCTTCCAATGTGGGTCACTTTTTGGCTGATCCGAACTGAATTTGATAATGAGTCCGGCTGTCAATATCAGTCCTAATAGAATGATAATCATGACCTTGGCTGAACCCCTGCGATAAATTTTCATATTTTCATTTTGTAGCAGTCCGAAAAAATTACTCAACGCTCTTCCCTCCAGTCACTTCCAGGAATCTGTCTTCCAAGGATTTGGCAACAGACACCACACTGTAAATCTTTATTTTTGAAACTACCAGTGTGTCAACGATAACCGGTATTTTTTCGTGATCGATCGGCAATTCAATTGTTGTCTCATCGATTACGTCTGCATCAATTGATAGCTTTTGCTTAACGACTTGTGCGGCAATCCGTCCCTCATCGACCGTAATCCGGACTTTAGAAGCTCCTTTTTCAAGGAAATCGCTCACCGTTTCCACACCAATCAGCTTGCCCTTCTGTATAATCCCAATCCGATCACACATCAGCTGCATTTCAGAGAGCAGGTGGCTGGAAACGATAACAGCCACACCTTCTTCACGCGATAGATTATGTAGATAGTTGCGCAAATCGTGGATGCCTTGTGGGTCAAGACCGTTCGTCGGTTCATCAAGAATCAGTACCGATGGTTGATGCAGCAGTGCCTGAGCGACACCAAGACGTTGGCGCATACCGAGTGAATAACGTTTTACTTTTTCATGAATCCGGTCTTGAAGTTCAACCAATTCAATAACCTCTTGAATACGTGCCTTACTAATGCCAGGAATCATTCGTGCATAATGAATCAGGTTCTGGTAGCCGGTCAAAAATTTATACATTTCCGGATTTTCTACAATCGCTCCGACCTGGCGAATTGCTTTTTTAAATTCGCCTTTGATGCTGTGCCCTTGTATAAAGATATTGCCATTTGTCATCCGCATCAAGCCGACAATCATTCGGATTGTTGTCGTCTTTCCGGCGCCGTTCGGTCCAAGAAAGCCGAAAACCTCACCGCCATAAATCTTAAAGCTTAAATCATCGATAATCGTTTTGCCGCCAATTTTTTTGCTGACGTGTTCGAGTTCCACTGCCGGCTTGTTTGCCGTTTCGGCATTATTGATCATACTTTTCCACCATCCAATCTACTAAACTTAAATTTTCGTTGGAACGAATATCTTCCACACTCTTCTGGTCAAGAATCTCACCGTTTTTAATCAGGATCACCTCGTCAAGCAGCGGTTCGATCTCTTGCAATTCATGTGTGGTTAAGATCACCGTCTGCTTTTCCAGATCGATAAAAGAAATTAACCCTTTAATAATTGAACTGCGCACCATCGGATCCAGTCCTGAAAGCGGCTCATCCATAAGGATAAACGGCACTTCGCGGGCAAGCGTAACGACGATTTTGAGACGCCCGCGATTTCCTTTAGAAAGGTGCTTGACATTCTGAGTTCGATCCAGTTTCATAAAGTCGAGCATTTCTTCGGCCTTTTCACGATTAAAATCGCTGAAGGTCTGTTCGTAGAAATCAACGGTCTGCTTCACTGTAAAAAAAGAATAATAGGCATCGAGTTCTGACAGATAAGCGATCTTTCGGCAAATGCGGCGGTTCGCCATTTCGCCATCAATGAGTACCGTGCCCTTTGTCGGCTGAAGAAGACCGGAAATCAGTTTTAACGTTGTTGATTTTCCGCTGCCATTTGAACCGATCAGTCCGACGATATGTCCCGGCTCAATTTGAAGGCTTATCCCATTCAATGCTTTTTTGGTCAAATAACGCTTTGTTACTCCTTCTAATTGAATCATTGATTCTCCTCCTTTTTATCTAGGCTCTCTTAATTTTTAATGTTGTTTATTGTCTCTCAGTCTGTTCACGCTTCGGTGCTCGCATCAACAGGTGCGGCCGCGGGCAGTCCGGGAGCCTCCTCAAACAATTTAGTCACCTGCGGGGCTCCCTTGGCCTGCATCAACTGGTTCGATTCCGCAGGAGTCTCGCACTACGCGTTCTTCAGATTTAAACATGGCCTCTATCTAAATAGAGTTTAAGTCCGTCAAGCATCTCTGTTTCCGAGTAACCCATCTCGCGCATTTCAGAAACAAAAAGGGTAATATGGCTTGCTTTCAATTCTTCACGCATTTGATGAAGTATTGCCGGATCCTCGGTGACAAATGTGCCCTGCCCTCTTTTTTTCTCCACGATTCCGGTCTCCTCCAATTCTCGGTAGGTCCTCTGCACCGTGTTCGGATTCACACCTGAGTCAATGGCCAGATCGCGGACGGATGGCAGCCGTTCACCCATTCCGATTTCTCCGCGGATGATTTTATTCTTGATGCGTTCACACAATTGAAGATATATAGGAACAGATGGATTAAAAAGTTCTGCCATCTTCATTAGCCTCCTTGCTGTCATTCACCGCTTGCCTCGCCACTTAAGATGCCTCCAGCTCATGATCCATTAGCCATGTTGTGATCAAGAAAAGAATTCCCGTGATCAACAGATCAAATACAAAGCTCCCAATATACACCGTATCTACACTGAAACTCCCATTAGCAGATGGTTTGAACAAATACCCACTAGGGACAGTTGATCCATTAGGGACAAGGAAATGATAAAAGAAAGATTGCGGTATGCGTCCCCAATGCGTAAGCGCGTCGATCACTCCGGACTGATAGAGTTTCGTATCGATATAAGTGTAAACTCCGATTCCGATGATAAGCACGACCCACGCCAGTTTTCCAATTCGTGATTGCATCATCCGTAAGATCGTCCAAAGAAACAGGAAATTGACCCCGCCGCCTACCGCAGTCCAGTACAGTACAAGCGTTGCCAAAATGGCGACACGAAATAAAGAAAATCCTTCAGACCCATCAATAATTCTAATTAAGCTGATCCACGTGTACGTACCAATAACAACAAGTGAACCGGTAAAATAGATCAGAGATCCTGACAACTTTGCAAGCAGCATGGACCAAGCCGAAAGCGGATTCTGCATCCAAAGATGAAAGGTTTTTCTTTCCTGAATCACATTAAAAAGGAGATACACCGGCACATAGAGCAGGAGACTTAGCGTCAGCGTAACGCCCATAATAGCCATTGCTGCATTCGAGCCGCTTCGATAATTAAAATACACACCTACGCCCATCAAAAAGACCTGAAGGATGAGAAAGATCAAGAAACCCATACTTCCTAGACGCAGTTCTTTTTTAAATAGTGCAAACCAAACAGCCATGCTTCACTATCCCCCATCAAACAATATATCACTGTGTTAGTTACATAGTACACTAATCAAATAGAATCGTCAATAACAAAAAAGAGTACCGAAAAATGTCGGTACTCCGCGTTTATATTTTGATTTTTTGTGTTACTTAGAGCTTTTCTAGGCCCAGAAGTGTCACAACGATGTTAGAAACAAGCAGCAAGATCATTGGTATTGACGTGAAGAAGTAGAGCCATATTCTCCGCTCAGGAAGGTGGCTCCGCCAGGCTTGCACCCAGTTCAACCAAAGCGCTCGCTTCTTATAAATAAACAAACTCATGACAAGAAGGAGCAGAACAAATAGGCCGTAATACAGTAAGGCGGTCAGCAAATTAGAAGGTAAAGCGCTGAAGAGTTCGCTGATCGAATTATTAGCCACATGAATGAGGATGGTCAACCAGATCGAGTAACGTCTAGCCAAATAGCCAAAGATGAGTCCTACGCCAACCGCCATCGGAAGCTGAATGATATTTCCGTGCATCATCCCAAATAGTAAAGCAGAGATAGAAATCGCGAATACTCCACCGAATTTTTCCAGGCTGCGCAAGACAACGCCTCGATACAAAAATTCTTCAAAGATTGGCCCAACAGCACACGTATACAAAAACATGCTCCAAGTCGTCGACCCCTCAAGAATACTCTCTGATGGTTTTGCTGTGTAGCCAAAAAGATTGAGCAGCCACTCTACCGGCACCATCACCGGTGAAAGCACCATATTAAGTCCCAAAACAAAAACAAATCCAAGGACGAAGGCTTTAACCGTGATCCTTCGGTTCTTTTTTCTTAAATCATTATTGAAAAAGGCCTTGTTTCTGTAAATAAGCATGGGAATAAAAGCAATAAGAACAGCCAAAATCATTGGCCATCCGCTTTGTTCTAAGACAGTACTGATGTGTTTGTCAACGTCGCTTGCACTTGCGCCAAAATGAGACAACATTGATTGAACGACCAGAACAATGCCATAAGCGATAACGACCACCCACACCAACGCTTCCTGAAAAAGGAGAGATATGCCTAAGCCTCTAAATTTTTTCTTTATTTGCTTTCTCTCGGCTCTTCGTTCATCCACGCGAGCTCCTCCCCGCATTTCTTGTATTGGTTTGATCGTACACGGGTCGTTATTTACTGTCAATTGTGATTCGGAAGAACTGTCCAAGATCTCCAATAGCGGCGGCGTTATCATTCCCGCGCGGGGTATGCTATAATGAACCGACCAAACTTAGAAAATGGAGTTGAAGAAATCTTTGCTACTTGATTACAGCCAGAAACTGGCGATTGTTGAATCATTTCCAGAACTGGAGAAAAAGGATGTCTCACTCGGACGCGTCAATTTTCAGTATCCAGAAAGTGCAGCAGACAAGAAAACCGTTGTCTATCATTTACATCCGAACGGCAACGGTTATGTATACGCGAAAGGCATCGAAGGTTATGATGCCGATCCGAAAGGCATGGTAAACATACGTGATTTTTCCGAAAGTGAGCTACAGACTCTTTTGAAAAAAGCAATCTTCGCGCTTTCTCCCGAAGGTGTTTATGAAAAAGAAACAGCGGACGGAAACGATCACGAACTGTGGGTGACTCCAAGTGGCAGACAGCAGCTTGAAGTCATCTATGATAACGAACTATGGAATGTTTATGCTGGCGACTTGCTTGACGGTACATTCCGGACCTACAAGGAAGCCATTGAATATTTAGATGAAGAAGGGTTCATCAGAAAGTGAGACGCTGCGTGGAGCAGCGTTTTTTTAATTTACTTGAAAAGGATACACACATTTTTAGCATATTTAGACATGTGCTTACTACTTTCGATCATTTAGTTTCTTCTTTTTCAGGATTGGTTACCACTCCGATTACGTGTCTATATTTTCCTACTTTGCATAACACCGATTAATATTTCTTCACACGCCTCCGTCAATGATATAGATCACAAATATCCGCAATTTCCCCATATTCATATTGACAGTCCCCCTGTATGCTACTAAACTTATAATTGTTTAATTGAAAATGATTATCATTACCATCTACGGAGGTGTTTCTATATGAGATTCGGCCGGTGTATCGGGGCATTTATCATCGCTGCCTTTTTAGCTGTACTATCCATACATCCGTTACCTGCTTATGCAAAAACAACAGTTGATGTGTCCCCTGCACTTAGCGATCTTAATCATGTGATTACTGCTTTACAGAAGGGGAAATCCGCAGATCATGATTTTTCCTCATTTAAAGAATGGTGGCAGCAGCACAAAGCAGCTGTAACCAAGAGTTCACTAGATGCATCCATTCAGCTGAGTCAGGATATTAGCGCAGCCTCTCTTGATTTGCTCAATGGTGACCGGAAACAAGCCATCAAAAGTATCGGTACCCTCAGGCAAACGTTGCAAGACTATCAAAGTGGACTATACGGCGGAACCGGAAAATCAGGCCAACACTCCCTATCTTCCTACATAACTGAACTCGGGAATACCAAACAATCCATGGACAAAAAGGATTGGGTGACTGCTGCATCTCAGGTCAAACAGCTTCAGCAAGATTGGTTATCCGTTGAAGGTGACGTCGTCAGCCAGTCGCAAAGCATCTATACTGAGTCTGAAAAAAACCTGGTGATGATGGATGCCTACCTTGCAAATCCGCAGACGCGTAAAAAGGCAGTGCCGCTCATTGAAGAAATGATCATCAGCCTGAAACCGCTCGTCTCAGCCAATTACGGACTATGGGATGCAGCACTGATCCCCATTCGTGAAGGACTGGAAGCATTGCTGGTCATCGGCTCGCTTCTGATGTTCGCACGAAAAGCAAATTCAAGGCCGGCTAAACTATGGGTCTGGGGCGGAACAACGCTTGCCGTTCTTGTTTGTCTGACAGTCGGCGCGATTGTTTCTTTTCTCCTCTCCGTCGCTGCTTTTGGCAACAATAATTCGCTCATTAGCGGCTGGTCCGGTGTGCTTGCGAGCCTCATGCTGCTCTATGTTGGCTATTGGTTGCACAGAAATGCCGATATCAAACGCTGGAAGGCTTTTATTCAATCAAAAACGAGCCAGGCAATCAGCACGCGTAAAATGGTTTCGTTCGCTGTGCTCGCTTTCATCGCAGTTTTGCGCGAAGGAATGGAGACCGTCATTTTTCTGATCGGCATGACCGGACGCATGCCGGCATCCGAGCTGATCATGGGTATTGCTGTGGGATTCGGCATTCTGATTGTTATCGGATTTTTCATGCTGAAATTGGGTGTTCTTCTGCCCATGCGTCCCTTCTTTCTCCTTTCAAGTTTTGTTGTCTTTTATCTCTGCTTTAAATTTATGGGTTCGGGTATCCACAGCTTGCAGATGGCCGGTGTACTGCCTTCGTCTGTTTCGGACGCCCTGCCTTCGGTAAATAGTTTGAGCATTTTCCCGTCATGGTACAGCACCATTCCGCAGGCGGTGTGCCTGTTCCTATTTATCCTCATCATCATGAAAGAGTTGCCTACGGCGGCATCACATAAAAATCAGAAACACACCAAGGAGGCTTAATTATTACGATGAATCACCAAAAGAAGATCATTTTCCTATTATTCATTGCTTTACTGCTATTGCCCGTCATCAGCGCATGCAGTACCAACACAAAATCCGGCAGCCAGAAAACAGCTCAATCGACAAATGATCCGGTAAAACAAGGCACAACGAAGTTGAAACAGCTAAACAACAAGCTCCAAGCAGCCCTGAAAAAGAATGACACTGCCGCAATCAAAAAATACGGAAAGCAAATCAACACGCAATGGCTCTCTTATGAAAACGGTGTTCGTGACCGCTTCCCGCTTCAATACGCCAAGATCGAACGGTATCAGCAACCGATCTATGCTCAGTCTAATTTATCAAATCCGGATGTCGCACAAATGAAAGAAAACAGTGAAGCCTTAACCGAACAGTTGGATGACCTGCTTACAGCAAAAGAAACAAAAGCAAAGCCATCGAAGCAAATGGATCAAGCTGTTAACGATTATCTCAAGTATGCGGATGAACAAATCGATATACTTGTCAAAACAACCAAACCTTTCGTTAAAGCCGTGGAAGATGGAGATATCGAAAAAGCGAAGAAACTCTATACCCAACCGCGTATTTATTATGAACGCGCCGAACCGATTGCTGAAAGTTTCGGAGACTTGGATCCTGCCATTGACGCGCGCATCAACGATGTTGATGATCCGTCCAAATGGACCGGTTTCCATGAAATTGAACGTGCCCTTTGGGAAAAGAACAGTTTGAAAGGTCAGAAGAAATACGCGCAGAAGTTAATGGCCGATGTTTTGAGTCTCCAGAAAGAAGCGAAATCGTTCAAACTGACGCCGAAAGCAATGGTTGCCGGTGCCATGGAATTACTGGAAGAAGCCGCGACAACAAAGATTACAGGCGAAGAGGAACGCTACTCACATACCGACCTTTTGGACCTTCAAGCGAATGTTGACGGATCCGAAGCCGTTTATCAGGCAGCCATCCCAGCCCTGAATGAAGGACATAAGGATTTGGCTGCTGAGATTGACAAACAATTCCAGGCCTTTGACAAACAGATGTTGAAATACAAGAAGTCGGAAACGGAGTATGAAAACTATACGAAGCTGAGCAAGAATGAAATTCGGAAAATCAGCAATGAACTTAGCAAACTATCGAAACTGATGGCCCAGACTGCGAAAATTTTCTAATCAAGAAGGGATGACCCCAATTGGATAAAGAAGAGCTTGGCACCTCAGAACAGAAAAAGGGGTACTCCAGACGAGAAATGTTAAAAATGACAGCTTTGGCCGGCGGTGGCATCGCACTTGGCGCAAGTGGACTCGGTACCGCTTTGGAATTACTCGGCAAGGATCATTCGAGAGACGCGGAAAAACAGTCAATGGTCCCCTTTTTCGGCAACCATCAAGCAGGCATTACGACAACTCATCAAAGCTACGGCTATCTCGCTGCGTTCGACATCGATCCTTCGATTCACGATGTTGCGAAAATCATGGCGCTTTTCATTTCATGGACGCGCCTTGCCGCAACGCTGACACAGGGTAAGAGAGAAGCCAACAGTTCCAATAAAGAACTGCCGCCTATTGATACCAATGAGGCGCGAGATCTAGGCGCAGCAAATCTGACGATCACGTTCGGACTCGGGCATTCCTTTTTCATCAAAAACGGTACCGACCGGTTCGGAATCGCGGCAAAAATACCTAAGCAGCTGACACCAATGCCGCGTATTGCCCATGAGACATTGGATCCCGGCATTTCAAACGGAGATCTTTGCGTTCAAGTTTGTGCCGATGTCCAGCAAGTCGCCTTTCATGCCTTGCGCAACCTGATCAAAGAGGCACTCGGCACCGCAAACATCCGTTGGATGGAGTCCGGTTTTCTGAACGCGGCAAAAGGCAAAACCCCGCGCAACTTATTTGGATTTAAAGACGGCACGGCAAATGTCACGGATCCCGAGGAACAGAAAAAAGTGATCTGGACCGCTAATAATGAACCGGCATGGATGCGGGGAGGAACGTATCTCGGCTATCGGAAAATCAAAATGATGATCGAAACTTGGGACCGCGACGCGTACAGCGATCAAGAGCACGTCTTTGGCAGAAAAAAGGATTCCGGTGCCGCATTTGGAAGAACACATGAACATGAGCCCGTTATGCTTAGCAAGCAACCGGCTAATTCACATGTCGGACTCGCACATCGAACAGGCCAAAAAATTTACAGGCGTGCCTATTCGTATACAAATGGTATCCAGCCATCGACCGGAAATCTGGACGCCGGGCTGCTCTTCATCTCCTATCAGAATAAACCGCAGGAGAGCTTCATTCCGATGCTTCGTGTGCTTGGCAAAAGCGATGCGCTCAATGAATATACGGATCATGTAGCTACGGGACTTTTTGCCATACCTTCAGGGATCAAGAAAAACGAATACTTCGCTCAGCATTTATTTGAATAAGCGATTCAAAACCACCGTCTTTGAGCAAAGACGGTGGCTTTTTTAATTGAGCTAAGTATGTTTTTTACACGCTGTTCGTTATAATAAGCGTTAATAGATAATCTCTTCTTTACATATTCCGTTCCTCTTAAAAAACAAAAAATAGCCTGGAGTGGTCTGAATGAAAAAAAGAATGAATCGATTATAGAGTGTTGTCTTCCGTTCACGATCACCACCGAACCTTCTTGAAATTCAGATTCACACTTATAAGGAGGTTTCAGGAAATGAGAAATGAACAAGAAATGATTGATTTGATCTTGAGCACGGCCAAAGAAGACAATCGGATTCGAGCCGTGATTATGAATGGTTCACGTACGAACTCAAACGCGCCTCGTGATTGCTTTCAAGATTACGATATTGTCTATGTGGTTAGGGATATTCAGTCGTTCACATCCGATCATCGCTGGGTGGATCGTTTCGGGAAGCGAATCATTATGCAAATGCCGGACGACAGCAGTCTCTTCCCGACTTCGGATAGAGATAGCTTTGCCTATCTCATGTTATTTGAAGACGGCAATCGAATCGATCTAACCTTGATGACCGCTGACAAAGCGAATGAGTGGGTCAGTGGGGACAGCCTGAGCGTACTTCTTCTCGATAAGGATGGGATCATTACGCCTATTCCACCTTCTAACGATCAGGATTACCAAGTGCAACCGCCGAATGCAGCTCAATTCGCGAGTTGCTGCAACGAATTCTGGTGGGTCTCACCTTATGTGGCTAAAGGATTGTGGCGCGACGAAATCCCTTACGCAAAAGCAATGCTTGAAGAACCCGTCCGTGATATGTTACTAAAAATGCTCGGATGGTACGCCGGTGTACGCACCGATTTCACGGTCAGCATCGGGAAATGCGGGAAATATTTGAACCGTTATGTTGAGGCACCCGTGTGGAGCGACTACCTGCTCACCTATCCGGACGCCAATTTCGAGCACATCTGGCAGTCATTATTTAAAATGGGTGAACTATTCCGTACCATTGCGAAACAAGTAGCCGACCATTTTAGCTATACTTATCCGGAAGATGATGATCGACGCGTCTTCACCTATCTGAAGCATGTCCATCAGTTGCCGGCTGGTGCAACAGAAGTTTATTGATAACAGAAAAATCGGGTACTTAAAACAGTAATGGGTTCCGTTTTGATGTGCAAAAAAATAAATCACAAAGGTTTTCACACGTGAATTCACATATGAATTCACGTGTTTTTTTTGATGTATCAATGAAAATGTACATATCACGTGTTAATTCACAATCCAATTTACAACTTATTTTAAAGTGACACTACTTATTGTACAGTGGGAACGTACTTGCGATAATGCATGTGAATTCAATTGTGATTGGGAGCGTGAAAACTTTGGAATTTATTAAGCCGAAGAATGAAAACGAGGAATGACAACCTGGTTCTTTATTAAGAACTCTGTCTATTTTCATTTTTTTTTGTTTATTAGTACATAAATTCAATATTTCACAATAAGGACGAACTGCGTTAGAGCAACCGTAATGAACGCTTTCCTTCATAAAAAAAGTCTGGACATTAGTTTTTTATAGCCTTTGAGTTCGGCTGTTTTTTATTCATTCAGGTTGACCTGATTTTGCAGGATTTATAACTGATTTTGTCGAAGTGATCTCCAAGAGTTTTGGGTGAATATCCCGTAAAAATCCATGTATTGGGAGGCTGAATTGCATGAAAAAAGATGTTGAAAATAAACTGGCACCAGAAATCTTACAGAGAAAAAGTGTCTCCCATTGGAATGGAAAAAAATGTTCAGAGGAAATATGGGACTTGCTCATTGAGGCGGCACGCTTAGCACCATCATCCTGGAATCATCAGCCTGCGCGGTATATTATCGTTAAAGATGAAAAGAATATTAGAGCACTCTCCCAATGTCTTCATCGTACAAATCAATGGGTTTCGGATGCCTCCGGATTAATCGTTCAGGTAGCTAACCCGGAAGAGGATGATTGTATGGACGGAAAAGACTATTATTTGTACGATTGTGGTCTGGCGATGATGAGCCTTATTTATCAGGCACAAATCATGGGTTTGACGTGCAGACAGATGATTGGTTGGGATGAACAGCAAGTGAAACAACGATTGGGCATACCGGCACCTTATCGAGTGGTTGTCATCACTGCACTGGGTTTTCCCTCTAGATCAGTGTTCCGATCGACCGTACAGGATTTGAAACGGAATCTTACACAACAGAATAGAAGGTATAAGGCGAATCAAGTTTTCTTCTGGGAAAAATGGAATGGAAAGACCAGCCATGAATCGTATTGCGAATATGCCCCATCTTTCCTTCTATCACCCTCTACAAGAAGAAAGGTTCAACATGTTCGATTGTACACAGATATTATAGGCTTACTCATCGTCTACACGTTTGGTCAATGGTTTCCGGCATCCGTTCAATGGATCATATCTATTTACACAATTTTCGCCTGGATTACAATTTTAACGATTGATCCTTCAAGACTCCCCGATGCCGCAGCAACAAGACAAAATCAAAGAGAATCCTGGATTTATTTTTTTAGGTATATTTTTCTAATTGGCATTGTATTTAGCATAGTCTGGCATTTAGATAAGTCTCATGCGCTTGGGGTGCCAACTATCGGCAGTGCAATACAATTAATCATCTTAGCCTGCATGATTGAACTTTTTTATCGAAATATTTTACAAGTTAAGTTGAGGCAGTTTGGTTTCCCAGTCTATTTGTCTGTCATGATACAAAGCTTTTTTTTCTCCGTCCCTTTCTATATATCCAGTCAATCACTCGTAATTGCACTTGGTGCATTCATTATCGGACTTATAAACGGTCATATCGTGTACAAAACTCGGAGTATACACCCCAATTTTATCATAACCATCGTATGGTTAGTTTTTTTTCCACTATACAGTTAACCAGATTGATTATAGGTAGAGTAAATTTTATTAATTAGATTTGCGAAAATTGCATATGACACTGATTTTCTGACATCATGACTTAGAATCATTTATTTCATCATCCGAAGCTTACTTAACTTCCATTGTGATGTTTCGCTGTATCCGGTAACTCTGAACTTAATTGTGCTTACCTACAACCATGCAAAACACCGTTGACTCATAATTAATCAACGGTGTTTTAGTGATAAATAGGTAGATATTTTGTTGTGATTTTATATGCGGGTTCGTGTGTGTGTTACTATGCGAATTTGCATGTTTACACCTCAAAACGGAACCCATTGCTTAAAACAGTGCCCGATTTTTTTTGCATGTCTAGTCATCTGTATATTGACAGTAACTGTTTATTCAAAATATAATCATAGTGTTTGAATGAATTGGGAGGAATGACCATGCCAAGGGTGATCGCAATGCACAAAAATCAAGTTTACACAACACGTCTGTCCTTTTTTATAAACAATGTAAACTTGAGCGATCGCTCCGCGGCATCAGGAACTTCACCTGCTTGACTCTAAAAAGTAACGAAGTCCTCCTAAAGCCGTGGATGCACGCGGCAAATCGGAGGTTTTTTTATGGATAAAACACTGTATCGCAACCCACACTTCATGATCTATCTCACCGGAATTTTCATCTCAGGACTTGGTTCAAAACTGACAACAATCGCACTGGCCGATAAAATTTTTTCACTTACCGGAAGCGGCACCTATATCACACTCGTCTACCTTCTCCAGGGTCTGCCCGCACTGTTTTTCGGATTATTTGCCGGGCATCTCGTCGATCGTCACAGCAAAAAAGCAGTTTTCATCATGATCAATGGCGCATTGGCGCTATTTTCTGCACTACTTGCGATGGCTGATCACACGCTTATCCTTTTTGCAGTTGTCTTTCTGATTGGTATGGCTGATGCTTTTTACAGTCCTGTTTCAACAGCACTGCTACCTCTGCTCGTTGGAAGAAAGCAGCTGGCCTCTGCGAACGGACTCAAGATTTCTGTCATTGGCGTCAATATGATCATCGGCTATGCAATCGCCGGACTGTTTGTAGGATTTTGGGGTCATACCCTTCCCTTTATCGTTGACAGTTTCTCTTATTTGTTTATTTCCTGCAGTGCATTTTTTCTCAAACTCAGTGCAGTCCATCCAGAGGACGTTCCGGAAAATAAGGGGCATTTCAAGGAAAGCCTGATGTTTATTAAAAATCAGCCGGTCATCCGCAGACTGTTTCTGATCGATCTGTTGACCCAGTTTATCATTGCTCTACAGATCCCACTTACCTATATCTTTGTTTCGGAATACTTAGGCGGAAAGAATGTTATGGCCGACAGAACCGGCATTCTCTTTTCTGCTGCCGGAGCTGGAATGGCTCTTGGCGGACTCTTTTTAAAGAAGTTTGCTCAGAGAAATAAATTGAGGCTGCTTTCTCACGCGTTGATCTTCGACAGTATCTTCGTGTTTGCCTTCACCCTGAATCGCTTTTTCCCGGCCACAATCCTCATCTATGGTGCCATGGGCGTGATTGGTGCATTTATGGGTAGCCTCCTGGAGACGGCGGTTCAGGAGAACACTCCTCAGCAGATGATTGGCCGCGTCTCCGGCTTTATCCATTCTATTGCCGACCCGGTCAGTATACTGTCACTGCTCATCGGAAGCTTGCTTGTACAGTTCATCAATGTTCAGTGGATTTTCCTGATCTGCGCTCTGGCCGAATGCGTGACTGGCATTTATTTCACCTTGCGAAAAGGCGTAACATTACAATCACGCAAATAGGATGACCAGCTTCAGTATCCATAGGCCAGAAAACCGGACACTTTTTTCGTGTCCGGTTTTTTGTATCCTGATCAAAACGTTTTCCGCATAATTATTCTGTCTTCGTTGACAGAGTAGCCTTTTCTCCCATAGAATTTGTGCGCGACCCCATTCTTTTCAGTGATCAAAAATAACGAATGAATTTTTCTCTTTTGTAACTCTTGTTCTAGGAAGGACAGCAACCTCGATCCATATCCTTTTCCTTGAATTTTATTATTCACGCAAAACTCAGCTAAATAAAAGGTTAATCCTTGAAAAGAAACTTTGCTATAGCCGGCAATAAACCCGACAATCTCTCCATTGTCCTGTACAGTAAATCCTAAAAAATTTGGTGTATGGATGATGTCCGACAGTCTCTGATAGCCGGCATCGTATGCCCAGTCTTCATTCCAGGGCTCGCTTCTAAAAACGTTAATATACAGTTCTGTACATGCTTCTAAATACTCAGTTGTCATTGGCAAGATGTCCGTCAAAATCGTTTCCCTCATTTCTAATTGTCCTACTATAGGTAATCATTTTTGTTCATATATGTGAGTTAGCCCTGGAAATTTTCCTCATATGCCGCTTTACTGCTGATTAATCGGACGACCAGCCCAATGATAAGAAAACCAACAAATGAAAACGCGATGACGATTATTGAAGATGCGTATTGGAAAAGGATGCCGTAAATGAAATAACCTAATGGCTGGAGTGCGGTTGCGCCAACCATCATGATTGTAAAAACGCGTCCTTGATAGTTGGCCGGGATTGTTTTTTGCATATATGTTGTTATCGGAACGTTAATGAAGACTAGCACCACGGCAATGATAAAATTAATCAGCCCGAAGATCGAGGTAGACAGCCAGGAGTTCATCGAAATGATCAGAGGGATGATTGCGAAAATGATGGGTAGCCCTTCGAGTATTAGTGCTCTGCTGACCATTCCTATCGGATTGCTGTCTACCGACAGTTTCGAGGCAACTAAGCCGCCGGCAACGAGTCCCAAGGAAAATAATGCTTCCGTCAAACTGTACTGAAGGTTTTGCATATGTAACACATGAATAATCAAGTATGGAAATCCAACAGTGAACACACCGCATAAAAAATTGAGCAGTGATGCTACGACAACCATATAGAGGAGCAATGGTCTCTTTTTCACATAAATCAACCCTTGCTTCATTGATGTCCACATCGTTTCTTTCTTTGCACCCGCTTGTTCTTCCTCTTTGATCAATTGAAAATTCATGCTGAGAACGATGCCTACAACAATGAATTCAGCGGCTATCTCAAAATAAATAAACGATTGAAACGGAACGAATGAGAAAACTGCACCTGCGACTATTGGGCCGAGAATATTTGCTAATGAAGTGGACGATTGCTCCAAGGAATTCAATTGCTGTATAAACGGTTTGTCCACCAACCGCGATACCGCAGCCAAATAGGTAACGCTGAAAATACGTGTGTTCAACCCAAGTGTTGCAACCATAACCAGTACCATCAAATAATGCCACTGCCCCAAAACTGGAAAGAATACACTATAGACAACAAGCAGAACAATGCAGCCCAGTTGTGTACGGATCATCACCTTTTTGTGATCATTGTGATCGGCAAGATAACCAATCAGCGGCGAGAACACAATTCCGATCAGCGGACCAATTAATAAGGTTGTTCCAAAGTTCATGGCTGAACCAGTCAATTTTAAGATGTATAGACTAATCGCGAAATTAAATAAAGAACTGCTGAAACTACAAATAAAGTCACTGGTCACTGCTTTCTTGATTTGCTTTTGTGATGCACGCTTCAAATAATATTCTCGTTCGGAATCCATCCGCTCATCTCCACAGAGTAATCATTAACTTCATATTATAGGCATCTACAAAGGATTTGAGAAGAATATTCTGAAAAATAGCGAAAAAGAAACACAGGAATGCTTATTCAATAACACAGCACAAACTTGAACTTCGCGTGCATAAAACGCTCATCTTCTGGCGCTCGCGCATAATTTATTCCTTCGCGTGCATATTTTTACTTTTCGCTCATAAATCCCGTCATGTCGCTCATAAACTTGAACTTCCGCTGCATAACCCCGCTGCGCCGCGCACAAACCACAGGTCGCTTTTTATTAGGCAACAAAAAAACGACTCAAATCCAATTGTGACGGTTTGAGTCGCTTCTTCTGATTTATCGATTAGATTTTCCCATGAATGTGTGGTAATCACGCATTCTGCGTCTGGACTGTGCTCATTGCTTGCTTTGCAGTAATTAGGGCAAGCTTATAGACGTCATCTGCTGAGCAGCCGCGCGAAAGATCATTCACCGGTTTACCCAAGCCTTGAAGAATCGGTCCAATCGCAGTGTAACCGCCGAGACGCTGAACCATTTTATAACCGATGTTGCCGGCGTCAATGTTTGGAAAAACGAAAACGTTCGCCTTACCGGCAATCGGTGAACCCGGAGCCTTCTTCGCCGCAACTTCAGGCACGTAGGCAGCGTCAAACTGCAGCTCGCCGTCAACCAAAAGTTCCGGGGCTTTCTCTTTAACAATTTTTACTGCTTCAGTCACTTTGTCAATTGAAGGATCTTTTGCAGATCCTTTCGTTGAAAAGCTGAGCATAGCGATTCTCGGATCAATCCCAAACATTTTCGCTGTTTCAGCAGATTCAACTGCGATTTCAGCCAACGTTTCGCTATCCGGTGAAATATTAATGCCGCAGTCAGCAAAAACGAATTCCTTATCTCCTTTTACCAAGATAAATGAACCGGAAATCCGTTTTTTCCCTGGCTGTGCTTTAATAATCTGAAGCGCCGGTCGAACCGTTTCCGCAGTAGAATGCGCTGCTCCGCTGACCAAACCGTCGGCTTCCCCCAAATAGACGAGCATCGTGCCATAATAACATGGATCTTTCAACCATTCCGCCGCCGTCGCCGCATCCGTTTTCCCATTTCTGCGAGCAATAAGCGCTTGGATCATCGGTTTCATATTGCCATCTGTTTCAGGATGCCTGAACAGAATTTTGTTTTCCGCAGCAAGCTTCTGAACATCAGGTGAAGCGTCTTCCACTTTACCAATTAAAATCGGTACAATAACGCCTTCTTGTGCCAGATTTTGAACGGCTTCTACAACACGATCATCTTCGCTTTCAGGAAAAATGATCGATGGTTTTCCTTTTTTTACTTCTGCTTTAACTCTGTCAAATAAGTCGGCCATTGTTCCATCCGCCCCTTCATAAAATGCTATCTATTAGTTAAGTATAAACCAATTCAGCTTGTCCTACATTTGGAAAGTTATTTTCTTATGCATCCATTCCTATGCTCTATCTATGCTATATTAGATTACGTGAAAAAGAAAACTTGCCGATTGATCCTTTGGCGTTAACAGAACGTCCACAGGACGCGGTACCTTATCGCTTATATTCGTTTCCTTACAAATTTTATTTTCTTTATAATAGAACGAGAAAGAGGTGTTCACTATGTCTGAAGCAGCCCAGACACTAGACGGGTGGTACTGTCTTCATGATTTTCGGACAATAGATTGGTCAGAATGGAAAACAAAATCTGAATGGGAGCGGCAATCTGCTCTGATGGAATTCAATCAATTTCTTACCCAATCAGAGCTGAATGAGGAGGCACGCGGTGGAAGCTTCGCCATGTACTCCGTACTTGGTCAGAAAGCAGATTTTGTAATGATTTCACTTCGTCCGACAATGGACGAGCTGAGTGACCTGGAAACTGAATTTGATAAATCAAAGCTCGCTGAAGTAACTAATCCTGCTTATTCTTTTGTCTCAGTTGTGGAGCTGAGCAACTATCTCGGGAAAGACGGCGGCGATCCTTATGCCAATCCCCGCGTTCAGGCACGACTTAAGCCCATTCTACCAAAAACGGATTATTTCTGTTTCTATCCGATGGATAAAAGGCGCGAGCATGGGGACAACTGGTACATGCTCCCTATGGAAGAGCGGCGCGAGATGATGAAAAGCCACGGTCAAATCGGTCGTAAATACGCCGGAAAAATCCATCAGATCATCACAGGATCCGTTGGTTTCGATGACTGGGAATGGGGCGTGACACTCTTTTCAGACGATCCGCTCCAGTTTAAAAAAATCGTCTATGAGATGCGTTTCGATGAAGCCAGCGCCCGATTTGGTGAATTTGGTACGTTCTTTGTCGGTACGCAGTTAACTCAAGAATCATTTAGTCAAAAGTTTTCATTATAAAAGGTTGGTTTCTCTCCATAATGTTGGCTTTAAACAAGTTCCTCTTCTTACTTCAGAGGAACATTGTTTTTTTACAAGGCAACTGCGATTAAGAGCGGAAGCCATAAACCATGAGCAGCTGCCGCACCATTTCTTTAATGAAGGAGCGCTTTTGTCTTGTCACGAGCATTGAACAACGGACCTGTAATTCGGCAAGAAAAAGACACGGTTAAAAAAATGATCGCGATCTACTGTCGGAAAAAACATCATCATCAGGAACTGTGCGATGAATGTCGAGATCTGCAGCTCTATGCTTTGAAAAGGCTATCGCATTGTCCATTTGGTGAGAAAAAGACAGCCTGTTCCAACTGCGAAGTGCATTGCTACAGCCCGATTTATCGAAAAAAAATCAAAACTGTGATGCGCTGCGCCGGCATTTGGATGCTTTTGTACCATCCCGTCTTCTCAGTCAAGCATCTGTTAAAAAAATAAAACGTACAGGCTACTACTACCTTTGAGAAATAAAATAAACTCTCTTTAAACCAATGAATGGACGCCGTCTTCGGCGCCCATTTTTTCATGGAAAATGCGTGTGAAGGTCGCAGCTTTTTCCGTATGCTTCACTATTTGTCATCATTTGTTCCGTCCAGCATAGGCTTTAAGTGTAATAAAAAACAGGAGAGTGCTTATACATCGAAATAAGGTATGAATTGCGTCTGATACAAAGGAGGATGAACGGCGATGGCCGTGGTTCAACACAACTCGAGTGATGTCTCACTCCTCGCCCGACTGATGCGAGCAGAGGCAGAAGGTGACGGCCAGCTGGGCATGCTGTTGGTCGGCAATGTCGGTGTGAATCGTGTGCTCGGCAACTGCCTTGACTTTGAGGGACTGAGAACGATCCCACAGATGGTCTTTCAAAGCCCGGGTGGGTTTGAAGCGACACAAAAAGGTTACTTTTATCAGGCTGCTCGATCGCAGGATAAGCGGCTCGCCCAGCGTGTTCTTAATGGCGAACGATTTAATCCGGCGACAAATTCACTTTGGTTTTTCCAGCCTTCGGGAGCCTGCCCTGCACAATGGTATAACCAATGGAATACCGGACGTTTTAAAGCGCACTGCTTCTTTGCACCTTCTCAATCCGTTTGCCCGAATGTCTATTGAAGATATTCATTTTATAGTTAAGGAGTGAATCTACTTATGGGTGTTCAATTTCCACCAGACAGCTGGCCTTATGGCGCTGCATTCAGTCCCGAAGCCGGCAACACAGCAGACTGGGACGCATCAAGGCAACAAGTTGCACCGCAGCAAACAGGAACTGGCACATTTCCTTTTCAGGGGCAACTGACACAGCAGACAGGACCAACGCCGCCTGTAGCCCAAACCATGCCCTATCCGTTTCCGTCTTACACGGTACCGGTGCCACAGGCAGGCCAGCCGCCAGTACAGGTTATTCCGCCGCAGGGCTTGCCTCTCCCTTTAGTTGAACAATCATACATTGAGAATATTTTACGGCTCAATCTTGGAAAAACGGCGACCGTCTATTGTACTTTTGAAGGAAACAGTCAGTGGAATGCCAAGAAATTTACAGGCACTGTCGAGGCAGCCGGACGTGACCATGTGATTATCGAAGATGAAGCAACCCGAATCCGCTATCTCATCCCAATGGTTTTTGTGAATTACTTTGAGTTCGTCGGTCCCCTCAACTATGAATACCCCTATGGACCACAGAGACCTTGATGAAGAACCTTCCTTTTGCTGAGCGATCGTATGAATCATTCGCTTAATCGTCTTTAAACAACGGAGCATGCCGTCATGGGCATGCTCCGTTTTTTCATGTACGTAATGCGGCAAGGACAACAAGCACCCAGCTTACTAGAAAAGCAACGCCGCCGATCGGCGTAATCGCTCCAAGTACACGGACTCCGCTCAGCGTTAACGCGTAAAGACTGCCGGAGAAAAGAAGGACACCGACCGCCATTAGCCATCCTGACCACGCGAGCAAGGTTCCTTGGCCACTGAAAACAGTCAATGCAAGAATACCAATAATAATTAATCCCAGCGCATGAACCATTTGATAATGAACACCTGTTTGAAACACCGCAAGGTCTTGGTCATCGAGACGTGTCTTTAATACATGCGCCCCGAAAGCTCCGAAGACCACGGATAAAAAGGCCAGAACGGCCCCGATTATGATGAATAGTTTCATGAACTCATTCCCCTCACTGCTTGTTCTTGCACCTATTCTATCATTGTTTCCCAAAATCGTTGTCATCAACGCTCGATTAGGTAGTGAATCGTTGATGCGATCCTTATGTCTCTGCCTTTTAACCTCCCGTTAAGAAAAACCGGGCAAAAAGCGCCCGGTTCGTACTCCCGCAAGACGCGGTGGCTGGGCACTAACCTTGACTACGCTCCGATTGCTCGCTTTCCGCGGGCGATCCGTGAGCCTCCTCAGACAGGCGGTAATCTGCGGGGTCTCACTTGGCTCGCGATTCCCGCAGGAGTCTCGCATCTGCGCGTTTGATCATCAACTTGGTTTTGCCAAAAATCGTATACTTTCTTTACTTGAAAAAAAGCGGTCACGGGAATGATCTTCCGTGATCGCTCTGATGCTCTTTTATCAATTATTCTTTCCAATATTTTTTGAAGATTGCTTGTGTGCCGCTGTTTTCCTCGCCTTGTTCTGCCAGCTCATCATAAATCTTCTTGGACAAAGAAAGTCCCGGCGTTTCGAATCCCATGGCTTCCGCTGATTCCAGAGCAATACGCTCGTCTTTTATTAAATGTTTGACGTAAAAACCAGGTTCGAAATCACCCTTTAGCATACGGCGACCGAGATTGGTCAGTGACCAGCTTCCGGCCGCACCGGTTTCAATGCTCTCCATCACTTTATCTGTATCCAAACCGGCGTGTTTTGCATAGCCAAGCGCCTCAGCAACACCAATCATATTCGAGGCAATCGCGATCTGATTTGCCATTTTAGTATGTTGGCCTGCTCCAGCTTTTCCTTGGTAGACGATCTTCTTACCCATCGCTTGAAACACAGGCGCGAGTGCCTCGGCATCTTCTTGATTACCGCCAATCATGATCGAAAGTGTTCCATTTTGCGCACCTACATCGCCGCCGGAAACCGGTGCATCCAGTGCGTGCAGTCCTTTTTCTGTGGCCGCTTCATAAATTTTTTCTGCCAATTGCGGCGAAGAGGTTGTCATATCAATCAGATAAGCTCCGGATTTGGCATGATCAATAATCCCATTGTCAAAATAAACAGAAGCCACATCTTTAGGATAGCCGACTATCGTAATGACCACATCGGCACCTTCAGCGGCTTCCGCAGGACTTGACTTCCAGACGGCACCCTCTGCGAGGAGATCCTCCGCCTTGCTTTTTGTTCGATTGTACACCTGAAGCGTAAAACCCGCTTTCATCAGATTGCGGATCATACCTTTGCCCATGACCCCTGTACCAACAAATCCAATGGTTTTCACTGCCATTCGTCCCACTCGCTTTCATGTCTTTATCGCATACGTTTACGATAGCATGAACCGCGCTTGTTTTCACGTTATATGCAAAACGATCATACTTTCCGGATTTGGAAAAAGTGGGTGAATATCCAAGGGTACTGCGGCATAGCAAAGTTCAGCTGCCAGGTGCCAATCCCTCCAAGTCTTGAATTATAGACAATCTGCGATTTTGCAGACAGGCTGCGTACATCCTCAAACCAGACAACATGATTACGGCCCAAGTCATCCGTGTAGTAAAAATAAGCGGCTTGATCTGCCACAGAATAATTAATCGGCACTTGTTCACTCATCGCAAGATTAATAGCCGCTTGATAAGGAATTGCTCGGCCGGGCGTCTGGCTTGAATAGGGAATGACCCAATCATAGCCATAAAACGGAGTACCCATGATAATTTTATTACGATCCATCAAGCTCGCAGCGTAATTCACAGTATCTCTAACATTCTGAATCGGTGCGGTAGGTCCAGGTTCACTACCCGCATGATGCCAGTCATAGGCCATGATGAAAAATTGGTCG
The DNA here is from genome assembly GCF_000497245.1 of Sporolactobacillus laevolacticus DSM 442. Lineage (GTDB taxonomy): Bacteria > Bacillota > Bacilli > Bacillales > Sporolactobacillaceae > Sporolactobacillus > Sporolactobacillus laevolacticus. The sequence continues at coordinate 224,863 of NZ_AWTC01000005.1, forward strand.
ACAATGGCTCCAATCGCCGCATAATCATAGCCGCGTACCCAAGGCACCGTGTCGTCAGTCTTCGCCGGAACCGCGATGCTGAGATTCAGCCCAGCCGCCTGCGTACGCTCCTTCAATGCTTGGAGAAACATGACAAAGGCGTTTCGGTCAGCAGGAAGCACCCCTTCAAAATCAATATTAATTCCACCATATCCATTGGAGGTTGCATAATTAATCATATTGTCGATAAGCCTCTGCTGAACATCCGGCGTGTTCAGTACGCGCTGTACAAGTGCTGAATTAAATCCGGTCGCCGTCAGATTCGTTACTGTTATTACCGGCGTGACCCTGCCGCGCCATGAAGCGAGAACAGCCGCGTTATCATTAAGTGTGCTAAGATCGCCGTTCCAATTAAAATGGATCTCGAACAATCCAATATAGGTGAGGTACGGCGCATTATCAGCAATCACCGCCTGATCAACCGCCGGTGTTCTCAGCTGCGTATAACTAAAATGGGTTGCCACATGACGTTCAATCGTCGGCAAATTAATTTTTTGTCCCGGGCTTATCTGTTCGGGATTTATTCCGGGATTCGCCTGAATCAACGCGTTTAATGGCACATAAGCCATTCGTGAAATGATCCAAAGACTGTCGCCCGGCTGTACCGTATACACATCAATAGGCACCAGTAATGCCTGACCAGTGACAATATTGGTAGCTGTCAGTCCATTTGTTGCTCTTAATGTATTCAGAGGAACATCAAATTTCTGGCTGATTCCAAATAACGAGTCCCCAGTCTTTACTGTATAGACAAACATAGTTCCACCCTTCCTCGCGCGCCACGATTTGCAGGCATACCATATTCTGCAGATGCATAGGCATTTCTCTCTATTTTATTCAGCATAAGCGGAACGGTTCCAAAAGAGACCATAGCGGTGCAGCGAAAAAAAGGTTATTATTAAGGACGCTGCTAGTTTTATAGCATAACTCGGTTACGCTAAGTTATTGTTCCTCGGCTCGCAACGAAGCATGAACGAACGATTTTATTTGGCCATTCATAGAGTATAGAAATAATGGAAGGAAATGAGGTTTGTTTATGGCTGAATTCATCCCATCTCGGCAGGTTCAATCGCTACCTGCCAATTACTTCACAAGTATGGACCGCCGTATTAATTCGGTGGTCAAGCAAGGTATTGATGTTATTCATCTTCATACCGGCAGCCCTGATCAGCCCACTCCCAATTCGATTATCCAAGCGATGAATAAAGCTGCCCAAAATCCGGAAAATCAAGGCTATCCACCCGCCGGTGGCAAATCATCCCTTAAAGAAGCGATCAGTGAATTCTATAGGCGTGAATATGGTGTTTCTATTGATCCGGAGACTGAAATTACCGTGTTTGACGGAGCAACCGTCGCCATTGCGGCCTTGCCACAGGCAATGCTGAATCCGGGAGACGTCATGTTGACCACCGATCCCGGGTATCCGATGTATTTTGTTTGCCCTTCTCTTGCCGGAGCTGAGGTTTACGGTATACCGGTTCGCGCAGAAGACGACTTTTTACCGAATTATAAAACAATACCAGAAGACACGCTGCAAAAGGCTCGCCTTTTGATGCTGAACTACCCGAACAATCCGACCGGAGCGATGGCAACGGAAGAGTTCTTTGCCGATACCGTTCGTTTCTCACAGGAACATCATATTCCGGTCGTTCATGATTTTGCCTACGGTGCTTTCGGTTTCGACGGCAAGCGCCCACTCAGTTTTCTACAGACACCGGGTGCAAAGGAGCAAGGAATCGAAATCTACACATTTTCAAAAACGTATAATATGGCCGGATTCCGTATCGGATTCGCGGTCGGCAACGCTTCAATCATCCGAGCGTTAAGCCAATTCCATGATATCGACCATTCAGACGTTCCGAGTGCTATTCAAGATGCCGCTGCTGCTGCTTTGCTCGGATCGCAGCAATCCGTTCAAGAATTATGCGCGCTCTATGAACGGCGTCGTAATGTGCTCGTTTCCAGCATGCGTGCCATCGGCTGGGATGTTCGGGCACCTAAAGGCTCGTTTTTCTGTTGGTTCAAGGTCCCGGAAGGTTACACATCTGAATCCTTTGCCGACGCTCTGCTTGAACGCGCGCATGTTGCAGTTGCGCCAGGTGCCGGCTTTGGCGCACATGGCGATCAATTCGTCCGTGCCGGCTTGCTAGAATCAGAGGACCGCCTGCGCGAAGCCGCGGAACGAATCAAAGCGTCCGGCGTCTTGCAAACACTTAATGTATGAAAAATGAACCAAAAAAGAAGGAACTTTTCGCCTGTTCAAGTGAAAAGTTCCTTCTTTTGTTAAATAATCTTGTAACCGATCAACAAAATCAAAATCAAGTCTATGGCAAGCAGCACGAGAAACGGTACCGTTGACTTTTGTTTCTTCCTCCTGCCCAGCACCATCTCCATCAATCCGATGAGCAGGATGGCGAGAACGCCTTTTAGCAGAAAGATGATCGGGAAATGAATCAGAAACAGCAGCCAAATTCCTGTGATGATCATGACCAGGTAGGAAAGACGCAGCCCCATGATCCAGCCTTTTTGCCGATAGAACGCGAAACTGAAAATAAACAGCAGAACTAAGATACCCCAGACCCCGCTATGTATTTGCAGCACTACTTCTTTCATTAAGAAATCCCCCCTGTCCAGGTATGATGCCAATTCCTATATTTATTCTATCATGAATTCGGCAGGAACCTCATATTTTGACCTTCTGTCATTCTGTCCAGCATGTTCATGAATTTACCGGCAAAATACCGTGCAATCACAGCCCATGCAGATTGAAAAATCGATATTCGACAAACGAATCGCGATAAATCAGTAATTACTACAAACCTAAACTTCTCTTTAAGAAAAACCGAGACGATTGCGCCTCGATTTTTTCATCACATACTTTAATTTTTATTTTTCCTGATGACGTGAAATGTCGCATTTTTCAAGAGGAATCAGCTTCGCCTTCATTTTCCACTTTGCGATTAACCAGACTGCGAGGAAAATAGGAATTCCAATATACGCTGCAATGATTCCGCCCCAATCAATTTTGCCGCCTGAAAAAGCGCCAAAGCTCTGTCCAATCACTACAATCATACATACCGCAAAGGCAAACAATGGACCGAATGGGAACCATTTTGCACGATAAGGCAAATCGCTAAGCTTCCCGCCTTGTGTGACATACGCGCGACGGAAACGGTAATGGCTGACCGCTATACCGAGCCAGGCGATAAAGCCGCACATTCCTGACGCGCTCAGCAGCCAATTGTAGACAACGCCATCACCAAAACCTGAAGCAAGGAAAGCAAGCAGTCCGAAAGCAGCTGTAACAATCAGTGACCAGATTGGAATACCGTGACCCGTTACATAGCCAAGAAACCTCGGTGCTTTGCCTTTCTTAGCCAATGCGTAGAGCATACGTGTCGAGGCATAGAGTCCGGAATTACCCGCTGAAAGCACCGCCGTTAAAATGACGGCATTCATGACAGACGCTGCAATAGCAAGTCCCGCTTTTTGGAAAACGAGTGTGAATGGGCTGACCATGACCGTATCCGTTGCTGATAGGTTATGGCTGGTATACGGGATTATCATCGCAATGATAAAAATGGCTAGAATATAAAAGAGCAAGATCCGCCAAAAGATCGTGTTCATCGCTTTCGGTACCGTTTTCTCCGGATTTTCACTTTCTCCTGCGCCGACACCGAGCAGTTCAGTGCCCTGAAACGAGTAACCGGCCGCCAGGAAAACTCCAAATGCCGCTAGAAAACCACCATGGAAAGGTGCGTCGCCCACAGTGAAATTACTGAAGCCAGGTACGCCTCCGCCTAGTACTCTAAAAATCATAAGCAAACCAAGAATAATAAAAATAATAACGGTTGCCACTTTAATAAAGGCAAACCAATATTCCGATTCCCCATATCCTTTTACCGTTAACGCATTCAGCAGAAAAATGATGAGCAGAAACAATCCGCTCCACAGGGTGGATGGGCTATTCGGAAACCAGAATTTCATGATCAAAGTGGCCGCGGACAGTTCACTTGCAATCGTGATCGCCCAGTTATACCAGTAATTCCAGCCAAGTGCAAAACCAAAGGACGGATCAACAAAACGCGTAGCATAGATACTGAATGAACCGCTCGTTGGCATGTAGGTTGCCAGTTCTCCAAGACTGGTCATCAGGAAATAAACCATGACGCCAGTTAATCCATAGGCAAGAAGTGCGCCCCCGGGACCTGCCGTATAAATCGCATTTCCACTGGCGAGAAACAGCCCTGTTCCGATCGCACCGCCGAGCGCGATCATCGTTAGATGTCGCGACTTCAGTCCTCGCCGTAATTGATTTGATTTTTCTTGTCTCAAGTTTTCTCTCTCCCTCTCTGTATTTCGGAGGAGATGTGAAGAATATAAGAATGGATAATAAAACGTCCGCCGAAAGCAAAACGATGCCTTCAGCGGACGAGAACATTTTATAGAAAAAGTTTATAAGATCTGTTTGATTCAATACAGGTCGATCTATCCACTTACTCCACGCACATCTTCCACCGATAGCACAACACATGCATTGACGCATGTGACAGTCCCGCCCCTTTTCGGAAACGGTCCCAGCATGCCTGACAAGGGTGCCAGACACACTTCGGCGGCAGTTCCTTACGCGCACCTTCTACGGCTCCCCTTAGCCTCGGATACGTTCATCATAAATGCCGCGCCTCTACCCCCTCTTGGATCTTGCGAGGAGATCTTGTAAAAACCAACAGGACTTATTGTATCTGTTCAAACGAATATTTTCAACTGGGAATGATTGAGCGGGCAGTGAATCCACGAAGAGCTGCCGATCCACATTTTTTTCGAAAGTCATCTCGTGTATCGATCGGTTTTTTGGATTTATCGATCAGTTTGAAAATTATTTCGATCTCTTCTCAAATTATATCAGTCATTTCAATTTTGGCGGATGATTTTTCTGCAAAGCAGGCATAACCTAGGGCATAGGCACTGACAAGCCATCCTGAAATACTCGTAGGGATTTGATAATACTTGAAGCGAGTTGGTAATAATGGAGCAATTAAGAACGTATCGGTGCCAATGAACGGATGAAGCATATTGGAGATAGCGCTGTGACCACGTCACGAAGCAGCTCCGGTTCAAAACCGGAGCAAACCTCGATTCGCGCAACCCCGATTTGGATGTGAAGCGAATCGGGGGATGTGGGTGGATGGAGGTGGGACAGTATCCGGGCGGAAGGTCATAGCGGAGGACGCCGGTCTTTTTCGTTGAGCTTTGTAAAGCCAGTATTTTAATTGATGAACGGTCAGGTTCTGCTCCGCACACCAGGCTTTCATGGTTTGTCCGCTGGTCTGATACGCATGAATGCGTTCTGACCCTATTGCCTATAGATTCGTCTCCATTCGCGATTCATCCTTTCACATACGTGATGAATTCATTGTGACGGATTCGAACACGTTTGGACAGGTGTGCTAGGTTTGACGCTTACGGATGTCTGTCCTCGACTGCATAAATAATTGCTTCTATGAGAGCCATCCTTATTGCACTTTTGGGCAGTTAAGTGATGTAGCAAATTTATCATCGCAGTGTGTGAAAAAACTTTCAGTTAGGGAGTGATGGATNATCCTTATTGCACTTTTGGGCAGTTAAGTGATGTAGCAAATTTATCATCGCAGTGTGTGAAAAAACTTTCAGTTAGGGAGTGATGGATGTCAATAATTCGTTTTTTAGAAAATGGTACAATGCACGGCTCGCTGGAAGCATCGGAAGCTTATCAGTTTGATATAGAAAGCCGGTTGTCATATTAATTGAATGCGATCCCATTTCGCGTACTATTGTACCCGGTACCGGTGACTCAGTCATTATCCTAGGAACTAACGCAATGCCAATTCCGTGCTCAACGTAACTCGTTAGGGCTGTCATACTGGTGATTTCGAGTGTGTTTAGCGTGTTTAATGGTATGTTCCACTCTTGGGCAACCACTTCAAGTTTCTTGCGGTACGGGCAGTTCTTGGCTGTGATAAGCAGTCGTTGTCCGACGAAATCCTCAGGTGAAATGGTGGATTGTTCGCTGAGGGGATGATGCTCCGGCAGTAATACCACAAACCCTTCTTGGAATAACGGTTCAAAGAATAAACTGGTACCCATTTCAGGAGTGGAACAAAGTGCAATGTCAATCTCCCCTGTATGTAGCAAGTTGTTGAGTATGGGGGTGTTGGCAATATGTACGCTCACATGCACTTTGGGATGGGTGTTTAAGAATTTACCAAGAATTGCTGGAAATCGAAAGCTCGCGGACGGCTCCGTGACACCAATGCGTACACTTCCGGATTCCGCTTGGGTCACCTCTATCATTGTCGACTTCAGTTGGTCGATCCGTTTCATAATATCAATGCTCTGTTCATAAAACACTCTGCCTGCCTCAGTCAAACCAACGGATTTTTGAGTCCTGTCAAACAACTGCACACCTACCTCTGCTTCCAGCCTCTGTATCTGCATTGAGACAGTGGATTGGGCGTAGTTCATCTCCTCAGCCGCCCGGTGAAAACTCCCTGAGCTCAGAATCCTGTGGAATGTTTTCAGTGATTTTAGGTCCATGGTCACCATCCT
>NZ_AWTC01000006.1 GCF_000497245.1 Sporolactobacillus laevolacticus DSM 442
AGTGAAGGCCAGCGCCTTGAGACGCTGGTCGGTAGCAAAAGGCTTATAGCCTTAGAGCAAACCACCCTTTTGAAGGGTGGTTTTGATTTATTGCATTATGGTTACTTAACAGCCTGAATCGTTGATGAAACAATATACTTCTCAATATTTGCTCCAGGAATCCATTCTTTAATGAACGCTTTCGATTCATCTTTTGGTTTAATTTCAATTTGTGTAAATCCATTTTGTTCAAGCATATTTTGGAGATCAGCGATTGAAGAAGCTCCTGAAATACAGCCCGAATAGGAAACCTCCAAGTCATTCTTTATTTCAGCAGGCAATTCAGCAGTGAGCACAACATCTGAAATCGCAAGCCGTCCGCCTTCTTTTAGTACACGAAAAGCTTCTTTAAAAACTTGAGTTTTATCCGGTGAAAGATTAATCACGCAATTCGAGAGAATGACATCAGTGGACTGATCGGCCACTGGCAAATGTTCAATTTCTCCCAAACGAAAATCAACATTAGTGAAATTTCCTTTTTCAGCGTTTTGACGTGCTCTGCTGACCATTTCGGGAGTCATATCAACGCCAACAACCTGACCTGTTTCACCTACCTGACGAGCAGCAAGAAAACAGTCGAATCCTCCACCACTCCCAAGGTCCAATACACTTTCACCAGACTTTAAAGAGGCTATTGCCTGTGGGTTACCGCAACCTAAGCCTAAATTAGCTCCTTCAGGTACTGATTTTAATTCTTCAGCAGAATAGCCGAGTTGTTCCGAGACACTATTACGATCAGCTTGAGTATCACAGCAGCCCACTTCAGAGGAACAGCCACAGGACGAAGCTGAAACATCCTGAAGAGCGATCCTCTTGTACCGGTTCCGAACGTTTTGCCTGATTTTGTCATTCGAAATTGTCACTTTTACCGACTCCTTTTTATTTAATCAATTGTTCTTCCTCTGCAAACTGTTTAATTCGCTTTTTAATACCATCACGGACACGCTGAAACACAGCCCATTTTTCAGCTTCTGTACCTTGTGCTTTTGCCGGATCATCGAATCCCCAGTGTTCCCGTCTAACCTTTGGAGGTGTCATCGGGCACCGTTCTTCAGCATCCCCACAAAGAGTGACGACAAGGTAAGCCTGCTTCAACAGATCCATATCAATGAGTTTGGATTTTTGCTGTGAAATATCAATGCCAACTTCTTTCATGGCTTTAACTGCATTCGGGTTTAATCCATGAGCTTCAATACCGGCCGAACGCACATCAAATTTGTCCCCCAGATATTTTTTTCCAAAGCCTTCAGCCATTTGGCTGCGGCAGGAATTTCCTGTGCAGAGAAAGTAAACGATTTTTCTATCCATTTTAAATGTCGTCCTTTACGCTGGTATTTGATGTTTTATAGCTCAATCTTTTTCTAAAGAATAGTGCGACGTTGACCAAACCAATCATGACTGGAACTTCCACAAGCGGACCAATGACGGCGGCAAAAGCTTCTCCGGATTGAATTCCGAATATCCCTACAGCAGTTGCTATGGCAAGTTCAAAGTTATTACTTGCTGCCGTAAAGCTTAGAGCCGACGTTTTACCATAATCTGCTCCAACTCTCCGGGAGAGAAAAAAGGAGACGAAAAACATGATGATGAAATAAATCATGAGCGGTATGGCTACTCGGACCACATCAAGAGGCGAGAAAAGACAACTTATTCATTTCGATGACTCCAACTGAACTAAATTTTCGCTTGTTTGACAATTACAATTCTTAGTTTTTAATGTGGGGAGCGTCTTAATAAGATTTGAAATATAGACTGGAAGATCCGGACTTAAACGATAATATACCCACGTCCCCAGTTTACGTTCACAAATGACACCTGCAGTACGTAATTTCTTTAAATGCTGACTAATCGCTGGTTGAGACAGATCAAACACATCAACAAATTCACAAACACACATTTCACCATTCTTTAAATAAGCAAGCATTGTTAATCTTGTCTTGTCACTGATAATCTTCAACAAAAAGGACATGTCGTCTAGATTAATGCCATCCATATAATCACTCCCTTATATAATTGCAAATAAATATTAACATTAGATTATATATAGTTCAAATTTCAAGCTCAGTGGTTTTACATACTTTGATGTTATACAGAAGGAGAGGGGGGAATCAAAAAATGACTTTGCACCGCAAATGAAAAGTGGCCATTGTAAAAGAATTTGGGTATGTTTTGGATATTGTTTCTGGTGTACAAGCTCTGGAAGGTTATTGGGAATAAGAATACTATATAAAAAACTTAAAAATTTGTGTTCATTTGTGGTGATAATAGGTTTAATACAGTTGCAATAGAGGAAAATACTTTAGAGAAAATCTTACTTTTTGTTCAATCTGTATTGAAAAAGAATACCACAGTTTTTTTCATCAAATAAAGCTATTTAACAGATGTGGCTACCAGAGCATTAAAATAACGTGCTATTCAAAACCTTGATAAATTAAATCGGTCTCAGATTCACTGCACAAAATACCAAGTTTTAAATTAGTCCCAGGTTTTGCGTCGCTAGACAGATTTGCAATCGGGAGAGGACCAAAATCAACATCGTTTAATTACTACGTAAAATATAATTTTGACGAAGTAATATCAATATTTAATTTTAGATACATCTCTTTTTACAGTTTATTAGCTTTTTCGGTGACCTGTTTTTATCATTCTTTTTTTGGTTCTTTTTAAAACGTACTCATCAACAATTTACGATTTATTTATTGATATAAAATTACGGAGCTTCATTTGTCACTCCGCAATAGATTAGAGAAAAAAATATGGACAATGTCACATTTATTATCGAACAGATAATTTTAATTGGACAAGCCCACAGATATTTGGCAAAAATATATATTTTTGCCGTAATCAACTTTCTAGATGTTTTTTTACATTCACAAGCATAGCTGTTTCCAGCTGCATTTGTTTGTTTATCATTGGATCCATGAGCTTAGCCAATCCACTTGGTTTGTATGATAAGCTAAACGTTACTTGAGTTTCGTCTCCGTCATTTTCAAAAACGTAATTGCCTGACGGTCTCGCTGGTCCGGAGATGACTTTAAAAGAAATCTTTTTATCTGTTTCAGAGCTGCTAATCTCGTAATCTCCACTGATGCTTTTTCCGAAAGGTCCCTTCATGGTCTGTGAAAACTTTGTTCCGAAACCTATATCTCCTGCAGTTTCTTTTTTTACTGCAAAGACAGAGGGTCTCCAGATTTTATTGTTTTCTCCATTTAATATAAAGTTAAAAATCTCGTGAACCGGTTTTCGAATTGAAACGGAATATTCCGCGAATGCCATAGTCAATCCCCCATTTTTTACCATTAATAGCTCAATAATATCCATCATTTTGTTTCAAAGTCAATAATTAGAATTGAGAACATGACAAAATCGTGATCTTCTTAAATTCACGCTAGATTACTACGTAAAACATTGACTTCTTCCTATATGCATGATAAGATAAACTTGTGATATTCTATATATTTACATTTTATTATCACATTGGAGGGTTATTAATGGTTGACGAACGCGCTCCACATCTCTACGACCGTATTGATGAAAAAACGGCACAACTTCCATGGTATGTTGATGAGTATGTGAACAAAAAGATGCGTGTCATGTCACCGAGATCGCTGTTAAACTATTGTCACGATTATCTTATCTTCTTTGACTGGTTGCTTGCTGAGGGTTATTACCAGGGAAAACGAACCGACATTTCGCTTGAATGCTTGGAGAAGTTGACTCCTCAATCGATCGAAAATTTTCTTTCGTATCTCCAGTTTCGTCTACAGAACGACAAATTCACGATCAATCGCAAACTTTCCTCATTGAAATCTTTATTCAATTATTTGCAGAATGTAGCTGAAACGAACGATCTTAAACCCTACATTGTCCGAAATGTGATGGCGAAAATCGCTTTTAACAAAATTACAGAAGATCAGGAAACCGTTGCTCAAAAGATGGCCGGTAAAATACTATGGGATGATGAGTATGAGGCGTTCCGTCAATTTGTCGCCGATGGTTATCGGGAAATCGTCAAGGAGAATCAAAAGCTGCTCAATTTTCACGCGCAGAATGCTGAACGCGACACAGCTATTGTCTCATTAATCCTCGGATCAGGCTTGCGTCTTTCCGAAGTGGTCGGCTTGGATATTAACGATGTTGACTTTCAGAAACGAATGGTGCGCGTGATTCGCAAAGGAAACAAAGAGCAATATGTATTCTTCAGTGAGCAAGCTGGCCTCGACCTAGAGGACTATTTGACTGTACGCAGCAAAAAATATAAAATCCCAACAACAAACCAGGCACTTTTCGTATCTGCAGCCATGGGCCCCAAAGACACTACGCGCCGTCTGAGCGCGCGCGCCATCGAAAATTTGGTAAAAAAATATGCAAAAACATTTGGCAAACCCTCCCTCTCGGTTCACAAGTTACGCCACTCTTTTGCTACGCGCTATCAGGCTGAGAACAATGATATTCCAAAGCTGCGTCGCCAACTTGGCCACTCTGCAATACAAACGACCATGATCTATACACATCTCTCGAATGATGAACTCAAGCGAGCTGTCGATCATATGGATGATCATTTCAAGAAAACTGAAGATAATTAAAACAATTGGTTTACATAAATATTTTACTGTATATAAAATAACCTCATCACCTGTTCAACAAGTAATGAGGTTATTTGTTATTTAACAGCAACATTTAGGATTGAATATAATTGCTTGAGTTGATGAATTTCATAGGTTGGCTGCTCATTAAGTTTATTGATTTTGTTGCCAGCATTGAACCAGCATGTATCAAGTCCTGCCTGGTTTCCACCATGGATATCAGAGATCAATGAATCCCCAATAATTAAACTTTCACGTTTTTCAAAATGAGGAACCCGTGCAAATACATAGTCAAAGAATTCTTTATCCGGTTTATGATAACCGGTATCCTCCGACACAAAAACATCTCTGAAATAAGGAGCTAAACCAGCGTCATGGAGCCTTTTTCTTTGCGTCTCCGCTACCCCGTTGGTCACAATATAGAGATCAAATTTATTACTTAATGCATCAATCAATGGATAAGCACCATGAACAAGCTGATGCCCTTCACGTAGGAAGCGGCGATAATTTCTCTCCATCGCAACGCCGTCCACCTCTTTGCCAAATGCTTTGAATAGTTTTGAAAAACGTGTGTTCACGAGTTCATCACGTGCTATTTTTCCATTTTCAAAGTCATTCCATAATCCTTTATTCATCTTTTTATAGTAACTTTCTATTTCTGTTGTTAAAGGCAGATTTTGATCTTCAAAAAGCAAATTGAGTGCCAGATCCTCGGCTGCACCGAAATCCAACAACGTATCATCGACATCAAAAAATAGAGATTTGTATTGGCTCATATGCTCTCCTCTCCAATGTTCTTGCTCATTCATCAAGAAAGCTGACCCGATTGTTCGCTAATGATGAAATCCTAGCTAATGAGAATACAGAATACCCTGCCTGATCAAGTTTTGAACGCCCATCCTGGAAGGACTTCTCGATTACAATACCGATTCCGGCGACCGTTGCTCCAGCCATTTCGATTAATCGCGTAAGTCCTAATGACGCTTCGCCATTGGCCAGAAAGTCATCAATAATTAAGACACGATCTTGATCAAGAATCATGTTCTCTTCCAAGTAAACCGGATTATGTATTTCCTTTGTATAGGAATAGATTTTCGTCGTTAAGGTACCTTTGTTAAGAGTTAAAGGTTTTTTCTTTCGAGCAAAAATAACCGGCACATTCAATTGTAATCCTGTCATTAGTGCAGGCGCGATCCCGGAGGATTCAAGTGTTAGTACCTTAGTGACACCTGCTTCGGCAAATGCCATCGCAAATTGTTCTCCAACCTGTTTCATCAATTGCGGATCAATTTGATGATTCAAGAACCGGTCAACTTTTAAAATATCAGAATTGATAACAATACCATCTTCAACGATTCGTCTTTTTAACTCCTCCATTACGATCCAGCTCGTCCCCTCTTATTCATTTATTTCAAAACTTATCATGTTAAAAAGTATACACTGGAATAACCATCAGGACTAGTGATTGAATAATTTTCAAGTCTGAAATAGGATGTTTCACTTCGAAAAAAAGCTATAATAAAGAGTAATTGTTGAGATCGGGTTTGGAGGTATTGGTGTGAAAACGTCAGTCTTAGAATGTATTGCAAAGGATTATATACAAGATTCGGAGTCCGTCTATCATACATGGTTTTTGAATAATGATGATCGGCTGAAGGCTTTCCGGACAATCAAGAAAGGTTTAAATGATGTCATCGACGACATTGAAAGTCGAACCTTTGGTAATGATTTTAAAGGGTCAAGTCTTGAGGCAGTTGTCACAGCGATATCTGAACAGAAACAAGTTTTCGAAGGTGCGGCACATGCATTTTTCTGGAAACCGAAACTGAGAATACCAGATATCTATGAAAATCCTGAAAATCAACTTGCTTTTGGCAGATTTCTTGCAGATTGCCTGCAAGCTAAGAATGAAGAACAGATATTCAATGCAATTGTTAACCTTGATCACCTGAAAATTAAAGGTCTAGGACCGGCTGTTGCGAATATCATTTACTTTCTGCATCCTACACTTTATCCTCCCTTCAACACAGCGATTGTAAAAGGATACAATACACTTTTCAAGCAAAAGATTAAACTAGGGTCCTGGTCCTCGTATCTTGAAATGCGTGAAGGCATCCTTGCAGCAAATGAGTGCTTGCACCTTTCTAAAGATCTCGGCGCAATTGCAGGACTTCTGTTTGAAATCGGAAGCAACCGGCTTGTCATACCGGAGAATGCAGATGAAGCGTTGATCGATGAACAGCAAAAAAGAAAAAAATTGATGGAGAAAAGGCATAATCAAGTGCTTCAAGATCAGTTAGAGGATAAAACACACAGTGAAATTCAATCTCATCTGGCCCGGCTTGGTCAAGCGCTTGGTTACAAAGTATGGATTGCACAGAACGATCACCAAAGAGATTGGCAAGGAAAGAAACTTGGTGATTATTCACTGAAACGACAGGACTTACACTTGCCGGATTCACCTGTTGCCACAACAATTGCGCTCATTGACGTTTTATGGCTCGATGATAACGGCATGATTATCAGTGGTTTTGAAGTCGAGAAAAGCACATCCATTTATTCTGGCATTCTAAGGCTTCAAGATTTGGCTTTATCCATTAAATCACAAAACTGCCGGCTTTATCTTGTCGCTCCGGATAGCCGCGAAAAAGAAATTAAAGCACAATTACTTCGTCCATCGTTTCAAAAAGAGAAAACACTTGGATCCGCAATGTCCTATATCCTGTTCTCCGATTTAACCTGTGACTGTGATGCGATGTGTAAATTCGGGACAGATGTACGTGTTTTGAATCCGATTTCACGAACCGTTTCGGCAAATGATTTATCTACTTATCAAACCAGCCCTTTTTCCGGAACCAGTAATACATAATAATCGCGATCAAAAACATTACGCCAAGAACGATAAAATACCCGTAGCGCCAGGTTAGTTCCGGCATATAGGCGAAATTCATGCCGTAAATGCCGACGATAAACGTCAAAGGCATAAAAATCGTCGTAATGACCGTTAGTGTCTGCATAATACGATTCGTCCGATAGGTTGTCAGTGACAGATAACTATCACGGATATCCGATGTAATTTCCAGGTTAGACTCAATCATATGCGTCAAGCGGTTGAGATTTTCATTGAGATTACGCAAAAATAGTTCATGTTCTTCAGTCGTCTCAATATAAGCAGAACCAATCATCCGGTTAAAAATATCCATCAGCGGTGTAATCACTCGGCGAAAACTCAGTAATTCACTGCGCAATTGGAAGACACGTCGGTTTAACTTGTGTATCGGCTCGCGTTTGGCGTTCAAATCCAAGTCTTCAATTTTATCTTCAAGATCGTTCGCAACCATCATATACTGATCAATCATCCGGTTAAGCAGCCTGCGAAGCACTTCATCAGGCCCAACTTCCCTGGAAAGTTTCTCATCCGTACGGCACTCATGCCAAATATCATTGACCGCCTTCAGATTCTGATCATGAAATGAAATAATCGATCGTTTTCCTACATATAAATACAATTCATGAGTTTTCAGCGTATTTGGACTGATCACCTGAAGTAACACATAGTAGTAATCTTTAAAAAGCTTGAGCTGCGGCCGATGCGAATGGTGATGGGTATCTTTAGTTTGGCGGTGAAACAATGGGAAGAATTGTTTTAATTGTTTCACCTCTTCATCATTAGGCTCGCTTAAATCAGCCCAGTACCAACGTGAATTCAGTACTTGAAGCGTTTGAAAATTCAAATCAGACGAGATGCTTCCTTCAGGATTTTTTGCGAGAATACGTATCATTTAATACTCCTTTATTTGAGCAGCTTTACAAATTAATAACCAACCGCTGAAATGGTTATATATCCAGAAATTCTCCATCCTTGATTTCATGGAGCGCCCTATATAAATCACCAGGTATATGGCCGGCGAGCGCATCAATGGAATTGTAAACTTCCAGTTTGCGTGTATCCGCTGTCTCTTCTTCAACCTCTTTTGGGAATGGAATCCGGTTTATATTTTCTCCCGCGATCTTCTCCATAATCCTCTTTTTAAGTTCATGTTCAATGGATTGTTCTAACGGTATTCTTTTCTGCTCACGGATGAAAACCGCATAACGCCCATGTGTGGTTTCATAAACGACATAAGTAGTCAATAGCGCATGATCCTCATCATGGACACTTGCTGAGGCAAGTTCTCGTCCGATAAATCGTTTCCTTTTGTAAAAACCATCTTCACCTTCGGAAACCTCAATATGTTCGAACCCTTTTCCTTCACCTATCTTGGTAAAAAAACGAAGTGCCTGGACAATTGTAGCTGACAAGTTCTTGCCTGAAACTTCCTGGGCCTGATCAAACACCTGCAAATCAGCATCGGGAACATAAATGGTTTTATTCGGCATGATGATCTCCTTTTCTAATTATTGACTACATACTTTATACATACAAATATACACGCTTTCTACGTAGAATAAAAGCAATATACATGTGATTTATACATATATCTATTCATTTTGTATGCGTATATCTCACATACGTTGATTGGTGCTATAATGCCGTATAACAAACAACTCTAGGGAGAGTAAATGAATGAATAATATATCGATGGTTAAGATGGTCGTCCTCGATCTTGATGGAACACTTTTAAATCAGCATCAATTAATCTCACAAAGAAACCAGTCTGCGATCCTTACTTGCCTTCAGCAAGGAATAAAAGTGGTGATTGCTACTGCCCGACTACCGCGCTCTGTTCGCCGTTTTGTTCCCGTACAGTTACTGCAGCACATGACGGTCATTTTTTATAACGGCGCACTCGTCATTGATCAATACGGAATCACAAAAAGTTTTACCCTCCCCCTTTCACTTTCAGAAAACATGATTACTTATGTACATACTCATTTCCCGAATGCATCTTGCTCTGTTGAATCACAAGATGTCTTGTATACCGAATCAGCTGATCTCTCACCTTGGATAAGTTCAAACGTAATACCGGCAAACGAAATGAAAAAGATACGTGCGAACAAATTACTAATATACGGTGATATTGACTTCTCGAACTTCAACAAAGAATACCGAGAAAAAGCATCAATTGTTTTAACTGATTCCGGAAAAATAGTACAGGTTATGAAAAAAGGAACAAATAAAGCCAAAGCCGTACGTTCGCTTTGTGACGCAATGCTGATACCGATAAGTCAAGTGATGGCTTTCGGCGATGATCGCAACGATCTCGAACTTTTGCAACAATGCGGATATCCGGTTGCAATGGAGAATGCGATTGATGAACTGAAACAACATGCATGGAAAATTACAGAGACCAACGCTAAAGATGGGGTAGCTGTTATCTTAGAAGAAGTATAAATCAACAGGTCTGCTTATATAATTTATGTTTCTTCTTAATACCATGCTGCCAAATATGCGAACATTTGTATTAATCATATGTTTGTTTAACTCTTCACCGGAATTTATTATTGACTCACAAATGGATAAGCTCATTCCTTTTAATATTAGAGCTCCTGATGTTAATGCCATACAAGCATGCTCAGCATAACATGTAACAGTGACTTAGAAAGAAGGGAATACAATGAATTGTTTTAATGGAAATGGCGGAAATAAATATAACTTTGCTGATCTTGTACAATATTTTGGGCAATTGTTAAGCACAACGGGTGATACAATTACTCTTATTGGGCAAGCGATTGCTCTAGAAAATGATCGACAACAACAGATTTCGGATCAAAAGGACAAAGATCAACAATCATTAGAGCAGCAGCAAACACAACAACAAATAGCGGAAATGCAAGCACAAATTAAACAGTTACAAAAGCAAATGGAAAACAGAGCTTAATAACAGAATAACAAGATCACCTATTTTATTGCATTGGGGGTACGTACAACCTTTTAATTAGTGTCAACAAAAACGAGAGAGTAATTCCTTAAAATTTGCCAAATTCAACCGGGAACTGTAGAGGATGTAATGTGGCATCTATTCCATTCATTTTATAATGATTCAACTCTAAGTATTTAAGAAGCGGCTCGATGTTTTGAACTGTACTGAATCGATCATGCAATAAAATGACTGGAATTTGGTTGGTAGCATTCAACTTTTTAATTTGATTAATTGTTACCTGATTAAATCGCCAATTTCTATATTTCCAGTCGTGGCTATCAACGTTCCAATCCCACATAATAAAACCTTTTTCATTTATAGCTTGGCGGTAGTTATTTTTCATAAAAGGATAGCTACCATAAGGGGTTCTTATAAATGGAGTTTTAATTTTTACAATATTCATTAACGTTTTTTGATCCTCGCTCATTTCTCGAACAACAGTTTGTTTTGACCGATATAGTTTTCGATGATCATGAGTGACACCATGTAGTCCTAATGAAAACCCCTCTAGATTCATTCGTTCTACTTCTTTCGGATGTTTAAGAATATTTGATTGAAGTAGAAAAAATGTCGCCTTGGCGTGATATTTATCCAATAGATCCATCAATTTATCTGAAGATGAAGACGGTCCATCATCGAAAGTTAAATAGACAATTTTCTCGGAATTATTGCTTACCATCAGTTTATGAACAGGTGCTGGAATATAACCAGAAGTCACATACTGATTTTGCGTTTTGCCTAAGCAATTACCTGAACTTTGCCCAATGACAAAGTTCACAAAGACCATGAACAGGACTACATATTTACCAATCGTTTTATTTTTTGGAACATTAAAATGCAAAGTTTTCGACCTCCCACAATGAAATAATACGCATTAGATTAATGTTCCCATCTGTTTAAAAAAAATTTATGATGGTCTAAATATTTTACTAAAGCTAATTTGGACAACCTCACATTTGACCTGGTTATCTATTCTGAACTGTCTGGAATCTCATCAACCATGTTCTATTCGACGGTCTAATTTGCTTTAATTCCACAATGGCCCTCATAATGTTGTTACATAAATGTTGATTGAAATTTATATACAATAAAAGAGCCCGCAAATTAGCAGGCTCCAAATCACTTCATTTTGATTTCCACAAACGATAAAAGACTGCATTCCTATTTTTAAAAAATACGCCTTCTGTTTCTTAAGAGGAAAATAGCTGCGATTAGAAAAAACGGGATGAATATCCGTCTAGAAAAGCGATCTCGTAGAAATATCCCCCCTCGTGGATCCATACCATCTATTACTCCCCAATAAGATCTGCCGTCACGACCACAAACTTCAACCGGTTGTCCACGATAGCACATCAAATCTTCCATCTAATTTTTTCATTCCCTTTTGTTTTAATATCACCTCAATCTAAGTTATGTAATCTAAAAGGACTTTGAGTAGACCAACTCACCAAAGAGAGAACAAATCCACGGTTATCATTATGTCATGCGTCTAAAATGGTTAACCTATGGTCTCTTTCTTTGCTAATACGAAGAGCATCTTCGTTTTCTAATCTATGATATACCCTTCAAAACAGGCTCTTTCCCTCGTCTTCATGTCCATTTCACTCCTGCATGCCCACACATATTATGCAGTATCACTTAATGAGGAGGTGCAGCATCTTGAGTGAAGGAAATGATAACGATCAAGGTAATTCTAATTATCCCAAATCGGATTTTAGTTTTGCTCTGATCGTCGTTTTGTTTATCCTATTGATTATCGTCGGCGTATCTTTTGTAAAATGGTAAATTGCTGAATCCGTCAAGACTCATGAAAGAACACTCCTAATCAAGAGCACTTTCCACCATGTGCTCTTTTTAGCATTCACACTCTCGACACAGGTTCTCAAATAGGCTTTTCTCCTCATACATCTAACCCTTACATTCTCTTGTTTGAACTCATATAATGTTGTATCCACATGATAAGGAGGTGTTCGCTCATGAGTTGTGATAATGGTAACACTGGCGGCGGTTACGGTGGTGGCTACGACTGTGGGTTCAAGATTAATAACTTTGCTCTGATCGTTGTCCTGTTTATTCTGTTGATTATCGTTGGAACGGCGTTCTGCTATTAAAAAATAGGCGTGTCAGTACTGGCGCCTATTCATCACCTTCTGTATAAAGGACACCTAGCACCCGGGTGGCCTTTTTCATTTTCAATTAAAAATTTTTACCGTTCTAGATCGAATGCATATGAATATGAATTATTGATCAAAAATCTTATGTAAAAAGAGGCGTAATAAATGGGAGTTCCTGTTACTGGTTTCGTGTTCCATTCTGATGATTCAGACCCGCTTCACTCACATCAACTTTTTATTACGAGTTGGGACGGTGTGCCTGTGCATGTCCATCAATTTAGGGGCACTACCTCTTTTGATGATGGACACAGACATCAATATGCCGGAACTACTGAACCCGCTCCTAGTGATGTTCCGCATTCTCACAGGTATTTCACCATGACTTCTGTTAATGATGGACATAGACATCAGATATCAGGCATTACAGGGCCTGCAATTCCACTGCCTAATGGAGGACACTATCACGAATTCAGAGGAACGACCTCAGTGAGTGGGGTTAATCCTCATACTCACCAATACTCTGGTCAAACAAGCCAATAAGCACATCCTAATTATTACACTGCTCCTCACCTACACATCGCTAACGCGCGCGCTCACAAAACTACTGATAAGGAATCTATACTCATCCATCGTATACCGCGTCCTTCTATCACTGAGAGGCTGCAGGGGCGATAACGTTTATAAGAATCGAACTTAGAACAATGTGTGTCCTTCAATTTTCCAGTATTTCTCCAAAGCTATTCATTAAAAAACAATGTATTCATATGACCCCAGGATAGAAAAAGACGTTGGCCAACTTCTTCTGTATGATTAGTACATCTGATCCTATAAGTTTTCCCTAAATTTATTCCATAGTTAATTAATTTGCCAACCTCCAAGAAAACAAAAAAATGTTAATAACGATAAAATAAACAAAATACTCGGTATCCATGCAAAACCTGTCCGGTCGCAGAACTCCGATAGCGATTTATATTTATCTCTAAACAATAATTGGTAAATAATTTGCAGGGCAAAAAGCATCATTGCGCAACATAAAAATAATAGAACACTGATCAATAACAACATACTTATTAATTCCCTCCCTGCTTATTTTTCTATCTATTTCTATTAATATCGCCGTTCCTGATATGGGAACCTTTATTACTTGTTAATTTATTGCCAATCTAAAAAATTCCCTTCATCATACTTAATTTTAGCACCTTTCTCTTTTACTGGTAATTCGTAAGCCTAGGGTTTTCAGTACACGAAAAAGAGCATCACCTTTTTGGCGATGCCCCTAAATCCAACTTTACTAGATAATGTACCGGTGTAAGATGCGGCGAGCATGCCAGTCACATAATCGATAATCACAAATGTAATTAAGATCCTGATCATTGGTGACCACCCTTGATACAGATAGCCGGTCACCGCTCCAAGAATTGCAGCTGCAGCTCGATAGACAAATTCGTATTTGTTCATTTGTTCGCCTCCATGTTTATAAAAAATAGGACTCCGAAGAGTCCATGAATAGGAAAAAATAAAATTAACAGCCTTAGAGAATGAACAAGTAAACTTCATTCATAATAATAATTAGACAATGTGAATACCATATGAATTTATTAAGCGTTTGACTACGTAAATTCAATTTGTTATCACATGTAATGCATAAAAAAAACGGACCCGGGGGGATCCGTGAGGGGAGTTAAATTTTTTGATCACTATATATATCGGTTTGAATCCTATCAATTTAAGCCATTGATGATCGCCACCTTTAGTGAGATAGGCAAAATAAAAAGACCTTTTCAGGTCTCCTTAGTTTGCTGATTCAACTTTAGCAATTCAAGATATTCATCGATCGTTTCAGCAAGCAAACAATTAATTTCATAGTACCAATATAATTCTTTTTTGTCTGTTTAAATATGATCCGATCCAATATACCGATATAATCATTACCAAGATAATTAATAGATATAATGGCCATGAATAAGCACCAAGAATAAGTTCCGTTATTTGTGAAGGTTTACTATTAAAATGATTTGAAATGTAGTTAGATAATGTACCAATCATACTGACAGCAATACTTATAAAGCTACCTATGGATGCAATCAAGATTGCAGTTCCTTGTTGTCCTACTCCATCCATCCCTTTGTGAACTAATATCGATCCTTCAATTCGTTTTAACATTTTTTTAATTCATTAGTATTAAACCTATTAGCAAACTCCTTTTTAATCATTTCTTCTCTGCTAAAAGTTAGCCTTTTAACTCTTGTGCTTTTTTGGAATATCAGACAATACATCTGAAATTACTTTTTTCGATAATTTCAGTACTGATTTTGAATCTGCTAAATCTTTATTCATTATGATCACCTCATTATTATATCGATCATTATAAGGTGATAATTAACAATTTTTAACGACTTACGGCAGGTCCAAGAAGGCATAAAAAATAAGCCTTACGCAGGCTCAAGCGAGATGAATGATCACCTCCTCTCAAACAGAATCATTTCTTTTTATTCCAAAGGTTTCCTTGACTAGCTTGTTACCGTCAAAAAATCGACGGAGAATGAAAAATGCTTTTTCTTCTGGAATTTCAGTTTTCCGGTCAATCGATAGATAGAATGTTTTAACTTCCAATGTCACGACCTTCTTTCACACCGTACTTTTGCAATACCGCATACCGTTCCGGAAAGAAAAATTGAATGGTTCTCCGCTCGATACTGCCTGGGCTCCAGTGGTACATAATTGTTTCCGCAATATCCTCATAGATGTCTGTCTTAGCATAGTCCGTAATATGCGCGGCGTCTTTCTTGGCTGCCTTCTTCCAGTCTTTCAAGAATTGATCACCAAGAGTTTCTTGCAAGGCATGTGCCGTATCGTGCCGGCTCGTACCCGCAAGTAGTGTATTTCGCTGATCATTATCCAGCCAATCATTTCGGTACAGTTCAATGTTTTTGCTTTTGAGATCAAAACCACCAATGGCCGAATCGAAAATCTCACCTTCAAGTTCATCGTAAGGTATCAAGTACATGGATTTCTTTAATCACACTCCGATGTTCCTTCGGAATCTGATTGATGAAGTTTTTTACATCATCAATGGAGAGCTTCTGCATATCAGTATCAAGATCAACCAGCTGCACAATAGGGACACCAGATGAAATGTCCACCCTTGCCGCGCGCTCTGATTCATCTAGCATCTTTGGTTATCACATCTGGATTACTCTTTGGCATCCTTTTATCACCGATCCACTCATCATATGACTGAAAAGGAATGGTTACACTCGGCGCGCTGGTTTCCTTTTTAGCCTGTTTCTCCGCCTGTTTTTCGGTCATTCCGTCTGCCATAAGCTGGATTCCGATTCGATTTGCCAGCTTCTGCTGATAGGCAGCGTCCTGATAGTCTCTCGCTCGGCGTGTGTCCGGGAGCTGACCATTCACCTTGAATATTTTCACACATCGGCATTGACAATCTTCATTCGTCACGCCGAACAGGTGCGGCCACTTTGCTTTTAATCCATGGATATGAAAGTATCCATCTTTATCAGCTTCCTGCCCGTCCAGCTTACGATGATTCGGTCGTGTACTCATGTCCGGAGAACGTTATGCCAAGTTGGCAAACAGAGTTCAAAAAGCTGTTGGGTTTAGTCATGCAAAAGCATGCAATGTGGTGAGAACAGAAGCTGGCCGGGTGCGGTCCGTTGCCCGTAACGAAAGTGCCGATATCGCAAGCAAACAAGCTGATCTTGTTGGCGTATGGAATGCAACGCTGGACATGAGCGATTGGCTGATCTCAAGATCATTTTTTCTCACAATCTCATTCCGATGTGTTTCCATCAAGGACGGAAGTGTCAGTTTTGGTATTGGATTCTTGACCGCCGCTTGGATCACAGAGAGCGGTGGAATCGTCACACCTAGTGGCGTTTGTGCCGCAAGCTCAAACAAATATGATGACTTCATAAAGTTTTGCAAATACACATTTCAAGCAATCCCTGTATGTTCGTGAGCAGCTGCTGATATCGATTAAAGTGATTCAGGTCCGTCCATGACAATTCACCTTCTCCGTTGGAATATTTCTGATACATTGTTGCAATTTGATTCAAGATCGTTTTTAAACGCACGGCGAACAGCTTGTCCATGTCACTTACAGCGTTCTCAGTCATCCGATCTAGTGATTGGTCAATTTCCTGTTGGTTCACCGCCATCACCACCTTGACCGCTGTCTATCGGTGGTAGATTGCGTGCGTATTCATCCTGATCCTTTTGCATTTCTTCGAGTTCATAATCAACATCATCAACAAACGAGAGCAGTGAAAGTCGTGTTTTCTCGCTCACGTTCCCTTTTGATGCGGCTGTCGCTTGTGCTTCCTCAAGGATGTTTGCCGGTAAGTTACGCTTGAACCCGAACCAAACATTCAAATATGCTCTTTCTTGCAGATACCTTTCTTCTCCCATGCTGAGCAGAGTACCTTGAATTGATATCGAAGTGCAACCGTCATCTTACCTTCCATCGTCACGCATTTGTTTTCCAAGGCAAGCAGTTTAAATTTCATTGCCACGCCGCTGACATTCCCCGCGAATTCCTCATCACCAAAGTTAACCGACTTGGCATACCTCAAGATATTCTGTTCTAATCTGTCTAAGTGATGCTCAATCAGCTCGTCATTAACCTCTTTGTTTAGGTACTTGATGTCGTCACTGTCGTCCATGAGTTCAAAAACCCCTGTTTTTTTCAGGTGCTCTGTATCTTCTTCATCCAGTGAAGCACCTTTAAGTACTAAATAAGCTAATCGATACTGTTCAATTTCATTGCTGGCATCACTTAATGTCCGATCATACGCATCAATGAGAGAAATGACTTTTTCGGCATCACCCATGAGTTCTTTGTTGTTCGGAATGCCTAATAATGGATTGTAATCAAAGAGATGCGCTTTTTCTCCATCTAATCGATACTCTCCACTTTCATCGGAGAAGAAATAGACAGTCTGATCATCATAAAATTCAGCGTAATTATGGCCATCCAACCGGTAATAGTACAGCGAATAATCCGGACAGGTGATATCTTTACCGATGAGTACAACATGCCAAGGCTCAATACATTCTGAATTTGGTTCACCGTCTGGATCAATAAAAACAAGCCGTGCACCATAGCCACAAATTGCAGCGAATTTACCACACTCAGCATCTTGATCCGATGCATTGCTTCGCAGAAGAAAGGATTGTATCTCGTCGTTCCAAGGTTTGTTTGCCTTATCAGCTTCATAAGTAATCGGATGACCGAAAATATAACCAATCTTCGTGTCCACAATATCGGAATCAAAACTGTTATTGAGCATATTGTTAACCTTGTCATCAAGCCGAAACACATTCTTTGATTCGCCGGTTCCATAATTGATCGGGCTACGATTGAATATTTTGGGGCCGTTAGGCTTCACACAGTAACGATCATAGAGTTGCTTCAGGTGATCATGTCCTTTCTGGTGATCACCGATGATTTCTTGCACTAATTCAGCTGTAATTCCTGTCTGTTCGATTTTCTTGATGTACTTAATAAACTGATTCATCAGGTTCCCTCCTTCCTGTTCTGCGCCTCATTGGACGGTTATTCGTATAAATTGCATAACGGATAGCATCTAGCACGTCATCCCAAAGCTTTACTTGTTCTCCGGTTGTCTCGTTCCAGACGTACATATAAGTCTCTTTTTTGAAGCGTTGGACACGTTCTTTCACGATAAATAGCTTCTTTCGTTTAAACAGTCGAGCCACCTCTTCAATCCCTGCAATAACTGCCTTATCTGCGTTATAAGCTTTGAAGTTCTCTATTCTCAGCCGAATGATGTGTTCCGGACGCGCTGTGTAGCAATAAAAATGGATGTTTCCATAACGACTTTTAATGCCGCTGGCCACATCCACCCAATAATCGATTTCTTCAAATTGTTTTGCGTGTTCCTCAATCGACTCCGGCGAAGTATCTTACAAAATTGATCTCGCTCAACTTAGATTACTGATGTAGTGAATATCCTTGTTGAAATCCTTGTATACAACGCCTTCAGCAGCGCACCACAGACCATTAATGTCTCGGTCATAGAACATGCCACTCGGCGTTGTCGCCTTTATATTCTCCCGGTACCTCTTATTTAGGAACGTGTTATCATCCAAAACAAAGTGAAAGTCCACAATACTTTTATCCGGATTGTCGATGTAATCTCGCTTTAGCCAACGCTCCGGTTGATCCGGGCTCGTATCGATCAGAATTCGTGCTCCGTTGGCAGAGCACCGGGATTTGATTTCATTAAAAACTTCCTCATTGGCAAGCGAATCTTCATTAATGTATGCGCCGTAAGCAGTCATGCCTCGAATTCTGCTCAAGTCGTTGATCTTGCTGTGACCCGTGCACACCACAAGCACACCGAACAATTTGAATCGGTTGTACTTATCCATGTGGAAGTTAATGCCGTATTTGTTGGTCAACTCAATTAAGACGTTTTTTGCTAGGTTTCCTAGGTTCGCGCCAGCAAGAATGTACTGCGGATTCTCCACGCCTTCATTCGTCGCAATGCGTTTGACACATTTCAATTCATACAGGAACAAGTCATTGTCGATAACCGTCTTACCGGTTCGCTTCGCCCCGTGATTAATCAGCATGAAATAATCATGGTTGAAGGCATATCGAAGAACTTCCTGCTGCTTCGGCGTATAGAGTTCACTCAGAGTCATCGCTGAACGCCTCCTCCAGCTTGTCTAGGAGATTGCCAACTTTGTCCTCTGTATTTTCCCCCAGTATCGGTTGATGCCCGTATCTGGTCAATACGAGCCTGCATGAGTTCCAGCTTCTTCTTACGCTCATCTTCTTCGTTTGCGATAGCCAAGAATTGTTTTATCAGCGCTCTCAATTCGCCCATAGCCCGACTCTGAGCATTTAAAAAGATCGCCTGTTTATCCCAAGCGAACTGTAATTCATATTCTTCTTCGGAACTGCTGCCACTTTGAGAATAGGATTCTTTCGTACGTTTAAGTTCTTTTGTTAAGTCGTCTTTATCTGTAACAAACTTAATTCTTTGTGCTCTGATAATAGCTGTGTACTGAATCATGATCTAATCCCCTAACATATCTTCAGGGGGACGATCCTGAATTTCATTCATGATGTCGAGTGATTCTTCAGGTAGATACTTAGAGAAGAACCCGAACTTTAAAGCATTTGTGTTCCTCTTAGGTGGCCCTTGTCCCTTTGCATTTTGGTTTCCAGGTTGCCCTCCAGGATGCCCACGAGTATGTTTAGGAGCGCTCCCTTTTAATTCGTTATCCCATTTATCCTGTGCTTTCCACTTGCGGATGGTGCTGGGTGTGACGTTCATTTGTTCAGCAAGATCAACTAATTTCAATTCGCCTTTGCTATTCAGCCATACGGATTTCGCTTCATCTCGTCTTGGATCTCTTGGTCGTGGCACTGCATTTCACCCACCTCCGGATTAAATGTCGTTTGTTTTGGGTAAAAGAAAAAGCACTCTAAATGAGCGCTTTTATTACATCCATTTTTTCAATTCTTCTTCATCAATATATTACATTAAATTATATTCAATCAGCTTGCTTCTTGCTTTTATAAGGAGCTTCACACTTTTTTTCTTATCACTTTTTATATCTGAATCATAGAAGTTTTTAATTAACGCAATCAGAATTTCTTCAGGACCAGCTATCGATGTGTTCATTTTGATTTGATTATATCTATTTGCCAACTCATCAAGTTTTGTTTTATTCATCAACGGTCCTCTCCATTATTAACTTTTTCTTTCATTATTTCATTTCTATCAATCTGGACAGCATATATTTCAGAGCACATTTGATTTGAAAATGGAGTATGAACTACTAATTCTACCCTATACCAATCACCCTCTGAAGATAAACAAACATATTCACCTTCAACTGGGATTCTCTCAAACTGATAATATTGATTAGCCCAATCATGTTTTTCTTTACTGTGTAAATGAAATAATACAGGTTTCATCGCTATCATCTCCTGCATTATAGTTTACTACAATAGGAAACAGTTTCCAATAAAACTAGAGTGTCCCACATTGTCTGCTTTTAATATACATGTCTAGCAATTCATTACCAGAAAACTCCTTGATTAGACTTAACTGTTTTAAATTAAACCACCATGTGCTTTCCGTATACCATGATAAAAAATGTGAAGATGCTCCACTACTTTTTACTGTTTTAAGATAATCAAAACATAGGTGTATACCATCAAATTCCTTTTTTAACTTTGCATAATCTCCACAGTAATCAATCATGAATATTTCTTCTTTTTCAAAACTATTTATATGAAATAATCTTGAATCCTCATTTACCTCAAATAAATACCCTTTGTCGTATATCAGAAATTCTTCTGGTATCCATCCTTCAATAATCCAGTGAGAGCCTTTTCCCTTAATGAATGATGACGTCCAAAATCCTCCCCTGCGTCTATCTGATTCTCTGATGGTAGAATCTATTTTTTGAGATTTGAACTCTGATAGTGATACAAACAACTGATCTTTCATTTTACCTGTCCCCTTTAACCAATTATCGGATAAAGAGAGAATAAATCAATATAAAATTAAAACACCCCCAAAGGAGTGCATTGCAAATAAATTAATCTTTTAACAGTAATTCTTTAAGTGCAGTATCAAAACAAAGGAATAATGTTTCAAAACTACCTGGTATTGTATCAATTGAACAATGATCAACGAAGTAACGAGTAACAATATAGCTTGTTCTCTTCAAGCCAACTTTGCTCGTTTTAGTAAATTTTATCTGGTTGCCAATTATGTCTACTTTTATAGTACAAATCAGGAAATTTTATGAGAGTTTCTTCTTCGTCATACTGAATTTCCGTATTACTTGTGTGTTCTTTAATTGGTTTTAATACACTATTAATTGCGTCAGTAACTTTTTTTGGATCGGCATTTACCTTCCCTATTTTACCTAGATATTCAAAATACCAGCTCATATCTAACATCCCCATTCTGCAGATTAACAATATATTCCACAAAATAGGACAATGTTCCTGCACATTCGCAAAATAAAAAGGTGGAAAAATTCCGACATAATCAAGTTATTCCATAAATATAATCACTCTAAGAGCCAACCACTCTATCACCACAACAAGAAGAGGAGCGATTTATTTATGAAAAAATTGTTCAAGATTAGACTGGTATTTTTTCACTTCTATTTAGAACTATACGTTCTGTTCCTATTAAGTCTCATGATTACTTGTATCACAGCCATTTTTTTACATCTCTTTTAATGATGATCAAACACATGGTTGTAATACATCAAGAAAGTAGGGATCTTGTTTCCCTGCTTTTTTGTTTTATTTAATTTATTTGTAT
Source organism: Sporolactobacillus laevolacticus DSM 442 (assembly GCF_000497245.1). GTDB lineage: Bacteria > Bacillota > Bacilli > Bacillales > Sporolactobacillaceae > Sporolactobacillus > Sporolactobacillus laevolacticus. The sequence goes on from NZ_AWTC01000006.1 coordinate 21,948, forward strand.
TCATGAAAGTTAAAAAAATGATATTTATATATTATTTAATAAAAAACCAGCACCGCAAGGTGCACAACGTCTTCGCTTGTTGTTCAGTGGGCTTTACCTCTCCAACCCACCTGCCATATTACCATTATAATACAGATTTTCAATGAAAAAGTTCCTTTTTGGTTCCTTAATTAATATATTATCTTTAATCATTTGGTTTTGGATAAAGTATGCAGCGAGCGTGATCAACAGCCTTTTTTCCATTCCGCATACTGATTTTCTTAATCCAACCATAACTGTACCCCAGTTTGTCCGATATCTCAGCAAGTGTCAATCCTTGAAGGCGCCAGTATGCAACTAGATAATCTAGTCCTTCAAACTCATCAAGCTTTTCTCCATTTTCGCTTTAACTCGTTCTTTATCATCCATAACTTTTCTTAGTATAATTAGTTTATTATCTAGACTCGTGATGTGATCTAGTGCACGATTAAATGGCATCAGCGTGAAATTATGGCTTACACGGTCTTCATCGTAGTTCGCGGCCCTAATCATTCCCCTATGCTGTGTTGACATCTTCCAGTAATACTTGCGCTCACTTTCCAGTTGGCTAATGCGCATATCTAAGAGATCAATTTCACGGCACAAGTCGCGGTACTCGGTAATTGGTAACAGATCAGCAGTCATCCTTATCGCCCCTTCCTACGTACAGCATGGTTATGTCGTTCATATCTCGGTTGGTCAACACCCATCAAATTTTCGATCGTCCGTCTGGACAGCTTTTCAGAACGATACCCTTGTTTTTGCGAACGATTAACCTCTGTATTGATTCGTTTTCTTCTTTTTTCGGAACGATTCACGAATAAGCCCCCTTTTGAGCAAATAAAAAAGAGGACGCAGAAACAACGGCGTTTAACCGTCATTCCAACGTCCTCCAGCTGACTGGTAGAACTAAAACTTTATAAATTTATAATCCTCAACTGTTAAATCTGTATCTTGGAACCCTATATCCTTTCTCATTTCCAATACGCACTTAGCAAATAGTTTTTGTTCTTCTAATTTTTTTTGATTTTTTTCTTCATCAGATAATTTCTCTATTTGCTCATTATAAGTAATTTTGAACTGCATGTATTCAGACAATGAATGTTGAACTCTGTCGCTCGACCATAACCAAGATTGATCATAAGCTTTTAAAAACTTTCTTTGATTATCTCTACTTTCATGTGCATTAAAACCGTCATCCTTAATAAATATTCTCATTGAATTTACTAACTCAATATATACATCTCTTTTTTGGACTAATTTATCTTGATTTTTATATTTTTTAAAATCGGCTAAAGCTCCAATGCCACCAGATAAACTGTCATTTATCCCTTTTTTAAAGAAAATCATAATCAACAATAATCCCAACAAGATGATTTCAACAATTTGCAATAATATATTCATGATTAGTTTAGAACTCCTCCCCCTCGTCCCACTTAACACGCTTCACCTTGCCCTGGTGCGTGACAATCGTTGTCTCTCCATGCTCAGGCAAGTCTGTAAATTTCACTTTCCCGTTCCCAATCACAATCACTTTGTTATTTATTCCCATTATATCAACATTCAGCTGCATTGTGGCTGGATCTGTCTTCATTTCTTTTAATCTCACGGTAATCCATCCTAATGTGGTAAAATTAGGTATCGGTTGATCGGGAGGGATCATGATTTTTTTATAAGGAGATGCAGTCCTTGTGAGTTATAAACACTATCTGTTCATGGCAATTCCATTTGTAACTGCCTTTATCTTAGTAACTTTATATGCTCCTGATTCTTTTAAACGGTTGGCATTTATTCTTATCCTGATTCCTATTGTCACTCGTGGAGTAGTTAACTTCGTGCTCAAAAGGAAAGAGAGAAATAAACAGTAGTGTCGGAATGTGAATTATTCGTCATCAAAATCTTCTTCTATTTCTTCAACGGCAATAAACTCTTTTCTGCACTTTGGGCATTTTGCAATATGGTTAGGTGCGTCATCATATAGCCTGAATTGGTTGCCTTCACCGCAATGAGTGCATCTCCAATAACCTTGAACATAACCAGATCGTTTTTCTGGCTGATCTTCGTTTACTGCAAACACGGTATATTCTTTATGCGCATATATATCTTTGTATTGAAACGGAACAATAAATGACATAGATTTTTCTCCTTCGCTTTATTTGTCAACAGCGTCGAACTGCGAATTACTTTTTTATCAACCGAACATGATTTTTGATATGAACGGCTGCTAACCGTGCTAACCCATCACCGAATCTCTCAAGGTCTTTCCATTCGTCGATGGTTATTGAATCACACAGACTATTAAACTCTTCTTGGCCACCATACTGCTTGGCTTCAACCATCTTACTGATTATTTCATGTACTGGTGTATTCATTACCATCATTATCCCTCCTCGACGCAGTGTCGAAATGTGCATTAAGGTAACTTGATAAAATTGATAATTACAATCGAACCTTCTTGATAATTAAGATCTTTTTCTAAACCTTTGCTAATTTCTTGAATGTCGTTAATATCTTTGATCTCGTTTGTTCTGTGATGTTCTAAATTTCCAAATCCAGCGTGTGTTCTAAGATTGTCCACTGTAAACAACTTGATAAGAAATGAAATATTTAATCATGAATTCTTCTCCCTCGCTTTAGTTGTCTAATTTGCAACATTCAGATCATTCCCGCCGCATTCCGGAGTATAATAAAACAAAAGTAAGTGTTTGGAGCTGATCGAATGTTTCAGAGTGTTTTAGCTAAGTTCAAACGTCATTTTAAGACAAAACGCTTTTTATATTTGGAACTCCCTTATCTGGTGATTGGGGCTTTGTTTCTAATCTTTGCTCCATACAAATATCACCATTGGATCACCTATTTTATTTTGGTTTATGCACTCATCGCATTAATTGTTGACTTTATCGATTTTGATGCCATAAAAAAACATGATCAAAACAGCAATTCCTGAAATATCCCCTGACCATCACATCTTGAAAGGACTGCATAAATTTGAACTGGAGTCTCTATACCATTCTAATTATTCCTGCCCTTATCAGTTTCATAATTATAGGGATCTTTTTCCGATCTAATTATTTCTTAATCCCCATTGTTGTAGCAGTTTTTTGGACCCTGTACTATTCTATCAATTACGTTCAACACAGAAAGAAAAATCGCAACCAAAACAACGATTCCTGATAAAACCCATCCGCGCTTATCTCAACGTCCCATCAAGAAGCAGTACGATTTCTCGATCTTCAAATTCTTTAATAATGCTCTCATCTGTAACGATCTTTCCCTCTTCTTTCAGAACACCGATCTTTCTCATTGGCGTGGCAACCTTTTGAATGATTGCGATCCTTTCAGTTGATATGAAAGATTACTAGATTCAATCTCATGTTCAAGTTGCATGCCACTGTTTGGGTATGTGGTCATCCACACCACGCTCCTCTAAGCGCTATCGGTGCTTTCTGCTGACCGTAATCTTTAATCAATTGCCCTGGTCTGCCGTACTTCTTGTGTAATTCTGTAAGCTCTTTGTCCGAAAGAAAGTAACTAGTAACCGGCCCATTCGCAGGGTTAACCAGTGGCTTATGTGGCTTTGGTGGTCTTGGAGGCCGCTTTTCGCCTTTCTTGGTGCTGACCACTTCATCGGGCGTCCACTTTTGATAGTGGATCCGGTGCTGCACATTTGCTTTGCTTATCCCATTTTTCTTCATCTGCTCCAGTATTTCACCATCAAAAACGGATGACCGTCAACATAGAATGGCTTTAACATCTTTTCCACCTCATTTTTAATAAGAACTCATTTTTCCTTAATCCAAATTTAATAACTTTTTGGTAGAATTAACTTTAGAGAGGGTGACACAAGTGGTCACCATCAGTATTGGCGATGGAGGGGCCAATGCTTATTTCCTTTACATAAGAGTGGGAGAGTTCAGTCTCCCTAATATGATGCATATTTTTTTGCCGGCCGGATTACTTGCAGTTATGTTTATTACTTTCTATTAAAATCGACAAACACAATTTTGTCGTTATTTTTCATCTCTTCAGGTTGCCAACTTATCCAGCTATTAAGAGCTGACCAGACAAGAAACACCATAATCAGAATAAGAATGATAGTCATGGATTTACACCTTCAACCATTATTTTTCACTCAGGATTCCCAAAGCTGACCTTTTTCATGCTCTCGCCTCAGCCAGCTTATGGTCAATCTACAAGTTATTCATCATCTTCCTCCTCGTCATCGTTCAGGCTAGCTTTCATCCACTGTGCATCTTTTCTTGAAATAGCGAGTTGAACAGGTTTGGATTCAAAGTCATCGTTGGTCATACCATGCACTAGCTTTTTTCACTGTAAATCCAGTTACTGCCTTTTCCCCTCCATCATTGCTCACGCCGCTGCGCCTTCTTTCCCTGCTTTTTGCGTGGGCGATTCTCCTTCTCGCAGTCCTCACACAGCCGTGGATAGCCTGGTTCTTCACCATCGATCAAGCTGCCGCATCGTTCGCAGTAAAAGCCGTTTAGCTTTGGTTCAGGCATTCAACTGAGCTCCTCTCTTCAAGTTCACTTTCAGCTTTGCCAATTCACCGATGAAAAAGCACTGCTTGCCTAGACCATCACGTTTGGAAGTTTTTACATGTTTTCCAGTTCAGCAATTCGTTCCTGGATCTCGTTCAACTTGTCTTCACCTCGTTTTCTTTTTTTAGCTGTTCATAGGTTGCAACGAATCGTTCAAAGCGTTCCGGGGACAACCTTTTTTCATGGCCTCCATGAGCTTGGACATTTTCTGACTCTCGGTCATCCATAAACCATCGCTTTCTCAATTCCGATCATAAATGAAATAGGAGCAGTCAAAAGAAAAGTCGTAAAAATGCATCAAGGTTTTAAAGACAAACCAGAATTGTTATCTTTCTACCTTCCCTCTACCTAGGAACTATTACATGGTTTAAGTGATCATTTAAACGAATTAATAAAAAAAACTGGTGAAATTGATGAATTCTTAATTGATGATTTAGATATTTGGTGAGAATTAAAGGAAAAGATTTTACTCGAGGAAAAAGAAGTAATTAAGCTTAACTATTTTGCTAAAGAACTAGCCCTGAGCAATAGATCCGGAATGGATGAAGTCATTTTTGAGAGTTCAATCATTGATAAACCAATAATTACAGCTGATAGAAATACAAGAAAATTACTGACAGAAAGAGCGAAAATTCTTATTCAAAGTACAGACTTCATAGAAGGTAAAGCAGCAATTAGAGAAATCGATTTAGATAATAAAACTGTTACTGCCCGACCGCTGAGTTTCAAAGATGCGGAGATCGAAGATATTACTCTTAAGATACCTAGCGATATTTCAACGGATACACTAATGGCATTTGCTGCAAAAATTGTTTATATCAGTGGATATTTAATTTTAAATTTAAAGGTGAACCGATTGATGTAACAGTTGAAGATATCAGATTAAACCAATCTGAAGAAAATAATTCTGAGTAAATTAATTGTTTCATCTGAGACGCAACGTATCATGAATCAATTAGTTGCTCAACTTGCTGAGAATGGTGAATCTCATGAGATCAAAAGTTTACTATGAGGGGAGCGACCATGAAGGAAATTTATACCCGTTTGGTACACAATCGAAGGATTACTCAATTGGGAAAAACCTACATTTTATTTTTTGGTCACGACCCCATTTGAGCGAATGGATAGTATCCAATTTGACGACGAGCTCATAGGATGTTCTGTATTTGCTCAAGAACTCCTTCCGAACGAGAACAAATCCAATCAATTAGGCATTAACCTCGGTGCCGTCAGAAGCCGAATTGGTGAACTTGTTGAACCGTATAATGTCGAACGGTTGATAATTCAAATCACGGACATCGAAGAAATGCTTCATGCAGGAAGCGAATTATTCTAGTGGCACTAAATGTTCGCTATAACGTTCCTCTGTACATGCTTTGCCACATTACTTACAGTGCCATAGAAAGGAATATATGTGGCCAGATATGAATCGTACAAAACTAAAAAAGGTGAGCGATAGAAATTTACCATTGAGAATGGTATTGATCCCCGAACTGGAAAAAGGGACAGAGTTGTTCACCGTCACACAATTACACCTTTTTTCGCTAAGCTGGAGTCGATCTTCCTCGCATTATGAACCAATTGGGGCACATTGACGACATGATAACCAAAAAATTTTATCTCCACGTGACAAAAACTAGAAAAAAAGAAGCTTCTCACAAGTTCGGAGAACACATGAGAAGCGGTAATTTATAAATTGTGGCACACGGATGGCACATATTCTTGCACCATCTCTCATAATCCCTTATAGCACAAGGGATTACTTCATCTTGCTCATCATGTCCATCATTTTACTCATACATTGCCCTTAAAATATGTATGAAAATGCGTTAAATAAAGTACTTCATATATAGATAAAATAAGGAAATAGTCATTTTAGATATAAATGCGTATTTATTCATGAAAATAAAAATGAGAAGTTTTTGCTACTTTTTTATCACCATTTTACGGATGATTCCCCTACTTAATCTGTAGGAGGCGATAAAATGAAAAATAAATATACTTACACGGTAAAAGAAATCTTTGAACAAGGATTATTTACTGATTGGGAGCTCGAATCGGTTGTTTATGAATCGAACGAAATGTGGCATTTAACTTTTGAATGGGTTGGTTTTCTTAGAGAGAGCAACTGGTCCATTTATCTTGTCCATGACCCTGAGATAAAACAGAAATTGCTCTTATCATTGAAGAGATCCGAGCTGCGTAAAAAAATCGCGAATGATAGTAAAATGACAAAAATCCATTGATTGATGAATAGTACAATGTAAAAATGCTGTTTTTGGACGCTTTTAATCGTTTACATTTGCAAAAATATGATTTGCAGCGCTTGAATGGACTATGGATAATAGTTATGGGGATAAGTTGCTGGGGGCATCGACATAAGAAAATACCCGTCCATTTGGAGGTGGATGGGTATTTTTATGCGCTTCTTATTCTTCGCTGTGCAAGTATGCCGTCTTTGGAAAAGATACGAACCGTTTTACGTGAGTAGCAATATGCTTTTACGTACGTTTCCCCTACCAAGATCACACGAACTTGACGCTTGTAAAACTCACTTTTTTTTGACTGATATATGATTTCTAAAATATCGCCCCGCTTCATGATACTATCCTCACAGTACGCGGGCAACCTTCTTCAAAATCAACACGGCCATCTCTTTTTAAGCGTTCTAAATGTCCCTGCACCGTACTTGTAGATTTGAGATTCACTGCATCTGCCAACTCACGTACAGATGGTGCATAGCCATGTTCTTCTGTTAGTTTATTTACTGCATCTACGATCAATTCTCTTCTGTTCATTCTTCATCACCTCATATTTATTATAACGAACATATGTACTTATTTCCAGTATTAAAAGAACGTTTGTTCGTGTATAATATTGGCAGGTGATGCACATGCAAGGTTATTTTCCAGAATCTGAGCTGACCGATGATGAACGAATCATCATAGCCAATTACATGCTCCTACCTTATATTAAACGTGCGCTTGAGGTTGACCGTAAAGCCATATTTGCATCCGGGCTTAAATTTAAAACCTACTACGTTGAGCAGCTTACCGGCGCAATTGACAAAGTGGCGAATGACATACGCATAAACAAGAAACAGGTATTCGACAACCATATCAGGCTTACCCGTAAGAGTTGGTTAGAGTACGACGTCTACACACGTGGTCGGTTGTTTAATTTTGTGTATCATAAGAGTATCGCTGTAGACTGGATCAATCAGCATGTTAAAGACTATTTTCCACAAGAATTAGATGTAATTATTTAATATGTATCCCGGCAAAGCCAGGTATTAATCATTATTTTGAATTTTTAACATGTCGAGCATCAATCTTCAATTCAATTCTTTTGAGTTGATCATGATCGTTCAGAATTTCATCTTTATTATTTTTAATCAATTGAGTAAATGTTAATGTTTTCTTCATCAGGGTTCTCCCTCTCTCCTAATTTGTCTATCCTCAATATAAGTTCGCAATGAAATGTTCATTTGTGAGCGTTTTCATAAATTATGTATCCCCGGTCAACGCCGGGGGTTATTATGTATCCCGGCGAAGCCGGGTGTTGTGCTCCCCACAACTTTGTGTCTGATACATCATCATTATACAACTTTTGCTCTAGTCACTTATCCCAGACCGGTGCTTATACTACATTTTTCCGCAGGATAATCTACAAATGCCTGAATGCTTGGCTGCCTGAGACTATGTCCTTCCGGCCATTCGATGTATTGAACCTTGACCGTTAGTGTAGGCTTAATCCACTGGGCACTCTTCGCTTTTTCCGGAGCATTTATGAATGGTCTTTCTTTAATTTTCAGGGGATCAATCAACCGTGTGAACGCCTCCCATTCAGTATTTGACAGCTTACCGGTACCGGCATGACCGATATAGACAAGTTCGTTTTCTTCATTATATAAGCCAAGGAGTATTGAGTTCACGATACCCTGACGATAAGTTACTCCCCCGATAACCGCAATCAGATCCTTGTAATTTTTTATTTTACGCCAGCGTGAATCTTTTCCTGAAAGTACGTATGTGCTATCCATACGTTTAGAAACGATACCCTCCATGTTTTGATCTTCCATAACCTCAAATAGCTTCTTTCCATCAGGTTGAGATGATACAATCTGAACATTTTGGGTTGGCAATATAATACTGGAAAGCAAGATTTGTCTTTCCTTAAGTGGACGGTCGTTAACCCACTTTCCGTTAAAATAAATCACATCGAAAATCATGTAAAAGATAGGCACCGTCTCCATCATTGTCGTTACCCGACCATATTTCCGGATCCCATCGCGCCGCATAACTTCATGAAAGGAAGGTTTACCATCGCTACCCAGTGCGATTACCTCTCCATCAAGGACAACGGTTTGAGCAGTGCAGTACTTACTAATGTCAGTGATCTCCGGATAATTTTGGGTTCGTTCGTTCATTTTCCGGTTATATAAGAGAACTTCTTTTCCGTCATAATAAGTAAGAATCCGAACACCATCCCATTTGACTTGATGAATCCATTTCGGACTGTCTGGTATTTCATCAACAGTCACGGGTTCAAAGGGCACTATTGGTTTTAGGTTTAGGGCATCCATAAAATAAGCACTCCCAAATTTTGTACATCATAACAAACTTATAATGTGCTATTCCCTGTTTTTGCATCACATTTTTTATAGAAACAAACCAAAATAATTCTGTACTTAAAATTTTTAGGCAGCGGATGCAAAAACCTGCACACAACAAATGGATAAAACAGCACAGCAGATAGCAGGAACTTTCAATCCACAAGGTTAATTATTTGGAAACCTATAAATAAGTCCTCCGATTTAAGAATGGCTGGGGGTTTATTAGTTGTACAATTTATATTTTCAGTATTAAGTTGACATAATACAATTGTTTCCCCAAACTCAACTGCCCTCACGCTTCGGCGTGGGGATTTTTATTAGTTAATAAGTCCTTACTTTTTCGATTGAACTTGTCGAATATCATCGAATGAAGTCACATTTACAAGATTCAATAGGTCATCCTCCGCATTAACATAATCAGTCCGTTCGTCTAGTATTTTAGATAAGTTTATGAACGAAAATTGATCTGTAATTTGAATGAGGTGATTTAATGAGGATAAATATGGGCGGAGCAGGTTCTGCAGGCGACACAAAAACCTATGATGCTGAATCGCTCATCGCTGCGGCAAATGCTCAGGCGAAACACTACCAAACACTTCGCGGTCAATTCCATACGTTGCGCTCAGCGTTTAATCAGATTGTGGGTTTAGGTTCTGATTTTCAAGGGCATGGCGCCGATGCGATCAAAGGCTTCTACGCAGCACAAGTGAATGTTGTTGACGCCTGGCTGCGGCTAATTGATAAAGAGATCGCTTATTTTCGTGGAGTTGCTGGCTCTATTGATGATAAGAATTTAGGTGGAAACACGCAGGTTCAAGTGCCTTTTCTGGACGAGGATCTGTCCGTCGGCTACATCCGATCGAAGGAAATGATTGCCGATCAACGGGAAGATATTTCGAAAATCTTGGACAGCATCTCTGATCTTGTTCCAATCAACGTCTTTTCTACTCAAGACGTTGATCACGCGCTTGACGTAGCTGAAGAAAAGCGAGCCAAAATGGTACTCGATGTTCAAGATCTTGATCAAAGTCTGACGAATGAATACCGGCAAGTCACCGAAGATCTACCATCCATTAAGGCTTTATACGAAGAACTGATAAACTCTACCCGGCAAGGTGTCGATGTTCAACCCATGCATTTTAACACTGAGGCTTATTATCACAGTAATATCTACCAAGTCCAAGATGAGATGGAGCAGAATACGCTAAACTATCTTCATGAGAAACAAAAACAGGAACAAGCTCGGGAAGTAAATGAGCAACAAGAGCAAACGAAAAAGATTTACAAGGATGCGCCAGATGGCATAAAATCACTATACAAGCTCTTTTCTTTTGGTATGCAGGTAGGTATCGGAATTGATATAGCCAGTCGGCGATTTATAAATGATAATGTAGATGGAATCAACGAATTAAGGCATCATCCAATAAAATCAGCAATAGCAATCTATTCAGCAGTAACAAATTATAAACAAACGGCAAAACTAATCAAAAAGGCAATTGAATCATCGTTTAACCGATACGTGATTCATGGAAATACAGTCACCCGAGCCATGTGGATCACCTATGCGACAGAAACAGTTGCCAGTTTCTTCATCGGGACAAAAGGAATCGATAAAGCAGACAAAATAGTGGAAGTAAGCAGCGGCATGAAAAGTGCTGCAAAAGTAAAGGCTATCGAGACCGCAAAACGATTAAAAAAAATAAAGGAAGCATCATTAAAAGAGCCCATCCTCGCCTATGCTGGAGGGAGCCGCATTCCGTTCAATACCATTGATACTTCTAATTTAAAAAACCACTTAATGAAAATCACGGATGGTACTGAAGAAAACAGTTTCATCAATCGTATCAATAATGCCAGAAATTTGATTCAGCAAGCATCGGTTAAAAAAGTTAATAGTTTATCGAAGGGAATTGGTAAAAATATTACTTTTAAGGCAGGATACGATACACATTTATTCAAGGTACAAGATATAGTTAGAAAGAAAAACAAAGGAATTGTCGGTGGACATAATTTAGATAACTTTGAAAAAGCATTTAGGGATCGTGGTTGGGATGTGGAGGATTGTATTATTTCTAAAAAAGCGCATCCTTCTGTACTGGGAGTATATGAGGTGCAATATCGATTACCAGCACTTGATAGAGAGGGGAACATTATTGCTGGTCAGTATAAAAATATACCTAATCCTAAAACTGTCTATGACCCAAAAGTTATTTCTAATGCACAAATGCTAGCATGGGGCAGAGAAGCAATGAGAAATGGCATTATAGATGGTAGAGAGATTACAGGATACGCTTCAAATGGGTTGAAATTTAAAGGCTATATCGAAAATGGTAAAATTATAAACTTTTTCCCTACGCTAAAATAATTTTTAGGAGGATTTGAAATGCAAGAGAGTAAAAAAGAAAAATTGTTAAAACTTTATTATTCCCATATTGGAGATGGATATTTTTTAGATGCTTTAAATAAGTTTAGTAACCGACAGGGTTTTGGTATAGAGGACATTTGGTGTGTATTTGCAAATGAATATAAATCGTGGGAAGAAGACTATTTTGGTGAAACAGGTGTGGCTTATTATTTTGATTATCCTGCTGTAGAAAATGACGAAGTTATAACTTTAGATGAGAAGTCGTTCTATATATATTTGTTAGATGCTAGTGAAGATTATTTAACGCGAAATCCAACTGATGAACAAGAGGTTAAAAAATACTTAAAAATAATCAAAAGTAAATTGAACATTACGCAGATTAAATAGAGTTGTAGGGTAAAAGAGAAAGAACGATAATTAGGCAATATGACATTCTAAACTAATGAAGTATTGTTACAGGTAACATCCAGAAGATGTAAATTTAAAAGAACATCTATTGCTGTTTCACGAAGAATGAACCATACCGTAAAGTCATTACTCATTATCAAAGATTTAAAACAGGTCACTTAAAAGAAGGCGAATCCATTGATTTTCAATGGCCTATTCCTCAAGAATATATATATTCATTTGAAAAAACCGAAAAGAGGAATGATTTTGTCTGAAGTAATGGTGAAGCTTGAAGAACTGCAATCTAATTTTTGTTATACAATCGCTACTCCCGCTAAGAAAGAAAACATAATGATCATAAAAAAATGGGTTTCTGATAATGTAGCTCTGGATTTGTGGTTCCCTGAATATGAAGAATTTCTAAAGCAAAGAGACGGAATAGAATTTGATGGTTTAGTGATTTTTAATTCAGATCCTAATGATGCCACAAAAGGTTTTATTACTGCAAACGAAATTTGGAGAGCAGACTCAAATTATTCTCATTATGTTTACTTCGGAGACACCGATATATCTTGGTTTGCATATGATCTTAACAAAAAAAAATATGTTGAACTAGATAAAGCAAGTTCAGATTTTATCGAGTCATTTGATAGTTTTAATCAAATGTTAGAAAACGTTATCAATAATCTACTATAAATTATGTATCCCGGCATAGCCGGGTATGAATCATATGTTATTTCTGTGCGGTTGGCGACTGAACAGCTTGACATCCAGGTATTGTGGATTGTACTGCATTGACCACTTCTTTAAGTTCTTCATCACCAACTGTTTCCGCTTCGCTCAATAGTTTGGCCACTGTTTCCTTGTCTACCTTAAAACCCTGCTTTTGTGCTGCCGCGGCAATAATCTCCGCACCTTTGTCGATCGTCTCCGGCGATGTCAGTACCTCTTTAGCAGAGTCCTTTACGTCCTGCACTAGCTTCTCGAGTGCTGGCTTACTCTGTACAAAAGCTTCCGCCTTTTTGAGTTTCGCTAGATCAATATGATGTTTAATGTAAATAATAAAAAAGCCACCTGCTACGGTGACAATTGCTTTTACTGTATCTGTTAGACCACTTGAAATGATTGATTGGAACATGTAAATCTCTCCCTTATTTTAATTTAAGTTTCTGACCAGGATAAATGGTGTCGTTATGCAGGTGGTTCATATTCATAAGTTGCTGTACTGTTGTATGATTGTGTTGAGCAATGTCCCAGAGTGTATCGCCTTTCTCGACAACATGAATTGGATGAGATGCTTTCTTTTTAACAACCGGATTTTTCTTCAGGTCTGCGATCGCTTTTTCAAGAGCTGTAGCTGTCTTAGGCCCAAAGATGCCATCAGCTGTAAGCCCATGTGTCAGCTGGAAGCGACGTACCGCATCTTCTGTTTTCGGACCATAAACACTGTCACATCCATGGTTAGATGCTTTCTTGTCTGGGTAGAAAAAGACACTGGCCAGATTCTTTTGCATGGACAGCACTGCTAATCCTTTGTCACCTTTTTTCAGAACGGATTCGGAGGACTTAGGCTTTGACTTTTTGGATGGCTCCGGTTTAGCTGCAGCTGGTTTGCTTTCATTTTTCGATGTATCATCAGTGGATAAGATCGCGTCTGTATAAGCAATGTTCACATCCACATTTCCAGAAATCCCAGGCACCTGAGCGCTGGATGTATGCTGCCATATGTCAGCATTGCGACCGAGTACATCATTATAGCGGGCAATCCATTTGAGGATGCCTGGTCGAAGATCTTGCTCATTCAATCTGTTCTCGAAGAATGATTTTCCGGAATAGATACCATGCTTCGTATAACCATTTTTGGCCAGTTCATCTAAGAACTTATTTACATAGCTTGTTAGTTTTCCTTTATCTGAGGTCAATTTTGCATACTCGACATCAACAAAAAGATAGCCCTTCACAGCAACACCCTGCAGGTTTTTTAGAAACCATTGTGCTTCTGCTCTAGCATCACTTTCTGACACGCCACGAAAGAAATGATAAGCATGTGTTGTTAGTCCAGACGCATTCGCTGCAGTGACATTCTGCGCGAAATACGGATCCAGGTACCGTGATCCCGCTTCATTCCCTTCAGTAGCTTTAACGATTACGAATTTGTTGCCTGAATCCTTAACTTTTGCAAAGTCGATCGGACCACGATCATTTTGATAATGAGAAACATCAATACCTTTGATTTCTGTCATTTCTGATCACCTTTCCGTTTTAAAATTTGTACTGCGTTTTTAATCTGATCCGGTACCGGCAAACCAGTACGACCAGCGTTCTCAAGAATCGAAAGCAACTCATTTGCAATATAGAAATAAATAGCCGCTGACATTATAACCTGGTCAACGCCTATCGCCAGGTCACATAAATGTGCGCCTGCAACCACAAAAAAGAGCATCACCTTTTTGGCGATACCCTTGAATCCTACTTTGCTTGATAATGCACCTGTGTAAGATGCGGCAAGCAAGCCGGTCACATAATCAATTATCACGAACGTAATTAACACTTTAAGCAACGGTGACCACCCTCCATATAGATAGCCGGTCACCGCTCCGAGAAGTGCAGCTGCAGCCCGATAGACAAATTCGTATTTGTTCATTTGTTCGCCTCCTGATTTTGGACGTAAAAAAACGGACCCATAGGGGGATCCGGAGAGGGAGTTAAAATTTTGATCACTTTATATATCGGTTTTAATCCTATCAATTTAAGTCATGATCGTTCGCCACCTTTAGTGAGATAGGCAAAATAAAAAGACCTTTGCAGGTCTCTTTTCAGAATGAACTTTTTCGTAGAGCCTTCTGAATTTTAATTTTTTCTCTTATTTTCTTTTCTTTGGTTTTCAATTCTTCACCTTTGATTTTCTCTACTTGCTCTATTTCTTCGATGCATTCCTTAACGATTATTTTATAACCATATTTTGCTCTTGAATCCTTAAAATAGAAATGGATTATAAGGATAAGAGCAAGAAGCATCAATATTCCAACAAATATACTAAACCTAAGATTTAGCTTGGAAAATATTGATGCAAATGTTCCTATAGATGCAAAATATATTGATAATGCTGTTAAACTTCTGTAAAGGTGTTCATTCGATACATCCAATCTGCAGAACATTCTTATCAAAATTTTTTTGCTAAATTTCTCCTTAAGAACCTTTTTGAATTCATTTTGTTTTTTCAAACATTGATTGTATGGTTTTTTAATGCCATTGTCTTTTCCGATGTCATTTAAATAATTTATGAGATTATTAATTTCATCGTAATTTTCCATCGCGAATTATCCCCCTCTTTAACTATCGGTAGATAATCGCCATCAATTAAGCGACAGAATAATCTTGACCAGTGATCATTTTGTAATCATCTGCCGTGATCCACCCGGCTATGACAAACACCTTCATTTGATCGTTTGTATAGTAGCCTTTCTGGTAATAATTAGTAATCCATGATTTCCACATTATGAAGCACCTCCTTGTGATTGTGCAAGCTGTAGCATAATCGCAGCGTTCTGATTTTGCATATCCTTAATCGTCTGCTCTTGCTGAGCGAGTTGCAAAAGCAACTGCGCGTTCTGCTGCTGTGAGATTTCGACATCGGTTGGACCTCTTTTCACTGGATCAGGCGTATATTCCTCGAAGATTTCTTCAAAGGTCGTTCCTGACACGTTTTTAACCTTGTATTGTTTCCCCTGTGCTCGCTGTTCGAAGAATTGATCGTAGATATCGTCAGAAATCGCAATATCCGTATCTATAATTTGATTAATTTCATCGTCCTTAAATGCTGGTAACTGATTATCATTCACAGATAAATATTTGTTGGACAACTAGATCCACCCCTTATGTTATAAATGCTTGACTTAATAGACTTAGCTCCCGATAGCTATCCAAAAAACAAGACTCCCTCCAGAAATATCATTGACTAGCTCTGCATTTACTTTCGTGAAGGAAGCAACATATACTCTTCCGGGTGTAGTGCTTCTGGGAGTTGCTACAAGAGTATATAATTGGTGGGGAAAAGAAACGGGAAATGTTACATAGGTGCCACTATCGGATACCTGCTCTAAATTCCATTGCATAATCAGCCCTCCGGGTAATTTTTGATACCCTTTATAACCACTCTCACCAAAGTTATTTTCTAAATCACTCAGCGCCACGGCATCGGTAATCCCATATTCCGACAGTGTCGTCGGATTCGTGCCGGCAGTTACACGTCCATTCTCATCAATTGTTACCGATCGATAGGTTCCGGCAGTGGCACCGGACTTTGCAAGTACTAGAGAAAGAGCGAGGTTTGCCGAACCGTCGAACGACCCACTGGCTGTTCCGTCACCAGTGATGGACAATGTACGAGCAGACGCCAATTTAGATGCCGTCGCCGCGTTTCCGTCAGCATTGCCGGTGATCGAAGTGGGAAGTTTTCCGTTAGTGTCTAATTTGAGTAACTTATTTGCTGTAGCAGAAGTGACTACATCACTACTTTCAACATAAGATTTCATAGCTGTTGATATTGCCTGTGTAATTTCATCCTGCGTATAACCGTTTTGCTGTAATTCTTGGATTGCTTCGCTTATCGTATAAAAGAGCCAATCAAAATGACCGGCAGCCGGACTACTTCCAGCCACAAAACCGCTATCCTTTAATGATTGAGGAGGCTCAACCCCCGGTTTGTTCCACTCTGGTGTTGGTTTTGTAAAAGGCATTTATCTCATCTCCTTATATCGGAAGTTCATTGTTTTCATTGTCATCGAACAGTTCACCGAGTAGTCCACCTGACTGATCTACCTGATCATAGATCGTGCCAAATCCATAAGTAACGCTAATGTCAGGGGAATCATAGGCATTTGCGAACCGAAAGGTTCCTGATAAATTAACACGTGACACACGAATCCCAGCCCCGACGATTTTCTGCACAATCTGTACAAATTGGTTACCACTAAGACCGATTGCGCTTAAACGAGCCAGTGGTGCCTTCTCAATCGATACTGCCGCTGGTTCATCATCGCCAGTTTCAACTAGGCTCCGAATAGAGACGTCTGTCTTAGTGCAACCAAGCGTCAATGCTATTGCTTCAATCATTTTGTCATAGGTACCGTCAGATTGATTCTGCACAATCTTTGCGATAATGAGAGATCGGTAAATTTCGTCACTTGTTTGTCCACGAGGTTGCGAAAAGTCCGCCCCGATTAGATCAAGCGTGGCTCCCTTGGCATTACTCAGATCTTTCCAATGCTCGACTGTGTTCAGGGTATCAGATAGGTCATCTACTTCGTCCGAAATCAAGTGCAACACTTTTCCAATGTTGGAATCTTGATCTTTGGTGTATCGATCGGTAATTTTGGATAACCAATCTTTAATCATTGATGTGTCACCTCGATCAAAGAGGTGCTCGTCTGTGCCGCTTCATTCGGACCGATTTCAACATTAGAAGCGCCAAGAGTTTCGCTATTTCGACCGACAGTAATGGTCACGTCTTCCACTCCATCCACAGCATAGACACAAGAAAAAAGCCGAGAATAAATAACATCCTCACCCATTAACAAACCAGAGTAGAAGATCCCGTCAGCACCTGTTCCTCCTATATAATCAAGTATGTTTTGCTTAATCTGGTCATCCCCGTCAGTTCCATACTTAGCGTTTGATTTTACTTCTATATTGATCTTGATATCCGTTTCAGTTGCATAATCAAACTTAATCGTATGCGTTGTTTCACTGCTATCTACCACATCAACCGATTGAGTACCAACCGTTTCAATTCCAGCGGAAACGGAATTTAGCAACGTATCCGCAACGTCCGCCGCTGTACCACCAAGAACATACGCATGAACTGACTTCGGAGGGTTGCCTGCACTATCCGTCGCCATGGTGTTATTGACAATGACGTTCGCTGATCGGACACCGCTTGTCTCGAGTAATTTTGCTACAATCGACGGGAAAGTCGCATTGCCGGTGCTACTACTTCCAGCGACAAGGCGCTGTCGGAATTCATTGTCGGTTTCTTGGTCACGGCCGCCAGTCGCAGCTGCTGCATTGGTCACTGAAGTGACGTTGGAATCTGGATTGGCTTGTACTGTGATGGATCCGGCCGCGACATTAGTATCGATACCAGTATCCGTTGAAACAGCGTCAACCGTACCGTTCCCATTCGCGTCGAGTGTTAGTTCAGCAATCGTCTCAAATTGGATGCCGTTAGTTGTTGCAAAGACAGTTCCTTCCTCTACCACATAACTCGGTTCTCCGGTAATCGTCAGCGGGGCGTAGCTACTCGCCGCCGGAATTCGGCTCGTACCCATGAGCGTACTCAGTCGGTCTAGCTGCACCCCTTCGGACTTGGTCACAAACCCGGCATTATAAACACTCTCCGCAAGCTCCCACGCAATGGATAAAAACCAGGCAAAAAGAATAATCAGAATCCCGAGAAAAGACTTCTGTGACACGTTCACATCTTCTCCCCACAGTTCCCGAGCTTTGTCCTGCATATCAGTTACCAGGTCCGCATAACTCTTTTTCTGGAATCCGTTTGAATCTAACATTTGCTCGCCTCCTAGCTCTCAACCGCTACATCTTCAAGGCTGATTGTCTCGCCGTCATCCGCCTTGGTCATGGACAGTGAAATTGATCGAGATCGAGTACTTCGATCATCAGCAAAACTTATATTGTCCATGGTTGCAATGCGTTCTTCCTGCGCGATCGCTTCAACAATATCGTCGTGCGCTCCGTCTTGGTCCGCTTGCTTCCCAAGTAGATTGTCGCGGTTCAAGCCAAACTCTGTGTCCATAAAAAACTCGCCCTGCCTGGTCTTTAAAATGCTCTCAACCGACTGAGCGAGTTCTTCATCGCCTTCAACCATTTGGATCTCTCCATTTTTCATGACGAGATCGCCATCTATTATCAGTGGCGCTTTCATTCAATCACCCCTACTACAAACGCATCTGTCAGATCATGCGTCCGCGTTGAATCAGGATCAAACTTCTCTGATCCGTTCATTTCATCCAGGGCACGATCGGCAAAATTAAGCAGGACCACATCCCCAACATTTAGATCACCTACATGTTTTAATACATTGGCGTCCTCGATCAGCGGCCATTCATCTAAGTTTCCGTCGCTGTCTGCGGACATAAAAAGAGGCTCTACATCAGCTGTGTGAGCCCCTGAATCATATTTTTTTACCACCGCCGGTGCCGCAACGTGCAATGACAGTTTAATGTTACGGATTAAAGCTTCAGTAAATTGTGTTCCTTTTGACATTAGATGACGTTCACCTCCGTCATGAAGTCCGTCCCATCTGAGTAGTGCTTGCCGCTCTTTGCTCTGTATTTTCCATTTGCGGTTTCGGACTTTACCGTGATAATGCTCGCCGTCGTGATGCGATGTTGCAGCAAGCATTTGACCGTGTACCCTTTGCCATCTGTGTCATCGTCAAAAGGCTGCGGAGATTCGATTAACCCAGTATCGTTATTGAGTATAAAATGCTCATCGTCGCCTTCCTCAATAGATCGGATAACCACTTTTCCACGGCGATAATACATTGATGCTTTGCAATCGTTCACGACTTCCTCCAGATTATTTTCGATCAAACCAGTAACACGATAGCCTTTTTTATAAACCTTGTCGTAAGGAATTGAGCACGCTGCTAATTTAATTCCCAAGTCCTTACACAACCGCTTGATGATCGTCGAACCATGTGTCCCTTTAGCAAATGTGATGACATTCGTACGTTTCTTGTATTTGGCTTCTTTGACGGTCTTATAACTGGTCGTAGCCACATACTTTTTAAGCTTCGTGGTGGTCTTGATCTTACCCTTGACAATCTTGTTGGTCGTAACCTTGTGTGTCTTAATGACTTTGATGGGTTTGGCTAGCTTCATACGCTTTTTGACGTAATACTTTTTCGCCGGATCCGCCTGAGCAAGCGTCACCTTTTTATGGCTGTAGTCCTCGCCCTCTAAAAAAGTGATCGTCGTGATCTTATCGACGCCATCTTTCTTGGTCAGTACCGTCGAGATTCGTCCACTGGCAATAACCCCGTGATCACCACGGTACCCAGCTTGTACTGTGCAGATATCGCCTTGATGTAGTCGATCAATCGTTGCTTTAGACAGATTATAAATATCTACTGTTGATGTGTTCGGTTTGGCATCGTCGTCAAACGGACATTCGAAATGGATCTCAAGCTCGCTACCATCAAACGTAGTTGAATAATCGCCGCTCACATGGATCTTCGTTATCCGGCCGTAAAGTTGTGCGTTAGTCGCCACCGCTACCATCTCCATTGTCTAAGTTAAAGCCATCTGTCTCCTTGTCGTCATCAGTAGGACCGCTGTCGTCCTCAGAGTCATCCGGTAAATCATCAATGCACAAGAACACTGTCATACCAAAGTTATCCCATGTGATGCGCTGTGCTTGTCCAGATTCGTCCAGTGGGATCAAGTCCTCAGCAGGCATGCTCTCAGGATCAATGATCTCGTTAAACAATGGCATATTGAGCACAAGTTTCTCACCGGCGACAAGCAAGTTCCCCATGGCATCGTAAAGTGTGGCTGTAAAAAAGTCATGAGATTCATTGTATTCGATGTCAATAAAAAAACTGTCATTCTCGGAATCCCACTCGAACCGAAACGGCAGTTGTGTTTTATCAATATCAATGTAATCATGCTTCATAAAATCACCTTCATGCGACACGAATCTTCTTTCCGATAGGTAAAGCCTTATCCGGATATTTATTCCATGATCTTAGCTGTGATACGGATGTACCATACTTTCGTGATATCAAGTAATACGTCCATCCTTTTTTGATCGTTTTGTATTGAGCAGATGACTTCTTGTTTACCGTCTTTTTCTTCTTGCCTACCGTTTTCTTGGCTGTCTTTGCCCTAGCGCTTGTACTCGTCCATTTTTCTTTTACAATCCGGATAAACTGTAGCTGAGCGCTTACCGCGGCTCCGTTCGAGACATCACCTGTTCGAGTATCATCAAGGCTTGTGATGATCACATTTCGTGCAACCGTTCGACCTGTATAGGTGAGCAAGGTTCCTTTTCGCATGCTATCGCGTAAATACTGTAATTCAGCTTTGTAACTGTTTCCTGATAAGATCCACCCATCAAGGGATAGTGTTTCGGGTTGTCTTTGTACGTGATCTGTGATTGGCTCCCCTTGTTCAACAGGATAACTTGTGGCAGTTACAGAATTGCTCAGCTTTTCTGTTTCGATATACAGCTTCACTTTTCCGAGTTTCATTAATAATCCACCCCCGGATCATAAAGGCCTGTCAGCTCTTTGTAATGGTCTTCAAGCACTTCTTTAACTGCTTTCTTCACGTTGCTCTCCGTGTTTCCGTCACCTTTTACAGTCACATGAATCTCCGGATGATATTCCATAGAACGTGATGATCGATTGTATGTGGCTGTCTGTGACGTTTCCGGTGTATAGGCTGCTGATTGTGCCTGGGCATTCATTGCATCAGGTGTTTGAGATATGCCAAGTACTTGTCCTAATCGATTGAACAGTCCTAAAGAGCGTTTGCGCATAGATGGTTGAGTCGATATTATATATTCCGGCCAGCTGTTTTCAGCAAGCGAAGCCACCTGCGGTGTATTTGCTACACCACCATTTGCATATCCCTTATATGCGCCGCCGGCAGCCATAGACTTGATACCAGGAACATTGAATACCGAACCGTACCTCGACTTGATATAACCTATTGCCGCAATAATGTTATCGACCGGATTAAGGATACTGTTATATCCTTTTTTTGCATGGGCATTAAACGTACTCTGAATAGTCTGCATCAAGCCTATTGATGGATGCCCGGCCTTGGCATTACTATCCCAACCGTTTACGGCCTTCGGATTACCACCGGATTCCTTCATGGCAATCGTCTCAAGCGCACTGGCCCAGCTGGACGGTGCACCAGATATTTTCAACGCCTGCTGTACCCATGCTTTTACCGCTTTTGATCCACCGGAACCGGTAAAGTTATCACCAAATGAGCCTAAGAAATCTCCTACGCTGGATGAAATCTTATGAATCATGCCCTCTACAATTCCAGATGATAGTCCAGTTAATCCCTTATTAGGCGTAAACTTAGACACAATCAAGTCCATGAGTTTGCTTGGATCACTCATATAGCTCCATACATCTACGGCCGCATCTTTAATCTTTGTTCCGACTGTTTTTGCTCCGTTAATAACCGTTCCCGCGGCATTCTTAATCCAGTTTCCAGTTCCATTTGCAAAATGAGGGAGCGATTCTAGTAGTTTTGCTGTTTTATCTCCACTCAAGACCTGCGTACCAGCTGGAAGATTATAAAGAGTGTCTGTTGCTGGGCTTAATCCTACATGGCCCTGTGGAGTCCTAAATAATTCTTGCTTACCACCATCTCCAAGTACGGATGGTCCTCCTGGAGCTCCGTCTGTACCTTTCGCGAATTTTGGTGGTGTCCAATATGGAATACGCATCTTTTTAGGAGCATCCACCTTAGAAAGAATCCAGTTGATTCCTTTGCTAACGCCATTTATTCCAGTTGCGAGACCACTCAAAAGAGCATTTCCAATTGCCTTTGTGCCATTTATTGCAAGGCTTTGAAGGTCACCCATTATGTCCTTGAATCCAGTTTTCAAATCTCCCCAGATATTTTTGGTCATCTTTCCGAGATCTTTCCAAGCTTTTCCCCATTTCCCAGTGAGCAAGTCCAAACCAACAGTAATAATGCCACTTACCAAGTGCCAAGCTACTTTGACCGTTGTCTTGAGCACATCCCAAGTCAACTTAAGGATACTGGCTATACTTGCCCAGCTATTTCGCCAAGACGCTCTTAATGCGGATAACCCCATTCGGATCAGCAGAAAAGACGGCATTAGTTCGATGGCTATGACTTTTCTGACTACACCAATAACAAAACTTAAAACTGTACTTAACTGCGGCCATATTGATTTCCACCATTTTTGAACGTCTCTGATGCCAGCGATAAGACTAGAAAAGACGGTTGAACCAGCTTTCCCTAACGAATTTCGAATAACGGATGCTGCAGCTTCTGTAATACTTTTTATTGTATTGAAAGTATCACGTACGATGGATAATTTCATAGCTGCTGCGCTAATTGACGCAAATGTATTTCGGAAAAATTCACTTACTGGACGCCAATTCTTAATGATTAAGTATGCAGCTACAGCAATTGCTGTCACTCCACCAATGATAAGAGTAATTGGCCAGAAAACTGCAGCTAGAGAAACTCCCATCGCGGTTGCAGCCATACTTAAAGCCCCAAAAGTCATTGTGAGACCAATGCCGACCCCTGTAAGAATTAAAATAGCAGCAGTCATGGATACAAAAGCAATCAGAGCTATTTTTATTGGTGTTGGCAATTTAGTCAGAAACGCAGCAACTTTTGAAACACCAAGCGCGAGTCTTCCAAGCGATGGAATAATTAAACTACCAAATGCAATCCCCATCGTTTGTAAAGTTCCGCGCATCTGTTCAACTGATCCTTGGAAGGTTTTCATCTTCTGAGCAGCCACATCTGCTGCTTTTATTTTTGACATGGCCCGAGCCATATCATTAACACCCTTGGCACCTTCTCGATACAATATGTTGGATCCGCGAATCGCATCCGAACCAAACATGGTTTCGAGGGCTGCTGAACGTTGTTCACCATTCAAACCGTGCAAGTGCGTTTTTAATAGCTGTGCGATACTTGCAAAACTTTTGACTTGACCGTTTGCTTTGAAAAAGGCACTGTGCACCGCTCCGGTTCCATTTGCTAAGGCTGTGAACTCTTTTGTTGCTTTTGTTGAGCCCACTTTACTGTCTGTTATTTTTGCAGCCAATTGTTGAATTTGCTGAGTAAGCTGTGTGCTATTACTAGACAGCGGTTTGACACCGTGATCTCTTAAAAGCTGCATGGCTTTTGACGTCTCAACAGTAATTAATCCTAACTGATTAAACTGATCCCATTGCTGATTCGTCATCGGGTGTAGTCGCATCATCATTGTTTTAAGTGATGTTCCTGCATCCGATCCTTTTAATCCGTTTTGAGCAAACACGGCAAGCGCTGTGCTTGTCCCTTTTAGAGATGCGCCAAGTCCTGCAGCCACTGTAGCAGACATACTGAGTGAATACTTTAATTCCCCAACATCCGTGGCTGATGCATTGGCCGCTCCTGCTAGGATATCCGCTGCTTTTGCCACGGTCATCCCTTTGTCTCGGAAGGTATTCAGTGCCGTACTTGCTATTTCTGCTGAGTCCTTTAGATTGAGGTCTCCAGCTGTAGCCAAGTTCAGTGATCCAGCAAGGGCACCATGTAAGATTTGCGAAGTTTTAACCCCGGCTTTAGCCAACTCACCTTCTGCCTCTGCAACCTGAGTCGCGCTGTATTTGGTTTTTATTCCTTGCTGAATAGCGAGATCATTTAGCGCACCGCTATATTTTTTGACATCAGATGGATCCATAACAGACTTCGCATTGGCCATAGCTTGACTAAAGTCTCCAGCCGACTTAACCGTGTAACCTACGGCCTTTGCTGCCCCATACCCCGCTGCAGAAAGCGAAGCACTGGCCATCATGAGATCACCCATATTAGAGTGAAGACGCTGTGACAATGATGCTGATACATTACTTGCACCATGCATTGAGTGAGACATGTGGTCCATTTTTGTTTGAGCGGTAGCAGCTGATGAACCTAGATCAGAGACTTTACTTGATGCCGTACTCGCTGCCTTTTGAACTGCATTCATCGCTCCGGATGCGCCCCCGGCGGAGGTACTCACCCCACCCATTGCCTTATCCAAGATAGCACCCATCTTCTCGGCGGCTTTCATCACGTTGTCCATCATTTCGTTAATCCTTTTAAGTGGCTCAACATTCCCCAGAATATTAACTTCAACGCTTGTCTCTCTTAGTGCCACTGAATCACCTCCTCTCTACTAACCGCTAACAAATAAAAAGAGCTCCGGCTTAAGCCGAAACTCATTTTTTTGATTGATCATTCATTTGTTTAATAGCTATATCCAATGCGGCATTGCACTCCATTAGGTCATCAAGCGACATCCGACACGCTTCTTCATAAGTTAATTTCTCACTCATTATTGGTCGCCAGAAGTACCAACGTTCTCGCGCTTTCCTCTTATAAAAGCCTTTATCTTTTGGATTAGGAGTTAAGAAACGTGGCAGCTTCAACCATCACATCGTTAAAGCCATCATGTTCATCCCAATACGGCCAATTCGTTTTAGGTGAGACAATAACGTGTTCCATAAGTGCACTGTAATATTTTTCTTCGTTCATTTGTCCATTTGCATCTTTACAACGATCTCGCAGCTTTACCGCTTCCCTAATACCAGGATGTTGCAAAGTGTATTCCGTACCCTCAACTTCAACGATCTTCTGTTCTCCAAATTTAGCCATGATTTTCCGCTCCCTCTGTTTGTTTTCAATATGATTAAAAACGGCCGTTTCTGGCCGCCTCCTCTTCTTTCTCCTTCGTGACATTAGCCAGGTACAACCGTGTAGTCAAAAACTTTCAGATCAAATTCACGGTCCTCAATATTGTTGGAAAACTTGGCATCTGCTGGTTTTGTTACCTTTGCTTTTGTTCCGCCGATTTTTTCTTTCATTTCATTATTTGAAGTGACCCAAATCGGTACTGTGGCTTTTGAATTCGCCAACTGATTCAGGTATGAAAGAGAAGGTGAGGTTTGTGTCAGCATGATTTTAATCGTTCCAAGTGGGTTGTTACTGTTTGCTACACCAACATCCCCCTGCGCAGATACCTTTGTTGTAAAGTTATCGTTGTCCTGAGAGCATTCAACCAATGATCCGTCTGAATAGCCGGTAATAACAATGCCACCAACAGTTGTGGTGACATTCATGGCATCGTATTCATGCACTTCATTGCTCATTTATGTTCATCCTCCCTTATGCGGCAATTTCGCCGGTAATAGTTGCCGTATGAATGGCACCAGCAAGTTCAAAGCTGAATGAAAGCCCATTATATGTGCGATTCGCTCGATCAGAATCAGAGACTTCGTCACGTGTCTTTGCTTTGATCGTATAAATTGGTTGACCATCTTTATCGGCTGCAATTATTCCATTTGCAAAAGCTTGCTGCAATGTATTGGTTACCTGGCCTTCAAGTACCCCGATACCTGTGTTGTCAAATGAAATTTTCTTCGCGTTGGACAGCGCCAGTTGAATGCTATTCTCCATGTTAACCTTGATCCAGTCTTTTCCGTGAATGACGTCAATGTATTCTCCGGATCCGGTAATGCCTTCACTTGTCTGGTCAATTCCCGCCTTTGTTACATAACAAATGGCTCCATCCGTGTGGATAGCCGTTACATCGGTCGCTGAGAAGTTCTGTGCAGTAATTCCCACTAATTTTTTAAACTTCCATGTGATGCTACCAACCGTTTGAGAACCACAAGCACCGACCAATGCAGCATCGGGCTCCTCAGCGGTAACAGGGTGGAAAAATACGATCGTCCGATCATAAGTCTTAAATGCAGCGCGGTTTGCCTCATCATCAATTTTGATGACCAAGAACTTAATCCCAAGCGCTTCAACCAATGGCGCAACAGCAACTTTGTCAGCCTGTAGCGCATCCGCTAACAGTAAGAACTCCCAGTCTTTTTCCGCATAAGTAGAAACTGCCTGTGTCAATGTTAATCCCGGTGTCGTCCCACCATCAGCTGCAGGGTCATAATTTGCAATATAAATCAGATCTGGACGATTGCTTCCCTGTGCAAAAATCGCTGCTGCCTTTTTGTAAGCATTGGTCGTATCCGGATAATCAGCTTTGACACTGTCCAGATCTGCATAGGCTTTAAATGATGGTTGACCCGCTTTATCAGCCAAAATTAACGGCCGCCCCAATCCGATCAGGGCAGCCGGTTTCACAAGATTGATGTTTACTGTAACATCTTGAAGTGGCATGTTATAGCCTCCTTATTGATTTGTATTTGTTGGTGTCGAAACTCGCTCAATAATTTCAGTACCTGAATCTTCATAAACATTGGCAACTCGAATTCGGAGATCAAATCCTGCTGAGCGTTCCGTATCAACCGTGAGAAAAGTATCTCGTACTGTTGCGTTACTTATCGACACAATTACAATTCCTTGATCACTGAGTATTTGCCTTGACGAAACCAGCTTAAGCAGTGAAGCTGTCTGAATGGATAGATTAAGGACTTCATTATGCCGTTTGGCGTGCCAGGTAAATGAAATGACAGCTTCCACGTGTTCTGTTAATTGATCCGGATCCTGTTCACCACGCCCGATCGGCAAATATGGAGTAATTACAGAAAATGTGCAGAATGGATAGTCTGGCTGTGGTCCCGTTCCATTCGCGACAATTACTGGATGTCCAATTCTCGATTGAATGACACTAATCAATGTGCTGTTAATCATCGTGTAGTCAATCATGCTGATCCACCGCCTGTCTGCGTATCATCTGATTTGAGAATGTACCGATCAAAGTCAGCATATTCGCTATATGGAATCTTCGACGTGACTGTGTAATGTGCCCCGTTATAATCAAGATGGCTCTGCAAGGGAATGACCATATCGGTGTAAATAATTCGATCAAATGCCGTCAAGGTTCCGCCGCTTTGATAAATCAGTGACTGAGGCATAGGAACTATCGAACCATGCCCTGGAATGGGTTCAGGGCTACCAGGTACCCACTCACCTGCTTCCCAATGACCAGCTTTCGGATCATCGACTATGAGATTGAAATTGACATTGTACTTATCCATGAGCCTTTTAAACTTATAGAGAACCATATCAATCCACCTCGTAATCCATAGCACCAATCATTTCGCCCGTGTCTACCAAAGGATTGCTTGATCCTTTTTGATCTACGGTAAACGGATGGTTTGGTGGATTACCAACATCACGAGCATATTGCTGAAGCTTACCTTTTGCTTCCAAACCGATCATGTCGAGAAGGATATTAATTGGTATTCTTTTCTGCACAAGTTCACCAATCAACTCCTCCAATTTATCCATCACTTCATCTTCGGAATTATCCCAACCCGAGCGGATGAACGAGCGTTCAGGAATATTGATGTATTGTGTGCTTGCCTTCAAGTAAAGTCCCTGTGATGCAAGATATTTTCTCATCTTGTCAGAAACAGGTATTTTGCAACCAAATTCATGAATTTCTGCAAGGTCCGCAATAGAAATATCTGTTCCACTGTGCGTCTGATCTGATTTAGAACCAACATATCCGACTTTAATCTTATGATCCTTATCGAATGCCCTGATCAAGTCCTTTATTTTCCCTTGGTCTTTGATTTTCACACCCATCAGACAAACCTCACTTTCCGATAAGGCTTCCACAGTGCGTGAACACGCCCATACCGTGCAGTAGGATCCGCTGAAAAGGTTTGGCTCATGCCCCCGATCGATTCGGAGATAACCGCTGCATCCGCAGGATCTGCTGACTGATCAATTTTAATCAAGAGGGTGATACCCTTTTTGATCGGTTCCGGCATTGCAGGATTGCCGTCAGAATCATAAAAATCTCGGTGACACCAGTCGCAAGCTTCCGCTACTGCATCGTCTAGATCGATTTGGAGTTTATCATTTTGGCTATCATCTGTAATTCCTAAACGAGTTTTTAACTCATCCAATGTCATCAATTCATTCGGCTCACTCAACGGTTATCCCCCCTCTTTTACCCTGTTTCAGCGACGGATCAATGCCGACGATTTTATAACGAGCAATGCAACGGCAGCGGATATCATTTGCCGCGTCTCCGGACATTCCCGGATACTGTGCTTGAATACCCCAACCGAGATCAAATGGCTCATTTACATCACGTGTTTGTCCTTCCATACTCACATGGTTAGCCCCCGGTCGGTGCCGCACTCGCTCATCACCCATGTTCATCCAAAATTTTTGCATCTTAATCCCTTGAAAATCAGCATTCATGGCACTGTCGTAGGATGCTGTTTCCCGTACACGGTGTCCTTCGGTCCGCGCGATCGCCGTCGCACGGTTCAGACCCATATCAAACGCTCCCTGAATGCCCTTAGCCATCGACGTGTAACCCTTTTTCTCGATAAACCCGCGTTCTATGGCTTGTTTTATATCCTGGATGATCATGCGCCTGTTTCTTTCAAGCGCAGGCGTCAACTTCAGTCCTTCGATATCGTTCTTTTCCAGGGCCATGAGAAGCCTTTTAATCTGTTTATCTGACTTACCCTGCATGATATGGATAATCTCCGCATCATGGCTATTTTTCAGCCAAAAATCAAAGCCAAGCGCTTTCTTAACCTCGGTTTCAATCGCACTTTTCTGAGTGTCAAAGGAATAGATATAAATTGAAACGAGCAATCCAAGGATTGACCGTCTATTTTCCGTCTGCAGCTTGTCCGCTTGTTGTAAAACAAAGTTTTCAAGCTTTGCAATGTCATTGGTCCGAGCGACATCAGAAAAGTTCAGCTGATCTTTGCCACCTTTGACATAGATTTGCGACAAACGAGATATGAGCGCATCCAGTGACTTCTTGTACTGCCTGCCAATGTCTTTAATGATCCGGTTTTCATTCCTGTTCAGGTAATCGACAAGCTTTTTAATTTCATCATCCGTCATCGATCACCACTCCAATCATTTTGCCGGCGTCTCTGAAGTCGGTTGCTGTTTGCCCTGTGGTACTTCCAGCACTTGTTCACCACTGAGTGCCTTAATCAGCGCTTCTTTGTCCATAGACTGATAGTTTTCAATTTCCTTATCAGCTGCCCTCTTTTTAAGCCCTGCCACAGTCAGATCATTTAGATCTACTTCCGCATTGCTAGATGAATCAAGAGTTTCATAGTCATCATCTTTCAAGAGCTTCTTACCGTGTTCATCTGTAACGAACCATTTCTTACCGGTCCGTTTATTTTTCACCCACATAGGAAAACCACCTTTCGATTATTTAAATTAAGATGCTGGACGAGCTGCGCTCAGGACAGCAAGTGCTTCAGGACGAACCGTCTTGGCACCATAGAGATGTAAACCTTTAACCGCATCAGCAAATCGTTTCTCGGGGCGATAAGGTTCGACGCTCGCAATCTGTTCTGCATAAGACCATGCGATGTTATGACCAGCGATAATTTTGTAGTTATCGACCACTCCAGAACCAGTCGGCACATGTGGTGCATTGTTCGATTTCAGCACATTAAACCCGGCAGCCTGACCGATCTGACCATTCAACAGTCGGATAGCAGAGTTCATATCTCCTGATTTTACGAATCTATCATCTTTAAGCAGGAGTCCTTCATACCAAGGCGGAATAACAACAAATCGTCCCTGCTCTGGGACATCCTTTTCATCAAGCTTTGTTGACAAGTCCACAAGAAGTTCATAAGCTCCCTGAATGGTTGGCGTTTCAGGCGTGGCATCAGAACCGATTGTGCTTGCTGCGTCAACGTAATGACTGGCGATAAATTTGTCAGCGACGTTTCTTAGACCATAACCTGAATTTTGCATTGCTTGATTCATGACCTTTGGATTCTGCTGTGCTTTGTCAATGTCATCAACCTGAAAGTTAAAATACTTCGACTCCGTGATAGTCAGCGAACGAGTGTCATCATCCAGTGTTTCAGGATCACCAATATTCGTGTTTTTGGTATAATCACCAATTGTCACATCACCGACCGAATTGATTTTAACAGTATCACCTGCAGCTTGAATCTCGCCTTCATAATCTCGGTTAATAATATTTGGTTGTCCGTAAACGAGAGATGTTTGAAGCGCCTGCAACAGCCGTGCGCTCCAAATAGTCGGAATAAAATTGTTAAGAGTCAATCAAATCACGCTCCTGTTATTGTTTTAGTAATTTCTCAACTTCTTCCCACCGCTTATTGATTTCGGTAGGGGACATTTTCTTCACATCTTCTAATGTCAGTGGCGTTCCAATTCCACCACTTGCCGGCGGAGTTCCACCGTTTTGCTTGAATTTCTCATTCACGATCTTTTGCTCATACGCTTTAAACGCCGCTTCCAGTTTTCCGAGGTTACCCGTGGTCGTCTCTTCATCGTTCCCGATAAAGAAGTCAACAAGGTCAGTCGGTAAACCCTTTGCACTCGCCGCAGTCAGAGCCTTGCTCTTGAGTGTTTCCCGATCTCGTTGCTTCTCTGAATCCTCAAACTTCTGCTTGAGTTCGCGGAGTGCTTTTTGTTCCGGAGTCTCCGCCGGATACCGCTTGGCAATCTCCTTTTCAAGAATCTCCGGCAGGGATTTCTCTTTAAAGGTATTAATTCCCTGCGTTACCCGGCTGTCAGCGAATGAATTCAACCACTTCTTACCACCATCGTCTTCGTTTAGGAACTTCTGCACCGATTCAAGTGTCAGTTGAGACCCTTGGCCGTTACCTGCTCCTGCCGGTGGTGCTGGTGGATCTGCAGGTGGATCGCCTGCTGCCAGGGGAGTTGGCCCCGGCGGTGTTGGATCACCGTTCCCTTCTGCAAAATATTGCAAGCTCAGTGGGTATCTGAGTAGCGTTGTATTCATGATTGTTCCTCCTTGTCCTCAATCAGTTCCGAAGCCCTGATGAGTTCAATGATTTATGCAGCTTTTAACGTCATCAGCAATCTTGGACATGAAAAAAGCACCCCCGGAGAGATGCTCACTTAAACCCATGCATTTTGTTGGAAAATTCGCCGGCAATATACAACGCTTGATTCGGTTCAAATCCTTGTTTGATCAGCTCATCGTAGTATTTCTTTACCATCTGAGCGATCAGATAAAAATTCTCTTTGACTTCATCAACTTGCATTTCCTGCTGCAGCTGTTCGTGTGCTTTCATCTGCGCCATCTCCTGTGTTTTGATTGTTTGGCAGTGTTTCAGGACCGTAGACACTCTCGGCGGCAATCGCTGCATCTTCATGCATACGGTCCATTTCATCCTTAACATTTGTAACAAACGGAAGCAGACTTAATCTTGTTTGCTCGCTAACCACACCTTTAAGTGCAACCGATGCCTGAGCATCTGAAAGAATATCATCCGGAAGGTTCCGTTTGAATTGGAAGTCAATTTGCAAATAATCATCCGGATTTGCAAGGCGTTTTTTTGACCACGCCGAACACAAAACTTTGAACTGATACCGCAAACCCGCCGTCATCTTCCGTTCCATGGTGATTGCCTTATGCTCAAGTGCCATCAGCTTGTAGCGCATGGCCACACCAGTGACCGTCGTCCCAAATGATTCATCTGAGAAGTTCACGGACTTAGAAAAACGCATGATGTTCTCTTCTAGTCGGTCCAGATGATGTTCAATAATGCTGTCATTCAGTTCCTTGGTCAGATACTTCACGTCCTGCGTTTCATCGTCCAGATTGATAACACCTGTACGCTTCATATTCTCCTGATCTGTTTCATCCAGGAACGCACCTTTTGCCACCAGATATGCAAGCCGGTACTGCTCAATTTCGTTGCTCACATCGCTCAGCGTGCGGTCATAAGCATCAATCAGCGGCAGTACCTTTTCAGCGTCGCCTTTCATCTCCTGGTTGTTTGGTACACCGAACAGCGGACAATAGTCGAACATATGTGGTTTAGATTCTTTCAGCAAGTAATCTTCGCCGTCTGTTGATTCGAAATGAAAGATTGTGGCCACATCATAAAAATCAGCGTTAAACACATCCACCTTTTCATCCGGGTTCTTCCCATTAGCACCCCAGGTAAACGTTTTATAGTAACGTAGCGCATACTTCGGATTTGTAATGTCATCCGTTTCCGATAGGATAATAGCTTCCCACGGATTAACGGTCATTGCTGCTTCATTGCCGTCAGGATCAATATAGAGCAACCTGGCGCCGTAACCGCAGATGGTTGCCTTTTTTCCCAGCTCAGAATCAGCATCTTCAATATTGTTCCGCTTATTAAAATCAGACAGAGTCTCTTGTATTCCCGTCTGTTCATCCGCATTGTACGTAATCG
Organism: Sporolactobacillus laevolacticus DSM 442; assembly: GCF_000497245.1. Classification (GTDB taxonomy): domain Bacteria; phylum Bacillota; class Bacilli; order Bacillales; family Sporolactobacillaceae; genus Sporolactobacillus; species Sporolactobacillus laevolacticus. The sequence goes on from NZ_AWTC01000006.1 coordinate 54,848, forward strand.
GACTACCGAATAAATAGCCGACCTTTGTATCTGTGATTTCCGCGTCATACGCATTGTTGATCTTGTTATTCACTTTGTCATCAATACGGATCACTTCTTGCCCTTTGACCTCATCGTACTTGATCGGCTTACGGGTCAGTATTGGCACCCCAGATGCAGAAGCCTTGTAACGCTCGTAGAAGTTGACCATGCGATCATGATCAGGTTTGTGATCATTAATCATCACTCGTATGATCTCACTTGTAATGCCGTCCTGTTCAATCAGAGGAATATATTCGTTCATGTACTCACCTTCTTTCCTGTCCGTCGTCTGAATGGTTTTAGTTGCGTATAAATGGCGTATCTCAAAGCGTCAAGAACATCGTCCCAAAGCTTTACCGGTTCGCCCGTCGTCTCGTTCCAGACGTACATGTAAATCTCTTTTTTAAATCGCTGGACACGCTCTTTCACGATAAGCAACTTCTTTCGTTTAAACAGCCGCGCAACTTCTTCAATTCCTGAAATGACCGCTTTGTCTGCATTGATCGCATGGAAATGCTCTCGTCTTAAACGCTTAATATGTTCAGGTCGTGCTGTATCACAATAAAAACGGATGTCACCATAGCGGTTCTTTATTCCGCTGGCAACATCCACCCAGTAATCGATCTCTTCAAATTGTTTCGCGTGTTCCTCAATTAAGTAAAAACTCCCTTGATCATCCTCGCCAATGACAACCATAACTCCGTGGTGATCATAACCAAAATCGACACCGGCAAAGTACTTCACAAAGTTAATTTCGCTTAGTTTGGATTCGCTGATGTAGTGAATATCCTTGTTGAAATCCTTGTATACAACGCCTTCAGCAGCGCACCACAGACCATTAATGTCTCTGTCATAGAACATGCCACTTGGTGTTGTCACTTTGATATTCTCCCGGTACCGTTTATTTAGAAATGTGTTATCATCCAGAACAAAGTGAAAGTCCACAATACTTTTATCCGGATTGTCGATGTAATCTCGCTTCAACCAATGCTCCGGTTGATCCGGGTTCGTATCGATCAGGATTCGTGCTCCGTTGGCCGAGCAACGGGATTTGATTTCGTTAAAGACTTCCTCATTGGCAAGCGAACCTTCATTGATGTACGCGCCGTAAGCAGTCATGCCTCGAATTCTGCTCAAATCGTTGATCTTGCTGTGACCTGTACAAACAACAAGAACGCCAAACAGTTTGAATCGGTTGTATTTATCCATGTGAAAGTTAATGCCGTATTTGTTGGTCAACTCAATTAAGACGTTTTTTGCCAGGTTTCCCAGGTTCGCGCCAGCAAGAATGTACTGCGGATTCTCCACGCCTTCATTTGTTGCAATCCGTTTGACACGTTTCAGCTCATACAGGAACAAGTCATTGTCAATGACCGTCTTTCCGGTACGTTTCGCTCCATGATTGATGAGCATAAAATAATCATGGTTGAAAGCGTATCTGAGAACTTCCTGCTGCTTCGGCGTATAGAGTTCACTCAGAGTCATCTCTGAACGCCTCCTCCAGCTTGTCTAGGAGATTGCCAACTTTGTCCTCTGTATTTGCCCCAGTGTCTGTAGATGCCCGTATTTGGTCAATACGAGCCTGCATGAGATCAAACTTCAGCCTTTCTTCACCTTTTGCTTTTATAATTTCTTGTTTTTGCTTTATCGCTTTGATGAGCTTATCGGTCACTCGAGTTAATGCTTCTTCGAGGTTTAGGATATCATCGATCTTCTTAAGCTCTGTTTCCTCTACCTGAGTCACAACAAGCTTATGCGTTTGAACCGGTACCTTAACTTCCACACCATCTTGATCAACCGTATGAACATCTTTGACCTTACGTAATTCTTGGAGAACGCGACGCTGTTTCTCAGTCATCCCTTCTTCGATTCCCTTGATTCGTTTCATCATGCGTCTCTGCCGAATTTTAAGCTCACGAATGGTCATGTCAATTTGAATCAGTGGGTCCGTTGGAATTTCTGCTATAAGAACTTTCTCATCATCATCGAGAAAGTCCCACATCAGCGTTTCAAACTCGCCAGTCCTTACGGCATTCTTGTTCCCCTTTGGTGCGTGGCCACCGGAGTTACCTTTTGCATTTTTGTTGCCGATCGGAGCACCACGCATACCATTTGAACGTTTAGGAGCGCTCCTTTTGGATTTAGGAGCGCTCCCTTTCAATTCGTTATCCCATTTGTCTGTAGCTTTCCACTTTCTGACGGTGCTCGACGAGACATTCATTTGCTTTGCGAGGTCGACCAGCTTAACTTTGCCCCCACTTTTTAACCATATGTCTTTTGCCTCGTCGCGTCTCGGATCTCTCGGTCTCGCCACTTTACATCACCGCCACCTCCACAATTAAGTTTGATTTCATAATTCATCTTTCTGGAGCTGCAGATCGATCTCGATTAGTTTTTTCAGATCGTCCACTGTATCTATTTTTATTTGCCCTTTTTGGAAGTCTTTAACCCATCGAGCGATCCCAGCTTGGACAATTTTTCTATACTTATCTTTTGAGGTTGCTATACCTGCAAGAACTTCAATCTCATGTTGAAGTAAATCTTTTTGCGAACGTTTGTTTTCATTTTCTATTGCCAGCACCCCATTCCTTAACTAAAATAGGAAAAGAGATAGTGGTCTTGTTCAACCGTGGCCACGGCCTTCCACTATCTCCGCTGGGGTGACCAGCTTGTGAGAGAAGGGGATGTTCGCGCATCCTCTTCTTTTTATTTTTATGCTTTCAAAAGCAGCTTAGGTTTGTTTCCCGTTAATTGCTCATATCGTTTCTTGATGACGTCGCAGTATTTGGGATCCAGTTCACTCATATAACAAATGCGTTCCGTTTGCTCTGCAGCGATTAATGTTGTGCCGCTTCCTCCACAACCATCTAGAACAATATCATGTTTTCGTGATGAATTCTGAATGGCTTTTGCAACGAGCGGAACCGGCTTCATCGTCGGATGCTCACCGTTCCTTAATGGTTTATCAAAGTTCCAAACCGTTGACTGTTTACGATCACCACACCATTGATGCGGAGCGCCTGGCTTCCATCCGTAAAGAATCGGCTCATGCTGCCATTGATAATCCTGCCGACCCACCACAAATCCATTTTTAACCCATACGATACATTGCTTCATTAACCAACCTGCATCAAACATTGCTTTCCTGAAGTTGTATCCTTCAGAATCTGCGTGGCAGACATAAATAGCGCCACCCCTCCGGGTTGCGCATAACAGCGTAGTATATAGGTCGAATAAAAATTGATAAAAGGCTTCGTTATCCATCTTATCGTTCATGATTTTTAACGAATCAGCGGTCTTGCCTTCATAGTCCACATTATAAGGTGGGTCAGTAAATGCCATCGCGGCAAGTTGCCCATCCATTAATCGATCGATCGTTTCTTGATCGGTACTGTCACCACAAATTAATCGATGCGGACCAAGTTTCCAAATATCTCCTGGTTTCGTTTCAGGTTCTTCGATGGCAGCAATTTCTTCTTCCACATAGAATTCATCGTCTTCAATCTTAACAGACATCTGATTTTCTAGCTGTTCGATTAACTCATCTAGCTCTTCCTTATCGAATCCAGTCAAGTCGATCCCTATGTCAGTTTCAGTAAGGTCCTGAAGCACTGCGGAAAGCTTTGAATTATCCCAGTCACCACTAATTTTATTCAGTGCTAAATTAAGTGCCTTCTCTTTATCCAAATCAAGATTAACGACAGAGACCTCAATTTCCATTTGGCCACTTTCCTTAAGAATTTTAAATCGTTGATGACCACCAACTAGATTCCCTGTTCTCTCGTTCCAGATTAATGGATCTACATATCCGAATTCTTTGATTGATCGTTCCAGTTTCTGATATTCCGGATTGCTCGGCTGGAGATCAACTCGCGGATTATAAGGAGCTGGATTTATTTTTGAAACTAAGATTTTCTTAATAATCATTAAATCACCTCTCACGTGGAACTCCAAACATCAAATCATATCATTCTAATAATCACGACTAATCATGTCCTTTTTATCATCCGCTCACGACACATCCTGGTTGTAGTTTGTCTGCTTTTGTTTTTATTATTTTTCGGTTCTATTTCATCAACTCATACATATAATCGCACTGAGAAAGTCCTCGAATCACCGGAGCGTGGCAGCGAGGAGTTTAGTATGAAACAAATTATTCAATATGAATTTGCCGTTAATCTGATTTTTGTGAAGTTTAAGTTTTCATTAAAAACGGTTTACTGTCGGTGATTACAATTAAAATATGAGTGCTCACGCCCCGGAGAGGATTTCCTCTTCGGGGTTTAAATAATTAAATTAAATATTTTATTTTAACGACAAATTCTTTTTGAGTATCAAAAATACATTGATGTTAAAGCAAATGTATTAAGAAATAAAATAATTAAATATTTTAAATTACAAAGATGTATTAATATTTAACATTCATGCTCATACAATTTGGTAGAACTGCCTAAGTCGCCTTTACGACCGACTTTCTGTCCATTATTTTTCACACAATTCAGGAACGGGCACAGCCCTTCCCAATCAAGCCACATATTGCCTTACAGCCTCCATCTGGATCTTTAATCACTTATATCGCGCCCTCCTTTGTGCAAAATAAAAGCACCCCGAAGGAGTGCTGATAATATTCTTTATCCATATATCTTCACATATTCAATTAATTCTTCTTTAACATAGCTTTCAGTAACTCCGTCACGGGTTGTAATGACCTTAGGCTTAATTGGTTGATCTACTCTTCCTCCAGAACCAGTGTCCGGATCTTTGAATGCCGCATGGATTGGCTTCTTTTCCCTGAAATAAAACACAATATCGTCAGCATAAGGGGGATTGCTTCCTGAACTGCTCCAACTTGATATTTCCAGTTTTGAATCCAACTGGCTGTATAATTTTCTAACCAGATTAATAATTTCCTGCGCTTCAAAATATGTTTTTTCTTCTTCCTCAGCCATCTTTCCCATCTCCATTTTCAGAATACCTTAGCATTCCACAAAATAGGACAATGTTCCTGCATCTCTGCAAAAGAAAAAGAGCCTAAAGGACTCTTAAATATTTTTAATATATTTCGATTTACTGCCTGTTTGCTGGCATAAGGCTTGATAGCGTTCCAACCATACCCACAACAGCCATTATTATTGAACATTTGAAAATCATTTCATAGAAACCATTCGCAGCTAGTACTTTGTCTATTTGTGCATTTGAGGCATGGCTGAGCCACTGTCCATAAATATAGTATCTATTATGTTCTACTAACCTGAGCATTATATAGAACCCTCCGAAACAAAACAAGAAAACGGCAGAGCCCATTTTTAACGCTTTACCCAAATCAAACATTCTAACACCTCCAAAATGCTAACACGCTTTTATCAAATAAAATTCGCGCTATGGAGACATTTTCCTGCAAAATTTGAAAATAAATAGCACCCTCTCGGATGCTCTTTGCTCTTATTCAATTCAGCACCGCAAGGTGCGTCATATGTTGTGCTTCAATCGAAGTGCTGTTCTCAACTCTCCGACCTGCCTTCCATGGTAACAGCATATCACAAAAAATCAATTCGAAAGTGTACTCTTGGTGTACTCTTAATACACACCTAATAGATCATGAGGCATCTTTCAGCTACCACTTGTATTCATATACAAATCGCTGCTGCTTTTCAGATAAATTTACCATCGTTACATCCCATCTGCCCAATTGCGCAAAATAAAAAATAACTACAATGAGAGCTGAAATTCAATGATTATTATTAGCCAATTTATAAAATCGTCCATTAATAAATTCAAGCTGTCCTTCATTAATTAGTTTATTTAGTTCATTTTTCAACCCTGCTCTTGATATTTGATAACCTATTACCAAAACTCTTGACCATAATTCTTTAAATTCGTATAACTTATCCTTACTCAAACTATTTACTAAACGCTTTGTAATAATATAATCACTATGATCACTAGGTTTATGTTTGATATATCTACTCTCAATTACTACTTTTTTAAGATTGTTCAGATCTTTGTTAAATGTTTCGTTATCAGAATACTTATGCTCCAGTTCATTTACTTTTGTTTCGATTGATACACTGTTTTTTTGTATCCCATTCATAATACTGATTAGGGAATCTCTTAATTGATTGACTTCATCAATACTGCTTCTTACATCTTGAAGATTTTCTTTTAGTTCTTTTGCTGCTTCTTTAAGGTCACTCACTGTATTTTTCTGACCAGCCACATCATCCAAAGTAATAACAATTGCAACCACCGCAAGAACTATAGATACTGCGGTAGCTGCATTATTTAAACCATCGCTAGCAAACTTATTACTCCATGCAACAATTGATAAAATACAAATGATGACAACACTAAAAATTATGGATATGTAGATCAGATCTTTCGCTTGAACATATTTGTGATCTTTATCTTTCATTCTTTATTCCCCCTTTTATCCAATTATCGGATAGAAGGAAAAATAATCAAGAATAATTAAAAACAAAAACGCACCCTATGAACTGCCCCCCTGTAGTTAGACGATCAGAATCCAATTCAGGGGGTTTTATCTTTTATTAAGTTATACCGAAGGTACGCCTGCTATGCACTTATTTACGATATAAGGATAACTCTTGGTGTACAATTACCGACCAGCCCGCGACGCTCTTTTGTATAGCCGATTGCTGAACCTTGCACTAATCCGCTTGATCCAATCATAGCTGTACCCGAGCTCATGTGATATTTCAAGTAACGATTTACCTTGCATCTGCAAAACAGCCACCTTGTAATCCACACCATCAAGTTCGCTGATTTTCGTCTCAAGCCGTTTCTTACAATATTCCTTATCGTCCAGAACATTAAATAGCGGGCGCAGCACATCATCAATCTTATAGATTTCCTCAAGCGCACGATCAAACTTCATTATTGCGCGTACACCCATTTTCCAGTAATACTTTCGCTCTATTTCCAGCTGGTGGATCCGCAGATAAAGACAGTCGATCTCGCCACATAGGTCGTGATACATTTTGAGTGGAAGCAGCTCCGTTGCTTTACTCATCTTACCGCCCCTTCCTACGCAGCGCACCATGACGACGCTCGAGTACTTGATCGAACTCACCCATCATTTTGCGCAGCTCATGCTTTGATAGATCTGGTTTCCGTTTTACTCTTTTACTTGGTTGTTTCTTTTTCTCGTTCATGGTACGCCTCCTTTGGCATAAAAAAAGAGGACGCAGAAACAACGGCGTTTAACCGTCATTTCAACGTCCTCCAGCTGACTGGTAGAACTTAATTATCTTTTAAAATACTTTGTTGGATCAAATATATCTTGAATACCTATCCCAATTGTCGGTCTTGGCAAATCCTCTAGTCTAAAATTTTTAATTCCTAAATAAAGTTGTTCATATGTTTTCTTTTTTTCTTCAGGCACTGCATCAAGTGCTTTTTTCTCTAACCTAGATATTGTTCCTTTATCTTGTTTTCCCCTGATGTGTATATAGAGAGACTCATTTATATTCACATCCCGCAAATTTTGTCTGTATCGTCGCCATTCAACGAATCGAATTACAGCGTGGGGAATATAGATCTTAAAACACCTTTTAATAAATTTCCATAATGCCTTTATTGTGCTCAATAAAAATAGAATTACTGCTTTCAACATACTTGTCAAAAAGACCCCGATAACAGCTGATAAAATGCTTACCAGCAAAGTATCAAATAAAGTTATTCCTGAATCTTTAAATAAGTAGTGATCAAAAAGATTCAAAATTCCTCCCCCTCGTCCCACTTCACACGTTTCACCTTTCCCTGGTGCGTTACGATCGTTGTCTCTCCGTGCTCAGGTAAATCTGTGAATTTAACTTTTCCGTTCCCAATCACAATCACTTTGTTATTTATTCCCATTATATCAACATTCAGCTGCATTGTGGCCGGATCTATCTTCATTTCTTTTAATCTCACGGTAATCCCTCCTGATATGGTAAAATGAGGTATCGGATGATCGGGAGGGATCCCGATTTTTTTGTTGCATTCTTGGTCTGTTTATTAACCATGGTGGCAACTATGAGTAAAATTTAGCTCTTCGATAATTTCTACATCGTCATTATCAAAATGGAGCGCTGCAGGAGGTTCATACTCTCCTGAATTCCAGTCTTTATCGAATTGTTCGCGGTCATCGACATACGTTCCCACAAACGGATCCTGTTCAAGAAGATAAATAAATTCTTTAAATTTCTCGTTATCCTTCTTGTAGTACTCGACAAGTGAGTAGCCATTATCGACAAAGGTATCTGTAACAGCAACTTCTAGTCCATCAATGATGTCATAAGCCTTTATTATGTTCTGTACTACTTCATTACTAGGCTTTGGCCCATCAAAGTCTTTCAAGATCTGTTTCGATGTTTTACCAGTGGTATGAAGTATTGCCCGATAAACTTTTAACTTAAATTTCATTTTTTATAACCTCCATGATTTACTCATGCACTGAATAGTGAATGTTAAACGCTTTACCACCTACATAGGGCATTAATTGTTTACCTTCTCATCCATTTTCATGATCAGGCCGTGTACTGCGCCTTTGTATTTTTGCATCGTTTCTGGATCCGGAATATCAGCTAAGGAGAGCAGCAGATCTCTGAATCCAGAAACCAGATGATCAAAGCATACTTGGAACTTCATAGCCTCTTTCCCACCAGGAACAGATGCCTTTCGAAGCTCTGCTATTTCTGCAACAATCTCATCTGGAATTTTCTCAACGACCTTTGTTACCGGCACGTCGATCGGTTTCTCTTTCAGCTGCTTCTGCAGGTTTTTGTTCTGTTCATCAAGTTCTTTTTGACGTTGTTCGCTAGCATCCAGTTTATCCTGAAGACGCTTGATTGCTTCATCATCACCAGTTGCCTGCACTGTTTTGAGCTGTTCTTTTAACTTGTAGGAAATCTCCAGCTGCTTGCTGAGTAAACCACTTGTTGTCTTCAGTTCTTTCTGATCAAGTTCTGCTTTTGCCGAAATATTATCAAGCCGTGCCTGCAGTTCCTCCTTTTCTTTGATTGCTTTCTTCAGTTCCCGCGTGGACATTTCCTCAACATTGTGCTCCTGGACGAACGTTTCTCGTTCATCCTCTGGAACACTTAGCAATGCAACGGCTTGGGTATAGCTCAAATTCGCAAGCGATTGCGATTTTAAGCTTGTCCCAAAAAGAGCCAGTTGATCATCTCCGTATTGCTGGAATACCTTTATCAGATTGTTAGCTGTGCGCTGTGAATAATCGACACTCTCTTCTAACCACTTGCCCCACTCGCCATGTGGAAGCAATGACTTTGCTTCCGACAGGCGTCGTCCGATCTCAATGCTGTTTACGATCAGCAGCTTTCGCGTCTGCTCCTTGATACTGTTTATTTCCGCCGCAATCATGACTGGTGTTCTTGTCGCTACTTCATTCATGCTCATACCGCCATCACCTTTCTACCCACTTTTTTCTTGAGTTTTGCTTGCGTAAACCGTTCCAGGAACTTCTCAACTTCCTTAGACGGTTGCGTGTCGTTATGCGCATATGCTTGACGAATCTGATTGTCTCTGACTTCAACCGTTACATACGGAACATTTGGCGCCGATTTTTTTCTGACAAATAAAATGTTTGTCGTACCGTTCGCGTACCTTTCCGTGTATGTTCCTACGCAGTGATGCAGCTTCTCGCCTTCGGCAATTAGTTCCTTTGCGCTTACAGCCGGACGGATCAACCATTTACCTGATTCAAAAATGTACTTTTTTTTAAGCAAGCGAACTCGCTTATGAATCTTTTGTTCAATCAGTGCATCTTTCTTTAGTTTTACTTGTTTCATAAGATTGTCATGTTGCCGGCGCAGATGCGGTGGAAAATGAATATATTCGTCATTTAAGTCCATCCCGAGCTCTCTGCAAAATCTGTAATAGTCATCTAATGTTTGAATTACATCTCTTTCAGAACGGAACTGCTTGTCCTTATCCAATTGCTTCTTGATGTAGTTCAATGTCTTCCGGAGTGTGAACGGTCGAGAAACCTTTCCCAGATCGCGTGGATCTATATATCTGTTGGAAATTTCTATGGCCTCGTTAATGCTGAACTTCGATCCATCTTTGATACCCATTTGAAGGTATTTCAAAGCCAATAGATCCACTTTTTCTTTTTGTTTACAGACCATCTTTACCATCTGTTTTGGCAGTTTTAGTACCTTATCAATGCTCTTTCCCCGCCAGTTAATCGCCGAATATGTGCTATTTCCATATAGCTTTGCCTCTACAGCTTCACTAAATCCAAGCTTAGTCAGATACTCAACTGATGGATACGCAGAAGCTAGGGAGAAGAATTTAACATGATCATTGTCATAGTAATTTCCCCATGTGCTATATTGAAAAGGTGTATCCTTAACCGCGTTTTGAATACTTTCAAGAGACCGATAGCATCTAATATGGCTCATTGCCGTGCTTTCCAGTGAATAAACAGATCTATTTTTAATCCATTCCTGATGATAGTCTGCGTACTCATACATCTCTCCTTTATTGCCTGGATCAAACAAGTAAAGGGATCTCGGATAAAATTTTGTTTCAACGCTCCGATAGTCTCTGGAATAATCTCGGTAGACAAAATAGCCTCTAGCCACCATTGCGTTAGGACTGACTAGTGATTTTTCGTAAAAGACAAAATAGCCTCTGTCTTGAAGATATTTGTACCCTCGTCCGCTGGCTTTCACTTGGCAATGTGATCCGCATTGTGGGCACTCGACAAATGATCCGTGACGCAATATCTCTTCATTTCGGAAATCCTGTTTGCAATGCGTGCAATATCCATATTGAAAATGTCCACGACGATATGTGAAAATATATCTGCTGCTCAGGAACACGACATCATCAACGAATTTTTCCATTTCCGGAGTAATCTTTGTGTTAAAATGTTTTCGAACCTTTTCAAATTCACCCAATGTCAGCAGCTCCTCTCACATGAAGTCCTCAAGCTTCACGTCGAATGGATCCGCTTGGTGTTTCTGCTCTTTTTTGATTGGTTCTTGGACTGCCGGCTCTTGCACAGCCGGCTTTCCTTCTATTCCGAAGTATTTCAACACGATAGCGAAACCTTCATCGTCCGTAAGAACCGCTATGCTCCCGACTTTCTTCAGCGACGCTTCATGCTGCATTGCTTTGAGACTTCCCATGATCGTCTTATCTTTGTCTGCCACTCTATCTGCAGTGTCTGGGTTGCTTTCCAGATGATGCAATAAAAATTGTCCGATCACTTGCACATATGGATTTTTCTCCTTCTCCATTTCCTTCTTAATCTTGTCGATCGCTTTATTCGGCATTTTCCAATCCTCCTTCAATTCTGAATCCAACGATTGCACGTTCCGGATGTTTTCGATTGGCCAACCGTTTCTTAGCTGTCGGCGTTGTCAGCCATGAAATGTAGTCTGGTCGGCAATTCAACTTATCTGCACATTCAACTGCTGTTCCTGTACAAATCAGCCTGTCGCCTTTGTAAATGGCATATCTCGTCGCCTTTATCTTTTTTAATTTTTCTTTTACTTCCTTGATTCGTTTCGCGCCGACGAACAGATGGTTCTTGATGTAATTAATGCCCTTGCCCCGGTCGAGTGCCATGGCAATCTCCACATCGCTTGCTTTAGATTTTCTCCCATTAGAAGCCACGCGCTCACTATTAAACTGCCTTTTGAGATAATTCAACCATTCTTCAAGTTGTTTTATTTTCTCAGTTTCCTTAGTTTCACCCATTGTCGAATCAATCGACTTGCCTAATTCCCGAAGTTGCAGATCGATCAACTTTAATTGTTCAAAATCTTCTTTCCCCATTCGGTCTTTCGATCTAATTACTGCACTTTCATCGAGCAACTTGCCGATCTGCACCAGCTGCTTATGATATTTTGATGGCATGGTCAATCCCTCCATTTCCATTCGCCTTTTTTCTTTGCAATCAAGAGTGTCTGATGCGTATATGGCAAGCATTCTTTGACCTGTTCGTCATTCAATCCAGGCTCAAAGATTGTGATCACAGGGTACATTTTGCGTTCAGAATCTATCCGCCTGTGTATGGTCACTCGCCGCTTCATCAGGCGTCACTTCCTTTTGCGTTTCTTGAGCTTGTCCAATGTTGTCCACCCGAGATCTTTGTCATAGGTTACTAGGCTTAATGGCCAAGGATAGCGGTTCATAAACAGTTTTTTCTTCATCCGGAATACCGCCGTTTCGAGACCTTTCACGTCGATTATTTCGATTGATCCATCATTTCGGTATACCTTGAAGTCCGCAACGTATTCAATGCGGCTATATTTTTCGCCATAAGGCGTGATCCCAGCTTCCTGGAGCATGAATCTTGGCTGTCGCTCAAATCGCTTAATCTCACCCGCCTTCTTCAACCATTTCAGCTGCACGTAGTAACGAGCTTCAATCTCTGAATCAAACTGGATTCCGTCAACAGTCGTCTTTTTGGCATTGAACTTCTGTTTCTTTTCTCGCTTTTTCAGCATCTCCTGATACTCTCCTGAGGTCATTGTTTCAGTGAGATCCATAGCCAATTAATTCGCCTCCAGTTTGTGCCCACATATCTGACAATATTGTTGATCATGTTTGAGTTCCTCGTTTTCGCATACGTGGCATACTTTCCTTAAAAACTCTGTTGCAAAGCATCCCCTAAATCCTTCAAGCCACACGACTTTTGAACCGCACATTTCGCTTTCATCCGTTCTGACCGTCCAAACTTTGTCCCTATACTTTTCAGCCTCTCGGCACGTATGCATCACGACTTTGTCACCTTTTTTGAGTGGTTCACTCATCGCTCTTGCTCCCTTCCTGATTCTCAATCACTTTTAATGCTGCCAAACAAATAGCTTTTTCAGCTGATTCATCGCTTTGAGCATTAACTATCGGATGAGCATCGTTCTCATATCTCATTGCGACCCATATATTTAGCGATCGATAAAGTTCATCCAGTTTAAAAAAATTAAATACTTCCCAAGCGTCTTTCATATTTCCAGTTGGGTTCCATTCAGTCCAGTATCCATCTTTAGGTGAACAAGCTCCAATTATGGGATATGGCGAATTATCATACATTACTTCAATATCCGTGTAACCTAACTTCTCAGCTAACTTGCGATCGATCTCAAGATTGTTCATCGCGCCACGCCTCCTTTTTCCGATCTACTTGTCCACCGACAAGCGCGCATATGATTGCAGCTATTCCGAAGGGTAACAGAATCACGGAAGTTGCCATAGCTGCGATCACGATACCTCACCCGGTCCAACTAACGTCAATGCAAGAACAAAAATCGCAGTGAATGTAAGCGCCGGAAAAGCTAGGCTATCTCGCTTGCGTTGACTTCCTAAAACTCCGATGCCGGCAAGGATGATTAATAAAATGCGTATTGCTAACACAGCTATCCCTCCTAACTCCTAAATGCTGTTTAAATACTCCTCAATCTCTTTGGCACGCCGCTTGACCTCTTCCGGATCTTCCGGTGGTTTGTCTTGTTCCTGCTTTTTCATCCACTCAGGTTCAACTTCACGACGCTGTGGGTTAGACGCTCGCTGACCTTGCTGTCGTCGTGCTTGAAAATGCTTTTGCTCTTGCTCAACATCAGCCAAGGTCTTTATGCCTTTAGCGGCCCAATTGTTTAAGATCCCTACAGAGTACCCATAGGGCTTGCCAAGCTCTGCCGACATACGGAACGCTTTGCAGATCACGGCATCTTCTAAACCATCTTGCTCTAGATAAACGGTGATGTTCTGGCATTGTAGAGCATTGGGTTGTTTCCCAAAGCATTGATAATATTCATCGAACCAGTGCTGACGACTAACTGCAGTTGTTTGTTTCGTTTCGTTTTGTTTAGTTTCACTAACAACTAATGCGGAAGCATTGTCGGAAGGTTTGTCGGAAAGGTTGTCGGAAGCATAGCCGGAAAGATTGTCGGCATCTGTTGCCGACAGCAATGATTTCTCGGAAACTTTGTAGGTAATCATTGCCGACAAATCATATAATTGATAGACTGCTGACTTACTTCCCTTCCTTGACCTAAAGTCGATGAACCCTTTCATTTTTAAATCATTTCGCGCGTTTGTTATCGTTCTTTCGGAAAGGCCTGTCTTAATACATAGCACCGATACAGCTACCGCAAATTCTCTAAGCCATCCAGCCTTATTGTTTACGTTCGCCAATGCGTGCCATAAAGCAATTGCTGATGTGCTAAGCTGACTTGTTTCGAGCCGATCATAGAATGCATTAATTAACCGAATGTAGTTCAAGGCCTCACCTCCTCACTTAACACTTGCATTAGAACGGCAGATCATCCTCTGCAATATCAATAGGCTTGCTGTCGCCGGCAAAAGGATCTTCAAAGCTTGGTTGAGTACTCTTAGATTGGCTCCTGCTGGCGCTTTGACTGCCGCTGCTGTAATTGTCTCGACTTGCTAATTGTCCGTCACTAGGAGCCCCCTTAGGTTCCAGAAACTGTACACTATCGGCAACCACTTCCGTGACGTAAACTCGCTTGCCCTCGTTGTTTTCATAACTTCGGGTCTGAATGCGGCCTTCAACACCAGCTAGGCTTCCCTTATGCAGAAAGTTTGCTGCATTTTCAGCTTGACGGCGCCAAATCACAACAGGTACAAAATCAGCTTCGCGCTCACCCTGATGGTTCGAAAATGGCCGATTAACCGCAATAGTGAAACTGGTAACAGCAACACCGTTAGGCGTGTATTTTAGTTCCGGATCCTTGGTCAATCTTCCGATCAAAACCACTCGATTGATCATCCAATCCCTCCTTACGCGATGTAGACCGGCTTGCCGGTTAATTCCATAATTTCTCGCTTAAACCGCGCTGCGTCCGAATTATTATTGGAGAGATGGAGCAGCCAAATCTCTTGGACTTGCGACAAGTCATTTGCTTGTAGGAACTCTTTGACATTTGCCAATGAAAAGTGCGATTTGAGCAATCGCCGACGCATAACCTGAGGTACACGTCCGTCTAAGATGTTTTGGTCTAGAATATCGATCGAGTAATTGCATTCGACCATGATGTGCGTTAATCTTGGAAACTTATATTTGATATAGTAAGTATCCGTTGCAAACAGTAGTTTTTCTCCTGATTGATTGGCCATCAGGTAACCCAATGGCTCGCTCACATCATGCTGAACATCAAATGGCATAATCGTCCAAGTTCCAAGCGTAAACTGTTTCTTTACTTCCACAGGCTTTACTCGATGCCCGGAAATGCCGAGTTTGGAGAACGTACCTTTGCTTGCATAAACATCGATCGCTCCTTTTTTAATAACGTCTTTAACTGCCTTCGAATGATCGCCATGCTCATGAGTAACCAAGCATCCGACCACTTGAGACATATGAAAATCGAATCCTACCTGAATGTCTTTATAATTAATTCCTGCTTCTAGGAGCAGAAGCGTATGGCCATCAGTAACCTTATAGGCGTTACCCGAAGATCCAGATGCAAGCGGCGTGATTTCAATCATCAGAATCCAGGTCCACCTGCAGCTTCTGCCTTTTCAAAATCATCTGTAGGATCGTCTCCCGCTTCGGTCATCGGCTTTTCTACCTTTGTTCTCTCCTGGATAGGATCCTTTTTCTGAATCGGTTCAACATTATCACGATGCTCTGATTGTGCTTTCTCTGCTTTATACTCAGGCTCAGATACTTCAACATCAATCGTTTCGCGGTTGGCGTTCTCTGCTATTTCCTTGCGGACACGCGATGCTTCACCGTCAGTTGATTCCTCGTAGCTCATCTGAATTACCGCATTTCCGAAGTCCTTCGGAATCTTCTTAACGATGTTATTCCGCATTTTGCGGACAATCATCGTCTCACGGCTCTGTGGATCTTTCCAAGCTGGACTGATGTATTCACTTAAATCAGGATCATCCAGAGCACCAAGGCCGAGCTGTGCAGCCTTGACCAGAATCTCCTTTTTCTTTTTATTGATTTCTTGTTTTTGTGCACTGGTTGCTTTAAAGCGACTTTCAGCGATGCCGAAAGTTTCATTCATGAGGTTATTGCTGATATGCGCGATCAAATTTTTTGCCACATCAGCGCGCTCGGAGATATAAAACTCAACCGTGTTATCAGTCTTTATGATGGGATAAACTACTCGGACAATCTTACCGGATCCGGATGGCGTCCATTTTGGAGAGGTCATTTCCAGACCGTTGTATGAAGGATACTCGAACTTATCATTTTCACGAACGAGCCAGAACTGTTTTACGGCTTTCACGTCACGTCCAAAACGGGCAAGGATGGAATCATTTCCATCGCCCTCAATTCCCATTTCGATCTGTTTTTTCCAGATCTTTTCCTTACTTCCCTGCGCCGAAAAGGCAACGTTTCTCAGCTGGAAGTAGACTTCACGTGGGCTTGCTGCTGCATTCAATTTAAGAGCAGCCACTTGGAGAAGCGTATCTGTAATATTACTCTTGTCCAGTTGCTCATCGTTCCAACTGATCAGTTTGCCATCCAAGACATTGTTGATTGCCGAAATGGCTGATAGCACACACTGTTTTGAGTAAGTGTCCATTTTGATTCCGTTATTGGTTAACTGATCCTCAATCATTGGAGCAAATGTGTCGTTGACCTTGGTTAAAGCTGTTGAAAAAGTCATTTAGATTACCTCCTCTGCAATCTCGGATTTATTTACAATTCGCAATTCCTTGTCCTTGGCCGATACAATTAGGCTAATAACCTGTGCGTTAGTCTCAGCAAGGTTTGTTACTGATTCACGGTTGTCCACAAAAATCGGTACGTGGATTCCATAGAATTCAGAAAGTGTGTCGATCACATCAAGACCGACATTAATGCGTGCGGCGTTGTTTAGATCGCTGAACGGCACGCCGTCGTATGTCATTTCGCAAACATCTGTCAAGTCTCCATTGACTTGGCGATCAAAAAGTTTGAACCGAGCAAATTTGAATTTCTCATTAATCCGTTCCTCAAGAAGACTTGATTTCGTTTCAGTAAACAGATTAATCAGGTGCAGGATATATTCTGCTCTTTCAAATTTGGCTGTAAGGTCCCTTTCTTCCATTTCAAGTTCACGGATTCGTTTATCGATCTTCCTTGATTGTTCGAAGTCTTTCAATCCCGCTGTAAAATCAAACAACGATTTTCTTAGTTTGCTTTTTTCTTCGGTCTCCGCCATGATCGCATCATCAATTGAATTGCGAAGATCGTTTATTTTTGCATTGATTTCAGCGATACGGCTTTCCATTTCTTGATATTTAGGATCATCAAGAACCGAAGATGTTCCAGTATTAAGTTCATCAGCCTCTTTTTTCATTGCTTCGAGAACGGCTGTTTTCTTGACTAAATCAGCCTTTATTTGCTCTACTTCGAGGTTTTTTGCACTGATTTCACTTTCGAATCTCTGAACTTCGGCCATTGTTTCTTTACCACTGCTCTGAATGCCCTGCAGGCGTTGAGCCTTGTCTAAGTTAAAATGCTGCTCTGCATGTTTTCTTGCTTCCTCAACCTTATTTTCAGGTAGGTCTTGTTTGCAAGTTGGGCAAACCGTTTCACCGGAAAAGGTAAATATTTCAGCATTAACAGCTGCCCATTCATGGCGAAGATCCTCAGCCTTTTCTTTCAGACGATCAATCTTTGCCTTGGATCTCGAATTTTCTTCGTCAATTTCTTGAATCCGTCTATTTTGTTTGTCGATAACAGTTTTACGATCGTAGTAATCAACGCGAAGACTATCAATCTTCTTATGCAAATCCGACTGGTAACCATTGCGAAATTCCTGCTGTTCGCCACGGATTTTCAAAATTTCGTTTTTTAGTTCAGTTACTTCTCCGCCGGAACGGATTTGAGCAATATGGTCATCAATTTCATCGATTTTCTTTTGCAATGCACTGGCTAATCCTCTCAAATCCTCTTCAGACGAATAATTATCTAAATTTGGTTTGGCGTTTTGATTTTCGTCGATTCGTGGTTCGATGTCTTTGAGATCTGAATTGATTTCCTTTTTTTGTTCGGACACGATTTTTTTGAAATCATCGATGTTGTGATCACCGATAATGTCGGGAAGATCTTTGAGCTCATCATTTGCTTTGACAACCGTATCAATGGACACGTCGCCACAAATATTAAGGAGCACTGAACGCCGGTCTTTCCATGGCATAACTTCGTTGAAGCAAGTTGGAGAAGAAAGTAGTTTGAACAGCTTTTCATCACCATTCACTAAGCTCATAACTTGAAGATCATATTCACGTTTCCGGCTTGGAACACCATTGATGTAATACTTTGTTTCGTGCCCGGAGAAGGTCTCTTTAGGTGAATTTTTCTTCTTGGTCCATATCTCGTGATACACCCGCTTAAGCGCTAAGGGTTTACCATTAACCGTAAATGCACCACTAACTGAATGATCCCTGTGGTGCACCGGCTCACCACTCTTGAGTAAGGTTTTGATTGAGAAGTCCGTTCGATCTCGACTATCTTTACCAAATAGCAACCAGTTGTAACCATCTGCAATAGTAGTTTTACCAGAGGCATTTTCACCGAAAGCATCGATGTCTTGTCCATTTGCAGTAATGAATAGATTACGAATGCCTTTAAAATTAATCAGTTCAAGCTCAACAAGCTTAATGTCTTTCATCTGCGCACCTCCATTTGTTTTTCACCGAATCCCCTGATAAAATAGAGGGGATGATATATCAACACGAATGTTTTAACTAAGGACGCCCTGGCCGGCGTTCTTTTTATATCGCTTGCGAAGTTCGTTATAGCGATGAAGCTGTTCCGCTGTTTCAAATCGGAACATAGGTGGCTTCTTTAAGTCGTCAGGACAATGGACAACGCCGCCTGATTCAGACAAAGCCTGTAGGTTTGGCTTGTTGAAAGTCTGTTCCGTGCACATTACATCGATGCTCATGCTCTCACCCCCTCTCAAGATTCCCAGTAATATTCCGCTGCCTCTTTAGGCGTTTTAAATCTAAATTGATGCGTCATTTCGAGAATTAGCTTCGTTATGTCGACTTCGTCATAGCCAAGATTTCGCATCGCGGCCATCGTATACCCCATGCAAGATTCCTTGCTCCAATTGCTTGCACCCTCAGGCATTCACCCACGCTCCTCTCTTCAAGATCACTTTCAGTTCTGCTAATTCACCTATGAAAAAGCATTGTGCTCTACCTAGACCATCACGTTTGGAAGTTTTGTACAGTTCTTCCAGTTCAGCGATTCGTTCCATGACTTCGTTCATTTCTTTCTCACCACGATTCTCACAATCTTCAGATGCTCCACTGTGGATAAAAATTGTTGTTCTGGCTTGTTGACCAGTGCAATCAGTTCGTCCATGCAGGCGCAAATCTCATCAATGTTTGTGTCAGCATCTTCCAACTCGCCAAGTGCGATTCTTAATTGCCACGCATGAAACATGCGCTCAATGCATTCAATTCGTTCTTGCACGGCTGGAAAATCCTTTTCCGAAAAATGTTCTTTCAGTTCGTCGGTAAAGAGATTCATCCGTACACCTTCTCACGCTCAATGTTGATCAAACGATCCACCGAACTGACCGCCACACGATCAACAAGAGCCTCGCTTGTCCATGCATTCTGTACGTCTACCCAAGCAACACCCCAGTTCATTTCAATTGACATCAACACGCATTCTGCGGATTGATAGGTGTCATCGATTTGTCCTGCATGTTCCTTGATTTCATTGATCTGTCGCTCGTCCAACTTTCGACCAGGCCGCATGTCCGTGCTTATTTCAAGAAGTCTCTGTGCTGATTCGATGCCTTTCTGAGCTTGATCAATGTAATTTACCAACTGCGTTTCAAGTTTTTGAATTAGTCGTGGATCGGTGGGGATACGAGATACTCCGAATATGTGCAGTACCGCCTGTCTTGCTAATCGGTCACCGCACGCATCGCACCAATCAAGCGCTTCGTTTAAGCTGATTCGGCTCACTCCATCTTCAATTGCAGTCATTCGGGCCGTTGTCATGCCTAAATACTTGGATAATGCTACTTTCGTTCGTCTGTTCTCATTGACACTGTACTCACGTGCCGCCTGTAGAATTTTTCCTAAAGCAGACGGCCGATAGACTAGCGCTGGTCGTTCCATGTTCCCCAATACGTTCGCCTCTCTTATATTTTTGATTTGGAATAATATAGAAATATGGAATGCTAGATAACATGGTACTTTTGATGGAATTCAGGTGCGTTTTCATTGATCCATTGAGTATGGTCATCAATCCACTTTTTAAGTAAATGCTTTGGAACCCTAACGCCAGCTTGACGAAAAACCGGAAAATCTTCACGATTTAACAAGTTAGTAACTGTTGGTTGAGTGATGCTGAAAATTTGAGCTAGGTCCTTTCGCGTAAGCATAACGAGGTCATCCGGTTCAACCTTATCTTTCAGCTGTTCAATTTCCGTTTTAAGTGGCTCAATCTCTTTTGCAACTGCAGAACGGATGGCTTCTTCGATAGACATAAGGATCGCCTCCTTTCAGTTTTGTTTTAGGACACCAATGCATTGGATGATTTCTTTAACATCATCATTGAAACCGTCGCGCTCGATGATTTTGTTTGCCTTAACTGCTAGATTTTCAATCAGTTCTTTTTCTGAATCAGTCATTTTTGATCCGCCTCCTTTTGGCTTACGAATTCAAGCTGCAGCCGTAAACTGAAATTAGATTACTTCCTTTTCTTTGTCTTAAGTAGCGTTTTTCGCTACTTCTTGTTCAAAAAAATATTCTGATGGAACCTTGAAAAAATTTGCTAATGCATGTAGTTCATCTGCCGAAAACTTAACATGACCAAGTTCTTTTCTGTTATAGGAATAAATGCTTTTAAACCCTAACAGTTCAGCAAGTTCTTCTTGAGATAGCTTTTTTTCTTTTCTCAGATCTTTGATTTTCTCAAGATTTAGAACTGCCATCTGCCATCACCTCCGTAGCGTTTTTTGCAACTTAATGTTTTTATTATAGATTGCATTTTTCGCTACGTCAATATACTCATAGCATTTTTCGCTATTTATTTTTGCAATAAATGCAAAGATGATAAAATTAGGAGGATGATTATTTATGGGGGTACTTCTATTGAAAAAAGCCCTTGGAGATCGGCTCAAAGAATTGAGAGAATTACGAGGCCTAACTCAGAAAGAGGTAGCTTCACGATTCGGTATTACTAATTTTCAACTTTCTCGATATGAGACTGGAAAAGCAAATCCAGATCCTGATTTAATAGCAAAATTTGCTGAGTACTACGAAGTAACTTCAGATTATTTGTTAGGTTTATCCGTTAAAAAAAATCCCGAAAAGCAACCCGAAGGTCGTTTCTTTTATGACCTCGATAGTGCCTCACAAGAAGATCTCGATGAACTTGAAAATTATTTCAAATTCATGCAAGAGCGTAAAAAAAGAAGAGAAAACAAAGACACCGAATGAACCCACACCCAGAAACCATAACGCTTAATGCGCTCTGTTTAGGTGTGGGTTTCTTTATACATTTTAGCTAGTACTTATTTATCAGATATATATTCACAGGGGGAATATTATTATGCTAAAAAAATGGATAGTGGCATCAATTGTTTTCTTATTATTTCTCAGCTCTCTAGGAAATGCATCTTATGCAAAAACAGTATCTAGACATGCCGGTATCGGAGATACAAAAGCCGCATTCAATAAGGCCTATGGAAAAGGCAAATTTAATGATATTTCCACAGTATATAAACACGGTTATCTAGTTGTTATGTTTTTACATTCTGCATATGATATTTCACTGGAATTTGAATCCACATCAAATCCTCGAAGATCAAAGCAACAAGCTATTAACGCCTACAAAAAAATGATTCCTTCTGACTCGAAACTAATCAAACAATATCACGACTCTGGCAGGCTAATTATGGAGTACAGAAGTCAAAAACTCGCAAAACACGTTAAAAAAGCTCTATTCAATGGTTCAAAACCCGGTACATTTATTGCCATTTTGAAGAAAGACTCTTCGGGTTATTATGCTGTAATTTTAGGTACGGGGGATAATCCATAAACTAAGAAAGGAACATTTTTTTGAAAATTATTCAATCCTTTAGGAAACATACTCGGTTATGTATAAGCGTGACTCTAGTCGTTATATTGGCCTTGTTCCCGTATTCAACATCGCAACATATTGGAATAGGATTTGGCTGGCCCGTTCAATTTCTTATGTTCTACTCGTGGACATTTTTGGGTTTTTGCTTCTATGTAACAGGATTATTTTTAGATGTCTTATTCTTTTATTTAATGGTAACTTTTGTATTTAAAATAGCCAAAGCAATTAAGACTTGATTTGCTAAATATTTTTGATAAGGTGATTCACTATGGGTTTCCGCTTTCGCAAGAGCATCAAGTTCAAATCAAATAGAAATCTCATCAAAAGGCTTATTGACACGCTGATCATTTTGCTACTTTTAGCTACCGCACTCTTCCTGTTCTTGATGCTTCGTGACAAAGATCTAATTCAGGCTGTCCATTTTCGTAACATCGCTAGCGTGCTTACTCTGATCGCAGTTACGTTAATTCTCACTAAAGACTATTTTATAAAAAATATTTAAAGAATAAGTTTCAGGACGTGATTATCATGGGTTTCCGCTTTCGCAAAAGTATCAAGATCGCTCCAGGTATTAAATTCAATATCAACAAAAAGAGCGTAGGCATGACATTCGGGACTCGCGGCGCGCATTTTACAGTTAATTCTAAAGGCACTCGTACAACAAGCGTGGGTGTCCCTGGGACCGGGCTATCTTATACGGATGTCAAAACAACCAAGAAACGCCATCGGACCTCATCAACTGTTTATCAAGATATTAGCCCGTCCGGTCGCAGTGCAGAACCAGTATATGATGCGCCACTACTTCGCAATGACCTGACGAATGATGAACTCATCCTTCTGAACAGCGAGATTAAGCGACGAGGCAAGAATATAGCTGTTGCCTATTTACTAGGCATCCTTCTGGGCATCGTTGGCGGCCACCGCTTTTATCTTGGCAAAGTTGGAACAGCTATTATCATGTTACTGATCACAGCCGGAACCATGGGCTATGGAATTATTGTCACCGGTCCATGGACAATCATCGATCTCTTTCGTATGCCGAGAATGATTGAACAGAAAAATTTGGTATTAGAAAACAGAATTGCACAAGAAATATTGGAGAGAAGACAGAACTAACTTCATCGCTCGCGCACCCACCTCTCCCCCGTTTGGTATTTTGCCAAATGGCATTATATAGATAAAAACATGGGGGAAATCATCATGAAAAAGATTCTCAAACTATTTACAGCAGCTCTCTTATCACTTGGAATTTTGACAGGTGTGGCGCTACCGCAAGGTATTGTCCCGGCAGCGCCGCAAAATGTGGCTTACGCAAAGACAGCGCCACTTAAAGTCACCAGTTCTCTCTTAAACGTCTATCGCGGACAATATGCCTACTTCACCATTAAAGGCAAAAAGAACGTTCAAGGCTATGCAACTGTTTACTACAAGTCAGGAACTAGCAGATCAAAAACTCTTGGGTACCAAAAATCAAACAATCAAGGATTAGTTACATGGCGGTGGAAAGTCGGAACAAATACCACACCCGGAACATGGAAGGTATATGTTAAGTTAGGAAATCAGACTAAATATCTTTATCTGACTGTTCACAGAAGATGATTATATCAGATAAGTAAAAAGCGCCCCGGTTGGGGCATACATAAATTTTATCGTTTTCTATGGAGTGATCAAATGAACAATCGAGTTGAATTTGTCCTTGCCTTGATCGGTACCATTTTGTCAACAATCGGATGGACGTTATCCATACTTTATATCATTAGTTTTGCCGCTATTACTCGACCAGCCAACCCTTCAATTGGTAATTTTCTTGTTGTTATCGCCCTTTCTGAACTTCCGTTTGTCGTTTTTAATTGGGCTGCTACATTTAGATTGAAACACAAATCTGCAGGATGGGCAATTTACTTAATTGTTTCCGGTTGTTTGCTAGTTTTTTCACCAATGATACTCTTTGCTCCATTACTAATCACTGCAGGAGCAATATCATATTGTCATAAAAAATAACTATTTGGGGGATACAATCATGGGATTTTTCGATGGATTAATTGGTAATGCATCAAATGTACAGCCTGAGGAAGTACAGAAAGAAGTCGGCAGCATTTTGACGGATGGCGAAGAAATTACTGCGGCCTTTAAGTTGATTCGCGATCTGATCATCTTTACTGAAAAGCGCCTTATCTTGGTGGACAAGCAAGGTATAACCGGTAAAAAGGTGGACTACCACTCTATTCCGTATAAAAGCATTTCTCATTTCAGCGTTGAAACAGCCGGCCATCTTGATCTTGATGCTGAACTGAAGATATGGATTTCTGGCGCAGCTTTACCTGCAGTTTCGAAGACATTTAGGAAGGATAATCATATTTTTGATGTACAGAAGATTTTGGCACAGATGACCTGTTGATAAATTATATAGTTCAAATAGCTTTAAATATTAACTACTAGGTATAAAAATTATAAAAAATCGGAGGACCTTATTAATGGGACAGACAATAAGATACTACAATTGCTTTATAAATCACAATAATAACCACACAAACTTATCAATTGGTGATTATGTGGATGCAATCATAGGAGTAAACGCAGAGAGACGTTTCAAACATTTAACTTCAGGAAATATATGTCTTATAGGAGCTGAAGCGCCGGGAGATAGAGCATTAGCTCGAAATAACCAGCCTATTGATTATAGAATACGCAGATGCGTTTTTGCAAAGTATCGTGAAAATAAGCCTTATCTGGGAACAATTGGAACTGATAGATTAGATGAAATAGCTGATGATGTCATTGAAACAACATCAGTAACTTTTTTTCCTCAATTTTTCTTGATGGCAATTGAATTTAGTTTCAGTGGCGCACGTGAAAAAGCAGTTACTGACTACTTATCAAGTTTCTTACCATTTGATGATCCCAACAACTCTTGGTCTATTGAATTAGTACAGATTAATACAAATTTAAGATTTGATGATGTAAGACAATCAAGAAAACTTAAACAGGTCGAACTAAAATTGGATCTTTCGGGAAATAATAGGACTATTTTTCACCATAATGAGGAGTATCATTCAGTAATTGGTGACCTAATAGGCAACGCAATAGGAACCAATCAAGAATTAGGAGTTAATACGACCACTCTTAATTTTAGCAAAGGACGCTCTCGAAATAATATATTAAATCACGAATTATTTATCGATCTCCTTGCACATATTGATATGGAAAGTTCACTATTCGAGTCAATAAAAGTAACATATGAAAGCCCAACAACTAACCGTACCGAGACAATTGATTTAAAAAACGAAGGTGTGCTAAAATCGATTTTAGATTTAGACGATAATGCTTCATGGGAATTAATAACAAACGAAACCGTTGAAAATTATTATCTTAAAGGTCAGCCAGGAAGTAACCAGCATAGAAATTATGAAAAAGTACACGATCGTATACCTAACTTAAGATTTTAATGCGAGGGAGTACAATGCATAAATATTTTGATCTATTCTTTTTTTATTGTGAACGATGGGCAATAAATATTATTATTGCCCCCTTTTTTATATTTTGTATTTATAATCATATTTGCTCGGTTCTAAAATTAAAAATTCCTTATTCACTTCAATTGGATAATTGGATAAGTAACTCTGCCAGTTCCACTGTCATGAATCTTCAGGGAACATTACTGACCATTGCATCAATTCTTATTGGTATTTACTTTTCAATGTTTACTTTTTTAATTACGATAAATAAAGAATCAATTTTAGTTAAAATATCCCAAAAAAACTTTAATAAACTTTTAAAGTTTATCACATTTGCATTCGCTGGATCTTTTATCTACATTTTTGCTTCCTTGGTTACCGCATTTGTTTATTCACCAAAAGAAGCCCCCAATTATTACTTTACTCTATTCACAATTATCATTATCGCTTATATGATATTATCTTCACTTAGAATCGGCTTTGTGTTATTTGTTTCTTTCATCGTAGATTTAAAACAAATTACACTGCATGTTGAAGATGAAAAAAGCGTTGAACGAAGAAATAATGAAATTATGGAAAGACTTGACACATATCTTCAATACACTGAATCAGAACGTGGTAGAGCAGCCGCAAGTCGTATTAATCAATTAAACGAAGAACGTCATTCTTCGAATAATGGGAACAATTGAAGCACGAATCACTCGGCCCTTTACGGGCTTTTCTTTTTACTTTATAATACGAACATATATTCTTGTTTATTAGATAAACGGATGACCGGTTACCCACCGGCTATTTTTTATCACTACAAGTCGAACATACATTCCTGTGTTTGGAGATGATTTTATGAATAACCCCTATAATCCCCCGCTTATTGAAAAATGGGTGTCTAAGACTTTCGTACATGCCGGTCTTATCTATCCTTCTGATCTTCGTGCTAACAAAATATGCAAAGCTTTCAATATTGAATATGGTCATCATTTTGGAATAGCTGGTTCGAGAATGGTCGGAAATGATTCATTCATTGTCACAGACGAGCGATTGCAGCTCCCTGAACAACACGAACAGTTCTTGCATGAGTTAGGTCATATTCTCAGACATGACGGAGACCAATGTAACATGCCACAGATGCTACGAGAATACCAAGAATGGGATGCTGAACTGTTTTCCATGTACGCTGCCATCCCCTTCCACATGATCGATTTTGGCCGTCCACACACCGTTCATAGCATCATGGAGGAATTCAAGGTTACGAAAGCTACAGCCTTCAAACGTATGGGAGATATCCAGCAAAAGTCATATTGGGCGGAACGCAGGAAACACGAAAGTAAACGTTCATCCCCTAAACAATTTTTGCTGAAAAATTGTTCATCTGAGACGCAGCGTATCATGAATCAATTAGCTTCTCAACTTGCTGAGAAAGGTGCATCTTATGAAATCAAGAGTTTATTATGACAGCGACTATGAGGGAAATCTGTGCCCGCTTTGGTACACGATCGAGGGATCGATTGATTGGGAACAATCAACATCATATTTTCCAATCAATGCTCCATTTGAACGTATTGACAGCGTTCAATTTAACGATGGTATCATCAGCTGCTCTGTATTTTCCCAAGAGCTCATGGTAAATGATAATAAACCCGAACAATTAGGAATCAACCTTGAGGCTATTATAGCAAGGATTAGCGTACACATTGAGCCTTATAGAGTGGAACGATTAATAATTCAAATTGTTGACATTGAAGAAGTGCTTCAGATCGGAAATGAGCAATTCAATTGGCGTTAAGTGTTCGTTGAGCTGTTCCTCTATCTATAAATGTATTACTTAGATACAGTGCGTTAAAGAGGAGGAAAAATAATGTACTTTGATACAATAAAGTTAAAAAGCGGTACTCGATATATTTGCTCTGAGGATGGACCGCACAATCCAGTAACTGGTAAACGCAGACAAATTCGTCGTAGAGGTAAAACAAAAAAAGAAGCAAAAGCAAAAGTCGAAAAAGTTATCAAACAACTCGAAGGGCTTGTTTATGTTGATGTTAAAAAGTTGGAAAAAACACCTTTTGATCGACTGGCTACTAAATGGTTAGATTTTTACTCTGTAAATGCAGGCGTCAAAAAAAATACCATAAGAAAAAGATCGAAGGAAATTAAAGTACTCAATCGATATATTCCTAAGGTACCAATCGGTAATGTGAGTCCGCTGATGTACCAGGATATTTTAACTGATTTAGCAAATAATGATTACGCAAAAAATACAATTTCTGGAATCCATTGTACAGCAAATATGATTTTCAAACAGGCAGTCGCATGGAAGATGTTAAAGGAAAATCCATGCCAGAACGCTACAATTCCAAAAAAGCCAAAAACGATTGAAGATGTCAAAAAAGAAAGCATTGAAAATAAATATTTCGAAGATGAAGAACTAGATCTTTTTCTTGACGCTGTTGATGAATTTGGACTTTACAATGATCGAGCGATTTTCTACACATTGCCGTTTACTGGCCTTCGTTCTGGTGAACTATGCGCATTACTATGGGAAGATATTGATTTTGAAAATAGCACATTGAGTGTGTCAAAAACAATTTATACGGAAAATGACAACATGCGTGAATTTGAACTGACAACACCAAAAACGATCACATCGGCGCGGATTATTACAGTTGATCCGGACATTATGATGATGTTAAAAAAACATCGATCAATTCAAGCAAAGGTGAAACTTCAGAATCCTGGATACTATGACGATGAAAAATTCGTTATTGCGCGACCTAATGGGTATCCACTATTTCCATATGACATTGGCCGACATATGAAGCGCTTATTAAAGAAAACCACAATTGAAAAGTACTTAACACCTCACGGTCTACGTCACACACATATCAGTATGCTTACAGAAATGGGTACAGACTTGAAATCAATCATGGACCGCGTAGGCCATAAAGATATGAAAACAACGATTGAAATTTACACACACGTCACTAAAAAAATGAAAAAGAACACATCTCAGAAAGTGACCCATTATCTGAGAAATGTTCTTAAAAGAGAAGTAGCAGAAACAAAATGAGCAGTTTTTGCTACTTTTTTATGATTTTAGATCATTGAAAGGCTCAAAAATGCCTTTAGATCACTTCATCTTGCTCATCATGTCCATCATTTTACTCATCATTTCGTCGCATTTGTGCATACAGCTCATCATTTCATCTTTGTTCATCATCATGTCGTCCATCATCATATCCATGCCCGACATTCGTTCCATCATCATATTCATGCATTTCATTTGGCAAACCATCTTTTCCATTTCCATCATCATCATCATGTTCATCTGCATCATCATTGACTTGTTCATCATGTCCATTTTTTCCATCGTAAAATCCCTCCAGAATTTGTTTTGAGGAAAAAAATCGTTTCGACTTAACGAAAAAGCAACGGTAATCGATTCCTTTCCACAACCTAAATTTACCATGGAAAAGAGGCGGAATCAAAGCATATTCGCAGTTTCAAAAATAGTGTGTAATCGAAAAGGGACATGAAAGCTTGCTCCCACGCCTTTTCTCGTATTCTATTAATAAAAAAGATCTATGAGTTACTCAACAAATTCTTTGATTTTGGACTCTCAGCCGATCAATTTCTTTACCTAATTCAATTCTGCGCTGCTTCAAAGTAAATAATTCAGCCTTTAAATCATCAGCTGGAAACTGAGCATCGCTACGTAATTGCTGATACAAGTTGAGAATTCTGCGGTTTACATAAGTAAACTGCTCCTGCAAATCTTTCTCTTTCAGCTTTTCAAAATCGTCTCGGCCATTCTGAAGTTCAGCCAACTTTCTCTTAATCTCTTCCTGCCATTCATGGTCGTGAAGCTGCTTAGCATAAAGATACAAATCCAGATAGTTATCTACTTGCGCGTATTTTGCATGACTTGACATATACAAAACCCCTTCTTATCTTCATTCCGGAATTAGCACGGTACTTATTTTAAGCCCGTTGCTGAGACTTCATGGGGCCGGTCCCTCTGCCTCTCTTGATAAGAATGATCCGGCTATTTTTCACTAAGAAAAATGAAAAGCGATCATTTTCTTAAAGATCAAGAAAAATAATCGCTACATCCGCTCGGCTTATTTTTCTTATCTCTCAGATTTACTCTGCTGGAATTAACACCATGCACATCTAATGTGCTGGTTGTCGGGTTTCATTGGGCCAGTCCCTCCACCACTCTAGATAAGATTTATTTGATTAATGTTATTGTAACCTCAAGAAAAGATCTTGTCAACGATTTTAATATTAGTTTTCCGGTCGGATTTAAATAATTAATGAATACTAGTTCTCCAACGTTGTCCGGGCTTTGTGATACATGCCAATGATGCGTTTCGCGATTGGGACAAGTTTCTCACCTTGATCCGATAATTTGATGCCGCGTCCCTGACGGACAAAAAGGGTGACACCTAAATCATTCTCCAAAGCCTGAATTCGCGATGTAACAGATGGCTGGGATAGAAACAGTTTTTCAGCCGCGATATGGAAACTACTATATTTTGCTACTAAAAGAAATGTATTCAATTGATCAATCGTCAAGGCATCATCACTATCCCTCATTATCAATTCAACGTTATTATCATAAAAAAGAGCCTTCTTCTTATGATAAGAAAGAGGCCCTTAGTTATGCATCTCATCTCTTATCTCTCAGACCCAAACACGAATCTGCCGGAATTAACACCATGCGTTTATGCTGGTTGTCGGGCTTCACAGGGCCGGTCCCTCCGCCTCTCTTGATAAGAAATATTTTGTTGTTTTGATTGTACGACTGACAAATTGTTTCGTCAATGATTATTCCTATTATTTTTATGTGAATTTACTTGTTTATGAGCAAATCGTGGCATTCCATTGTCAAAATGCTATATACTCGATTGTTCATTAATCAAATTTTGGAAGATCTATTCTTACAGGAGGTTCTCCCCTTCATTCATCTTCTTTAATAGCTTCGCTAAGTGTTTTTGTTCTTTTTTCGTAAGCCCTTGAAAACGCTGTGAAAAGTAAGCTTTTTGCTCAGGGACAATCTGTTCGTAGAGCTCCTTGCCTTTATTTGTCAACAGAATGTATTTGGTTTTCCATTCTTGCTCCCTTCGAATGTAGCCCCCTTTTTCCATTTTGATGATTATTTGTGTGATATTTCCTTTCGTAAAAAACATTTTCTCAGCGAGTTCCTTCTGGGATATTCTCGTGTTCTCGACGATTTTCTTGAGTATTTCGTATTGAGAAATGGAGAGGTCCCAATTTTTCAAAAAATGGCTATATAATTTCAACTGAATATGATATGCCCTTGATATCTGAAACCACAACTGGAGACCGGTTTTTGAATACTTTTCTGAGAAATTATCCATTGTGTTTATTTTCAATATATTTCACCTTTTTTGACTTAATATCAGTTTAATGCTAAACTAATTACAAGCCGAAAGATCATCCGGTTATTGCCTGTCAATTTAGCGCTTAACCGAAGGGGATCGGAACTTATCTATTCAGCTGAATACACACTTTCGTTTATCCCCAAATTCACTAATTTATGTAACTTCGTACATCACGATTTTTGACAACCTCATAATTTTCATTCAGATCATTACGAACTGATGATTGTCTCTGGACAAATGCTTGCCTATGTTTTTAATGCAATCATTGCTAATTATTCCGGCGGTTCAACACATATATGGCGTTACATGCTTGTACTAGCCACGCTTCCAGCTATTCTTCTTTGGATTGGGATGTTCTTTGTCCCCGAGAGTCCAAGATGGTACGCATCTAAAGGAAAATTGAAAAGCGCTCTTCGCGTGCTTCATATGATTCGTCACCCAAAACGTGCGAGATTAGAATTGGTTTCCATTAAGAAGGCTGTTCATAACGAGAAAAAAAATGAAAAAGTCACATTCCGTGATTTAAATATACCTTGGATCCGGCGGATTGTTTTTCTCGGTATCGGAATCGCTGTAGTTCAGCAAATCACCGGAGTAAATTCAATCATGTATTATGGAACACATATTCTTCATGACGCCGGATTCCAGACAAATGTTGCACTAGTGGCTAACATCGCAAACGGTCTAATTTCTGTTGGTGCAACACTATTTGGAATTTGGCTTCTTGGAAAGGTAAACCATCGACCGATGCTATTAATTGGTTTGACCGGAACAACATGCGCTTTATTGCTGATCGGAATCTTTTCACTTACACTTCAAGGCACACCTGCACTCCCTTATCTTGTGCTAGGCATGACCGTTGCTTTTCTCGGATTTCAACAAGCTACCATCTCGCCGGTGACCTGGCTGATGCTTTCGGAAATCTTTCCACAGAAACTACGCGGTCTTGGCATAGGCGTCACTGTGTTCTGTCTTTGGATCACAAACTTCCTGATTAGCCTTGTATTTCCTGTGTTGTTGGAATGGATCGGACTTTCAACAACATTCTTTGTCTTTTTTGTCTGCGGGCTTGGTGCGATAACTTTTGTCAAACATTTTCTTCCTGAAACTAAAGGCAAATCTCTTGAAGAACTCGAAAAGCACTTCCGCAGTTTTGGTCGTAAAAAAGTGAAACAAATGTTAGCCAAAATAACTAATGAATTATATTATCTAATTGAATAATCAATGAAATGAAGAGCAGCATAGACTGGTCTTTTTTAGAGGGTGTTCGAAAAGTCCGGGAAAAATTGCCGGCGAATCTCTGTGTCAACTTGCTTTTCCTCTCCTCACGTATTATTTTCATACGCTCCGGTGCTCAAAGCTACGTTTCCTTGACCTTCTTGGCCCTTTTTGTCCTCCATTTCGAACAGACTCTTTTAGTCATGATCGAGAATCTCACACTTTTTTACTTCTGTGATGCTTTTGAACAGACGAGCGTAAACAATTTCGGAAGACCGATATCACTTATTTTCATGTTCGGAGATTCTTCCAAACTCTGCACAATGAGGCCGGATTGTGCAAATGCTGTAATGATTTCACCTAATGTCCATTCTCTTAAGTAAACTTTCTGGGTTTCTTTTTTCTCAAGTTTCTCATCGGCACTATTAAGATGTTTTGAATAGGCAACGTCACGCGTTCTGAGTGATTGATCAAAGTAATTGCCAAAGACGACTTGTCTCTTGCCCCGTGTAGTCACCAATTTCGTTGAGATCGGATGAAATTCTTGAATAACAAATCGGCCGCCCGGTTTCAAGAGAGCAAATACTAAATCTGCGAGTGGTTCAAGATCAATAAAATAATGAAGAATACCTAGTTCCATGAAAACTATATCATATTTTTCTTTATGTTGATCTAATGGTAACTGTAGAACATCTGAAATGATGTAAGTTAACGGAAGATCAAGCGCTGCCGCGACATTTTTAGCATATTCGGCATTTTCAGCTGAAATGTCAACGACTGTAACTTTGGCTCCGAGAAGTGCAAGCGCCAGTGCTTTTCCTGCATGTGATCCTAGCAGATTGATCACATTTTGGCCACGTGAATCGTCAAGATATGGATAAAGCGCCCCCAGTTTTCCTTCCGGATCCCGCTTGATCTTTTCCGCTGCTTGTTCAGGTGTACCAAATCGGTTGATCCAAGCCTGATAAGCTTCATCATTCCAAGCCTGTTCATTTTGAGAAGCATCTGATTCCTGAAGAGTCCGTAAATACTCTTTAATATGTGACCGGACAGGATCATTTGCATCTAAACCACGCATAAACGACCCGATTGATTTGACGGCTATAGTGTCTTTCCCTAATGAAATCAACATACGATCAGGATCAGTCCGAACAACAGTGCCTAGATAACCAATGACTTCAATGGTATAGTGATTCAAATTGAATATAAAGGAACACTGCCTAAGGTCTCTTTTTATGTCAGTTGCGCCATAGATCTTTGCTCGTTCCTGAAACTGTTCAAGCGCATCCCACTGAATGGAGAATCGAATAGGATCATCATTATTAATGCGACATCCCTGGATTCTTAAAGCTGCCATGCCTTCAAGTGTTGCGGGAATATCTTCTTTTTCCAACAAACGCCATGCGTCTAGGACAGATGCTATCCACAGATCTTCGCAAGTTTTTCCTTGGTTCATCAAAATAACTCCTCATAGATCATTTACATGTACTCGATAATAGTCGATCGTTTCTTCTGCTTTAAATCCTAATTTCTGATATACATGAAGAGCCGGCGCATTTCGCGACTCAACTTCAAGTTTTACTTTATTAACCCCACCAGTGAATATTTTGTTGAGGACAAGACTTAGAAATGTACTTCCCAACCCTTTTCCTTGAAATCCGGCGTGCATTCCTAAACCAAACAAAAAAGCTTCAGATTCCTCAAAGCGTGCGAAACAAATTCCAACAATCTTATTATTCAGTATGGTCGCATAGCCCTTCCTGTTGGCAGAAATCAGGGCCATTTCAATAAGGCTTTTAGAATCTTCCCTGCTATCTCCAAAAGCGGACGTACTCACGTCGATCAGCCGCTCCAGATGATCAATTTTCTGATCGATGAGCGTTAGCTGGCTTTGAATTTCTTGAACGGAAAACTGATCACGTTTCAATGCCATCACGTATTCGGAGAAGTCATGGATCGCGCCGAAATGTTTGGCTATTTCAGTTCCAATATAGAAGGGTTGGGATACAAAAAGCAAATCTGGAATTTGATAATTTATTAGTTCTTCACGGGCTCTAAGCAATAATGCCGTGAAGTAACCTTTCCTTCGATAATTTGACAGCGTCAAAGCCGACAGCTCCGCTTCAGACTTTGTCGGTATAAATAAGTGAAGAAAGGCGATTAAATGTTCATCTTCGTAGCATAGAAAGGTGTGGTTCATTTGCTTATCCACATTAAGTGATTCATCTAAATCGGTTAAATAGGTACAGCCGTCCAATTGCGAACAGATGGTTTCTAGTTTCCGTATCTCTGTTTTGGTTTTCGAATCCAAATGATTTAAGGATTTAATAATCATGGCGTGGCTCCGATCTTTTCCCTAATTCGTATTTCTTTTGTATATGTATGCGCAAAAGAAGCCTGAGAAGTTCAGGCTTCTGATGTGTTGAACCACTTTTTACTTAACAAACAATTCGCCAGCGCTTGAACTGTGCATTGGCTGAGCGCGTGAATCCGGATCAATGTAGTGTTTCGCATTATTAACTGCGGTAGGCGCTTCTCCAAGTCCAGTAGCAATAAGTTTAACTTTTCCAGGATATTCGGCAATGTCACCTGCGGCATACACACCTGGAATATTCGTTTCCATTTTACTATTGACAAGGATGGAATTCTTTTCAAGTTCAAGTCCCCAGTCTTTAATTGGACCCAATGCGGACACAAATCCATAATTAACAATAAGATCATCAAATGACAAACTTTCTTCGTTATCTCCTTTCACCTGCTGAATAATCAGTTGGTGAGCGCGATCACCTTTGCCTTCGATTGCTTTTGCGGTAAATGGGGTCTTGATTTGAACCGACGCCTTCTTCAAATCTTCCACACTCGTTTCATGAGCACGGAACTGGTCGCGGCGATGAATAATAGTGACTTCCTTAGCAATTGGTGCAAGCGTGTTTGCCCAGTCAACAGCTGAATCACCACCACCAAGAATAACGACCTGTTTATCTTTAAATACATTTACATCCTGAACATAATAATGGATATTCGTATACGTGTTGACATCCTGCTCCACTTTAAGCGGCCGGGGTGAAAAAGCACCGACGCCTGCAGTAATGATCACTGTTTTTGTTAGATGCGTTTCGCCCGATTCCGTGGAAAGCTCAATCACTCCATCCTCGAGTTTGCCGAGTGATTCGACTTTCTCATCTAAAACAACGGTGGGGTGGAATTGTTCCGCTTGAACAACCAAATTATGAACCAAATCCTTAGCCTTGATTCTAGGAAAACCCGCCACATCAAAGATTTCTTTTTCCGGATACAGAGTGCCGAGTTGTCCGCCTAGCTGTGGAAGGCTCTCGATGATTTTCACCTTCATTTGCCTCATTCCGGCGTAAAAAGCAGCAAAAAGACCCGTCGGACCGCCACCGATAATTGTTAGATCAAAAATTTCATGATTTTCCGACAAAACTACCCCTCCAAACTCCAAACCAAGACTCATTTCAATTGAGAAGTGATGGCTGATTGATATGTAACAAAATATATTCTAATTCATTTTGTGTCAAGACGCTATTATGAACACTTATCTACATTTATAGTTTATTCAAAGACTATCCTCCAGAATGGATAATGAAAAGACAAGCTGTTGAATGAACACAATGAAGAATTTTTTTCTTATGAAATGCTCATGATAATCTATAGTCAAGATGACAAGGAGGCTAATGAATGATTCTTGCTGTCACTTTATGTCTGACATGGATTGTCGTGAATCTTTTCGTCATGCTTCCCAAGAAAATGTCTTGGGAAGAGAACCTTTTCCTTTTTCTGGTGAGTTCAATTACCATTATGTTCGCACTATTAATTCCCGCAAAGCGGATGTATTTCGATGATCCGGGATACAAGTACAGCCTGGAGGGAACAATGGCATTCCTCACCAATCGTAACATCATATTTCCAATTCTGACATTATTATCTGTAAATCTGATTCAATACCGCGGTTTTTGGAAACAAGCATTAGTCGCATTGGTCTCTCTTTTTGTTTTTCTTGCGTTTTGCAGACTTGAAGAAAAACATACAATTGTATCTTCCATAAGTCTCTTACAGTTAACTGTTTTTTTTATTTTCTACTACTCGCTCATGCTCAGCTTGCTGAAATGTTTCCGATTGTTAGCAGAAGAACGGAAGGTATAAAGTAAGCCACCAATTAAGGGGACAATCATGTCATTCAAAGATACAACCATTAATTCTAATGAGTTATTTATTATCATCACAGGTGTGCTCGCATATTTGCTTTTATTTTTCCTGCCGAAACGGTTTACAAGGCAACAGACATTTACGATGCTTTTGATCGGCGGTTACATCAGCACCTTTTTTGATAACACCGTGTGTATTCATCCATTTAATTACTATAGTGTAAATGATACACCGTTTATGGATTTTTGGGATATCCTTTCTTTTGTCATGTTTGGACCTTTTTCCTATTTTTTTGTTTATGCGTACACCGTCATCAGGAAAAATCGTACAACCTACTTCTTCTACATTTCCATTTGGGCTCTGATCTCGATGTTTACTGAAGCCCTGGCTTGGCACGCCGGCGTATACCACTATAAAAACGGGTATCAAATTTTTTTCTCTTTGCCAATCTATTTAATCGTTCTAACACTGACCATGTGTTATTATCAATTCTTTATTAAAAAACAGCCAAGGAAAAACAGGCTGCATAAATGATTAATTATCTTGTTGAGCTTCTTGTTTCACATCTGTCCAAATGTCTATAACTGTGCCGTCTTCATCTTGATCTAAGACAAAAGAACCATTGCTGTATCTGTCAGTAACGCGCAGATCCGAAGATAAAACGGAGCAAAGCTTTCCCTTGTCTGTGCCAAGTACTATTCTATCGGATCTATCGACAAATGCAACACCGACAATGTGATGCGGTCGTGTTTTTAACTCGCGAAGCAGTTGCACGCCGCGCCTTGGCCTGCCGGTTTGTTCGATTTGTCCCTCAATAGCCATTTTTTTCACAGCACCGCGATCGGTAGCAATAAATAAATGCAACGACGATCCGCTAGGTAATGCAACACCACCGGCAAGTGTATCACCGGATTTCAACTGAACCGCTTTAACTCCTGCAGCTCTTAGGCCCACATCCCCTGCTTCTTCTTCTGCAAAACGCAGACCATAACCCATACTTGTTGCGACTACAAGATCACATTGTCCGTTAGTTATAAAAGCAGTAACGCATACGTCGCCTTTTTTTAATTTTAGGGCAGTGAGTGGTTTTGAACGTCGTTGTGCCTTATATTCGACCAACTTTGTACGTTTTACCATGCCAAGTTTGGTAAAGAAGGTTATAAACAGACCATCCGCCTCAAAGCTAGACACAGGAATTGCCGAAACAATCTCTTCTTCAGGATCTATAGGAACAAGGCTTGCAATGTGCTGCCCAAGCTCTTTCCATCGCCGGTCCTGGATCTCATGAACAGGAAGGTAGATATAGCGCCCCATGTTTGTGAAAACGAGCAATGTTTCCGTTGTATTCATTTGCTTTTGGAAAAGCGTATGATCCGTATCTTTCATCGCAACCGTATCATCGGCGCTTGCCGAGAAAGACCGTAAACTGGAACGCTTTATATACCCATGTTTCGTGAGTGATACCATGACTTCTTCCGCGGCAACCATGACTTCAAGATCGATTTTTATTTCTTCTATTTCTGCTTCGATCGTTGTTCGACGGGCATCTGCATATTTTTTCCGAACCTCAACCAGTTCTTTTTTAATGACAGAAATCAATTTCTTTCCGGAGTTAAGAATACCTTCTAGTCTTGCAATGGTTTCATCTAGTTGATGTTCTTCCTCCTGAAGCGTCACAATATCCGTATTTGTCAAACGGTATAATTGAAGGTTAACGATGGCTTCCGCTTGTGCTTCGGTAAAGCCAAAAGACTCGGACAGGTTCTGCTTTGCATTCTTTTTGTCCTTTGATCCACGGATCACGCGAATAACTTCATCAAGAATTGAAATCGCTTTGATCAGTCCACGAACAATATGCTGACGTTCAATGCTTTTTTGGAGTTCAAAACGGGAGCGTCTTGTCACAACTTCCTTTTGATGTTCGATATAAGCCTCAAGGATTTCTTTTAGTCCAAGCTGACGAGGTGCTTTGTGATCAATAGCGACCATATTGAAATTATAAGAAATCTGCAGATCCGTATTTTTAAAATAGTAATTCAAGATTCCGTTTGGATCAGCATCTTTTTTTAACTCGATGATGACGCGCATACCGCTTCGGTCTGTCTCATCACGGACTTCAGCAACACCCTCAACCTTATGATCAAGCCTCAGTTCGTCCATTTTCTTGACGAGCAGCGCTTTGTTCACTTCATACGGCAGCTCATTAATAATAATTTGCTTGCGCCCAGTACGCAAAGTTTCGATTTCAGTTCGTGCGCGCAACACGATCTTACCCTTGCCGGTTTTATAGGCCTTCTTAATCCCATCCAATCCCTGAACAATACCGCCCGTTGGGAAATCAGGACCTTTTACGAAGGTCATCAAGTCATCAACTGTGGCGTCCGGATTCTCCATCAGCATAATCGTCGCATCGATAATTTCAGATAAACAATGGGGAGGAATTTCCGTCGCATAACCTGCAGAAATACCCGTTGATCCGTTCACGAGCAGATTTGGGAATTTCGATGGGAATACCGTTGGCTCTTCTGTCGTATCATCAAAGTTAAGTATAAAATCAACCGTTTTCGCGTCAATGTCACGAAGAAGCTCTGCTGATATTTTTGACAATCGCGCTTCTGTATAGCGCATTGCAGCAGGCGGATCGCCATCCAAGCTGCCGTTATTTCCATGCATTTCGATCAGAGGCATTCGTACCTTCCAGTCCTGACTCATGCGTACCATCGCTTCATACACAGATGAATCTCCATGCGGATGATAGTTGCCGATAACATTACCAACCGTTTTTGCCGACTTGCGGAAAGGTTTATCATTCGTATTGCCATCGCGGAGCATCGCATAAAGAATGCGGCGCTGCACGGGTTTCAAACCATCCCTTACATCAGGAAGCGCACGTTCCTGAATGATATACTTGCTATATATACCAAATCGGTCGCCCATGACTTCTTCAAGCGTCCGATTAAGTAATTTTTCTCTATTTGCCACGATTATTCAGCACCTTTCACAGCGGTCAATCCTTCACTTGCATCTTCTTCGAGCCCGAAAGCGACATGCGATTCAATCCATTTTCGTCGCGGTTCAACCTTATCGCCCATAAGAGTTGTAACGCGGCGCTCGGCATAAGCCTGATCCTCAATTCTTACCTGAATCAGTGTCCGCGACTCAGGATTCATTGTCGTCTCCCAAAGCTGGTCAGCATTCATTTCGCCCAAGCCTTTATAACGCTGGATCGTATAGCCCTTGCCGATTTTCTTGATTGCTTCTTTTAATCCTGCGTCATCCCACGCGTACTCAACCGTTTCTTTTTTGCCGACTCCTCGGCTCACTTTATAGAGCGGTGGTAGTGCTATGTACACTTTACCGGCGTCAATCAGCGGGCGCATATAGCGATAGAAGAAGGTCAGCAATAATACTTGAATGTGTGCACCGTCGTTATCGGCATCTGTCATTATAATAACTTTATCGTAATTGCTGTCTTTGACTGTAAAGTCTGCGCCGACACCAGCGCCAATCGCATAAATAATCGTATTGATTTCTTCATTCTTCATGATTTCTTCCAGGCGCGCTTTTTGCGTGTTAATCACTTTGCCACGCAGAGGAAGAACAGCCTGAAATTTGCGATCGCGTCCTTGTTTCGCTGAGCCGCCAGCAGAATCGCCTTCGACCAAATAAAGTTCATTTCGATCGGCATTTTTCGAAGATGCAGGGGTTAATTTTCCGCTAAGCACAGATTCCTTCCGTTTCGATTTCTTCCCGTTTCTTGCTTCTTCCCTTGCCTTACGCGCAGCAAGCCGCGCCTGACGGGCCTTCATCGCTTTTCGAATCAGCATTTCACTTGTTTGCGGATTTTCCTCGAGAAAATAGGATAATTGTTCCGCAACGACGGTGTCGACTGCTGAACGCGCTTCGTTCGTGCCGAGTTTTTCTTTGGTCTGCCCTTCAAATTGAAGCAGATGTTCCGGTATACGGATTGAAACGATGCCCATAAAACCTTCACGGATATCATTGCCATCAAGATTCTTTTCTTTTTCCTTCAACAAACCTGCCTTTCGCGCATAGTCGTTGAAAATACGCGTCAATGCGGTGCGAAAACCAGATTCGTGTGTACCTCCATCCTTTGTACGCACGTTGTTCACAAAGGAAATCAGACTTTCAGAGTAACCATCGTTGAACTGAAAAGCGCATTCCACTTCCATCTCATTGGACATACCTTCAAATGAAACGACCGGATGAAGCACATCCTTATCTTCATTCAAATAAGAGACAAATTCCTTGATACCTTCTTCATAGTGAAAGATCTCTTCCCGGTCTGAACGTTCATCGGTCAGAACAATTTTCATATTTTTTTGCAGGAAGGCCGATTCACGGAGCCGTTCGCTAAGTACATCAAACTGATAAGTAGTCGTGCTGAAAATGGTCGCATCTGGTTTGAAGTGGATCAAAGAACCGGTTTCTCGAGTCGTTCCAATTTGTTCGAGCGTAGTGACCGGATGTCCGCCGTGCTCAAAGCGCTGCTTGTAAATCGAACCATCACGCCAAATGGTGACTTCAAGCCACTCAGAAAGCGCATTAACAACGGATGAGCCTACACCATGAAGGCCACCGCTAGTTTTATATCCGCCATTTTGGCCAAACTTGCCGCCGGCGTGAAGCACAGTAAAAATGACTTCAACAGTTGGTTTTCCAGTCCGGTGTATCCCTGTGGGCATTCCGCGTCCGAAATCGCGGACACTCACACTTCCATCTTTGTGAATCCGCACAAGAATTTCATTTCCAAAACCGGCAAGTGCTTCATCGACGGCATTATCTACAATCTCATAAACGAGATGGTGAAGTCCCCGTGTATCAGTAGATCCAATATACATGCCCGGACGTTTACGTACCGCTTCCAAGCCTTCTAATATCTGAATCGTGTCATCATCATAAGCAGATACTTGTCTTGCCAAATCAAAAACCCCTTTCTTCATCCTGTTTTAGAAACGAACAGGATTCCCCTCAACAGGCCAATGCCGGTCAAGTTTTTTCTATGCGGACTTCTAAATCATATGGATTACAACCGGTAGATGTCACTGTATTTTCCCGATAAATAGTTAAGGAGATACTGCGGATTCGGTCCTT
Organism: Sporolactobacillus laevolacticus DSM 442; assembly: GCF_000497245.1. GTDB lineage: Bacteria > Bacillota > Bacilli > Bacillales > Sporolactobacillaceae > Sporolactobacillus > Sporolactobacillus laevolacticus. The sequence continues at coordinate 96,277 of NZ_AWTC01000006.1, forward strand.
CCCCGGTTGTATCTGTCAAAATTTCAAGCGGTTTTTTCAAGCTGCCGAACTGGTGAACATGTTTGCTCAGCCAATCCGTAACCACTGACAGATTTCCTGAAGATACATGGTTATCGAAATCAGGAATATCACGCGTCATGACATGTCTAAACTGCGCGGCATATACATAACCGAGCGCATATGATGGAAAATATCCGAAATCACCGCCCGGCCAGTGAATATCCTGAAGCACGCCTTCACGATCATTAGCCGGAGTAATTCCCAGATATTCTTTCATTTTTTCATTCCAGACACCTGAAAGATCTGTAACCTCTAGATCTCCGTTAAACAATGCCTTCTCAATATCATAGCGTACCATAATATGGAGTGGATAAGTAAGTTCATCTGCAAGTGTCCGGATCATTGAAGGATGGGAAACATTAATTGCCCGATAAAAATCATCGAGCGACACATGATCAAACTGCCCGCTTCCATATCGCTTTAATTCATCATAATGGAATGCCCAGAACGCTTTGCTTCGACCAATGAAGTTTTCAAAGAATAACGATTGCGACTCATGAATGCCCATCGAAGTGCCTTCACATAGCGGTGTGCCAACTAGATCACGTGAGATATGTTGTTCATAAAGCGCATGTCCGCCTTCGTGAATGGTTCCGAGCACGGTAGAAATAAAGTCTTGTTCCTGAAAGTTTGTGGTCACGCGCACATCGCCGGGATTAAGAGTAATTTCAAACGGGTGTTCCGTTTCGTCAAGTCTTCCGGCCTCAAAATCATAACCAATTTCACGAAGGAGATGCAGGCACAATGCTTTTTGTTTCTCAACTGGGAATGGCACGGACAAGAAGTCTTTTTGAGGCTGTGCTTTAGATGAAGTAACAGCCTCTACAAGAGGAATCAGTCCTTCACGCAGCTTGCCAAATACTTGATCAATCGTTTGAACAGTCAGTCCTGGTTCATATAAATCCAACAATGCGTCATATTTATTCGTTTTTACGCCCCAATACTCGATGAATTTACGTTTAAATGCCACCATTTTCTCAAGATAAGGCTTGAGCAGGGCGAAATCACTTTTTTCTTTTGCTTCCTGCCATACACTTTGCGCTTCAGATTGCAAAATGACAAATGCTTTACTTTCTTCAGGCGGTATGTTGACATACTGATCGTAAGTCTTCTTCGACTTTTCGATCATCTTCTTTGTGACGAGACTTAATTGATCCTGAATGGATGGATCAGTCAAAGCGTCTATGTATCCTTTCATTTCATCTGAGATTGAACGTTTGAATACTTCATCAGAGAGTGTGCCGACGACCTCAGAGCGTTGTTTAATCCCTTTCTTTGGCGCACCAGTTCTCATATCCCATTCGGCAAGTGCGATTGATTCGTTAAAATCCATGATTTTTTTTACATACTGATTGTATGATTGCACGACTTCTTCAATAGCCAATGAAAACGCCCCTTTTAAAATTAGTGAATGCCGGATAACTTCGTCACATTCTTCATTTCTCTTTGTCTGTCATAATGTCCTGCTAAATCTTAGGAGAAACATAAGTGTTGTGTAAACTACAACTGTTTTTATTGCTTACATAAACGTTTTATGACCGTTTTTTTGAATAATCTATATCTTTATCGGTTAGGATCACTCAAGTATTTATCTCAGTCCGCTTGCTTTTTACCGAAATACTGAAAGTAATCTGTACGAATCCGGCCGTTGTACAATTTTCTTTTCTTGCTGGCCGGACGTCCAAAGAATGATTCGAACTGTTCAAAGGACGAGATGAAATAAAAAGACCACGATTTATAGTTCTTGTAAAGCGAACCGAGATCCTGACAGATGGTTTTGATCTGCTGTTCATCCCCCATTCGTTCCCCATATGGTGGATTGCCGATCATGCAGCCATTCGCTTCTTTCGTAGTAAAATCAGCAACCTGCATTTGCTTAAATGTGATCAAGCCACTGAATCCGGCTTCAATCGCATTATGCTCGGACAATTCAACCATTTTATGGTCAATGTCACTGCCCAAAATAGTCAACGGCTGATCATACTTCGCCAAGTCCTCTGCCTCTTCACGAGCACGCTCCCAGTACTCCTTTTCAATCAACGGCCAGGATTCCGAAACAAACGTGCGATTGAACCCTGGCGCGATGTTCTGTCCGATCATTGCCGCTTCAATCGGCAATGTTCCGGAACCGCAAAATGGATCGACAAAAGGGCGATCAGGTGTCCAACGACTGAGCAAAATCATTGCGCTTGCCAGTGTCTCTTTCAGCGGTGCCAAGTTATGCAAACGCCTGTATCCGCGGCGATGGAGTCCGTCCCCACTAGTGTCAATAGAAAGTGTTACCCAATCCTTCTCGACAGCGACTTGTATTTTAAACATCGGACCGTCTTCCTGAAACCAGTCTTGATGATAGTGAGCCTTTAAGGACTCCACAATCGCTTTTTTAACGATTGCCTGGCAATCCGGAACACTGTGCAATGTAGATTTATGAGATTTTCCTGTCACGGGAAAAAGAGCGTTAGCTGGAAGCAGATCCGCCCAAGGCAGAGCTTTGGTTTGTTCAAAAAGACTGTCAAAGGTTATCGCTTTAAAAGCACCAACCTGGAGCCTTAGCCGATCTGCCGTTCTTAGCCATAGATTGCATCGGCATATATCAGCAGGTCCTCCGGGAAAAGTGATTTTGCCGTTCTCCACCTTAAGATCCTCATACCCTAAATCTTTTAACTCTCTTGCTGCAACGGATTCAAGCCCCATGGCAGTTGTCGCGATTAGCAACCATTTTTTACCCATATCATCTTTTCCCTTCTCAGGAAATTTTTGTATGCTCACATTCTGATGATTATAGCATTAGAAAACCTGGCTCCGTCAAGTCTTTAAAACAAGCGAAGCCTTTATTATATTCTATCTCACATAATATTTTTTACTTTTGATAGGTAAACCTATGTAATTTCAAAAGCAAAAAAAAGCCCGTAAAGGGCTTTTTCTTCTTTAAAATGCATTATTCATGTTCTGTAAGCCATGTTCTGTACTTTCGCACTCAAACGGAGCTGCACGCTCCTCGTACAAAAGCGGCAATCATCTATCTACAGAAGTATCTGTCCCTTTTTCCGTTTGATTCCTTCCAAAGGGTTCCTCTACCAAGTTTGAGTTTCCCGCTCGAGGGGTTTACCGCGTTCCACTTCTTTTGTTTCCAAAAGATATCGTCTCTATGGCACTTTATGGGATGGCAAGCCATATTCCCAAAGGAACACAGGCTTCTCTCCCGCCGTTAACCCAGATTGCTCCGAGCTACCCTGGCTTATGACTTCGCCAGGCACGAACACTACGGTCATCACAGACCGTGCGAGCATGGACTTTCCTCTATATTCGCAAAGAATACAGCGATCACCCGAACACGAACAATGTCACAGCTAATGATTATAATCCATTTTAATTAAAGAGTCAACCCTTGTCTTGAAAAGTTTTGCGTTATTCACCGAGGCGGCTGCCAAAAACGTGCTTTTCAAGATTGGACAACCTTTTCAGAACATCATAGTTCGTCAGTCCCTGATTTTCTACAGGAGCAGCAGTCCTCTGATCCTCACCAGACATTAATTCATTTTTCAGCCGTTTATTTTCTTCGCGCAAGCGAAGAATCTCAGCGTTAAAAACATCATAGTCGTTGATCACAATATCAAGAAATTGATCTACTTCATCCTGCTGATAGCCATGAAAACCCGATTTAAATTCTTTATGAAGAATATCATTTTTCGTCAGTCTAATCGTTTTCTGATCCGCCACGTTAAACCACCTCAACCTAAGTATGTCATCTTATTTTTTCAAATTTAATCTATGATGTCAATGTCGCCCTTTATGCCCATCCTGTTAATTCTGATGGACAAGTGACCTGGCAAAAAAAAGCACATGCAGCAATCAACATTTTAGAGGGATCAACACTAGTAAAACATTCGTCATTACGAATCTCCTTGAGACCAGTAATCCGAATTTTGCTGCTGAATCTCCTCAGAAGCGAATTCTAAATCATAGCGATTAATTGTCCATATTGGATAATTTTGGTTCTTTGCTTTTCGATGGGCTGCACTTAAATAGTACTTTGGTGAGCCGTCTGTTTCTTCGTCATAAACAATCAGCATCGCATCTGTTTTTAAAACTAAAAATTCATTCTTCTGTCGCAGCTGAATCGGATTTTCATACGGACGATTGCTAATCGTTCCGACATAATCTGCTTGTTCGATGATACTGGTGTAGAGCTCCTGCTGCCAATCTTTATAGTGCTCTTCCTGATTAAGAAAGGGCATAAGTATGGCAAGATTCACATTCATTTTTTCATCTCGTTTGAGTTCCAGGCAGACTTCTCCGGCCCATAACTCAACCCCGGTCTGTCCGCTGATCACAAACCATTGTACACCGTTTTCCACGCACTCAAGCATTCTTTTTTTCAATGCATAACGAATAACTTGAATGCCCGGGTGATTAATTGAGAAAATGCCAAGTTCATGTGCTTTGTATCCAGTAACAAGGATTGCTGTTTCATTTTCTGCCATCGTTGCACCTCCTTGCCCTCATAGAAAACAGTGCTCGGCCAGAAACTCATGATTTGTCGAAAAATTGTCAATAGACCGAGAAAAAGAGGCGACTCTTGCCGATTATGGGCATTTTTTGCGCTTGCCCGGGTAATACCTTGATTCTCATCAAGATAATTCCGCAAGACGCTTTTGATCCAAACGATCCATCCGCTTCAAGTATTTTAAATCAATTTCATTATCTGTGGATTTTGTGACTTGATTACTATGATGTAAACATTCAATTGCGCGTTTTGTATAGTAAATGGCACGCTCGTAGTCTTTGAACTGGTGCTCCAGCAGTTTTGCAGCCTCAATACAGGCAGATTCGTCTGTAACATCATTTTCCTTGATCACCAATTCAAATAGATTCAGCGAGGAGTGATAGTCCCCTGCCCTCTTATAGAGTTCGGCAAGTCTAAGCATGGCCTGATTTTTGAAGGAAGAGTTTCCTGCCGACAGCATTTTCCATAATTGTTTTGCATGCTCCAGATCGCCAACTTGTTGATCCCACCTGGCAATTTCATAACTTTCTTCGGCATCACATTCAATTCTTCCCATTACCTTGTTTGAGAGATGGATATAAAGGCTGATTAATGTCAATACATCTTCGCGGTTGTGCTCAATAATGCCCTTCACAAGTTTTGCATCTGGATGTTTAAGAAATTGAAAGTAGAGAAAAGGGGCCATTTTACCAGGAACGTCTTCGCTCCGGCCCATTGAAAGAATGTCCTTTTCCACGGTCTGAAGGCGAACCGATTCAAGCCTATTTTTCCAAAGTCGACGCGAGGCGTGAAGCAAATCAAAATGGCCAAACGCCGGCAATTTCGGCACCTGGTCACGTACAAACTGATGACGCGTTTTTACCCTTGGCCAGTCAAAAGCCTTACCATTGAAAGTCACCAAGTTCTTCAGAGAATGGCAGTCTCTCAAAAATGCGTCATAGAACGCCGCTTCATGACCGGGACCCGGCAAAAAGTATTGTTTTAACTCAATTCCTCTTGCTGTTAGTCTGGCCAGTCCAATTAAAAAGATCATCTGGCCTGTTCCAGAACCTAATCCAGTTGTTTCTGTGTCAAAGAACAGCAGATCTTCAGGGCTCAACCCGCATGCCGATAAAGGGTGCTGCGCATAACCGGATTGCCAGCATTGAACAAGTGATGTCAGATCACTCAAGGCGTATTGACCGATTTTCGTATCCAATGGCAAATATTCAGTATGAACAAGAACATACTGGTTTTCAAAGTAATTGATTGAGGCACCAAGCTGTTCGGCTGCCCGATGTATTTCCCGATCATTCTCGAATTCGATCTGTTCGGGAAAAACGGCCTGCTTTGATTGCGTCTGCTTAGCCGCCATATTCATATCATGAAGCTGCTTCTTGTATAACTGTAATTTCTTAGTTAATGACACATTCATCGATCCTTTAATAGACGCAGCAATGCCAATTTCGCCATCCGGCCTTCGTTCACAAACCCGATGCAGGACGGGCAACCCGATTCGCAGCTGCAGTTTTCAACCATTTCTTGAACTTTCTCCAGTAATACGGGCATGACCTGATACAATTTTTCACTTAAGCCAATACCGCCGGGATACTTATCGTACATGAAAACCGTTGGTTTCTCATTATGCGGCGCCTTAATCTTCGGAACCACGGAAAGATCAGCTTGATCGCACATCACAAAAAGAGGCGCAGCGTGGCGCAGCAAATGGCTTAAACCAACGAGCGCCCCCTGAAAGACTTCCTTGCCAAACGTATCCAGCAGTCCTGGAGAAAAACTAATCCAAGCCGCTGTTGTGTGCATTTCCATCTCAGGGAGATGGATCTTCCCCCAGCCAATATTTTCGTAGGTTTCAAAACGAATTTTTTTGAAAACTGTTGGAAGTGCACGCACGGACACATCCCCGTATCCCTTCTCCAGCTTTTCATTGTCAAAGCTATTGTACTCGTCCTCAGCAAGCACATCGAGCTGAACTGCGAGGTCCGAATCCGTATAGTAGTTGACATTCACTTTGCGCACATAAGCCTTACGTTCCTCTAAATCAAGATCATCTACATGATATTGAGTCCCCTGATGTATGTAAATCGCATCTTCATAAAGCATTGTCATGGCGCCAAACCGGTCCATTTCACCGATAACTTCAGCATGTCCCCGATCTGTTACATCGACAATAGCAAATGAGTCTTGAGCGGCAGACCGGAGGCTGATATTGTTTGCCGGAAATCCGTCACTCATCCAATACCATTTCTCTCTTTGATAATGGAGCACATCTTCCTCAGTGAGATACTCGCAGAGTTCATCCACCTCTTGCCCGCCAAACCGTTCTCCCATTTTAAAAGGAAGCTCATAGGCTGAACATTTGATGTGCTCCATCATGATCATAATATTGTCTGGATTGATACGCACGTCTTCCGGTTTCCTTGAAAAAAAGTAATCCGCGTGCCCCGCCATGTACTGATCAAGCGGATTGGACGATGCGACCATAATAATGACCGCGTCCTCTTGCCTTCTTCCTGCCCTTCCTGCCTGTTGCCAGACACTCGCCATATTGCCGGGATAGCCGGTTAAGATGCAGACCTGAAGCTGACCGATATCGACACCTAACTCCAGAGCGTTCGTGCTTACGACACCCATAATCTCGCCATTTCTGAGCCCTTTCTCAATTCTCCGTCGTTCAAGTGGTAGATAGCCGCCACGATAAGCGCAAATAGTAGCTCGATCCTGACGGCCGCTGTTCAATTTTTGCAAATGGCTGACCAAAAGTTCCACTTTCAGCCTACTTTTTGCGAACACAATCGTCTGTATTTTGTTTTTCAAAAATTCGGTAGCCAGGCGGGTAACCGCGAGGCCTTCATCTTCACGTACGTTCAGCTGTTTATTGGTCACCGGTGGATTATAAATTAGAAAATGTTTGCGCACGCTCGGCGCCCCGTTGCTGTCAATCAGGAACATGCGCCGTCCAGTAAGCGCTTCGGCATGTTCTCTAGGATTGGCGATGGTTGCAGACGTACATATGAATTGCGGGTGGCTGCCATAATAACGGCAGATTCTCTCAAGTCGCCTGATCACATTGGCGACATGACTCCCGAAAACACCTCGATAAGTATGAAGTTCATCTATGACAACAAACTGAAGATTTTCAAATAAAGAGACCCATTTTGTATGATGCGGTAAAATAGAAGAATGCAGCATATCGGGGTTTGTCATCACGATTTGTCCTGCCTGGCGAATCTTCTGTCGGATTGAGCCCGCTGTATCCCCATCATAAGTATGGCTTTTGATGGGGATTCCGATCTCATTGATCAGTTCAGCCATTTCGTTTTTCTGATCCTGAGCAAGCGCTTTTGTTGGAAAGAAATAAAGCGCCCGGCTTTCCGGCTTGGTGATTATCGTCTTAAGCACGGGCAGATTGTAGCATAATGTCTTCCCTGAAGCCGTTGGTGTGACAAGGACAACGTCTTTACCATCCATGACAGACTGATAAGCTTCAGCCTGGTGCGCATAAAGCGACTTCACACCGCGTCGGACAAGAGCTTCGCGCACTCGATGATCAAGCGATTCCGGGAAGGGTGCGTAATGCGCCTCTTTTTTTGGAATCGTATGCCAGTGGACGATATTCGGATTCTCTCGCAACTTGCTCAGAAGAACATCAATTGTTTCGTGCCCAATCATTGGCCGCACCCCAAATTCACAAAAATTAGCATTTGATTCTTGTCCTATTGCCCTTTATTATATCATAACGAATAAACGTTCGCTATTTAATGTAGTGATCAAGGAGTGGAGACGCATGACAACATTAAATGAGTTTATCAGCCACGACCAATCACTCGTAATCCTAACCGGAGCAGGCATCAGTGTTCCATCCGGAATACCGCCATTTCGCGGGAAAAATGGTCTCTATCAGAATGCCGATGTAGAACGCTGCTTGTCGATTCGTTTTTTTCGCAGCCATCCATCAGAATTTTGGGCTTTCTACCGATCCTTATTTGACACCGACCTGTTACTTCAAGCGAAGCCAAATCCCGTTCACTTTTGGATAAGGGCACTTGAGAACGAACACGATGTAACGGTGATTACACAAAATATTGATGGATTGCACATCAATGCCGGCAGCACGAACGTCATCGAAGTACACGGAGCATTTCATCGGTGCGTTTGCCCAAAATGTGGAGCACTATATGAAACACGCGCCGTCCAAAGTCAAAAAGTTCCGCAATGTTCTGCCCTTGTTGAAAAAGGCAAGACGTGCGGAACCGTGTTGAAACCCGATATTGTTCTTTTTGGTGAATCTGTGCATGGGCTAAGGGATGTAGAGATGGCCGTCAGCCGTACCGATCGTTTGCTGGTTCTTGGCACTTCACTTGGCGTTGCTCCAATCAACGTTCTACCCGAGTATGCCAAAGAGTACGGTGTACCTACTTTACTGGTTAATGACCATCCTGCATTACAAATGGAAGCAATAAGCAACTATGTTCAAGCTGACTTTAATAATTTTAACGCAGATGCAATTGAGCTGTAATTCACAAACCATTATTGATTGTTTTTAAGAAGTTCAGCAAATTGGCTCACTTTTTTCCAATAAAATTCTGGATTTGCTGGAAAGGCACTGGACTGAGAAACGGGCAGCCACTGAACAGCAGCGGTGTGAATACCTGCAGCTTTGCCTGCCAACGTATCGCCATTGGCATCACCAACGTAAATTGAAGCGTCTAGATCAGCCTCAAATTTCTCCAGTGTCCGCTTGATTCCTTCAGGGTCCGGTTTTGGACGAGCTACTTCGTCACCTGTAATGACGCTGTCAAATAGCCCCTTAAAACCAAGCTTTTCTTCTGAAATCAGGTAAGATCGACGAGCCTTCCCTGTAATAACGCCTATTTTCATACCCTGATCTTTCAATAGATGCAATAAGTCGATGATTTCTTCATTCTTTTCCACAAAATTATAATGTTCTTTCTCATACAATTCGAAATAAAGTTCGGTCGCTTCGGTGATCGACTCTTTATTTGAAAAATTATCAGCAATCATGCCTTCTTCAGTCGGGCCAAACATTGAGACAATCCCGTCATGGTCAAATGTACGTCCCTCATATTTCTTAAACACGATCTGCATGGCATGGACGGTCAGCGGAAGGGTGTTCGCGAGTGTTCCATCAAAATCAAACAACACATTTCTTAGTTGCATCAAGTTTCTCCTCCAAATCCAGGTTAACTTTTATAGTCTTAGTATCCTATTAATCTCCTGAATTTGTCAAAAAATCTTGTCAAGGGCAGCGTTAAGATAGCGTAAATTTTCTTATGTGATTATTAATGATATCCAAACTAAAGGTATTACCCTTTGTGAAAGGTTCGCTTATGTTCAGTCATTGCTTGAAGTGTTGCATGGTTGATCTTGAAACCAATTCCCGGTCCTTTAGGAACAATAATCAAACCTTGACGGACAGTTATTTCTGGTTCAATGAGGTCATTTGTCCAATAATGGCTGGAGGCAAATAAATCACCCGGAAGCGTAAAGCCTTCTAATGAAGCTAGGGCAATATTATGTGCTTTGGCAATGCCAAACTCGATCATTCCTCCGCACCATAGTGGCATACCGTTGTCCAGGCATAATTTATGAATTTTGAGAGCAGTAGACCATCCGCCGACACGTGCCATTTTCATTGTGAGGATTTGGCAGCTGCCTAGCCGCATCGCAGACTTGGCATCTTGATATGAGCATATGCTTTCATCCAGGCATATTGGTGTTTTCATCTCTTTCTGTAACAATGCATGATCCACCAGATCATTATAGGCGAGTGGTTGTTCAATCATCATCAAGTGAAACTGATCCAAGATCCGTAAATGATCTATATCTGAAAGACTGTAATCGGAATTGGCATCTGCCATTAAGGGGAGTTCGGGAAAGTAGGAGCGAATCCCTGAAAGCAATTGAAGATCATGATCTCGCGAGAGTTTGACTTTGAATCGCTTGTATCCCGTCTCCAACAATCGACCAATCTGCTCAACAGCCTGCACCGGATCCTTTGCTGTAATAACAGCACCAGCTTCAACCTGTTTTCTTTTTGCTCCGAACAGACTGCCAATGTACACGCCCTGCTGTTTCGCATATAGATCCCAAATTGCTTGGCTTAATCCCGATTTTGCCATATGATTGCCGCGTACTGCTTGCCAAAGATGTTCCAGTTCGGCAGGTTCAGAAAAAGAATGTTTTAAAAGAATAGGGATAAGGAAATCAGCAAGAATATGACGGCAAGTCTCAATTGTTTCTTCAGAATACCAAGGGCTCGAAAAAGGATCAGCCTCTCCGTAACCCACTCGTCCTTCGTGATCCATAACCTCAATAATGAGTGCTTCCCGCCGAGTCACCTTCTGAAGATGACTTGTAAAAGGTGCTTTCAATGGTGAAGAAACGAAACGCACAGTCACTGAGCGAAGGTCCATATCATATATCCCCCTTCTGAATACCCGGTGAATGACGAGTAACGAAGTCAGCAATTAACCCGGGATACAGTCTTGCTTGTTCCAAATGAACTGCATGTCCTGAGTTTTTTACAACTTGCCATTCCGCGCGTGAAAGTCTCGTCTTCATTTCTTCAGCAATTTTGCAGAACTTTAGATCCTGCTCACCTGTAATTAACAAAACAGGCATAGATAAGAATGACAGCTGAGACCACCTTGATGGTTGAGCACCTGTCCCCATACCAATCAGACTACAGGCTAGTCCACTGGGGGTATTTGCAAGTCGTTGTTTCCTGAGTGCTTTACGTTTTTGTTCAGGCAGCTGATCCTGGGACGCAAACAATGCAAGCGTTTCCCAGCGATCAACAAAAGATGTGATCCCTTCTTCAAGTATGGATTCAGCGAGCTTCCGGTCATGTGCTCTACGCAAGCGCCTTTCTTCCTCGCTTTTTAATCCAGGTGATGCACTTTCAAGCATCAGACTCAATACACGTTCAGGGAATTGGCAAGCGAAGTTGAGCGCAAGCCTCCCTCCCATTGAATAACCAAGCACATGCGCTTTTGACAAGTGCAGCAGATCAAGTAATGCAACCAGATCCTCCACCACTTCTGACATGGTGTATCGTTCTGGTTGGGTCGGGCAGTCCGTCTTCCCATGCCCGATAATGTCTACGAAAATCAAATGGTATTTGTTTTGGAGCGCGTCTGAAAAAAAGCGCCATGTGTCCATGCTTCCAGTAAACCCGTGCAGGAGCAGCAGCGGTTCTCCCTGCCCGAAATGTTCATAATGATACGAGATACCGCGAATGTCAGCTTTCATAGATCGACTCCTCTGTGAAACGTTCTTGGAGGAGGTTCAATAGATGATGGTGTTTCTTCACGTTATCTGCGCGCTTAGTCGGGACCTCAATAATCTTTATTCCGCGTTTGCGAAAGGATTTCTCTAATGTGAGATTAAAATCATCCCAGCATTCAATCTTTGTATAGTCCGCACCATAAAGCCGAGCTGTATGAGCGAAATCAAGTCCATGCGGGGTGCCGAAAAGCGATTCGAAGTGCATTTTTTCCGAAGCCTGTGGGAGAAACGAAAAAATGCCGCCTCCATCATTATTCACCAGGATGATTGTTAGATCTGCGTGATTCTGTTGTGCCGCCAGCAACCCATTCATGCCATGGAAAAAGCTTAAATCGCCAATTACCAGTATGGTATCTTTCTTCGAGAGCGCGACGCCGACTGCAGTTGATACCACCCCATCAATCCCATTTGCACCTCGATTAGCGAACATTTTTGCGGGACGATTTTTCGCAAATAGGAACGTATCCAGCTCCCGAATCGGCATGCTGTTGCCGACGAACAAACGTGCGTCTTCAGGCAGCCATTCAGTAAGTCTTATGAACAGTTTTTCTTCACTTAATGATTCTTCCTCATCAATGCTGGAAAGCACCGATTTTGTTACTTGGTTCAGTGCTCGCCAAGCATTGATCCAGTTATCATCGTTTTGAATAGAGATCCGTGAGATCAGATCGTCGCAAAAACGTTTTTCATCGCAATAGATCATCTCTGATGCAACACCTGCCGGATCCCTCCAGCTCATACCGCCATCAATTACTAAATTCGCGCACACTTGCTTTTCCATCCAAAGCTTGAGTGCCTTAGAAACCGGAGTAGCCCCTAAGCGGATAATCAGATCCGGTTTAAGTTGTGAGGCAATCGTTTCAACGCGAAGAAACGTATCATAGCTTTCAATGATTGCACTTAGTGAATGTTTCCCGCGCCGGAGCTGGGATAATGGATCAGCGAGAATAGGAAAACCTGTTTTCTTAGCGAGCGCCGTAACACTCAACTCAATTGCCAGCGATTCCATTTCCCCACAAATCAGCACACCTTTTTTCGCCTGACCAATCTGATCTGCAATAGATTGTAACTGTGTATCAGATAACGAGAGTGTCCCCTGTTTAATGGGTATCTTGGTTTTCATTTCAATCTCATCGCTGAATAGGTTTTGTCGTCCTGGTAAAAGCGGTTCCCTGAGCGGTACATTGATCTGCACCGGACCATGTGGAAGACCAAGCGATTCCGCAACTGCTCGTGTAGTTAAAGCCCGATTATAAGGTACATAGCCCAAGTCATGCTCTGAGAGTTCCATCTGAAAGAATTTTTTTACATGATTACCGTACAAATTCCCTTGATCAATAGTTTGAGGCGCGCCAACATGCTGCAGTTCATATGGCCTGTCCGATGTGATGACAATCAGCGGTACTCTTGAGCAATAAGCTTCTATCACCGCTGGGTAATAGTTTGCTGCGGCTGTACCTGAAGTGCAGAGCATCGCTACCGGCTGTCCGGATGCTTTAGCTAATCCAAGTGCCATAAATCCGGCCGAACGTTCATCAATATCAAGATACGTCTGAATCTCAGGATGTTCCTCAAACAGAATAGCAAGTGGAGTCGAGCGTGATCCTGGACTTATAACAACTTCCCTGACATTTTGTTGATATAATGTATGAATAAATGAAGATAAGTAATGTGTCATAAGTTCTTGATGGTTCATAATTTCCTCCCTACAAGCACGTTCATCATCGGTCCAAATTTGATTGCCGTTTCCTCGTATTCCTGTTCGGGAATAGAATCTTCGAGCACACCGCATCCCGCAAAAAGAATGGCTTGCTCGCCTTGAATAAGTGCGGAGCGGATCCCAACGTCAAATTCACCATTGCCATGGGCATCGCACCATCCAATTGGTGACGCATATAAGCCTCTATCCAATTTTTCATGTGTGCGGATCCATTCCAAAGCTTGCGTACGAGGCAAACCGCCTAACGCAGCTGTAGGATGCAGTCGTTCGATCGCATCAAAAATCGACAGTTTTTCATCACAAATACCTTCTACTGGGGTATACAGGTGCTGAATGTTCCTGTTTTTCATCAGTATAGGAACCTCGGGAATGGTCAGCTGATCACAAAGGTTGCTTAAGGACGATCGAACCGTCGATACTACATACTGATGCTCCATTCGGTTTTTTTGATCATTGATCAAGATTTGACCGAACCGTTCATCTTCCTCTGCATCTTTCCCGCGCGCAATTGAACCTGCAAGACAAGCAGAGTAGAGATGGTTTCCGCTTTTTTTGACTAGTCGTTCAGGCGTTGCTCCAAGAAAACAAGATGCACCGGCTTCCATACTGAACACGCAGGTTCCAGACTGCTGTTCACGTAATTTATGAAGTGCACGTTCGCTATTTATAGGCTTTTGAAACGATAGCTTCAACGATCGTGCCAGGACAACTTTCCGTAAATCTGTTGTATCCATGACTTGTACTGCTTCTCGAACCAGATGCATCCAGTCATCAGGATTCTGATCTTGCTTGAAGAGCAATTGATTTTGTTCGTCTTCGAAATCAATGTGAAAACTTAGAAGTGCGTTTTCATGCTCCTTCATCCGCCGTATTAGCAGCTCCGGTTCATCCTCAGGCGTACACACGATCGAACGTGTTAAATACGCTTGGTTCTCTCGCATTGTCAATAAAAAAGTCGGAAGATAAAAAAGACCTTGCCCGAATGGCGTCCAGTCGGCAGATGGCTTTTTCTTTGCATCAAAGGACAATCCGCCAAAAAGCAGCAGACCTGCACCTTCTATGCCTTGCTCTCCTGAAATCACTGCATTTCGTTGAATGCGTGCCCATTTATCCTTAATTTGCACGTCATCTAAAGCTTTCTCAGCCTTTATCGATAACGCAATTCCGACGCCTATTAAAATCAGGTCATGTTCGTTATTTTCCCAATAAAAACGTTCACCTGCGTACCTTTCACGAGCTGATCGATAAAAAAGGAGCGGATCCAATGTTTCAATTTTTCGAGTCATGCAAGCAACACTATTCTGACCGGATTCTTTAGCCCGGGAAATCGCACGATGAATCGTTTCTCTACAATCACTTTCATCTATAACAGCCAAAAGTCTCACCTTAAATCATTTCAATTGTGAACATACGATGTCTTTTTAAAGATAACCTTCACGTTAAGGGCTGTCAATTTCAGAGTTTAGAAACCTCTCCGCTTCATCAGGAGGAGTGCTTAAAGCTCGTCTTTCTTTAATATAATGGTTATGATGCAATACCCTTCGCTGAAAGGACTTTGATTCTATGTTCAATCAAAAAGTGTATGCTTTGAAACCGATTATTTTTTGTTGCTGTGCGTATGTACTTTTTAGTATCATAACCTTCTGTTCCACCAAAAGATTTATACATCTCATGATGGTGTGGAACGTCTTTTTGGCTTTCCTTCCTCTATTCTTTGCGGTCTTTTTTATCCTGAATGATGAACGGCGTATCTGGCACAAGACACTGCTTTGCGGGTTCATGTGGCTATTCTTTTTTCCTAATGCTCCGTATATCGTGACTGACATCATACATCTTCAAGGAATTACCTTTTATAGCATCACAAAATCCTCAACAGCCGTCTATACAACCAATTTTTTATCTTGGATGAGTCTTGTTCATATTTCAATTGGTATCTTTATAGGGACATGGGCAGGAATGCTTTCCTTAATGATTATCCACCAATGGCTGCTTAAAAAAATGTCTCGTTATCTAGTAAGGGGCATTCTGCTTATCATCTTTATCATTAGTGGGTATGCCATTTATATCGGACGTATTATGAGAATGAACTCGTGGGATATTTTCATGCCTGCTCTCTACTCTCAGATTTCCAAAAACATTACTCTATTCTCTATCGGTTTTTCATTACTTTTCGCTCTTTATATTTTTCTTATTTACAGTTTTTTCTCATTTATTTTCTTCAGCTTAGCCGCCGAAAATTCAAGCAATGAGCGCTGGATAAGCAGATAGATTTTTGGAACGTTGCAATGATCTTATCATTCTAAAAGAATCTGTTCAAAAAGGAGGACAAAAAGGGCCGAGGTCAGGCAGAACGCCACGTCCTGTAGCATGCCTGACACTAGCTCGTCTTGAGCGTCGAAGGTCAAGGAAACGCCGTTTCGAGCACCGGAGCGTACTTATATAGGATGTAGTGACTTCAACGTTGCGTACAGGACGTACGCGTTCTTAGTTGAAGTTCCCCTATGAAATACGTGAGGAGCGGAGAAACAAGTTGACGTAGAACTCCCACAGGATGTGGTGATTTCTGCGTTGGGCACAGGACGTGCACGTAATTAGCAGAAGATCCTTCTTACCCCTTTTCCCGGACTTTTTGAACAACCTCTTAAAGAATCGTTGTTTAAGTAAGGAAAACATGCTAGCATATGAAAAAAGGATTGGTTCTGAAGAAGCATTCGTTGTGCCGTCAATTGGTAATGACAAGGTAATCTTTGCTGCGTATTTCTTGTCATTCACTTTTCCCTTCATTTCAAAAAGGTTCCAAATCAAAAGGCATACACCTTCGAAAATCATGAGATGACACGTTTATGGACATTTATGTTGCCAG
Source organism: Sporolactobacillus laevolacticus DSM 442 (assembly GCF_000497245.1). Lineage (GTDB taxonomy): Bacteria > Bacillota > Bacilli > Bacillales > Sporolactobacillaceae > Sporolactobacillus > Sporolactobacillus laevolacticus. The sequence continues at coordinate 112,735 of NZ_AWTC01000006.1, forward strand.
ACAACCCATTTTTGATCGGAAAATGAATCTTTACGGATACGAACTGCTTTATAGGAAAAACGACAAGAATTTTTTTCAAGAGACTGATGACAACCAAGCAACGGCCTCGCTTCTCGCCAATTCTGTTCTTGTGATCGATTTTGACGAATTGATTGAAGGCACCCGAGGTTTCATTAACTTTCCTCAAGCATTCCTGACTCACCAGCTCCCACGGCTTCTGCCCCAACAGAAAATAATTGTAGAGATTTTAGAAAGAGTCGAGCCTGGCCGTGACGTGATCAATGCATGTCAATCACTGAAAGACGACGGCTACACGTTGGCACTTGACGATTTTATTTTTGGTCGGCAAGGCTATGAAGAACTTATCCAACTCGCTGATCTTATTAAAGTAGAATTTTCGAGAGCTAAAATCAAAGATCAGCTGCACCTGATCAATCAATATAAAAAAGAAAAGGTGTTTCTGGCTGAGAAAGTAGAGACGATGCAGGATTACCAGCTCGCACTCGCCATGGGCTATGATCTTTTTCAAGGCTATTTCTTTAGTAAACCCGTTTTAGTAAATGCCAAGGAGATCGGCTTTCAGGAAACCAGCCTGATTCGAGTGTTTAAGGAATTACACCGTCCTGAGCCAGATCTTGATAAAATCGCTAAAATTATCCAACTTGATCTTGGGCTTGCCTATAAGCTATTAAGAGCTGCAAATACTGTTCAGTACGGGGCAAAATACCCGATTAAGTCGATTCGACAAGCGCTCACCCGATTAGGAGCAAAAGAAACGATGCAATGGATCCATGTGATGCTTTTAAAAGGCGTGCAAAAACTTGATAATGCGGAGCTCGTCAAATTATCATTGATCCGAGGTAAGATGCTTTCCTTAATCGCTAACGAAACGGGAAATAACGCCAATGAATCCGATTACTTCATTACAGGTATTTTTTCTTCCTTGGACAGAATTCTTGACCATTCCATGGACAAAATTGTCGGAAGCCTGCCGCTCGACCAAAAAGTCAAAAATGCCCTTCTTGGGGACAGGAATGAATTGAGAATCTGTCTTGATGCCGTGTTCGCATTTGAACAAGCACAATGGGAACGTGTCAACACTTTTATTGATGAGCATAAGCTGACCAACGATCGATTTATGGCTCTATATTTAAAGGCGATAAAATGGCAACGCGCGCTTTCGGATCAAGATGATCACACACATCAGTAGAAGGCAAAAGAACTTACTATCAGCCGTCTAGCATCTGATTCAGTAAGCCTGCAACATGATGTGGCCTGACATCAAGCGAGTTGAGCAGATAAAGTGGCACCCATTGAGGTGTATATGTGCCATTTTCAACGCGTGGATGAATAAATTCCGCACCTTTTCCGGTTCCAAATATGCCATCGGTTATCTCACCGTGAAAAAAATATTGATTACCTTCGAAAAAAATGTTTGCCACAAGAGGACCGACACGTACGTTAACCCCTATTTCTTCTAAGGCCTCACGTTTTGCCGCTTGTTTCTCCTTCTTCAATACCTCCACCAGGAAACACATAATAAAGGGTGTTCTAAAAGTCCGGGAAAAATTGCCGGCGAATCTCTGTGTCAACTTGCTTTTCCACTCCTCACGTATTCTTTACATACGCTCCGGTGCTCAAAGCTGCGTTTCCTTGACCTTCTTGGCCCTTTTTGTCCTCCTTTTCGAACATTCTAATAAACCGATCCCATTTTTTCTCGGCGTATGAGCGCAACTTTTTCCCCATCGAGTAAAATGACTGCAGCACGGTTTCTCATCTTCCCGCCTCCCATAGAATTATTCATTTGCTTAGTTGATAGAGGATAAAATCACCTAGCCCTCACTCTTAAACTTCTCTAATAATTAAGGGCAATTTTACTATGGTATACTAGTTGAATGATGAAAGAAAAAGGTGACCGAATTGAAGCATATTCTTTACTTAGAAGATAACACAGATATAGGAGAATGGATGAAAAATGATCTTACGGACAGAGGCTATAATGTGACCTGGCTGAAATCTGGCGAGGACGTCATGACTGCTTTTCCGTCTGCTGATTTAGTCATTTTAGACATCATGCTTTCCGGACTCGACGGTTTTACAATTGGAAAACGCTTAAAGCAGAAAAGTCCACAAATACCTATCTTAATTCTCTCCGCGCGCACAGCGATCGACGATAAACTTCAAGGATTGCAATTTGCAGACGATTATATGGTCAAGCCTTTCCATCCGGAAGAACTCGCGGCGCGAGTGGACGTTCTGTTGCGGCGTTTTGGTTCTGAGGAGGATGAAGTCCTTCGTCTCAAGCATTTGCAAATCAACCCGCACACCTCACAAATTATTGACTCAAGAACTGGATCAGAACTTATTTTTACCGGTAAACAATACCAGATTTTTATGTATTTAATTAAAAACAGCAATCAGATTTTAACCAAAGAACAAATCTATGAATCTGTGTGGGGCGAACCCTACATTGAAGGCGATAAAACACTCATGGTACATATTCGCCACATTAGAGAAAAAATCGAAGATGACCCAAGTCGTCCGGCGATTATTGAGACAATCAGAGGATTAGGGTACAGGGTGAAAAAATGAAACACATACGCTCACTAAGAACACAATATTTATTACTTATTGTCGTGGCGATCATGCTTCTCCCGCTCTCTGCAATTGTCGCAGCATTGATCTTAAATGTCCCTTTTGAACATTCGAAAACAAACACCATTTATCAGGATACAATTGATTTGGAAAATAAATGGCACCATGAAGCATCAAAATTGGATCATGCATCAAGTACAACAATCACAAATCATCTAATAAAATTCAACCAAAAGTATGCATTAGCCTCCGTTTTCTGGGTCGATAATCAAGGACAAACACGTTACCATAGTCCATCTCTTTCGTCTTTGCCGAATCAATGGTCAACAGCCTATACGATTCAGTTTATGAAACGCAGCTACGATGGTGATCCATTTACGGTTGTCGCTTTTATCGGCAAACAGAAAAATCAAGGGTTTATGGTCCTTCAAATCCCAAGACACTTAATTAATAATGAAAGAGATAAAATAAGCACACGAAGCACAAAAATTTATCCATTCCTCTTCCTTATGATCTTCTTCATTTTTATGTATGTATCATGGGTATTTTTCTCTCGATTCCGCAGGCGCCTGCTCCATCTTCAGCAGGCAATGTCTCAGGCCGAGACCGCTGGAATTCCTGCACAAGTTGAAATTTCACGTAAAGATGAAATTGGCCAGCTAGAACAATCGTTTAATAAAATGATTGATCAACTGAAAGAAAGTCGTATTCGTGAACGAAATGAGGAAGAACTTCGAAAGCAGCTGATTATGAATCTTTCTCACGACTTGCGATCGCCGCTCACCGCGATAAACGGACATGCTTACTCATTAAAAAATGAACATCTGACTGAACAAGGCAAGAAGTCAATGTCTGTTATTTTAAATAAAGTGGACGACTTATCCGGATTAATTGACAATCTGCTGTCCTATACGCTTTTGTCAGCAAAGAAATATCCAATTCATTTGGATGACGCAGATGTTCTACGGGTTCTTCGCCAAACACTTGCTTCATGGTACCCGCTGTTTGAAAAAGACCAATTTACAATTTCCTTTGACATTCCTGATAAGCCGTTAATTTGGAATGCCGACTCTGAAGGATTAAAACGCGTGATTGATAATCTCCTACAAAATGTACTTCGGCATGCTCGTTCAGGTCATTACATCGGTGTCTGCATAACCAATCAATCAATAGTGATTAGTGATCATGGCCCGGGAATGACGGAAATGTCGAGCCATAAAGGTGCCGGAATTGGGCTGACTATTGTCTCGATGCTCCTTCAACAAATGAATCTCGATTGCGACATTCAGACGTCTTCAACCGGGACTACAATAACAATCTTCGAAAAAAAGTAACCATAATCATGAACATGCTTTGTTGCACCGGCAACTCAGCATGTTTTTTTACAGGAGTAGAAAGTATAAATTTTTCGAGGAGCCGTGCTCGTTCAAAAGCTTAAGGGGATGAGACTCCTGCGGAGCGATCCTGTTGATCGCAGGCCAAAGGAGACCCCGCAGGTAAAAGTATGTCTGAGGAGGCTCCTGGACTGCCCGCGGAAAGCGATTCCCCGTAGCGACACGGATCATCTAAGGGCCGATTGTTTTTTGCCTGGTTTTTCTTATATAAGAAATAATTAAACAGAAATTAAACGAAAACGTCCGTCTGGTTAACCTTCGTTTTCTATGATTGAAAACGAGGTGAAAATAGTGACGAAAATAATCGTGCAAACGAATCAATTAAGTAAAGTCTTCAAAAAGCATACGGCTGTAGACCGCGTGAATCTAAAAATTGAAGCTGGAGAAATCTATGGATTCCTCGGACACAATGGCGCAGGCAAAACTACAACAATTCGCATGCTTCTCGGTCTAATGACACCATCGAGTGGAACCATTCAAATTTTTGGAAAGGAATTAAAAAGAGAAAAGAAAGAAATCTTGAGTCAGATTGGTTCCCTTGTTGAGAATCCATCCTATTATGGTCATTTAACAGCAGTAGAAAATTTAGAAGCAATCCGCCGCATTATCGATGTTCCCAAAAAAAGAATTGATGAAGTGCTTTCCATCGTTCGATTAACGAAAGACGCGCGACGGCCGGTCAAAGGTTTTTCTCTGGGCATGAAGCAGCGGCTGGGCATAGCAACCGCCTTACTTGGGAATCCACAATTGCTTATTCTAGACGAACCCACCAACGGACTCGATCCGGCAGGCATACAGGAAATGCGAGAGTTAATTAAAGAACTTCCAAAGCAAACTGGGATGACAATCTTAATTTCCAGTCATTTGCTCAATGAAATTGATCAGATGGCCACTCAAGTAGGAATTATCTCAAAAGGAAAAATACTTTTTCAAGACTCCATTGATGAACTAAGACACCATGCTTTAAACAAAGTAGCTCTGCGTGTCAGTGATCCTGCGTCAGCTCTTGGCTATTTATTGGCAAACGGCGTTAAAGCAAATCATGAACAAGGATGGCTATACTTGGACGCAATTGATGATGACACAATGAGTCTGCTTGTGAACAAACTTGTTGTACAAAATGTGGCCATCTACCGAATTGAAGAACGGAAACAATCGCTCGAAGACATTTTCCTCAAATTCACAAGCGGAGAGGAGAGTTTATAATGTGGGGCGTTTTTTCCTCTGACTTACTCAAGATTAAGCGAAAGCTAATCCTCTTTTTAATTGTGCTTGGACCTTTAGGTGTTATCGGTCTCGAAGCGGTGAATTTCGGACTTCGCTATGACTATTTAACGAAAATATATGCTTCTGATTTGTGGAGTGGTCTTCTGAATAATGTGCAGCAGTTGAGTGTAGTCGTAATGCTTCTCGGCGTTGCGATCATCACCTCGCTGATGGCAACAATAGAACATCAAACCAATGCATGGAAACAAGTGCTCGCACTGCCAATCTCCAGAACAGAAGTCTATACTGCAAAATTTCTGTTTAATGGTTTGCTCCTTTTTGCATCCTGCATTCTGCTTGCTTTCGGAAGCGTTATCCTTGGCATTGTTCTCGGATTTGGCACGGACATTCCTTATACTGGTTTGCTGAAAATAACGGTTTTTCCATTTCTTGCAGCCCTCCCATTTCTCGCGGTGCAAATTTGGCTTGCTGTTACTTTCAAAAATCAATCCATTGCACTAACTTTCGGCATTGTCTATGCGCTCTTTTCAAGTTACACGAGAAATGCACCGGACTGGTTACCACTTAAATGGCCACTGATGATGAATTCTTTTAGTGTCATTACCGGCGTTGTGACGGGTTTGATCGTCTTAACGATTACGTTGGTTGATTTTGCGAAAAGGGATGTGAACTAGATTGCTACACGTATTAAGCAGTGAATTTTATAAACTCAGAAAATCAAAAATCAGTTTGCTAATCTTTGTCAGTCCGATTTTCGCTGCGCTTTTTGGATTCTTTGAAACGGATTCTTCTAAGATTGTCCACGGAAGCCAATGGATGTATAAGTACATGGTCATGGCCGCTGGACACGGACTGCTCTTTCTGCCTCTGCTCACGGGCATATTCTCAGCTTTTATTTGCCGTTATGAGCATGCAGACGGCGGATGGAAGCAGTTGCTGGCATTGCCGGTCTCTCGCTCTCAGGTCTACATCGCAAAATTGATTAGTGTTATGATGTTGCTTGCCCTAACACAGGTGCTCGTTCTTGTCAGTCTGTTAGTTATCGGATGGATCAAGGGGGTTCCTGGTGATTTCCCATGGGCGTTTGTTCTGCGCAGCCTATTCAACGGCTGGCTGGCTAGCGCGCCACTTGCCGCTTTGCAACTGGCAGTCAGTGTATCATGGGCCAGTTTCGCCGCTCCTCTCGCTGTCAACGTTATCTTTGTTATCCCTAACATCCTGGTTATTAATTCAAAATACGCGCCTTTCTATCCATGGGCGCAACCCGTTTTATCGATGTTCGGCAATGAAAAGGAAGCTTTTGGCGGTGCAATCAATATCTCTTTATTTAGTCTAATTGTCGTCGTTATAGGCAGCTTTGTCGCCTTCTTTGCAGCAGGGCTTATCTATTTCCAAAGAAAAAGCATGTAAGACTAACTTTATATAAAGACTGTCTCTTATTCGAAATTACAACGAGAGGCAGTCTTTATTTGTTTGACCTAAATTAACCGCGGTCGTTGCCAATAATTTCGCAAAAAATAACAGATCACGTATTTTAAAGTGTCATTTACTCATTTTTTCGTTCATATTTTTAAAGAACATATCTTAAAATGCGGAGGTGGAGCGAATGTCATGTATCAACGGCAAAACATATCTGGACAGAATTAATCGGCTGCACAATAATGTCTGGATTAATGGAGCAAAGATAACGGGAAATTTATCAGAGCACCCCGCTTTCAAAGGAGTGATGAAAAGTCAGGCAATGCTTTATGATATGCAGCATGAAAAAGCGTTTCAAGATATTCTAACATTTAAATCGCCAAGTACCGGAGATAACGTTGGCACTTCTTATCTCGAACCGAAAACGAAAGAGGATCTAGCGAAACGAAGAAAATCCTTTCAAGTCTGGGCACACCAAAACGTTGGCATGATGGGGCGTTCACCCGATTATATGAATACCGTTGTCATGACCTTCGCTGCTTGCGCCAAACTTTTCGGTGACAAACAATACACAGAAAATATGCGAAATTTTTATACGCACTGTAGAGAGAACGATCTTTCTCTCACTCATACATTTATTCAGCCTCAGGTGAACCGCTCTGCGCTCTATTTTGAGAATGCATCAGATGCAATTGCTGCGCGAGTGATTGAGGAGAACAAAGACGGTCTCGTCATCCATGGCGCACGTTTACTCGCGACACAAGGCGGTATGACCGATGAACTACTCGTTTTTCCAACCGGCGCGTTTCACTTTGATGCAGCCTATGCGTATGCCTTTTCTATTCCTTCAAATACGCCAGGGTTGAAATTTGTTTGTCGCGAATCATTCGATAATGGAAAAAGCCATTATGATCACCCGCTTAGTTCACGTTTTGAAGAAGTGGATTCAGTCGTTCTTTTTGATCAAGTTACTGTTCCATGGGACCGAGTCTTCCTGAACGGCAGCACAGATATTGCAAGTAGGCTTTACACGGACAGCAGTTTCATGCCTCTTCAAGTCCATCAGGTCACATCAAGAAATATTATAAAAACTGAATTTATTCTCGGCATCCTTCAGTCCTTGGTTGATGCGATAAAAGTAGGTGAATATCAGCATATCCAGGAGAAAATAACCGAAGTCATTGTCACACTTGAAACGCTCAAAGCACTACTGACCGCTTCGGAGGTGCACGCATCAATTGATCAATGGGGAACAATGGTTCCTGATCGAAAACCACTGATGGCCGCCATGAATCTATTCCCGAGGACTTACCCGCGATTCATTGAAATCATGCAGCTTATCGGCGCAAGCGGGTTGGTGTCTATTCCTACAGAAATGGATTTTCAGTCTGAGATCGGTGACGAGTTGAGACACTATTTACAGTCTGCAGATCGCGATGGGTATGAAAAAGTAAAGCTGTTCAGGTTAGCCTGGGATTTGTCGATGAGTTCATTTGCAGGCAGACAGATACTCTATGAACGGTTCTTTTTTGGTGATCCCGTTCGATTCGCCACCGGTCTGTATCGTGACTACGATCGGTCTGAATATGTAAAGTGGGTTGAAGAATTTCTTAATCGGCAAAAGTAAACCAGCACTGATAAACTGATTTCGTTCACATCAATCCCCATAATTATCGCTAAAAGAAAACTGGTCACTGTACATTTTGAAGTAGATTCCTTTCTTCTCGAGAAGCTGTTCATGGGTGCCTTGTTCAGCTATCGTTCCGTTCATCACAACTAGAATTTGATCCGCATCTTTAATTGTTGACAGGCGATGTGCAATCACAAAGCAGGTTCTTCCTTTGGCTAATCGCGTCATACCTTCTTGAATCTTTTGTTCTGTTTGAGTATCGACATGACTTGTCGCTTCATCCATAACGAGTATGGCCGGATCAGCAAGCAGTGCCCGAGCAATCGTAAGAAGCTGTCTCTGCCCTTCGCTTAGATTCTCACCATTGCCTTGCAAAATCGTGTCGTAGCCGTTCTCGAAAGCCATAATAAAATCATCGGCATTAGCCGCTACTGCCGCACTGCGAATGTCTTCATCAGTCGCCTCCAGCCGGCCGTACCGTAAGTTATCCTTGAAGCTGCCATGAAATAAATAAGTATCTTGGAGCACCATACCAAACAAACCGCGGTAATCCGATCTTTGGAAATTGTTAATCGGGACGCCATCGACACGAACTTCCCCACTGCTCGGATCATAAAATCTTGTCAGCAAGTTTACAATCGTTGTTTTGCCTGCTCCGGTTGGTCCAACTAGTGCGATTCTTTCACCTGGTTTCACATGGAAACGCACGTGTTTCAAAATCGGATGTTCCGGAGTATAGCCAAACGAGACATCACGAAACTCAATGTCTCCTCTGCAGTTTTTTCGGTTAATCGCTTTTGCTCCCGCTTTGTCCGGCAATTCTTCTTCTTGATCTAAAATGTCGAAAACACGCTCTGCGCCGGCCACTGCAGATAGCAGCGTATTAAAGATACTTGCAACGTCATTAAGCGGACGTGAAAACTGTCTTGAATAGGTCAGAAAACTGGCGATCATCCCTACCGAAATCAGATTGCTTACAGCTAAAACACCTCCGACCGAAGCAACGGCAGCAAATCCTAGATTATTAATGACATTCATTAAAGGCATCATATACCCGGACCATACCTGCGCCTTCATGCCCACATCAGTCAATCTTTGATTAATCTCTGTAAATTTTTCGATTTCTTGACGCCCATGACTGAACGCTTTGATCACACTTAACCCGGAGATTGATTCTTCAATTTGACCATTCAACGTCCCCAGTTCTTTCTGCTGTTCAACAAAAAGTTTAGAAGTTCTCGATGCAATTGTCTTTGTCAGTAGAAAAACAAGTGGGACCATGATCAGGCTTGCCAGCGTCAACACCGGGCTGATCCAGATCATCATGATTAACGATCCTGCAATCATAATCACGTCATTCATCAGCTGAACGGTGGATTGTGAAATGGTAACATCAATGTTTTCAATATCATTGGTCAGCCGGCTCATTATCTCACCGTTGTGATGTCGATCAAAAAAAGCGATCGGCAATTTCTGCAATTTCCGAAACAAACCCGTACGCAAACTGATAATCATCCGCTGTCCGGCAGAAGCCATGAACCACCCCTGTAGAAAAGTAAGCACACCATCTGTAACATAACACAGCCCTAATACCAAAATCATTTCAATCAGCACAAAAAAATTCACTGTATGTACACGCACGCCAATCTGATTAACTGCAATTCCTATAAAAAAGGGGATGAGTAAAGAAACCGCTGCATCGAATAGGATCAAAAAAAAGACGAAAAAGAGTGTCCTTTTTTCATGGGCGAAATAGCCGCCTAATCTTCGAAGCGTCAACATCATATGTCTCGGTTTTTCAACAGGCGCAAATCGTGCTGCACCTCTTCGCCTGCCGTTTCTTCCGGGTACTCCTCGATTTGTTACGATACTTTCAGACTTTTTTTCAGCCACGGCTTCTCTCCCCTTTCGCCAGCTGCAAATCACAAACTGTTCGGTAAAATGGTGACTTTGCTAATAGTTCATCATGTTTGCCCATCGCCTCAATGCGTCCCTGATTCAAGACAAGAATTCGGTCAGCATCCATTATCGAGGATACCTTCTGGGAAATCATGATGCATGTCAAACCTTGAATGGCCTGTTTCAATCGGTTTCGAATTCTTTTGTCTGTTTGCGCATCAACGGCGCTCGTTGCATCATCCAAAATTAGAATTTCTGGTTTTCGGATCAAGGCCCGTGCAATCGAAAGTCTTTGTTTTTGCCCGCCTGATAAATTGACACCGCCTTGCCCAATCATCGCTCCATAGCCATGAGGTAGTTTACGGACAAAGGTATCCGCGTCGGCGATTTTGGCCGCTTCAATGACTTCTTCATCACTCGCATTCTCATTTCCCCAGCGAATATTTTCAATCACTGATCCACTAAACAAGAGCGAATGCTGCGGTACAATGGCAACTTTTTTGCGTAACTGCTCCTCACTGTACTTTTTGATATTTTTTCCTCCAAGTAAAATCGCTCCCTGATCCGGATCATAGAAACGCAAGATTAAATTTGCCAGCGTGGATTTTCCTGAAGCAATCGGACCGATGATGCCAATCGTTTCTCCGGGAAGGACACTGAAGTGAATATCCGTTAAAACGTGCCGACGATGCTCGTTTCCGCTTGAAAAAGAAAAATCTACATGTTCAAATTGCAGCGACCCCATATGGTCAATGACCATATCAGAGCTCTGCAGATTTGGAAAACTCATGTCCGGCTCAATGTTCATAACCTCACCAATACGTTCAGTTGATGCTCTTGCCCGAACAAGCATGCTGAAGGCATTATTCACCATCATGATCGCAAAGAGAAGCTGCATCATATAATTTGTAAAAGCGATAATCGCCCCTACGTGCATTGAACCATTATTCACGCCGATTCCGCCGAACCAGAGGATGGCAATCACCCCAAAGTTCACTGTAAGATTGATCAGCGGTCCGAAAAGGCTACCTATTTGGGAAGCGGTCGCTGACAAACGTCCTAAAATTTGATTGTTCTTATTAAACCGTTCCTGTTCATAGGCGGAGCGATTGAATACTTTCACCACTCGAATTCCGGATAAATAGTCTTGCATCGACCGGTTGACATGATCCAATGCGTGCTGCACCTTTCTGAAGTAAGGATAACTCACCTTCATATTAGCGAAAATCAGCAGTGCAATGATTGGCGCAACCCCAAGTAAGATCAAAGAAAGTCTTGAATTTAGATGAACCGCCATGATCAAGCTGCCGATACCGACAAGCGGAGCCTTCATCATGATCCGCATCATGCCATTGGCAAACGTCTGCACGCGGGTGACATCATTGGTGAGTCTCGTGATCAGCGTTGCATTGCCAAACCGGTCGATTTGGGTCTGTGACAGACTCTGTATTTTTATGTATAAGTCCTGTCTCAAATCCTGAGCAAATTTTTGAGAGACAATTACGGAGAGAATATTTCGGGTGCAGGCGCATATTGCGCCAATCAAAGTAATCAATAGCATCAGCAGACCATATCTCTCAATAAATGAGAGATTCGAATGTGCGACACCTTGATCCACGATCTTTGACATGAGCGCTGGCTGCAACAAATCCGCTAATGCTTCAAGCGAAAGAAAAAAGATTGCCGTTAAAAATTTGAACCGGTACTTTTTCCAATAAATGTGAAGATAACTCATTGAAAGCCTTCTTTCTCAAAGGTACTGCTCTTAATGATGTCTTTAACTAGTATAACAACAAAAAAAGTGCCCAGGTAAGCGGAACACTTTTTCTGACATCCATATTAGCTTTTAATTATCGCTTTTCCGATCATAGATATCCCTTAGTGGATGGCCAAGCAGAGCCATCTCCAGGCAGTGACGCCGATGAGGTTCAAAAAAGTCTTCACCAAGAATATCCCGAATTTTTTCCAGACGATTGTAAAGAGTCTGGCGATGGATAAACAATCTCTTCGCAGTTTCACCTTTAGAGCCCATACACTTAAAATACATATCAAGTGTTTCAATTAGATTTAAATGATGCTTTCGATCATAATCAAGCAAGTCTCCAAGCTGATCATTTACAAAGTCTCCAAGAGTTGGCTGCGGTACAGCTTTCAGCAACTGGTAAACACCCATTTTTGCATAGAAACAGCAGTCTTTCATTGAGGGGACAGTTTGCGAGACTTCGATGACCTGATAGGCTTCCTTAAAACTTAGCCACATATCAAGTAGCTGTGTTTTTGATTTTCCGAACCCAACATGAAACTGGAGCCCTGCTAAAGCTTGATCAATGTACTTCTTAAGTCCTTCAATCAACCCAAATATATTTTTATACAATGCTGGCAGGGACTCATGATTGACTTTCTCTTTTGCGCATAGCAAATAGATTTGATTATTCTTCATCATCAAAAGATGATGCATCTGATACCTCTTCAATAACGAACGAATCAGGACGAGAATGTCTTGGTTTCTAGCTTCCATCCTTTCCGGACCTGCTTCGATCACATTATGTTCAAACTCAATGATGCCTCCGACAAAGATATATTTTTCTCCATTCGGCGAAGGCAGACCCATCCTCATTTGAGCTTGTTCTTCGCTCTCAATCCGCCGACTTAAGATGTCTTGGATTAATTCATTTTGATTGCTCAATATCCTTTCTTCCAGAAACTGCGTACGCAGCAGAACAGTCGCCACTGCTTTCGCCGTATAATCGATAAGTAGTTTCATATATTCGGTAGGATGAGCTTGATGGAGCACCATACCGACGCACGAGAATACTTGACCAAAGCAGACTACCGGTTGAATCAGGATAAAATGAGTTTCATCCATTTTCCATATCTCTGCTTCTTGAATTTGATCGAAATCTTTCATTTTCTTATTACAGAAGGCATTAATGATTTCTGCAGTCTCCGTAGCGACCGGCGGATAAAATTTATTGGACTCAATTGCCGAAAGATAGAGAATTTGTCCTTCTGAGTAGTTTTGCAAAAGACGAAGAATGGCTGGGATGTCAGTACTCCGCAAAACCAGCTGCTGCTGCTGTTGTGAGAATTGTTCAAGATTCTTTAACAAGCCGAAATGCTGATTAATCAGGTAAGAATGAATATCCTGAGTGATTTCTTCAAAACGGATCGGCTGCCGGAACAAAATAAGCGGAAAATCATGTTCATCACAAAGTTCAATGATTTTGTCTGGAATTTCGTCGATGGTCGTGCCGAATTCAATGCAAAGCCCTGAAGTTTCATGATCAATAATCTGACGTGTATACTCTAGTCCTGATTTGACCGATCGCTTTAACCATAGACCGGTGGTCAGGATTAAATCATGCTTGCTGACATAAGGGGCAGCATGTGTAATTTCAAGAATATGGACCCAGCGAACTTCGCGAAACATACCACGTCTGCCCGCAATCAGTGTCGCGCGCTGAAAGAGCGGCCGTTCGAGCACATCTTTTACACAAAAAGGCATTTCATCCATCGACCGAACCCTCCAAGTGTCGTTTTATGTTTCATCAATTGTCATATTATCTGACACGGACATTAAATGTCAAGTTATTTAACGAAAGAGTAGACAAAATGTATGATGAAATGACTGCCTTTTGTTTGTAACATTCTAACTAAGGAATAACACAGACCCGATCCTAGTAAACGAACTTAACTATTTCTAGCAAATTGTTTTGAGATGGTTTATCCGAACTGACCGAGGTATCTGATTATTCAAACATTGGTAAGACTAATTAATTTGGGAGGAATTCATTCATGATTATCGGTATTCCTAAAGAATTGAAGAACAACGAACGTCGTGTCGCCATTACCCCTGCTGGTACGTATCACTTAGTTCAAGAAGGAAACGTTGTCTATGTTGAAACATTAGCAGGTGCAGGCGCCGGATTCTCCGATCAGCAATACGAAGAAGCAGGTGCGGTAATCACTTCAGCTGAAAAAGCTTGGTCCGCTGAAATGGTCATCAAAGTTAAAGAACCAGAACCAGAAGAATATCATTTCTTCCGTGAAGGGCTTATTCTCTTTACTTATCTTCACCTTGCTCCGGCAGTTGGCGCGGAACTGACAAAAGCACTTGTTGCAAACAAAGTCGTTTCGATCGCTTATGAAACTGTACAACGCGCGGATCGTGTACTTCCTCTCCTCCAACCAATGAGTGAAGTTGCCGGTAGAATGGCTGTTCAAATCGGTGCTCAGTACCTCGAAAAATTCAGTGATGAAGCTGGAAAAGGCATCTTACTTGGCGGTGTACCTGGAGTATCCCGCGGCAAAGTTACGATCATCGGTGGCGGTATTGTTGGAACAAACGCTGCAAAGATCGCCGTAGGTCTCGGTGCTGATGTCACAATTCTTGACATTAGTGCAGACAGACTTCGTGACCTGGACGATATTTTCGGCAATTCGTTGAATACGGTAATGTCCAACCCTTATAACATTGCACAATCGGTTAAAGAAGCTGATCTTGTCGTTGGCGCAGTACTGATTCCAGGTGCAAAAGCTCCTAAGCTTGTTACTGAAGAAATGGTTGCTTCAATGAAAGAAAACTCGGTCATTGTTGACGTTGCGATCGATCAAGGCGGTGTAGTTGAAACATCCGACCACAGCACAACTCATGATGATCCTACTTATACAAAGCATGGTGTCATTCATTATGCTGTTGCAAACATGCCTGGTGCAGTTCCAAACACCTCTACACTTGCTCTGACTAACGTCACCATCCCTTACGCTGCAAAAATTGCCAGCAAGGGCTATGCTAAAGCATGCCTTGATGATGAAGCGCTGCTCAAAGGCTTGAACACATTGGATGGCTTTGTAACGTTCAAAGCTGTTGCCGATGCCCATGGTCTGGAATACAAATGCGCAAAATCGTTGCTTGAAACTGCTGAAAAGGTCTGATTTATTAGGCTCACTAACAGCACCAACCTTTTAGTTATTCGCGGCTCTTTATATACACTTTCCTCCTGTTTTCGAACAGGAGGAATTTTTTTTCAATCTCAAAAAGCTTTTGAGAAGCCAAAAGTGTAACTAATTTCTTGAGAATAATCCATTCTTTTCCACTTTCAATACGTTATGAACTGGAAATAAAGAGATCAATTGTTACGATCAATCTTATATTTATACAGAAATTCCTTTTCCTCATCATCGTAAATCGTTCCTAATAACTTCCCATTATTTTTTTCAATTATTTTTCTTGAAGCTGTATTTTCCGTGTTGCACGTTACAATGACCTCTTCGACACCTATTTTCTTAGCCTCTTTTATTGCTAACTTAAGGATTTGTGTACCGTAGCCTCTACCTCTGAAACACGGCGAAATATCATACCCTATATGACCTGCACTTTCGACTTCCTGATGCCTGATCCGCACGACGCCTACCACTATATCCTTGTCGATCAACCAGAATGTTGACGTCGCTACCCAATCTTGTGGTATATTAATTCCTCTTGATTGATCATCCAAATCCTGAATATACCAATCAAAATCATGCAGCGCTTTTTCATATTTTTCAAAATAATATGTATCATTTACCTTTTGATAGGCTAAAGCATAATTTTCAAAACTCGATTGATAATTCTTATTGGGCTTAGTTAAGTACAAATCATTCATATTCGTTCCTCCAAATCGATACACTTGTTAATCATTTAGTTGAGCTGATCAATTGTAACGGATACTTCCACCGGATCCGCATTCATCGTTACTTGAGCTCCAATCGGCATCGTCAGCATTGGCTGTGTATGGCAGCAGTCAAAGTCTGCAATAATTGGCAACTTTGCTCCGTTTAGCACTTC
Organism: Sporolactobacillus laevolacticus DSM 442; assembly: GCF_000497245.1. Classification (GTDB taxonomy): domain Bacteria; phylum Bacillota; class Bacilli; order Bacillales; family Sporolactobacillaceae; genus Sporolactobacillus; species Sporolactobacillus laevolacticus. The sequence goes on from NZ_AWTC01000006.1 coordinate 128,726, forward strand.
AAGTAAAAGATCAATCGGGGTTCTTCCTGTTCCCTCATCATCAAAGCGTTCATGTTTTCCGAGCAGCAGACCGCCAATTCGATCAAAGACACCATTAACTTTCAGTAGAGAGAAGTTCTTCTCAACCTGCGAAGCGGTTTTCATAGAATCCTCAATGAGAAGGATATCACCCTCCCGAATTTCAGGCATATAGGGACTCCCCCAAAATCCGAGCATGGTATTAAGATTTCCTCCGATTAATCGACCGCTCGCGCAGCCACCATTGAAACCAATCCAGTGATTCTGCCGCCGTTCTTTTTCCCCTACCTTTTCTTCCCAATTAATCCCTTCGTCCGTCCAGTAAAGAGGTTTCGGTAAACGATAAGGAAGTAACTGGTCACCAAAAAACATTCTTAAAAAGTATGCGAATGTTTCCTCAACATAAGGCGGAAATTCACCAAACGAAGGCACAAGTGCAGGACCATAAAATACCGGGATACCTGTCTGTGCATAAATGGCTAAGAGGATTGCTGTGACATCAGAGTACCCAATCATGATCTTTGGATTCTTTCTAAAAGCATCATAGTCAAGATAAGGAAGCAGAGAATTCGAATTGGTTCCCCCTATAGTTGACATAATTATTTTTATGTCTGATTCGCGAATCAGCGTATTTAATTCTGCGGCTCGTTCTTGTATTGAACCTGATCGGTAGTGGTCTGACTTTCCTGTCAAGCTACCTTCTACAATTTCAAAACCCTTCGCTTCAAGAAATTTCTTTGCACGTGTGAATCGTTTTGGTGACGTTGCTGTGATTGGCGATGATGGTGAATAAATGCCGATTTTATCTCCACTCTTTAACGAAAACATAGACTCACTTCTTTCTCAATTCGAGAGACTTTCTTATTTTCTTGAGCAAACAATCACAAAATGCAACCGCATCTTCATAAGAATAGTGCACTTCTGAATCTGATGAACGATAATTGTTCAATGCCGTTCGTATCACCATTCCCCATTGACTTTCTAACGCTGACAATGCCCACTCTGCTCCCTGCTCTTTCGACAAAATCTTACCGCTTTGAAGATAACCTAGTACTCTGCAAAGATTCAGAATGGTGTAAGTCGGCCGGTTGATGATCATTGCCTTCGCATCTTTAATATCATTAACAATGCTTTGGATGTAAGCGTGAGTAGGAATCTCGCCAAATACTTCTGAGATTGGTTTCCCGCATAATACAATTCCACATTGCTTAATTACTTTAAAATGACCGGCAAGATCGGGATCCCGTTTACTTTCTATGGCGCACAAGCTAAGGGGATTCTTCAGGTAAATTTCTCGCCACATGTTTGAAAAATGAAGCTCATAGGGTGTGGGATAACAAAAATGCTGGCAATCACTCACCAGCACAACACTCATTTCGAATCCCTTTTGAGGAGCCATTGTATGATACTTTTCCAATACGTGAAGCAGCGCCAATTTTGCCCCAAGACTCAATTTTGATTGAACGACAACAATAAAATCAAGATCACTTTTCAACGTGTTGAAACAGCCAAAGGCAAGGGATCCATGTAGATAAATGCCAGTTAATTGTTGACCTAAAATATCTTGATAATCCTTCTTAACACAATTAAGAAGTTCCTGTACACTCAAGCTTATCACCTGTCAACCGCTTTTTTAAATACATAGCTGCTACAGTCAAAATTCATTTTATCATGATAAAATCTGTGCGCATCTTTGCGTTGAAGACCGCTTGATAGTGAAACAATGGTGTAACCGTGGTCTGCTGCCCACTCTTCAACAAAAGTAAGCAACTGTTTGCCAAACCCTTTTGAACGGTGTTGTTCATCAGTGACCAAGTCGCACACCCACACAGATGGTCCGTTATACAAGGTCGTCATTGGCATAAATCCAGTAACCGAAACGATTTCGTTTTGCTCAAATACAGCAAATAAATGATAGCCTTCATTCTTATAAGCGTGTTCCACGAGTTCCAAATAAGTTTCTTCATCCAATGACGTTCGTAGTTGTTGCATAACTAAAAATGCTGCCTTCCATTCGGCAACCGTTGTCAATTCGCGAATACAACTCATTGAGGATCTCCTGAGGACGCATTGTTCCCATGATTATTTTTTCGCAGTTCATCACGAATTTCTTTAAGGTATTGATTCCGTTCTCTCATTAACTTTACTGCTGTTATCACCATATAAATGACGAAAATCCAAAAAGCAATCACTATGAGTAAGGGGGTAAATAATCCAAATCCTCCTAACATCATCACTATCAACTCCTTTATAAAATTACCCTTATTTGAAAATACCTACATATTCATTGTAAATTGCGACTCATACAAATGACTGTAAACTCCGTCACGTGCAAGCAATTGTTCATGCGTTCCTTGTTCGCTGATTCCCTCTTCAGTGACAACAACAATTCTGTCCGCATTCTTTATCGTTGCCAGGCGATGCGCAATAATGAGTGTGGTTCTGCCCGAGGACAGTTGTTCAAGTGAGTGTTGAATTGCTGCCTCAGTTTCGGTATCTAATGCAGAAGTGGCTTCGTCCAGAATCAGTATGGAAGGATCTTTAAGAAACATACGGGCAATAGAGAGCCTTTGCTTTTGTCCTCCTGAGAGTTTTACTCCACGTTCTCCTACAACAGTATCTAGGCCGTTTGGCATTCTTGCCACGGTTTCTTCAAGTCTGGCAAGCTTAATCACTCTCCAGATTTCATCATCAGTAGCGTCCAGTTTTCCGTAAGCTACATTTTCTCTGAGTGTGCCTGAGAAAAGGAAGACGTCCTGCTGCACAAGGCCGATGTGCTTTCGCAATGAAGAGAGCTTCATGGCACGAATATCCATACTATCGATGGTAATCTCACCGTCCGACACATCATAAAAGCGTGGCAGTAGGCTGCATAACGTCGTTTTTCCTGCTCCTGTCGGACCAACAAAAGCAACAGTCTCCCCTTGATTTATATGCAGATTAATATGATTCAGGACAGCCTTCTTCCCTTCATAGCCAAAGCTTACATTGCGATACTCAATCTCACCGTGAACAGCATCAACCTCAATCGCATCTTTCGTGTCAACGATCTCAGGAGTCTGACTTTTTAACTTCATAAATCGTTTGAATCCGGCAATCCCTTTTGGATAAAGTTCAATAATCGCGTTAAATTTTTCAATTGGTTGAACGAAAATATTTGCAAGCAGCAAGAATGCAACAAACTGTCCACTGCTGAGTTCGCCATGAATAACGAACCAAGAACCGCTGATCAACGTGAACAGTATGATCAATCGTATAAATAGATAGTTTGTGGTTACACTCGTCGCCATAATTTTATAGGAGAAGAGTTTTGCTTTTCTATATAATTTATTGTTTTCTCTAAACTGCTTCTTTTCATAGTCTTCATTAGAAAAGGCCTGGACAACGCGAACGCCGCCGACCGCATTCTCCACATTGGCGTTAAATACGGCGATATCTTGATAGATTTGATCAGTAGCATGAGTCATCTTCATGTTAAATGAGGTAATGAAAACACCTAAGATCGGAACGAGTACAAAAGTGATGCATGCTAACTTCCAGTTGATCGACAGCATCAGGAAAAAGGCACCGAACAAAGACATCAATGCAATGAATATGTCTTCCGGTCCATGGTGTGCGGTCTCCCCAATATCAAAGAGATCCGTCGTCAGACGCGACATCATATGTCCTGTTTTATTGTTATCAAAAAAATGAAAGGATTGTCTTTGGATATGTTCAAATAGTTCCTGACGAATATCTGTCTCAATATTAATACCAAGCATATGGCCCCAAAAAGTGACAACATAGTGCATAAAGGTGTTAATCAGATAGAACAGAAGCAATCCGACTGACGCGAGCAAAATGATCGACCAATCCTTGCCTGGCAGCAACCGGTCAATCACTTGATTCACCGCCACCGGGAAGATCAGCTCGAGCAAAGCGAGAAGTACCGCACATGAAAAATCAAGAAAAAACAATTTCTTATAGGGCTTGTAATACGAAAAAAAACGGCGAATCACAGGTTTACCTCTCTTTCGTCTTCTTAAAAGTCATTCAACCACAGATTACGGCTAGCATCCGAAGGCATCCGCCAGTCCCCGCGTGGCGACAAGCTTACTGTACCCACTTTAGGTCCATCCGGGATCGCAGAACGCTTGAATTGCATCGCGAAGAACCGTTTAAGAAAAATTTGAAGCCATTTACGGAGCGTTTCTTCATCGTAACGATCAGAGAATGCGGATTTTGCCAAAAACAGAATTTTTGCCGGTGTAAATTCACTGCGCACAAAGTAATACAAGAAAAAGTCGTGGAGTTCATAAGGACCGACAATGTCTTCTGTTTTCTGTGAAATCTTCCCTTCCCCACTCTTTGGAAGCAATTCAGGAGTAACCGGTGTATCTAGTACATCGAGCAAAATTGCGGAAATTTCCGCACTGGTCTCTTCTTCAGCAACATAGCGGACAAGATAGCGGACTAATGTCTTTGGCACTGAACAATTAACGGCGTACATTGACATATGATCGCCGTTGTAGGTACTCCATCCAAGTGCAAGCTCAGAGAGATCCCCTGTTCCAATGACAAGTCCGCCTTCTTTGTTGGCAATATCCATCAGGATTTGCGTACGTTCACGAGCCTGAACGTTTTCATAGGTGACGTCATGTATCGCAGGATCATGGCCAATATCTTTAAAATGCTGCAGACAAGCGGCCACAATGTTCACTTCACAAAAATCAGTTTCTAGCTTCTTGCAGAGCGAAACGGCATTTTGATAGGTGCGATCGGTCGTACCGAAACCTGGCAAGGTCACTGTTATGATGTCTTTCCGGTCATAACCGAGCAGATCAAAGGTTTTGACAATGACCAGAAGAGCCAGTGTTGAATCTAATCCGCCTGAAATGCCAATCACCGCTTTTTTCAGTCCGGTGTGTTCCAAGCGCTTTGCGAGTGCAGCTGCCTGGATACTGAATATTTCACTGCAGCGCTCCTCTCTTTGCTTGGCGTCGGAAGGCACAAATGGGTGTTTATCAATAGGACGGTCGAAAGTTCCAAAATCAGTTTTCTTAAAATTAAATTGTATCTTGCGTGCTTCAAATGGCACGGTCGATGCTGCTTCACGGAAACTTATGTTTTTAATACGTTGCAAATTCAATCGGTCAATGTCGACAATTGAGGTCACAACCTCGTTTTCTCTCTGAAAACGCTCGTTTCTATTGAGCATATTCCCATTTTCAGCAATAAGCAGTTCCCCGCCGAAAACAACATCCGTTGAAGATTCACCTGTTCCCGTTCCAGCGTAGATGTAAGAAGCCATGCACTTCGCGCTTTGCGATTGAACAAGCGCCTTTCTGTAATCCGATTTGCTGACTACTTCGTTTGAAGCGGAAAGATTTCCGATCAATTGGGCGCCCGCTAAGCTTAAATAACTGCTTGGTGGCACGACACTCCACAAGTCTTCGCATATTTCAAAACCGATTTGAAATCCGCCGCTCTGGAATACAAGATCAACACCAAAGGGGATCTCCTTCTGAAAGGAGAGATCCACCGAACGATTAACTATGTCTTTTCCAGATGTAAACCATCGTCGTTCATAGAATTCTTCGTAGTTTGGTATGTAACTTTTTGGGACGATGCCTAGTACTTTTCCATTGAACAATATATATCCGCAATTATAGACAACCGTCTGAGAAAACAGCGGTGCACCGATTGCAATCATAATATCTTTTTCAGCGCTGTAGGCTCGGATTTCTTCTACACCGGCCTCAGCCTCATCCAGCACCAGCTTTTGCAAAAATAAATCGGCACAAGTATATGAAGTGACGCATAATTCAGGAAAAACGATAAGTTTTGCCCGCTGCTCAATCGCTTGATCAATACATGCTTTAATATTGGTAACATTGGCTCGTACATCGGCGACTCGTGTCACAGGGCATGCGGCTGCGACTCTGATAAAATTTAATGACTCCATTGCATATAACCTCCATTTGAGCCCACTGAAAAACTCTTAGTAACTTATCATTTCCAATAATAGATCAAGAAGTGTAATACTGTGCAAAAAGCCTCCCGATCTCAGAGAGGCTTAACTATTATTGTGATTCAATTAATAATCAGTGATGATAAAAGACGTATAGAATTACGTTCATTCTAATGCGACTGTAAATGATTGTCAATAACGGACATTGATTCACTAATTAGTGATATAACGATTAACCAACAGAATGAGCGACCTCAACTAGATACTCCTCAATCAATTGACCGATGTTCTGTATCGGGAAGAGAGCATCCTGCCGATTCTCAATACCTGATGTTAATACAGTAACAGCAACAGAATGACCATTATAGAAGAAATAGGCGGCATCATGGTCGATTTCTTCCATTTCACCAGTCTTATTATACACAGTCACAGGCTGCGACTTCTCGTCAAATAACCCAGGGAGCTTATCTCTGTATTGCTGATGAAGCAGCCATGCTTTAGCATCATCAGGAAGAGGATTTTTCTCAGAAAAAATCTGCTGAATCATCCAATTGGCATCATGGGCGCTGATCCAATTGGTACGCCCCTCTCGTTGAGCTTCCTCGTCCATCATCTTTCGTTCAATCCTTGTTTCGACCAATCCTTGTTTCTCGACCCACGCCTGTAGATTTTCAATTCCGAAAAAATCCATTAATAAATTGGTCGCGGTATTGTCCGATACATTGATCATCAGTGCTAGTAAATCTCTGATTGTCCAATCTCTAAGTGAGAGTATTTGAAGAACACCTGAACCGCTCACGATCTTCTGTTCATCAAGATGAATGGTCTGTTCCAGTATAGACGAATCGAGCTCAGCACTTTTATATGCATACAGCAAGACGGGCAATTTAATCAAACTCGCGGAGAGCATCGGAATATTCTCATGATAGGAAAATGAAAATCCATCCGATCCGCTTATTTCCACTGCAATATGATCACCAAGTGGGCGAACGATCGTGCTAATTGTATCGGCTAATTGTTTATTCAAATCTATCAATGTCACTCACCCCTTTTTTCCATCAAATATTGAGATTGTGTTTATCGTAATCAAGCAAGCAACGTTGCTTGTTCATCCTTTCCAATATCGGCGAATCGCGCATAATTCTTCTTCATATTTCGATCCTTTGAGCACGGTAATGCTGACAATCTTGCCTGGTGTCGGAGAATGAATCATTTTACCGTCACCGTAGTAAATACCGACATGATGCACATACCCTTTTCCTTTTTCATAAGCAAAAAATAGCAGATCACCCGGAAGTGCCGATTGCAGTGTGATTTCTTCACCTTGCAACGCTTGGTCGTCGGCATCACGAGGAATCAGATAGCCACCTGCGCGCAGCATCGAAAAGCTGAATCCTGAGCAATCATAACCGTAAGCGCTCATTCCTGACCACAAATAAGGAAGATCAATAAATTTTTCAGCATTTTTCACAATTTCAAAGCCAGTATGCAAATGCTGCTGCACTGGCATTAGGATGTCTTTCTTATACATGAAACCTGGACCAATTGGGCTATCTACTTTCACTTCATCCTCTGACTCCTCAAGCAGAGGCAAGAATGTACCGAAGCTTAAATCAAAAATCGGTTGTTTTTGCAAGTCATAGAAAGTAGCCACATTACTTTGAACCTTGATCTGCTGACAATCGGTTGCCATCTCTGATTCTACAGATTGTCCGAGCGGCATCCAGCCGGGATACCCACGCTTGTCTTTTGTTGAATATTGAGTAGGTACACAAATTTTCGCCCATGGTCCTTTTACTTCATCAATAAGGATTTCATCACCAAACAAAACCTGAGACTGAAGTCTTTTTTCCCCGCAAAGAGCAATGGTTTCTTCCCTTGTCATTGTTTTAAGCCACGCAACCATATCTGGTTGATCAGCGATAGCTTGAGCATCTATGGATCTGACTGACTCAGGACTGGTCCAAATCGTCGCTACTGGTACAGATACTCTTATTTTTTTCAATGGAAACCCTCCGTCATTTAATCTGAACGTCTTGAATACCTAGACCAGGTTGATCTAGAAGTGTAATTTGGCTTTGCTGGTAAACCGCTCCGCCTATTACCGGATCCGATGCAAACATCAGAGGTGTATCCAGATCGCAACGTGTGACATTCGCTTTCGCTGCAGCAAAGTGGCAGGCTGCGGTAACCGCAACTTTAGATTCAACCATACAGCCGACCATGCATTCAACACCGTAGGCCTCAGCTAAAGCATTTATCTTTTCGGCACCATAAATGCCGCCGGCTTTCATCAGTTTGATATTAACGATATCACAGCCATGCATTGCCAATAGACGCGCCGCATCGCTAGGACTAAAAATACTCTCGTCCGCCATAATCAGTGTGTCAACGTGTTCTGTAACAAATTTCATGCCTTCAAAATCCCAAGCCGGTACCGGTTGTTCAATCAACTCAATGTCCAATCCCAAATCTTCCATTTTGTGGATTGCTGCCACTGCATCTTTGGCGTTCCATCCTTGATTAGCATCCAGTCTCAGCTTGATCTTGTTGCCAACTGCTTGGCGCAAACCCTTCACCCGTTCAAGATCTTCCTCAATCGTCGAATTTCCTACTTTGATTTTCAAGGTATTAAACCCCTTTGCTACAAAGCCGAGTGCATCTTCAATCATTTCATCAACATGATTAACGCTGACAGTAAAATCAGTTTCCAGATGGTTGGCATTTCCGCCGAGCAGTTGATACAAAGGAAGTCCTGCCCTTTTTGCAAAACAATCATAAACAGCTATGTCAATCGCAGCTTTTGCACTCGAATTATGAAGTATCGCCTTATCGGCCACATGGTTGATTCGTTCTTTTTGTTCGATCTCCAACCCAATAATCAGTGGTCGGATGACTTCCATAATCGCATAATCAATGCTGGCAAGACTGTCTCCCGTGATCACATGGGTAGGCGGCGCTTCGCCGATACCAATCGTTCCATCATCACAGGTGATAAAAACAACAACACTTTCAGCGGTACTCACGGTGCGCAATGCCGTTTTAAAAGGCTTAACGAGCGGAATAGAAAGCCGCTTCGTTTGCACATCAACAATTTTCATTTTTAACTTCCTTTCACAGTCCTGATGTTAAATGTTTCATTCGTCTTTTCTTACATCACGCCCGGCTGGATCCAAAGCTGTTTCCGATCAGCGTCCAGCATTGCTTCCACACCAAGCGGTACTGAAAAATTCGGCTGGCAGTGTCCGATGAAAAATCCGCTAACAGCCGGCTTTCCAAGCGTCCCTAAATAGGTTCTGAAAACTTCCTCATAAGTTAACGATGATTCCTTGTCAGGTGGATGATCCGTGTGAAAATCGCCAATAATAAAACCCGCCGCCTGATCAAGCTTGCGTGCCAGTCTAAGCTGATTTAGCATGTTGTCTACTCGGTAAGGCGCCTCGCCGACATCTTCAATCAAGAGCAGCTTATTCCTCGTATCGATCTCATAGGCCGTACCTAAAGTGCTGACAAGCAGTGAAAGATTCCCCCCCACAAGCATACCTTCAGCAGTTCCACCGCTTAAGGCAGTCAACGGCGATAAATGTTCATCATAACGGAGAGACATCGGTTGAAAAAGCTGAGAAAATAATTGTTTTGAGAGTAAAGGAACGTCGGGATCTCCCAAATCCGAAGCAAGCATTGGTCCGTGAAACGTCACCAAACCGGTTTGTTGCCTGATCGATGTATGTAAATAAGTAATATCGCTATAACCCCAAAAAATCTTTGGGTGTTTGCGAATCAAATCAAAATCGATACGATCAGCAAATCGGGCCGTTCCGTACCCGCCACGAGAACAGATCACTGCGCGTACCGTGTCATCGGAAAACATCTCGTGCATGTCTTCCAAACGTTCATCGTCTGAACCGGCTAAGTAGCCATAAACCTGATCAATTTGCTTACCTAACCGTACTTGAAAGCCAAGGTGTTTCAGCCAGTCGGTTGCTTTCGCTAATCGTTCAAGATCCGGAGGTCCTGCGGGACTGATTACCCCTATTGTATCTCCTTCGTATAATCGGCTTGGAAAGATCAATGAACTTCCACCTTTCTGTTCATTACCTGTATAAACGTACAAAATCCAGCTCATCAAATACTTGAACTGGATTTTGTCTAGGATTATTTAGACAAAGCGGTTTGGCTTCTATATTGCTTGTATTTTTTTAATGCATCACCAAAAGCGACGATTAACGCTTTCTGGGAAGAACCGAAATATCTTTGTTCAATGTCCGAAATAATTGACGGATCATCAATCAAACGACCGGTCAACAAGGAGCAAACAAAATGAGCGGTCAATGCGATCGTCGCTGAACAATCAGCATCAACAATTCGCCCGCTTGCTCGATCAACAACGACCCCAATAAAAAACTGATTAAACCGCAGGGTAATCGGATTCTTCTGTGATGATTTGGCATCTCCAATAATATAAATGGTGTCTTTATGATAAGTCATCGTAGTGATTTCCTTCCCTATTCGTGATCAGATGATCTAAGGGGCCGTCAGCCGGAGAGCAGCGGATACTTAGACCGTGAAAACATCAAGGAACAGAATAAGTATATTAGGCTCCTTTTACTTTGTCAATATTTAAAAAATTTGTATCTGTTGTCGTTAGTACTGCACATTTCTTATCGTAGTTTCGGATATATATAGAAAAATCTGTGGCATAATTCCATTCGAATGATCTAATTTCTCTATAAATTGTATACCTCTAAAAAGTGAAGTAATCATCTTTAATGTATGAATCCAAACCTTCGAGGAAAAATAAAAAAAGCTTTAATGAAAATAATTGAAATAAATAAACAATAATAACACTCAGCAGTAATATGGAATGGAGCTTCTCGATGGTACGTAGAAACAAAGCATTAATGGACTTTATTGGTACAACTAGACTAAGTTATCATAGGCCATCAGTTGTTGCCTGGTGGTCAGCTGCCTTTCCCGGGTTTGGGCATATGCTGCTTAACATGCATGTTAAGGGTAACGCTTTGTTTTTGATTGAAATTATCATCAATGTCCAGTCAAAACTCAACCTTGCTATGGTTTATACCTTTATGGGTGATTTTCACCAGGCTACAACGGTTCTCAATACTCAATGGACGTTAATTTACATTCCTTTTTATTTTTTTTGCATTTGGGACAGCTATCGCTCTGCCATTGATATAAATAAGCTGTATTTTTTGACAGAAAATCAGCCGGTTGAGGTTAATGTAATGGACCTGCATTCGTATGAAATCTGCTATCTGGACAAACGTGTACCTTGGGTCGCTGGCATGTGGTCCCTGCTTCTTCCCGGACTTGGCCAGTTCTATGCACGCCGTCTTATTACTTCGTTCTCACTGTTAGCATGGTCGTTGACAATCTATATCATTTCTCACGAGTTACAAAGCATCCAAATGCTCCTTAACGGGACACTTAGTGATGCGACAAAAGTCATTCGTCCTGAATGGCTGCTCTTTATGCCTTCATTAATATTCGGCGCTTCTTACGATGCCTACGCAAAAACGATTGAATATAATTGCCTTTTTGCCGATGAGCAGCGATCTTACTTACATAGAGAGTGGCAGCCCAAAAATTTCCCATTGCCATTTAAGAAAGGGAGGACACCGGATTATGATTGACATTATGTGTCTGTTCCAGCAATCCATAAGAGTTGAAATTGTTCTCTCTGAACTTCAGCGACTATCCGTTGGGCAAAACGATATCGCTTGCTATGTAATGAATCGTCCTGCATTACAGAATCGATCCAACAAAGGTCAATTGGGAAATAACGATGAAACAAGTCGAGCCGATATCAGCTTTATTATTGCAACGATTTTCGGTGTTGTCGGAGCAAGTGTCGGCTTTCGCTTAGCTTGGGGGCCGATCGTTTGGGGAGTTGTTTCAAGCTTTATCGGTTTTTTAATTGGCTTAGTCATCGATTATTTTATATCTAATAAATTCAAAAAAAGGCCCGATCCTTGTGTAGTGATCATTATTCGCTGTCGAAAAGATCAGGTATCATCGGTTGAGCAAATGCTGAACAAGAATCAGACTTTGGGGCTAACCATCATTGAATCATGATTCTTTTTTTCCGTCTCTTTCATTTTCAGCTGACAACTCTTACAGTAACCATAGATTTCAAATTTATGGCCGGTCACCTGAAATTCGGGATCAATTTGTGACAGATCCTGCATCGGGCAAACTTCGATCGTTCGTGTTTTGCCGCAGCTGAGACAGATTAAGTGATGATGGTGGTGTTCAGTGCAATGAAACTGATAAATTTTTTCGCCGTCAAGCTCTGTTTCCTCAAGAATCATCAAATCCTGGAACAAGGAAAGATTTCGATAGATCGTATCGAAACTGATCCCAGGATAACTATCCTTCAACGCGGTCTGAATTTCTTTGGCTGATAAATAGCCGCCTTTTTGATCAAATAGTTCTAATATATCCTCACGTTTATCCGTGTGTTTATAACCTTTATTTTTTAACAATACCATGGCTTCTCGTTTATTCAATGAGAATCACCTCTTTGATCCTAAATTGCTCTTCTACCAGCATACCATTTTTTATTGAAAAAACCTAACAAACCTCTTTTCGACAAGAAAAACAGGCAAGCCCAGTCCTTGACTATCGCTTTTTATGCGGCTTTAATTCACCAAACTTGTGCTTCGACGACACTTCAGTTGCTGGCATCAACTGGTGCGACCGCGGGCGATCCGTGAGCCTCCTCAAACAAGCAGTAATCTGCGGGGTCTCACTTGGCTCGCATCAACAATGGCAGTCCCGCAGGAGTCTCGCACTTTCGTGTTTGAACCTAAATCATGGCGAAGTGACGCCAATCATCCTGGTGACTAAGTCCAAAATCTTATACTTTTGTTTGCAAAAAGGGAGCTTCTCTTAACGAGAACCTCCCTTTTCCTGACCACATTATAGGCTTACCATAAAAAGCCCAGTGCCACTATAGCTGCAATTGAAGCAAGGGCAATTGGAAATCCCCAACCCCAGCCTCCCCACAAAAACAACCCGGGACCACTTAGTGAATTACCACCTGCAGATTGGATATAAACATTTCGATCGTCGACCCGAGACAACACACCACGATGCACAGATCCATCATGGCATCGAATTTCAACCGGTTGGTTGACAAGCCCGCAACACTGAGAATAAATCGATTGATTTGACAAATTGTACACGCCCCATTCACAGATTGTTCTTTAGCACGATATGTTCAAGCTGCTTGATCGGAACGGCTTGTGTACTGGGTATGTATGGATTTCTCTTTTATAGGATTTGACGATGGCGCGTGTGATCTATGGTCTGGGCAAGAAGATTCATCACATGCTCATCTTCCTCAGAGTAATATATGACTTTGCCATCTCTGCGCGATTTAACCAAATGCAAGTGTTTGAGAAAGCTGAGCTGATGCGATACGGTTGACTGTTGCAGTCCAAGAATTTCTGCAATTTCTGTAACAGAACATTCACTTTGTGACAGCAAATATAGTATCCGCACACGTGTTGGATCTGAAACTGCTTTGAAAATCTGTGACACAGCGATCAGCGTCTCTTTATCCAATTCTTCTAGCTTGTGGTCAACCATAATATCACCCTAATCATCTTTAACACATCATTGTTTAACTGTACCAGAGCAGAAATAGAACTGTCCATTTAAGTGTACATTTTTCTTATTTTTTCTTTTTCATTGACCACTCTTCAATATCCCAGATCCTCGTCACCCATTCTTTATAGAATGAAGGCTCATGGCTAACCACCAATACGGTACCTTCATAATCTTCAAGTGCTTTACTTAGCGCCGCCTTAGCATCAACATCCAAATGATTAGTCGGTTCGTCAAAGATCAGCACATTGCTTTTCTGCAGCATCAGCCGTCCAATGCGAACCTTCGTTTCTTCTCCACCGCTAAGTGTATCCATCGGTTGACGCATATGCTCTGCGAATACACCGCATTGAGCCAAATGCTGACGAAGCACCTTTTCGGGAATATCCGGGAATTGATCCATCATCCATTCAAGCGGCGTCAGATGAGGCGGTGCGGATAACTGAGAAAAATATCCAGGCAATACACGATCGCCTCTCATCATTTTACCGGAGAGCGGGGCCAGCTCACCTAATAGTGTCCTCAGCAACGTTGTTTTCCCAATACCATTGTGACCGGTAATCGCGATTTTTTCACCGCGCACAATCTTCGCAGACATCGTCGGGAATAGCTGATGCTCATAACCAACACCTAAATCTTCCGCTGTGAAAATCAAACGAACTGGCTGGCTGCTCACTTTGAAGTGGAACTTGGGTTTTCGAGTTTGAGCAGGCGGGTCAAGACGATCAATTCTGTTGAGCTGCTTTTCTCTGCTTTTTGCCTGTTTCGCTGTGGCAGTCCGCACTTTATTCTTTTGAATATAAGTTTCTAATTTTTTTATTTCCCTTTGTTGCTGCCTAAAAGCGATCTCCTGCTGCTCGAGACGCGCTTCGTGCTGCTTCAGAAACGACTGATAATTCCCGACATAACGGTTCAGCTGCTGGTTTTCGAGATGGTAAACATACTGAGAAATAGCATCCAAAAAGTGTGTGTCGTGGGAGATCACAATAAATGCATGCGGATAGGCATTCAGATAATTGGTCAGCCAGTCGATGTGCACGGTATCTAAATAATTGGTTGGTTCATCCAAAAGAAGCACTTCTGGTTTTTCAAGCAGCAGTTTGGCAAGACAGAGTTTCGTCAACTGTCCGCCACTCAGCTGATCGACATCTGTATCCAGCCCGATTGCTGTCAATCCAAGTCCATCTGCCATCTCGCGGATTCGCGCGTCAATTGTGTAAAAATCATTGGCAATAAGCTGTTCCTGCAGCTGGCCGTACTGATCAATTATTTCTGGATCGGCTTCTGGTTCCTGCATGCTCACTGCAAGCTCATTCATCTTCTGTTCAGCATCAAACAACTCTTTAAAGGCATCCTGCAAGCTTGCATACACACTTTTTTCTTTTCCAAAATGCAGATGCTGCTCAATTACGCCAATTTTCAAGTCCTGTCGTGTATCCATACTGCCGCTATCCGGCAGCAACTCGCCGAGCATCAACTTCAGAAAGGTTGATTTACCCGCACCATTATGACCAACGAGGGCAATATGCTCTCCTTCCATCATACGAAAATTCATATCTTTATAAATCAGCTTATCTCCATATGAGAAAGCCATGTTTTTTGCTTCGATCAGTAACATACGTACACTCCCCTTATTTGCGGCCTTCAAGAAGCGAACAGATAAGGGCCTTTTCCGAATCCATTTGAAAAAGGGCGAAACAATAATGCTTCGCCCTTTTAGTCTGAAGATCAAACGTTAGGAGCAGAAACATCCATGATCTGTTGTCACAACTCATTGGCCTGTTTTAAATGAAAAAGGCAGACTTCACCTGTATCAGGCCATTTTAAGTTGCAGACAATCAGATAAAACCATCGATGTTTCGCTCCTCTTCATTAATTATTTATTCTATTTTAATCCTTCATTCGTTTAAATGCAATGTCAATGGTCATGTTCGATTAAAGTCATACGTCAATTCAAGTTCATGTTCAATCGGAATGCCATCGTTTCCTATTAATGGAATTGATGGTTTCAGCTTTCTCGCTTCAATAACCGCTCCAATCCTCAATCCCGATAAAGTAAAGCCCCTTTTTTGATAAAAATGCAAAGCATGCAAATTGTCGTTCGTTGTTGTCAAATAAAGGCGCCCTAAATTCTGTTCCTCAGTGGCTCGCACGATTGCTTTTAGCAAGGCCGAGCCAATACCATGATGTTCTATGAAACTGTCAAGTGATATGATTTCAATGCCTTCCGATGATTCCCTATAGGTCAGCATGCCAACGAGCTGAGTATTCTCAAATGCAAGGAAGCCCGGCAAGTTTGTAACATCAATAAGTTCCCCATGAATGGCCATCGATCTTCCGCCCCATCTCATAACCACTTGTTTTTCAATTTCTTTCCTGTCTTTCTCACAAATCGGTCTAAACTCAGCCATTAGTTAGTCACCTCTCGCATCAAATTCACACTTACGATCAAAAAAAGCAAAAACTTGATCATTTGCCCCGTACATCATGACAGATGCCCACCCACTTTTTCAACTCAAGCATACTGTAGGATTAGGCATTTGCTCAACGATGACTGGATGTGTTTTCAAAACTCTTGCAAACACTCAAATGATCACAGGAGGTACGAAAATGTCATATCAAAACTATTGGCAAAATCTGCTCAATCAGCCTGTCGAAATTGAATGCAATGACGGCTCGGTTCATTATGGAATCATTGATTCTTTCGATCAGGAAAATGTCTATTTGAGACCTTTGGATAATGATCAGACGCCAGCAGAAACAAGAAATAATGATGAACGATTCTTTGGTTTAGGTGTAGGTGCTCCGGCATTCTTAGGCGGATTTGCAGGAGGTTTGCTCGGCGTTGGATTAGGATCAATTATTGGTGTGAGACCATGCCCGTATTGTCCACCTGGACCATACCCGTACGGACCAGGACCGCGACCGCCTTATTATGGCGGAGGTTTTTACGGACCGGGACCAGGACCGTTTTACTATTAAATGTCGGTCCATAACCGCACACCCACAACGGAGTGTGCTTTTTTTACACTATAAGAATGTATAAAGATCTTTCGAATTATAGTTTAAGTGATCGGATAAAACGCCACGTCCTGTGGCATATCCAACATTAGGCCATCGTGATCGTCACAACTAAGGCTTCACCTATTTTAAAGATTTGGCAAAGCCAAGTTTTCTAATGTAATCAAAAAAGAAGAACCAGTCGCAACTGGTTCTTCCCTTTTTACATAAATCATTATTTCAAGTTCAAAACGGTCACGCGTTCGCGAGACATCGACAGAAGGCTGTGGTGAATACCTTGAACGCCCATACCAGAAGCTTTGACACCAAGGAATGGGAAATGATCCGGTCCACGTTCTGTCCGGCCATTGATTTGAACTGTACCTGCTTCAACCTGTCTCGCAACGGCAAGCGCACGGTCAATGTCTTGTGTGAAGACACTAGCTTGCAGGCCGAACTCAGATTTATTGGCAATTTCAATCGCTTCATCATCCGATTTCACACGAATGACAGGAAGTACAGGACCAAATGGTTCGATCCAGGCAACGTCCATATCTTCTGTTACATTGTCCAGCAATGTTGGATAAATCAGGTTGTTCTCACGTTTATTGCCCGTAACAAGCGTCGCATTTTTCGCAAGCGCATCGTCAATTAAGCCCTGAACAAAATCAGCAGATTTGTCATCAATCAGCGGAACAATTGTGCTGTCCACTTCTGGTGAACCAACGGTCAATTTCTCAACCTTTGCTTTTAATCTCGAAACCAATTCATCAGCAACACGCTCGTTTACGAGCACACGCTTGATCGCCGTACAGCGTTGACCTGAATAAGAGAAAGCACCATTCATAATGCTGCTAACTGCCACATCCAGATCAGCGTCATCACAAACGATTGCCGGATCTTTTCCGCCGAGTTCAAGAACAAGCGGGATCATTGTCGTTTGTTTTGACAAGTGACGGCCAGTGCTTGAACCGCCGGTAAAGCTGATCATATTGATGCCCTTGTGTTCCACGAGGTAATCGCCAATAACCGAACCGCGGCCGGTTGTCAGGCTGAGCAACCCTTTCGGAAGTCCCGTTTTATCCAAAGCCTCAATCATTTTAATACCGCTAATTGATCCTTGTGTTGCTGGTTTGAAAATAACAGCATTACCAACCATCAATGCCGGAGCAATTTTTGAAGCTGCCAAGTTAACCGGATAGTTGAATGGCGCGATAGCAAGTACAACACCAAGAGGAGCTCTTTCAACAATACCGATTTTCTTTTGATCGCCGCCAGGGAATCCATCGCCTCTCAGGCTTTCACCATGCATATGGAGCGCTTCCTGTACGGTATAGCGAATCAAGTCTGCTGTACGGACAACTTCTTTTTGAGCGTCCTTGAATCCTTTTCCGACTTCCTGCATAATCGCTTGAGCAATTTCCTCACTGTTTTTAACCAGTTCGTCTGCCCATCGATCTAAATATTCTCCTCTGGCGCTTAAAGATAACCCAGCCCATTCCTTCTGTGCATTGTGCGCTGCAGTAATTGCATCATCCACTTCATCCTGCGTAACTGCTTGCACGTAACCAATCGTCTGTCGAAGGTAAGGGGATTGAATCGCGATGGTCTCACCAGATGAACTTTTCTTCCATTCACCTTCGAGGTAAGCCATATAGGTGGTCAATTCTGATACGTTAGAAGCCATACCTGTTCATTCTCCTTTTTTGCCAATTCTGTTCTTTATCGAGATTGCTGTTGCCAATCTGCAAAAGTCTAGCCGAAACAAGCACTCTCATTGGCAATTATTTTCGTTAAGCCATTTCAGCAATACAATAAGATTTTCAATGAGTACTCATCTTTTACAGGATTATTTTCGCACGAAAAGCGCTTAATTTCCAATCTTCTGCTCACTGACTGTGTGACTTTTTCGTTACTAAAAAAGCATGTAATAAAAATATTTTACCTGTTTATTATAAGGTTTTAAAGCAAATTCATATATTTGTCAAGAAATTAAATTCAATAGCACCTGCGTGAACAAAATCATTTTTCCTTATTCACTGATCAGGAATCGCGATAATTTTCACCCGATTACTTATAGGACATGGCTTGAGCGCCAATCTACTTCTAACCGTCGACGAACTTTCGTTTAAACACACGTTGATTTTTGAAGTCGGTGCGGATTTTAAAAAAGATAAAATCAGAACCGGTAAGATCTATGGCGTGATCACCTAGATGCTGCTTGGCCAATTCTGCAACAGGCTTATAGAAACATCTCTATAATTTCTCACTTTTCTTTTGTTGAATAACAAATTACAGAGAAAGAGGCTCCTCCATTCTGGAACCTCTTTCTAATATATAGGGTATTATCATATTGAAATTAATCTAAGCATGATCGAATCATCCGAGGTCCTCTTTACGCCAAGATCTCTAATAATCACTGTCCTGAGACAAACGGAACCTGTTCGCTAGTGGTGCTGCAATTAATGTAAGGACAGCTATTGGAAGCCAAGCGACCAGCAATAGAAAAAATGCAGCGACATGCTTGGTTTGCCACGTGCGCCAAAACGGGAGAAGACCTAACATTGATCCCATGATCAGTCCAATAATTCCGTAACACAGCCCAAATTGCAGATATGATATGAACATTCTGATCATCTCCGTCACTCTTTTTAACAGTTTATGCAAACTGCTTAAAGAGGTGAAAGTCCATGAACTCCATGCTGGCTTTGTGATTAAGCGCGCTCATACACGCAAAAAGAATGCGGGAAGATATTCTTTTGATCTAATTTTCCAGATGTGCAACTGACAAGCCGCCATTCTTCCGGATTAAAGCCCGAGAAATAGGTATCGCCATCAAACTCCGCTTCAATATGTGTGATGTAAAGCCGGTCTGTAAAGGGAAGAAACGCTTCAAAAATTCTCGCTCCTCCGATGACAAAGCATTCATGCCCATAAGACTGGCCGCTTTTTAAGAACTCATCAACCGATGAAAAGCGATCTACATGACTTTTTGTAAAATCCGGATTATGCGTCAAAACGATATTTCTTCGACCAGGCAGCGCTTTTCCAATCGAATCGAACGTTTTTCTTCCCATAATAATGGAATGTCCAAGTGTTTTCTGCTTAAAGTAGCGCAGATCATCCGGCAAATGCCACGGAAGAGCATTATCTCGGCCAATCAGCTGATTTTGGTCCATAGCGAGCAGACATGAAATCATACCGAAACCTCTCCTTTTATTGCCGGATAAGGATGATAATCATTGAACTCAAAATCATCATAATCAAAATCAAAAATAGATGATACAGTCCGTTTGATTTTAAGCGTCGGCAGTTTTCTCGGCTCACGTTCAAGCTGCTTTCTGACTTGATCAAGATGGTTTAGATAAATATGAGCATCGCCAAACGTATGTATAAAATCTCCGACTTTCAGTCCAGTGACATGGGCGATCATATGGGTAAGGAGCGCATAGGACGCAATATTGAAAGGAACGCCAAGAAAGATATCCGCGCTTCGCTGGTAGAGCTGGCAGCTCAAACGACCGTCATTAACGTAAAACTGAAAAAGACAATGACATGGTGGCAAAGCCATATTGGGTATATCTGACGGGTTCCATGCGGTCACAATCAGACGTCTGGAATGCGGATTGGTTTTGATTTCATGAACGACATTACTGATTTGATCAATCGTTTCGCCATTTTTTCCTGGCCACGAACGCCACTGATGCCCATATACCGGGCCAAGATCGCCTTGCTCATCCGCCCATTCGTTCCAGATACGCACACCGTGTTCCTGTAAATACTTAACATTCGTATCCCCTTTAAGAAACCAAAGCAGTTCGTAAATAATGGATTTAAAGTGCAGCTTCTTGGTTGTCATCAACGGGAATCCATCCTGAAGATTGAAGCGCATCTGATGGCCAAACACGCTGACTGTCCCCGTACCGGTACGGTCAGATTTTTCATGGCCTTCGTCTAGCACCCTTTGGCAAAGGTCTAAATACTGTTTCACGACTCATCACTCCACTTTTCTCTTGCTGACTTATAGTTTAACATAATCTGTTCCGTTCAGAAACGACATTCACGATGTCTGCCAATTTATGGCAGACACCTTTCCATACTCTCCTCATGAACCGCTCTTCTTTCATTGTGGTTAAAGCATAAAAAATACATAGGGGCATAAGCATGTTACAAGGTTTACGACACTGGAGGGAAACACGATGAGCGCTGAGAACCAGCAGAGCAATCCTTTAAATCATTTACGGCATGAGCAACCGGACGCACTTATCGAAGAATGGAATAAAATCAGGAGTACTGACCATGAACGTGCTTTGACGCTGATCAATGATCCGGGACTTGAGTTTCCTGTACTTTATATGCTACGTGATCAATTGGAAACTCGTTCGGACGACCTCGATCATCGCACTCGAATAGCATTATCGCATATACGCAATGTGCTTCATGGCGCCGATTTGGGCATCACCCATGCTGCTTCATTTGCAAATCAGCATGATGAAGTTGTCGGATCAATGCTCTGGATTCTGCAAACCGGGTGGAAAAATATCGTTTCAACAGATTATACGCAAGTCATAGATCAGACAGCTATTAATCTCTTGCATACGTTTCATGAGAATTGGCTTAAAGAAATGGTGGATTTGGTCTTTTACCGTTATAAAAACAAGAGCCAGCGCCATTATTTGATCAGCGCGATGTGGGAGACGGCGCAGCCCATCTGTCTCGTCTATATGTCAAATTATCTTTTATCTGATCAGACTGTTGAGAGCAATTACGCACGCCGTATGCTCTCGTTTATCCCTGAAGTACGGCACGCAGTTGATAATCCTGCAGCCTTGCTCACTTTTGAAACGTGGTATGAAGAAAATGCACATTATCTTGTTTATACAGGAGAGACCAATGATGCGGTTCCAGGAGGCCATCCGTACCGCATTCACTACAGCGCAAAGTATCTCGGTAAAACCGTTTCCCCGCTAAGCGGAGAGCCCGTTCAGACATTAATGCCGAATGAGAAAAAGAACTATTATGATTTTATTAAGCTACCACTCCGCCTCCAAACCAGCCTTTCCGCATACTCGAGCCTGCTTCGAAAACAGCAGCCGCAAATTTGGAGAGCCTGGATTATTGATCCGCTTAAAGAGCAACTGCAATCGATAAGTAACCCAGCGCACGGGGGGTATGGTCTATGATTATTGCCGCAAACCAGCAGCTGTCAGCTGATGATTTCGGAAGTTTTGCCATGAACGGGCGTTTTGCTCCGGTAATCTTCAAGACTATGGTAGAATCTCAAGAAATATTCGCCTATCCCTCGCGTAAAGAACTCAACTTTGAAATAAAACTGAGGAATGAAACAATCGAGTCCTCATACGCATTACAAGCAAGTGGCGTATCCTTCGCGACATTCTACTATTCTCAGTGCAATGATTACTACTGGACATTAACGGGAGATGGTGGCTTTGAATTAAAACCGGGGATTCAATCCTCTGAAGCAATTCGAGACATCTTCGTCAATGGTGAAGCTTATGCTTTCGAATGTGCAACTGCAATGATGATTATTTTTTATAAAGCGCTGATAGAAACAATTCCCAAAGAACGATTCAATGAAGTCTTCCAGCATCTGTATCTTTGGGACTGGCAAAACCATCCTTTTTTCCCTTTAAGAAATGTTTCACGGGTAGGCGGCGGCATTCCCGGAGATGTGCGCTACTTCAAAAATCCCGATGTCAGTCCACAAACACCTCAATGGCAAGGGGAAAATGCCGTTGATTTATCTAATGGCCAATTTTTTGGCCATGGCATAGGAATCATGCCTGCAGATCAAATCATCGTTGAGCTAAATAAATACCGGAGACCGAACGCAATGGTTTCTGCCTTTCTCATGAACAATGCCACACGACCGAACTACCTTGCGCTCTCCGCACTCGCAGACGGCGCACAGATGGACGGCATCCGAATTGCCGCCGGAACATCATTTTACACCTTCTGATGCTCTTCTTTCGGCAAGTGGTTAGGAAGCAGCAGTGCAAGTAATACTGTAATCAGCGCAAGAATCAGAAACACGGTAAAAAGCATATGAATGCTGATTGAGAGCACTTCACGCAGCGCGTTCAGTACGGACTTCGGCAACTGTTCGTGCCCACGAGGGAAATTACTCAACCAAAATAAGCCCAAGAACAGGTTAATCTGCTCTTAGACTTATAAAGATTGATCCTATTGTTTTTTTACCTGTTCAGCTTATCAAGCAATCGATTAAGCTTTTCGTTCAAACGCTGGTATTCTTCAGAATTTTTCAGTCGTTCGGCAACTTCACTAAGTTCTTTTTTTACATTATCAATCTCATTTTTAATCAAATTCATGTTTTGATCTGGTTCGTCTTTATTAGCATCATCCGCCATGTTGACATGGACGCGAATTTTCGACAAGTCTCTCAGGCTCTTTTTAACTTTTTTAAGTTGCTTATTCAGCTTTTCCTGAACAGAGAATGAATGATCATTTTCATCAATATTGAGTTCATCCTTTAACGCATCCTGCAGAATTCTAGAATAATTCAAGTCGGCATCTTTTGCTGCATCGTCAAGCCACTTTGGAATGGTCAGTGTTTTTTTAACTGCCTGATTCTCCATTTTTTTACGGAATGGCGGCATCCACGTCTCAATTAGAGTCACAAATTGATTTTCTCCCGTCTGAATGCCAACTACTTCTGATGGTTCAGGAATGATTTCTCCGTTTTCTTCCAAACCGTAAAGATGCAGCGCGAGCGCTTCTTTGGCATTGGCAAATCCCTCTTCTACGTTGTCGGCAGAAGCCTTACATTCCGGCAGATCTGGAAAAGCAATCGACAAATGTTCACTTTCCTTCGTAAAAACAGCGGGATAAATGTATTGATCTTTGCTCATTATGATCACCTCACATCCATTATAACACGTGTTTTATACGTGTAAAGTATTTATTAAGCACGTGTTGTTACCCAATAAAATAAAGAACCGGACAACTAAATCCGGTTCAGCTTGTTATTCAATTACACTACGAATTACACTCGTACTGCTGGTTGCGCAACTTCTTGGTCATATCGATTACGCGGATGATGGAAGCATGCATCACTGCATGAGCGATGATATTCATGTTCACATTCCTCACAGCAAATAAATTGTTTATTGCATTCTGGGTTGGCACAGTTAACGATACGGTCACAAGTCTTCCCACAATGATGACAATGGCCGACGACTACATCCTCGTCCGTGCGATTAACAGGAACAGAAATCCGTTGGTCAAAAACATAGCACTTTCCATCGTAAAGTCTGCCCTTTACTTCCGGATCTTTGCCGTATTCTACAATTCCGCCTTCCAACTGGCTGACATCATGAAAACCAGCACGCAGCAAGTAACCGCTGAACTTCTCACAGCGAATGCCGCCGGTGCAATAGGTCAGTACTCTTTTATCCTTGTAGTCAGCTAAATTGTGTTCAATCCATTCAGGCAGGTCACGAAAGTTTTTAACATCAGGAAGGATCGCATTCCGAAAACGGCCAATTTGGGTTTCATAATTGTTTCGCGCGTCAATGACAAGCACATTCTCATCCTGAATCGCTTCATAAAATTCTTTAGGTTTTAGGTGTTTACCGGTCACCTGATGCGGATCAATATCTTGATCAAGCTTGAGCGCGACGATTTCCTTACGCGGTCGGACATGCATCTTTTTAAACACATGCCCATCTGCTTCATCAATCTTAAACGGCATATCTGCAAAACGCAGATCACGATGCAGTGTATCCATGTAAATTTGTGTTTGTTCAGTTGTTCCGGACAACGTCCCGTTCAACCCTTCACGTCCGACGAGAATACGGCCCTTCAATCCCAGTTCTTTGCAGAAACGCAAATGAGCCTGAGCAAATGTTTCAGGATCTTCAATCGTTACATAATGATAATATAGCAAGACACGAAAAGGCTTGCTTTCCTTCATTTCTTCCACCTCATTTTGTCAAAGCATCACTAGCGATCGCTCAACATAATTCTTTATTTATCCTATCAAATTTCTCGAGGTGTGACAAATGTCACATTTGATTATTTTCAGTACAAAGATGAAATTGGCTCTGGATTCTGTTAATGTAGCGTTAGTATATCGAAGAAACGAGGGCTAATTATGGATTTTGATGTCATTGTCGTTGGAGGAGGACCCGCGGGGTTGATGGCAGCGATTGCTGCAGCAGAGCAAGGTGCGCATGTTCTCCTATTAGATAAAGGAGATAAATTAGGCAGGAAGTTGGCTATTTCAGGCGGCGGCCGCTGTAATGTGACGAACGCAATGCCGATTGACGAATTGATCAAGCACATCCCAGGAAACGGAAGATTCTTGCATAGTGCCTTGGCCGCTTTTGATAATCAGGATATCATCACTTTTTTCAAAAATTTAGGAGTCGAGTTAAAAGAGGAAGATCACGGACGTATGTTCCCGGTTTCGAATGACGCAAAATCTGTAGTAACCGCTCTATTGAACAAAATGAGATCCTTACATATTAGTGTTCGAACAAATAGTCCGGTACAGACTGTACTCTACTCAACACATGCTTGTGGTGTTAAGACCATGAATGGCGAAAAGCTGTATTCAGAAGCTGTTATAGTTGCTGTTGGGGGAAAATCCGTACCTCAAACAGGTTCACCTGTGGGAGTGACAGGCACGTCTAATCGTGTGATCGGCGTAAAAACACGCAGTGGAGAAACCTATTACGCAAATTCAGTTATTGTTTCTGTCGGAGGTAAAAGCGTTCCAAATACCGGCAGTACCGGGGATGGTTACGCGTGGGCTAAAGCTGCCGGGCACACCATCACTGAATTGTATCCGACTGAAGTGCCGCTTACTTCAGAAGAATCGTTCATTAAGGAAAAAACACTTCAAGGCTTATCGTTATCCGATGTTGCTGTAACGTTAATAAATCCAAAAGGAAAAGCGATTCAAACCCATAGATGGGACATGCTGTTTACCCACTTCGGTCTTTCAGGACCTGCTATACTCAGACTCAGCCAGTTCGTCGTAAAAGCACTTAAAAAGTTTAAAACAAAGGACGTCACCGTGCTGATCGATGTCAAACCGGATGTCCGCGAAGAAGAATTGGTTCAGAATCTTCACCATCTTGCTGAATCCGATCCAAAAAAAGCAGTAAAGAATGTATGGAAAGGTATCGTTCCGGAACGTTATCTGCTTTTTATATTTGATCAAATTGGACTCTCCCCAGATCGTAACTTTCATGAGCTGTCAAAGGAAGATATTCGCCAGATGGCAAAAATGCTTAAAGGGTTTCCTGTTCGAATTTCTGGCACACTGTCCATTGAAAAAGCGTTTATAACAGGCGGTGGCGTTTCTCTCAAAGAAGTGAATCCAAAAACATTGGAATCAAAGTTAATGCCCGGTTTGTATTTTTGCGGAGAAATTCTCGACATTCATGGCTATACGGGTGGCTACAACATTACATCCGCTTTTGTTACCGGGCATGCCGCTGGTCTTGCAGCTGCACAGTCTTACGTACATTGAAAAAGATGTTTCTCTGATCTTAACATTAATGAGATGACTTTATCTTTTTCACTAGAAATAAATTGCAGATATTGGATAATGTTCTTGTGGCTATAAGTAATTGAGGAATTGGCTGAGTAATATAAAAATACCCATCTTGGATAAGGATGGGTATTTTTATGCGCTACTAATTCGGCAGCTAGTAAGGAGCCCATCTTTATTTTGATTGCTTAGTCGTTGTTCGCGACCATAAACACTCTCCGCAGCAATCGCCGCATCTCGTGCATACGACCCATTTCATCCTAAATGTTCGTAAAAAAACAGAAGTAGACCTGGTAGTGTCTGTTCGCTAACCACACCTTTAAGCGCAACCGATGCCTGAGTATCTGAAAGAATATCATCCGGGAGTTTCCGTTTAAACTGAAAATCAATATGCAAGTAATCATCTGGGTTGGCCAGTCTCTTTTTCGCCCATACCGTACAAATCACCTTGAATCGATCCCTTAACCCAGCTGTCATCTTTCGGTCCATTGTGATCGCCTTATGTTCAAGAGCCATAAGCTTGTATCTCATTGCAACTCCGGTCACCGTCGTCCCGAACGAATCATCAAAGAAGTTTACCGATTTGGCAAATCGTGAAATGTTTTCTGCCAGTCGATCTAAGTGCTGCTCGATGATGCTGTCATTCAGCTCCTTGGTCATACTTCACATCCTGAGTTCCATCATAAAGGGGGGGTAAAGTGAAAAAAGAAAATACATTTTTATAGTTAATTTGCTGATCATTCGTCTTTATTTGATCTATCGCTAATTGATCGAAGAATATAAATGGTGTTTTGCGAATGAAATGGGGTTCCCTCCCCTTGAGCAGATGAATTAATTAAATATGACAAATAAACAAGTCACTAAATCCCTTCCGCATACTCCACTTTCAACTCATCCATCCGCTTTGAGATCTTGTCATTCATTCTAATGTATTTGTTATTTAATTTAATTACTTTAACCTTATCCACCGGCAAGTTTTGGCACTCTTTCTGAATCTTCTTTAGCAGCGATTGCCTGTGCATCCATCAAATAAACTGTATACTTTCGATTGCAGTTTGGACAAACAAAAAAACCGACAATGAGTTTGCCGACTCGTTTTTCTTGGTTATTCAGCTCGAATTCTTTGTGGTAGGGGTCGCAGGTGACTTGCATTTTATTTACCCCGCTTTGATCGTTTATGGTTATCTATTATATTTAATTAATTTATACAATAAAATAGTTGGTTAGCACTTGTCATATTTTCCCCATAGCAAAAATAAAAATCAACTTAAAGCTAGATTCTGTGCTTTAACTCAAAATTGATTTTAAGGGGTGCTGCATATGAAAAAACTGTTCAAAATAATGATTGAGTATTTTATCCTTGGCTTATTTATGCTTTGCCTTACAGCAATGTTCCTACATCTTACGTAACACATATTATGAATTAAACGATGTTTTCAAGTGAGCTAATCTAAGCTCACTTTTTTTATTTTTATTTAATTTATTTATATTCATGAAGCAAAGAAATATTATATTTAATTATTTAATACTAAAAGCGCCCTCCCGGATGCCCTTTACTCTATTCATTTAAGCACCGAAGGTGCGCCAATTATTTATCATCAGTCCAACAATACAAAATATCTGAGATACCGGTTTCCACTGCTTCATCAAAACACTGGAGAGAATCTTCGTCATCAGGATCGTTTTCATGATAGAAGTCACGAGTCACAACGAATTGATCTTCAACCTCTACGATCTCCCATCCTTCATCGTTATTAAGAAAATTTTCTGCTTTGCTATAAGCAGATTTTATATCATCAGCTTTAACCCAACAACTAATAAAAGCTCCTTGATATACATCTTTTTCTGGATTGTCGTCAGATGGTCTAGCTTCAAACATGAAATAGAAAATTGACATGGGCACTGCCCCTTCAAAGCTTTTTCGACCATTATAGCACCGAAGGTGCGCCATGTACTGTGCTTTGATCGAGGTAAAACTCAACTCCCCGACCTGCCTTCCATGCTACATGACACTTACCTCCGTTTGTTCTATATTCTTTTCATATATGAAAAAAGCCACCAAAATTGGCAGCTTTTCCCGTGAGTACTGTAATTAGCTTTTGCTCAAACTATTCAAGCGACAATAAAACCAAATAAAGGAGACGATAACCAATATGAACAATAACATATGGGCAATCATTGTCCTTATTGTTATCCTTCACTATTTGTAAATGAAGGTTGGTGTGTAAATTTGAAGTGGCGTTGTATAGGAACGCTACTTCTTAATTTTTACATTATAGTTATGTCTTATATTTAATTATTTATACATTGTCAAGATCAGCACCGTAAGGTGCGCAACGTCTTCTGTTCTGGCTAGAGAGCCTTGTCCTATCCGACCCGCCGTCCACGTTATCATATTATCACAGATTTTCATCAAAAAAGTTCCTTCTTGATTCCTTATTTAATTTTATTTGATTTCGGATACAGCGTAAGGTGAACACTATCTACAGTGCGCTTTCCGGATCCTTCACTTATCTTTTTAATCCATCCGTAACTATACCCCAGCTTGTCAGATATCTCTGCCAATGCCAGCCCCTGCATGCGCCAGTACGCAACCAAGTAATCCAGTCCTTCAAACTTGCCTATACTCTTCTCCATTTTCGTCTTAACCTGTTCTTTTTCAACCATCACTCTGTTTAATATATTTAATTTTATATCGATCTTGGTGATGTGCTCCAGAGCGCGGTCAAAAGGCATCAGCGTGAAGTTGTGGCCCACACGTTCCTCGTCATAATTAGCAGCTCCGATCATACCCCTATGTTGCGTGCTCATTTTCTAGTAATATTTACGCTCATGCTCTAGCTGAGTTATTCTCATATTTAATAAATCTATTTCACGGCACAAATCACGGTACTCGGTAATCCGCAATAGATCTGCAGCCATACTCATTGCTCCTTCCTACGCAGTGCGTGATTATGCCGTTCATATTGTCTCGGTCAATACCTATCAAATTCTCGATCGTCCGTCTCGACAGCTTTTCGGAACGATAACCATGTTTTCACGAACGATTGCCCTCTGAACTGGTCCTTTTCTGCATTTTTCGGAACGATTCATAATATTACCCCCTTTTAAGCAAATAAAAAGAGGACAAGAATCCAACGGCATTTAACCGTCGATTTTGTCCTCCAGCTGACTGGTAGAAATTATTGCTGATTCATTTTTATTAATTCACTTTTAACAGAATTTGCGTACACTTCTATAGTATTGATTAAGGGATCTAATCTGTTTAGGTGATCAGTCCAGCGTTCCTTCATCTTATTTTTGTCAAATTCGTTATTTGTTAAATAAATTGGTATTGATGAACCCATCTCTATACAAAGAATCAATGGAGTTAGATAATCACGATATTTCAAAGCAGGTACAATATTCCAGTCGCTTGAATATTTAAGCGTGCTAGTGTCATTAACTATAATAGTTGAATATGCTTGTAATTTTTGAATCGTTTCATACTTTTTTGATGTATCTTTAAGCAACTTATCTGCCTTACTACATATTCCCTCTTATAGATCTAACCTCAAGTAAATAATTTTCATTAAACTTAACCAATTTATTTAGATTTTCTTTTCTTATTTCATCTAAATTCGCTTTAATTTGTCTATTCCCTACTTCAATTGCATATTTACCAGCTAACCAGGCACCAGCAAAGGATCCAAATAATGTACCAACGGTCTGTATCCAAGCATTAGCATCTGTATTCCCTATCCATGACCTAATATTTATTAACCAGAAGAGAATTATCATTATGATCATGCTTGAGAAGATGCCTATAAATAACCCAAGAATTTGGATCTCTTTGAACTTTTTAATAATCCAATCTTTCCCTTTTGAGAGTTTTACCTTCAAAACTCCTCCCCCTCATCCCACTTCCCCGTTCTTACTTAAATGAACTTTCTTTTTTGGCATCGATGTGCTGATCAATCTCCGAAAGTCGCTTATTACATCATCATTTTTGAAGAATCTCTTTGGAAGAACTACTGCCTGATTCTTTGATACGTGAATCTGAAACATATCTTTATGTTCGTATGCAGAAATGAAATCTTCCCACTTGAAAAAAGTCTTTGATTTTCCACGAGTTTGCACAACTTCGTCTTTATTAACATCATACTGAATTTCTTGTTTAATTAATTGATTACTTGAGTATTCATTTCTGACTTTAAGAGGAAAAATAATCGTAATCAATATCCATAAAACTAGCGCAAAAGCTGCTGCCATTGTAAATGAAATAAGTATTTTGTGAAACAGGATTATATATATCAAAAATAAGATGAAAAAAAATGAAATGCTTGTTATTGTAAATAGCTTTCGTCTTGCATAAAAATTATACTTTTTAAATTCACGCCAAGTTAATGTGCCGCCACAATGCACCTCTTCATTTTTCATCGGTTCAACTCCCTGACTGTTATTAAAACTCTTCGCCTTCGTCCCATTTCACGCGCTTCACTTTGACCTGGTGCGTCACAATTATCTTCTCCCCGTGTTTCGGAAACTTGGTCATTCTCGCCTTACCGTCGCGCGCAACAATGGCAAATGGTTCCCTATTTCCAATTATATCAATATTTAATTGCATTGAGCGTGGAACTATCTTCCGTTCATTTCGGATTTCATTGTTCGTGGATCAATCGGAACTAACTCTTTATTAATGTTCATCGGAAATCCTTCTTATGGTAAAATATTCATATCGGTTGATCGGGAGGAATCCCGATTTTTTATTAGGAGGAAATTCAATGAAACTTTTTAAATATTCATTGTTTGCGATTATCATCTTGACTGGTATATATATGATCTGCGATTTTCTTTTCGGACTTGAGCAAAGCTATCCTCAAAGCTTGTGGATAAGACTTCCGAAACTATTGTTCTTCGTTTCAGTTTTTATTTACGTGATTTCTTTTTCAAAGAATAGAAATAACTGATGCTACACTTTAGTGTCATACTGCAACAAACAGGACGCTTTCTTGTAATGATCAACGTAGAGTAATAGAGATTAATCAGCAAACTTGTTTAACTAAATATATCAGGAGTGACTTCTATGTTTGATTTAATTAGTTATATTGTTGCGGATATCATCGGAAGCTCATTAAGTTGGTTGTACCGTAAAGTGTTCCGAAAAAATTAAAATTAAAATTTGTAAGTGTTTCTTATTCAGGTTAGCTGCCTACTCTGATACAGCCCACTGATACTTCATTACGTACATCTCTGGCATGTTCGGTCTCACCAAAACTTCCACGATTATCTCTCTGAATAAATCAAGCTGCATAACTGGCAAAAATATTCTCCTCCCGGATAAATAGTGATAAGATAAACAAAAATCATGTTTGGAGTAGTCATGCAAATCATAAAAAACGCGTTAAAGGTTATCTTTTTAAGCGCATTGCACGCAGTATGTCTTTTTATCGTTACCTTTCCAATGTTTCGGCCATTTCAAATAGCCTCTTGGTTTCGTATTTTTTTAATACCTTTGAACATATCTATTTCACAACAATTATTATTGGGGCAATTGTTTATTTTTACTTGATTGTTAGGATGACATCCTCATTGATAAACGGCCATCCAATATCTTTTTTAACTACGTTGCTATGGATTCCTTTTTGGATTGCTATCACCTACTTCTCAACATGGATTCCTAATGCTAATCCTAATGACGGAGATAACTACGGTGCTGCCTTTATCCTGTTGTTTCTACTCTGTGTATATCCTATCTTTATTGGAGTCGCGTGCGCTTTTGGGATTGAAAGAAAAAATAATCAAAACAAAGACTCCTGATAAAACCCCGTCCGCGCAGCTATCGGGTTGATCCATAAGACTTCAGTACGTTTCTGCCCTGTCTCAATCACTTGACTTGATTCCTCACGTACCCATCCAGACATCGTTTCATCATGCAATTGGCTTGTGTATATCCAAATATGATAACCGGTCCTGGATGATCAATCAGAGTTGCAAGCAAGTCAGCGTGTTCATCATCAGTCATTTCGTACTTATAAATGTTTCCATTTCTCGTTTCAGATAGATTTGGTGGATCTGTATAGATTAATACATCTTTCCTTTTGTACCGCTTGATGATATCTAGAGCAGGCCGGCATTCAATCCGTACTTCTTTAAGTCGCTCAGCTACTCGTTGCAGCTTATCCGGTATACTGTTCCATTGCTTAATTCGATAGGAATCATCCGCTGTTCCCCGTTCTAAATTCTTATCACCACCAAATTGACAGGATAGATACTCTTCACGGCTGTATGGGGTCCATTGGACTGCTCTTGCAAGTTCCTCAGGATAATCCCGAATCACCCGAAATAAATTAACCACATTACCGTCAATGTCATTGATGGTGCCTTGTTCTGATCTTAACTTGTTGAAGAACACCGCACCACTGCCGAAGAACGTTTCCAAATAAGTGCTATGTTCCGGCATGTGATTGATAATCCAGCTGGCCATGCTCCATTTACTGCCGGGATAATGCAGGATACGCGGTATGGACATTGCTCTCATCCTCCTATCTTTTCAAAAATTTCAGCACCATTCCGATATAATAAGAAGGAGGCGAATTACTTGGATATTGCATCTGCATCAATTGGTATGAACCAAACATTACTCAGTCAGAATGTAAGCCTTGCTGTTACTAAATTGGCTTTGAACAGTGCTCAGCAAAACGGAGCTCAATTTATTCAAACGCTTCAGGCTTCAGATCCGAATTTGGGAAATATCATCGACCTAAAAGTATAAGGATCGAAAAAATGTATCTCAATTGGGATGCATTTTTTCTTCTCCTCACCATTTCTTCTCACTGACTCCTTTCCAACCATCCCGTAAACGCACGTTCATCGTGTATCTGTAACAGCTCATACAGGTGCACTTTTTGGTCCCCTTCCAAACGAAAAAGCATTATCCACCGTAATATCAAAAGAAGATGTTCGCCAGATGTCAAAAATGCTTAAAGGGTTCCCTGTCCGAATTTCCGGCACACTATCTATTGAAAAAGCATTTATAACAGGCGGCGGTGTTTCTCTCAAAGAAGTGAATCCAAAAACATTGGAATCAAAGCTTATGCCCGGTCTTTATTTCTGCGGGGAAATCTTAGATATTCATGGTTATACGGGTGGATATAACGTTACATCTGCTTTTGTTACCGGGCATGCCGCAGGCAAAGCAGCCGCCGAGCGAGCAATTTATGTACATAAACAACAAGAATAACCTTTGAGGTATGATCATTACGATAAATTCGTGAAATCCTAACCTGAAATAGAAAAGGAAGCGCCACAGAATATCGGCGCTTCCTTTTCTATTTCAATATATACTTATTTTCTTGTCGAACATTAAAACAAGCCAACAGCTTTCCCGTTTGCGTCAACATCCATATTAAGTGCTGCCGGCTGTTTCGGCAACCCTGGCATCGTCAACACACTTCCTGTCATGACAACAATGAATCCTGCACCAACGGATGCCTTTAATTCACGCACATGAATCGTGAAATCCTTCGGCCGTCCTATCTCTTTCGGGTTATCCGAAAGAGAATACTGAGTTTTCGCGATGCAGACCGGGAATTTATCCCAGCCATTTTTCTTTATTGCTTTGAGCTGTTTTAACGCCTTTGGTGAGAATTCAACATCTTTACCGCCATATACCTTCTTTACTACGGCATTGATTTTATCTTCAACAGAGTCGGTAAGCTCATAGATGGGCTTAAAGTTATTCTCTTGCTTCTCTACGGTCTCTACTACTAATTGAGCCAGCTCCTTGCCGCCTTCACCGCCTTGTTCCCACACTTTAGCTAAAGCGACCGGATGTCCGTTAGAGGCACACCAATCCTTCACATAAGCAACTTCACGATCTGTGTCAAAAATGAAATGATTGATCGCAACGACATATGGTAAGCCAAATGCCTGGATGGTATCGATGTGGCATGCCAAGTTTTCCATGCCACGGGCAAGAGCGTCCAGATCTTCATGTTTCAGTTCTTCTTTGGTCAGTCCGCCATGCATCTTCAGCGCGCGGATTGTAGCTACGATGACGACCGCGCTTGGTTCGAAATGTCCGGCACGTGTTGTGATATCCAAGAATTTTTCAGCACCCAAATCAGCACCAAATCCGGCTTCTGTAATCAGATAATCGCCAAGTTTAGCTCCTATTTTCGTTGCTAACACACTGTTGCAACCATGCGCAATATTCGCAAATGGTCCACCATGGACGAATGCCGGCGTGTTTTCCAGGGTCTGGACAAGATTCGGATGAATCGCTTGTTTAAGCAACAAGGTTAATGCGCCTTCAACCTTCAAATCACGAACAAACACCGGATTACCTTCATATGTATAGGCAACCAACATACTGCTAAGGCGCGACTTAAGATCGACAAGATTTTCCGATAGACATAGAATGGCCATAATTTCGGAGGCAACAGTTATATCAAACCCATCTTCACGAGGGACACCGTTAGTCCGCCCCCCAAGCCCGACAATAACATGCCTCAGAGCCCTGTCATTTAAATCTAAGACACGTTTCCAGACAATGCGTCGCGGATCAATATTCAGTTCATTTCCTTGTTGAATATGGTTATCAAGGAAAGCTGCCAACGCGTTATGTGCGGTTGTAATCGCGTGAAAGTCACCCGTAAAATGCAAATTAATATCTTCCATTGGCACAACTTGCGCATAGCCTCCGCCAGCTGCCCCGCCTTTCATACCCATCGTTGGTCCGAGAGATGGTTCGCGAAGAGCGATCACGGCTTTGCGCCCAATTTTATTAAGTGCTTGTCCCAACCCTACAGTTACCGTTGACTTTCCTTCTCCAGCCGGTGTCGGGTTAATTGATGTGACGAGAATTACTTTGCCATCAGCTTTATCGTTCATTTTTTCCAGCGTGTCAACTGATACCTTAGCTTTATAGCGCCCGTAAGGTTCCCAATCGCTGTCCTTCAGCCCGAGTTGTTCGGCAATTTTCCCGATCGGTTCAAGCACTGCCTCCTGAGCTATTTCAATATCCGATTTAACTGTTTTCGATGTCTCTGACATATTCTCTTAATCACCCATTCAATAATAAAGTTGTCCAGCCATTTCTCTTTTATTATGATAACATAATGTGAGTGCCGCTAAAATGTCAGGAAAGTAATTCGTACGGCAATTTTTCTATATGCATGAACATTTCACAAGGATGTGTTGAGCTTGATCGAAGTTTCATTCGATGGCGCGGCAACTGGTAATCCAGGGCTCGCTGGCGGTGGATTGTATATAAATGAAGGAAACGGAAAAGAAATTAGGCACTCATTTGCTCTGGGTACGCTCTCCAGCAACCATGAGGCGGAATTTGCTGCACTTGTAACAGCTTTGCAATTCTGTGTTGATCAGGGCTATCGCGCAGTATCCTTCCGGACAGATTCTCAACTTGTCAATCATGGACTAGAAAAACAGCATGTCAAAAATGCGCTCTATTCACCCTATTTACATCAAGCTATGGAACTCATTGAACACTTTGATTTGTTTTTCTGCAAATGGATTCCGGACAATCAAAACAAAAATGCGGATTCACTAGCCCGTCTTGCGATTCAAAAACAACTGCATGCTAAACAGAAAAAGGAGGACGTTTAATGAATCTAAAACGTGTGTTAATGGCAGATTCTGCTTTGCTCGGAATCACCTTCGTTTGGGGCACGACCTTTATCATTGTCCAGAACATTCTCGATAAGCTGACACCGCTGACTTTTAATGCCTGGCGATTTTTTTTCGCAGCTTTATTTTTAGTGTTGTGGCAGTTAATCATTAAGAAGAAAAAAAGCGGTTCGAGCATTCGCCGTTACAATTGGAAGCTGATCGCGTCAGGTGGGCTATTGGGCTGCTTTCTTTTTGCAGGATATGTCTGTCAAACCATTGGCCTGCTTTATACTTCTGCTTCGAACGCGGCGTTCATCACGGGTCTAAGTGTTGTTCTCGTCCCTGTTTTCTCAGCGCTGTTATTGCGGAAGCCGCCACAATCAGCAGCTATCGCCGGCGTGATCTTTGCCGCCATCGGCTTGTTTTTCCTGACTACGAAAGGCCAATTTTCATTGAATAAAGGCGACCTGATTGTTCTTGTCAGCGCTGTTACGTTCGCCTTACATATTATATTCACCGCAAAAATCACTGAGCATTTCAACAGTATGTCTCTAACTATTGTTCAGCTTACTGCTGTTGCGATCCTTGCATTCGTTATCGGCCTGATTTTTGACGGAGGAAAAGTAATTGATACCCATACACTTTTTCAGACGGATGTTATTCTGGTCATTCTATTTATGGCATTATTCGCTACCGCTTTTGCCTTTCTGCTTCAAACCGCTCTGCAAAAAGAAACACCTGCCACACATGTTGGTATCATCTACATTATGGAACCCGTATTTGCGGCGTGGACATCAGTTATTTTTCAAAACGCGCGATTAGGGGTTGGAGAATTAACAGGATCGTTGCTTATCCTTATAGGCATGCTGTTTGCCGAATGGCCTGGGAAGCGTGGGAAACATCAAAAAGTTGAGTCTCAATGAATATCAATCAAGTGAAAAAATTGGATATGATATTAAATTTAACACACACAAAAGGAACCCGACATATGTACGGGTTCCTTTTGTGTGTATGTGTGTAGTAATGAATCGCGAAACAAATGAATAACTTGGGGAATAAAGATGACCCATTCACCCTTGACTATAACTCAATCATTCGCTTCTTTTATTGATCCGCTGTTGAATCAACGGGTTAGCGCCATGTATTCTTCAGTCAATTTCATAAATAGTGCTTCATTCCTTGAATCCAAGCTTGCATCAATCTGCTCGCGCAACTGTTTAACTTTCTGATTGAATTCCATTTCATCAAGGATCATTTGGGCATACATTTCGACAACCGAGACCTTCGCTTGCTGTTCTTTGTAAACAACTAGCGCCTTCGTATTTTCCTGGAAAGAGTGATCATTGTTCATCTTTATTGCCCCCTTTGCACTTTTCATTATTCTACACTACTTTTCTGAAAGTTACAACCATTTAAAATCATTTTCTTTTAATTTTTCCAACTATTTTGATAAAATTGGATTATATTAACAATGCAGGCCTTAAGGCCTGCATTGTTAATCAGCATATATATAAATAAAGATAAATAGTTAGAACCAATAAAATGGTCTAAATTGTTAATTTTTTTCATAGAGTAAAAAAGAAAGAAGCCATCTCGGCTTCTTCCTCCTCATCCTTTATTGCATTAATAATGCTGTGACTTTTGTTTGCTTCTTCCTCTGTAATTGTTGCTCTGGCGGTGATCGCG
Source organism: Sporolactobacillus laevolacticus DSM 442 (assembly GCF_000497245.1). Lineage (GTDB taxonomy): Bacteria > Bacillota > Bacilli > Bacillales > Sporolactobacillaceae > Sporolactobacillus > Sporolactobacillus laevolacticus. Next base: position 166,165 of record NZ_AWTC01000006.1, read on the forward strand.
TTCACGAGAATGGTAATTACTCTTTCCTCTTCCGCCTTTTTGCGGACGTCCGGATCTTTTTACCATAAGCGGCGCTTCACGCGTCAGTCGAACCGGTGTTGTGTCAGGTTCTTTGGTCATGATTTTTAAAGCAGCGGCGACGAGTTCAACCGCATCATGATCGTCGAGTAATTGTTGCGCTTTAACTTCGTAGGCATGATAATTTCCGGATTCCAGCGTCTCCTTCAAATTATCAACTGCCAATTTTTGTTGACCTGCCAGTGCTTCATCAAAGCTAGGAGCGTTGATCTGCTTCATTGGCTGCTTTGTCAACCGTTCGATTGAACGAAGGTGCGGAAATTCACTTGGCGTGATAAAAGTTAGTGCCATACCCGTTCTACCCGCACGTCCAGTACGGCCGATTCGGTGCACATAGCTTTCAGGATCCTGTGGCAGATCAAAGTTATATACGTGTGTCACATTGCTGATGTCGAGACCGCGAGCGGCAACATCTGTTGCCACAAGCAATTTGACTTCATTTTGTTTGAAGCGGCGAAGAACAAGATCACGCTTGGACTGTGTCAAATCGCCATGAATGCCTTCCGCTTCGTAACCGCGTTTTTGCAACGCGCGCATTAGTTCGTCAACACGGCGCTTCGTTCTGCCGAATACAATTGCGCGTTCAGGTGATTGAATGTCAAGGAACCGGGTCAGCGCATCAAATTTTTCTAATTCTCTTACTTTGACATAGTTCTGTTCAATCAGTGATACCGTTAAGGTTTTTGCCTTGATTTGCACTTTCTTCGGTTCATTCATAAACTTTTCTGCGAGCAATTGAATCGGTTTCGGCATGGTCGCTGAGAAAAGAAGGGTTTGACGATTCTGCGGGGTGCTTTCAAGTATTTCATGAATATCGTCAATGAAACCCATGTTCAACATTTCATCTGCTTCATCCAAAACAATCATTTTGATCTGGTCCAAGCGAATGGTACGCCGTTTGATGTGATCGAGCAGGCGTCCAGGAGTCGCCGATATGATGCTCGGGCGCCTCTTTAAATCGCGAATCTGTTTCTGAATGTCCTGGCCGCCATAGATAGCAACTGTTTTAACTTTTTTAAAGGAACCGAGAGCATTCAGTTCCTGTGCATTCTGTATGGCAAGTTCACGTGTAGGTGTAATGACTACACCTTGAATTTCCGATTCATGAGGGTCTGAAACCTCAATCATCGGTATACCGAAGGCAGTTGTTTTTCCTGTTCCGGTTTGGGCTTGGCCAATTAAGTCCACACCCGTTTTCGCAACCGGAATGGCTTGCTCTTGAATTGGGGTCATATCAACGAACCCCATCCGTTCGGTTGCCTTTTTAATTTCGTCGCTAATTTCGAGTTCTGCAAATTTCATTAAGCTATACTATCTCCTTTTTCATGTTCAGTTTGATCAAACAAATGATTAGGCATTCCCCGCGACGGACGGAAAATGCCTACTAAACATTGAACGAGACATCATCGTTGTTTTCAAAAGTAAACCTCTTCCATCCCTTTAATTACCTAAACACATAATTTCACCATAACATGTACGGACATGAAATGCAATGGAAGCGACATTTAAATCAAGATTGAAACATTTTTAAACGGGCAATACTCACGATTATTCACATTCATTTCATATGAATTGGGTTTAAAGTGTAACACATTAGCCTAAAAGTGTGATAACATTCAAGTATAATGAACGAGGAACGAGGGAAATTAGACATGACTGAAACCACAAAAGAGCCAGTACTTATTTTTCTGTTCGGAGCAACTGGGGATCTCGCCCGAAGGAAACTCTATTCCGCTCTTTATCGGTTATACAAGAAAGATCAGGATTTTGCAGTAATTGGACTTGCGCGCCGCGCGCATACAGATGCAACGTTTCGTGACTTAATTAATGATTCGTTGCCGTCTGAAGCCGGACAACGCAAGCATTTTCTGGAACGATTCTACTATCGCCGTCTTGATATTACGCGGCCTGAAAGTTTCGTTCAGTTGAAAAATTTTAGTGATGAACTCGATGAACGCTACCAATTACATGGAAATAGAATTTTCTACTTATCGCTTGCGCCCGCCCACTTTGGCTTGGCGGCAAAGCATCTAAAAGAGTCCGGCTTGGCAACGACACCAGGCTGGAAACGACTGATAATTGAAAAACCGTTTGGCCATGATCTACAATCTTCTAAAGAATTGAATGAAAGTTTGCTGCATGCATTTAATGAAAATGAGATCTATCGTATTGATCACTATCTTGGAAAAGAAATGGTTCAAAACATTGAAGTTCTTCGTTTTGCAAATCCAATATTTGAAGCAGTCTGGAATCGGCGCTATATCTCAAATGTGCAAATCACGCTAAGTGAAACGCTCGGTGTTGGGGAACGCGCCAATTATTATGACCAGACCGGTGCACTGCTTGATATGGTACAGAACCATATTATGCAGCTTCTGACACTGGTCGCAATGGAGCCGCCTACTCGATTAGAGACGGATGATGTTCGATACGAGAAGGTTAAGGTACTTAAAGCGGTCCGTCCAATGAACGAGAATAATGTTGTCGAACAAATCGTACGTGGACAGTATACCCGAGGAATGACTCCGGAACGCAAGAAATTGCGTGGTTATCTTGATGAAGAAAACATAAGCAGCGCTTCTGATACAGAAACCTTCGTTGCCGCCCGTTTCCTAATCGATAATTATCGCTGGTCAGGAGTACCCTTCTATGTACGAACTGGGAAACGGATGGCGGAAAAATCAACTCAGATTGTCATTCAATTTAAGAAATTGCCGAAAAATCCGTATTTCCATAACGTTAATCATGTCGGCCCTAACCTGCTGGTCATTTACATCTCGCCCGACGAAGGGCTTTCCCTTAAACTGAACGTTAAAGAAACCGGAGAAACAGGAAATACGATTCCAATCTCTATGAAATTTCGCAATAATGAACTCGCAATGGAAAATATGCAAGATGCCTATGAACGGCTCATGGCTGACTGTATTAAAGGCGATTCAACCAATTTTACACGTTGGGATGAAGTCGCTTATTCATGGGAAATCGTAGATTCCATTGTCGATTCATGGAAAAAACGTCGTGTTCCTGTTGACTACTATGAAGCAGGAACAATGGGGCCAACTTCCTCTGATGAACTATTAGAAAAATATGGTCATCGATGGTGGCCGCTCATGCATATGGAATAACAGTATGTAATAAAAAAGACGCGTTTCGGTATTTTTTACGAAACGCGTCTTTTTTTAATTGAATTATGTCAAATATAAATAAAGAAATTTATCTTACGAGAGAGAGACAGTCCTAATCCGTTCAACTTCCGCATCAAATGCTTTAATCAACTTCTTTGTGACTGGGCCCTGCTCACCATCAGCTACCACTTGCTGTTCAATCTGAAGTACCGGATTGACTTCATTGCTTGTGCCTGTAATGAATACTTCATCCGCATTAACCAATTCATCAACAGTAAATTCGCGCTCGACAAAGGGAATACCGAGCTGTTTCGCTAGATCAAGTACAAACAAACGTGTGATACCATTCAAGATAAAATGATCCGCCGGATGGGTAATCAATTGTCCGTTCTTAACGATAAACGCATTACTTGATGATCCTTCTGTTACGGTATTTCCTCGGTGAAGGATGGCTTCTCCTGAACCCTCAACATGCGCTTTCTGTTTCGCAAGCACATTACCAAGCAGATTTAGCGTTTTGATGTCACAGCGCAGCCAGCGAATATCTTCGGCAAGACTTGCCTTAATGCCCTTTGGCCGTTTGGAAAGATCGCGCGTATGATTTGAAACCGATCCAGTGATCACAGATGAAACATGATCTGGAAAGAAATGCTGACGCGGAGCCGCTCCTCGTGTGATCTGAAAATAAACCACACCATCCTTCAACTGGTTTATTTCAATGAGTTTCTTTATATTTTCTGTGATGTGCGCGACGCTGTATGGCAATGTAAGACTTAATTCTCTCGCGCTCCGTTCCAAGCGTTTCATATGCGGTTCTAAGAGGAAAATCTGGCCGCTGTACACCATCATTGCCTCATAGATACCGTCACCGAACTGATATCCTCTGTCTTCAATATCAACTTTCGCTTGTTCTCGATCAATAAATTGATCCTGATATAGAATCGTTGCCACTGCCGTTTCCCCCTCAACATGTTTATTTCTGATTATATTCTTGAACGACAAAACCGACAATAGTCTGCATCCGGAATGGGTAAAAAGACATTAAAATTACCTTTGGACACTCGACCTGCTTTTTTTCAAATAGTCAAGCAATCGGCCGGACATTTTTGCGTAACCTTGTTTATTCGGATGAAAATGATCCTTGTAAAGTAATTGATCCGTCTTTCCTTTAAACAAGTCACTGGTCGGAATAAAAGAAATTGCTGTATATTTTTTTGTAATCGTCGTACTGTTCGCATTCCATCGATTTAGAATCGGAACGAAATCTTTATTTGCCTTACCGAGGTAATCTTCAAAAGGATTATAGAGACCAAAGTAATAGATATGTGCATTCGGATTCAACCGTCGTACTTCAGCAAATACTTGATTCAAATTTACGGAAAAAATCTTTTGTTGTGTGGAGAAGTCACTGGCGTGTAGATCTAGAAAATGCTTTTTAAAAACATGAACAAGATCATTCCCGCCGATGGTCAAGAAAATAGTATTTGATTTTTTAACGGCTTGAATGATCTCAGGCCGCTTTAATTTCTTTAATAAATCTGTAGAAGTGTCACCACGATGTCCGAAATCCTGAATCGATACCTTTTTCACCAGCGTCTCTTTTTTTAGAATCTTAGTTGTGACTCCAACATAACCTTGATTATCGAGATCACCAACTCCTTCAGTTAGTGAATCTCCCAAAGCGACGATGTTATAACTCACCTTTTCCGGCTTTTTATGAGGCACCGGACGCTTTTCAACAAAAAAATAAAACAGGCATGCAGCTAGGATACCTGCCGCAAGTATTACCAGAAGACTAATAATGATTCTCTTTTTAATGACCCTGCACCCCTCTTGCCCTTACTTCAAGCGCCGTACCACCATTGCAGCGCGAGTTGCTCAATTCGTTTGCACGCTTCATTCTTTCCTTCACAATAGCTCTCACTATCATACCGAAATTGTTCCGCCAGCGTCTGTTTCAATTGACTGTAAAATACGGCGTCATCCTCGTGCGCCTTAAGATAATCACGGAACGCTAAATGACGCACGACGTCTTCAGATCCGGTTTCAAAAATATGCAAATGAACAAGATGATTTGCCAACCCATCAGTTTTAACAAAATAGCGGCGGCCTTTTATTCCATATTCTCCTAGTGCCTCATAACCTATCATTGATAGTTTTTCATTATAATCGTCGATCGTGTCCAGTTCGTTAACTTCCGCAACGATATCAATCGTAGGTTTTGCCGAAATTCCGGGTATTGCCGTACTCCCCGCATGATGAATGGCAGACAAAACAGGCTTAAGCACTTGAATAATTCTAGCAGCTTCCTTCTTATAGGTCATCGGCCACTCCTCATCATACGGGACAACATTAATTTCCCTCTGAGCCAATTCATTCACCTCTTACGCATACTCGAACTGTCCTCATTTTAACATAGGCTACTAGAGTGATAAACGCTGGCAACAAAAAAACAGCGTTATTTCGCTGTTTTCTTAAGGACCGCTATGTCGGAAATTATCTCAAGCTACCTCGATATTTGGTTCGTTTACTTATTTCATAGCATGCCTATTATCAATTTTCACTTCAATTTTTTCCAAAGCTTTTTCATTTTGAAGAATTTCCGTCTTATTTTTTAGGATTAATTCCTTAATACTGCCTCGTTTTCGCATTAACGTCCCACCTTTCTCTTTATCTTCCAATACGGTTAGTGTACATGATTGGGTTAAATTAGCCCAAATTGTGTGAATGTTTCTTCATATTTGTATGATTCCCCATTATCAGCTTTTAAAACCCTTTCATCGGCATTTTGTTCATCGCTTGATCAATCTGCTACAATAGAGAAGTTATATGAAGCGTAGGGGGTTTTTTTATGGATAAACAAGTGGTTGAAACGTTGAAGAAAAATCGCGATCAGTATTTAAAACAAATGATCGAATTTCTCTCCATTCCAAGTATTAGCTCAGATTCAACGCGAAAAGCTGATGTGAGAAAAGCTGCTGAATGGCTCGCGGAAGACCTGCAAAAAGGCGGATTGGAAAACGTACAGATCTTGGAGACGGAAGGCCATCCGGTCGTTTATGCAGATTATCTGAAAGCAGCTGGAAAGCCTACAGTATTATGCTATGGCCATTACGATGTCCAGCCCGTTGATCCGATTGACAAATGGAATACAGATCCCTTTAAACCTGTTATTAAAGATGACATTATTTTCGGGCGTGGAACAAGTGACGATAAGGGACAGGTTTTTATGCTCGCAAAAATGGCGGAAGCTATTCTTGAAGCAAAAGGAGAGCTGCCGGTAAATATCAAATTCTGCTTTGAAGGTGAGGAAGAAATCGGAAGCGCTCATTTGGATGCATTCGTAGATGCCCATCTGGATCTGTTAAAAGCTGATGTATTGCTCGTTTCAGATACGACCATGCTTAGCATGGATCAGCCTGCAGTCAGCTACGCACTTCGCGGACTCTGCGGTCTTGAAGTTCGGCTTCAGGGCACGAAAGGAGACCTCCACTCAGGTGTTTATGGCGGAGCAGTACAAAACACACTACATGCCATGGTGGAATTACTTTCAACGCTCCATGATACTAAAGGGCATGTTACAGTGGATGGATTCTATGATCAAGTTAAGCCGTTAACAGATGAAGAGCGAAAAACATGCGAAGAACTTTCAAATGATGAAGCTCTGAAAAAAGAACTTGATGTCGACACACTTTACGGTGAAGAAGGTTATTCAACTGTCGCACGTATCTGGTCTCGCCCGACACTTGAACTCAACGGAGTTTTTGGCGGTTTCCAAGGCGAAGGGTTGAAAACCGTCATTCCATCGACGGCTACTGCGAAAATTACATGCCGTCTTGTTCCTGACCAAGATCCCGCTATCATTGGTGCGCTGCTTAAGAAACATCTACGCGCTCATTTGCCAGCTGGAGTAAAACTCGATGTTGAACTGATGGATCACGCGGAACCATTCAGCATGCCGGTTGACCATCCGGCGTTGAAAGCTGCACATAACGCCTTAGAAGAAGCTTTCAATACAAAAGCCATCCTCTCCCGTCAAGGCGGATCGGTACCGATTGTTAACACGTTCCACGACAAGCTTGGACTGGCACCGATTCTAATGGGCTTTGGTCTGGATAGCGAAAATTTCCATGCGCCAAACGAACATTTCCATCTTCGTAACTTCGACCGCGGCATGTTAGCGCTCACCGCATTTCTGTTTGATTTACCAGAACAAATGAAATAAAAAACACAAAAATTTGTATGGAGCCTGTTCGAAAAGCAGGACAAAAAGGGCCAAGAAGGTCAAGAAGGTCAAGAAAACGCTGCTTTGAGCACCGGAGCGTATGAATATAATACGTGAGGAACGGAAAAGCAAGTTGACGCAGAGAACTTCCGCAGGATGCGGTGACTTCTGCGTTATGCACAGGACGTGCATGAATTTAGCAGAAGATCCGTTTTTACCTTTTTCCCGGACTTTTCGAACACCCTCATGTAGCTAAAGAGGCTGTCCTTCTTATCAAAGGACAACCTCTTTTTTAGGTTGAAGAAGCCATATGAAGTTTGTTCATCCAAGTCGAATCTTTCTCATCCAGAGCCTCTTTTTAATAAAAGAACTTAGGGAATACAATGGATTGATGCACTAACCTTTCCAATGGAACCCTCTCCTCCGAAAAACAATCCGAATGTCTGAAGGCACTAAATGATCTCCTTCGTTGATTATCATGCTCAGTTTTTCATTAATCATACATCATGCAGAATATTATTCTGCAAGCTTTCTGCGTAACACAGTCTGAAGAATACCACCATTACGATAATAGTCAATCTCAACTTCACTGTCAAAACGGACAATAACTTCAAATGGTGTTTCCTTTCCATCTTTACCAATCGCTAGAGCAGGAACTGTTTTCCCTGGTGCTACCTGTTCATCCACTTCGATCGTAATAGATTCTTCACCAGTCAGTCCCAGAGAGTCGGCACTTTGGCCATCTTTAAACTGTAAAGGCAAAACACCCATCATTACCAAATTGCTACGATGAATACGTTCATAGCTTTGTGCGATGACCGCTTTAATACCCAGCAGGTTTGTACCTTTCGCTGCCCAGTCCCTTGAACTACCCATGCCGTAATCTTTGCCGGCAAGCACAACTAAATGAGTATGGTCTTGTTTATATTTCATAGCGGCATCATAAATCGGCATCACTTCGCCTGTCGGCCAGTATGTGGTATAACCACCTTCAGTTCCCGGTGCAATCTGATTGCGAATGCGCACGTTCGCAAAAGTTCCACGCATCATTACTTCATGGTTGCCGCGCCGCGATCCATATGAATTAAAATCAAATTGTTGTACACCTTCACTCAGTAGATACTGTCCTGCAGGGCTCTGTTTTGCGATCGAACCAGCCGGGGAAATATGATCGGTTGTGACCGAATCGCCAAACTTGCCGATCACACACATCTGCTCAATCGGTTTAATCGCCTTCAGTTCAGCAGAAAGATCTTCAAAGAAAGGGGGATTCTGAATATAAGTTGACTTGGCATCCCAATCATAAAGCTCTCCGTCACTTGTCTGGATGTTATTCCAGCGCTGATTTTCAGTAAACACGCGGGCGTATTCATTCTTAAAGCTTTCCGGACCGACTGATCGGTTCATCACTTCTTCGATTTCATCGCTGGATGGCCAGATATCTTTGAAGAAAATATCATTTCCTTCATTATCTTTGCCGAAGGAATCATGAAGCATGTCAAAATCCACCGTACCCGCTAAGGCAAAAGCGACAACGAGCGGCGGTGAAGCCAAATAATTTGCCCGTATGAGCGGATGAATTCGTCCTTCAAAGTTACGGTTTCCAGATAGTACAGCAGAGACCGTCAAATCCTGTTCAACGATCGCTCTTTCTACTGGTTCAGGAAGAGGACCAGAGTTTCCGATGCAGGTCGTACACCCGTAACCAACGACATTGAAGCCCAACTTCTCGAGATACGGGATGAGCCCGGCTTTTTCAAGATAATCAGTTACAACCTTTGATCCAGGCGCCAAGCTTGTCTTAACATAATCGGGAACGGTCAATCCTTTTTCAACAGCTTTTTTGGCGACCAGACCTGCACCTATCATTACACTCGGGTTGCTCGTATTTGTACAGCTAGTTATCGCTGCGATCACGACAGCACCGGTGTTCAGTGCTTCTGTTGTCCCGTCCTCATAAACAATTGTCGCTGATTTGCCTAATTCATTTTTCTCAAAACCGAATCCATGATTTCCTGCCGGACGTGTTAATGATTGTTCAAATTCATTTTTCATATTCGAAAGCGGAATACGATCCTGTGGACGTTTCGGCCCTGCAAGCGATGGCTGAATATCGGACAGATCCAATTCAAACACTTTCGTAAAATTCGGATCTTTCGCGCCAGGTACATAAAACAAGCCATTTGCTTTACAATAGTCCTCAACAAGCTGAACTTGCTGCTCGGAACGACCGGTCAGCCTTAAGTATTCCAGCGTTACTTGATCGACAGGAAAGAACGTTGCTGTTGCGCCATTTTCAGGTGACATATTCGAAATCGTTGCTCGATCTGCCAGGGACATATGTGAAAGACTCGGTCCAAAAAATTCGACAAACTTGCCAACGACACTTTCTTCACGCAGCAATTGTGTCACACGAAGAGCGAGGTCGGTCGCTGTTGTTCCATTTGGAAGGCTGCCGACAATTCTAATACCAATCACATCAGGAACCGGGAAGTAAGAAGGCTGCCCCAACATACCTGCTTCAGCCTCAATACCTCCGACACCCCATCCCAGCACACCTAATCCGTTAATCATTGTTGTGTGGGAGTCTGTGCCGACTAGTGTATCCGGATATGCAAGTGTCTTACCGTCTTCGGTCTCAACTGCGTGAACAACAGAGGCTAGATATTCCAAGTTCACCTGGTGGACAATTCCCGTAGCCGGTGGAACCGCACGAAAATTTTCAAACGAAGCTTGCGCCCATTTTAAAAATTTATATCGCTCCTCATTGCGTTCAAATTCCCGTTCCATATTAAAACTCAAAGCGTGATTCGTACCAAATTGATCGACCTGTACCGAATGGTCAACAACAAGATCGACTGGTTTTTCCGGATTGATCTTTTTTGGATCGCCACCCAAATCAGCCATTGCTTTTCTAAGCGACGCCAAGTCGACAACTGCAGGTACACCGGTGAAATCCTGGAGTATAATACGTGACGGATTAAAAGGAACATCAATATGCTTATCTAGCTTCTCAGTACCCCATTTAGCCAGATTTTCGACATGTTCTCTTTTAATTACTTTGCCGTCGCATTGTCGAAGCACAGCTTCCAGCAATACTTTTATTGAATAAGGAAGCTTCTCGATTTCTCCATACTCCGACAGTACATCCAATTGATAATAACTGAATATTTTTCCACCACTTGAAAAAGTGTTAAGAGCATTAAAATAATCTGTCTTTTTCAACCTCTTCGTTTCAGCCGCTGCTGTCATTTTGTCACCATCCCGTCTGATTTCATAGGCATATTCTTAACTTAATCTTAAAGGATACTACGAATTAAGTAAAATTTATTTATTTGATTCTTATTAATAAGCATTGCTTATCATTAAATAAAAGATAGTGGCTTTTGCTAATGGATCAAACAGTTAGGGATCGTTTGTTTTAACAAAAAAAGGATAAACATCATAAACCATGTTCATCCTCTAGGAAGCGTAATCATAAATTTATATCGATCTGCCCGAAAAAGAGACTTTGTCTGTTCTATTGGCTGCCCGTTTTTCAGAAAGGAGCACCGTTCAATGAGTAGAACAGGTGATCCATTCTGTATGTCAAGAATTTTAGCCTCTTCATCTGTTACAAGGGCTGCTTCCAGCGATTGATCTGCGTGATCAATTAGCAGGCCACATTCCTGTTCTATATAATGGTAAAGCGAAGGACTTGCTTTCTTCTCGGTGAGTTTCGGAAATACATGAACCGGAAGATACGAGGTTTCAATCGCCATTGGCTCGTCATCTGCTAGTCGTGTACGCTTAATCTCAAAAACCTCTTCTGATTTACTCAATCCAAGGCGCTCCGCGATTTTCGTTGATGGAAGGATTCTTCTGAAACTCAGCATCCTACTGCCAGGCTTCATTCCACGGCTGATCATATCTTCTGAAAAACCATTGAGGCCGATTAAAGCTTTTTCAATTTTATTGTAGTTTGATACAAAAGTACCTTTCCCTTTGATTCGAACAAGCAAGCCCGAGTTTACCAAGTTCATAATCGCTTGGCGAACCGTCATTCTCGATACGTGAAATTGATCAGTGAACTCTCTTTCAGATGGAATCTGATCGCCGGCTTTCAAATTCCTGTTTTCGATTAAGTGCTCAATGTAACGTTCGATTTGATAGTACATTGGCACCGGAGACTCGCGGTCAAACATTTCATCATTCCTTGCTGAATTTGATTAGCGACAATGCTGCCTCATCCGCAATCACGGTGACATCCGGATGCTGGACAAGCGCTGAAGCAGGAAAACAATCATCTGGAACAGAAAAGTGCAGCATCCGATTCATCGCTTCTGCTTTTTCTTCGCCTGAGGCGATCAGAACAATCTTCTTACTTTTTAAGATCGTGCCAATCCCCATTGTGATCGCCTGTTCCGGAACTTCCGACAGGCTTCCGAAGAAACGCGCGTTTGCTTTACGCGTTGATTCTGTTAATTGTACAACATGTGTACCCATCGTTAAAGGGGTGCCAGGTTCGTTAAACCCAATATGTCCGTTACGCCCAATGCCAAGCAGCTGCAGATCAACTCCACCAAGACTTTCGATAAGGTTATCATAATGCACGCATGCTTCCACCGACGTATTTTTTCCATCTGGAAGAAATCGTTGATCTTTCGGAAGATCTATATATTTAAAAAAATGACTTTCCATATACGAATGATAACTATTGGGATCTTCGGGATTGATTCCAACATACTCATCGAGATTAACTGTATGAATCTGGCAGTAACTTGTTTCATTTTTTTGGTGATCAGCCACCAATTCCTTGTATGTTCCTTCAGGTGTGCCTCCGGTTGCTAGCCCAAGCACAGCATTCGGTTTTTCCTTAATAAGTTCAAGAATGATTTGTGCAGCTTTTTTGCTCATCTCATTTTTATCGGATACAGAAATGATTTTCATATTAACGTCCCTCTTTCTTTTGAAAAGCAATTGTTCCACGGCAAACAGTCAGAACGAGTTCATTATGTTCATTAAGAACGATGAAATCAGCATCTTTTCCTACTTCTAGCGAGCCTTTCCGATCAAATACGCCGCATTGCATTGCCGGATTAATGGCGCCCATCTGTACGACATCGGCCAAAGTTGCATCTGTGAACGCCAGGATGTTTCGCAAAGATTCATCCATCTTCAACACACTGCCCGCAATTGTTCCGCTCTTCAGAACAGCAAGCCCATTGTCGACATAAACATCCTGGCCTCCTAGATCATATACACCTTTCTTCAGGCACTTCGCACGCATTGCATCCGTGATTAAAATCATTCGATCGCTTCCTTTTAATTTGTAAGCGAGATTGACCATGCCTTGGCAGACATGATGACCGTCACAGATGAGTTCTGTATAAAGTTCATGATGAAGCAGCGCGCCTCCAAGAATGCCTGGTTCACGATGATGCATGCCTCTCATTCCATTAAAAAGGTGAGTGACTTGCGTCGCGCCTGCATCGATCGCACGAATAACATCATCATCTGTTCCATTTGTATGCCCGATCGAAGCTACGACGCCTTGGCTTGCTAAATGGCGAATTAAGTCTAATCCTCCTTTTGTTTCTGGAGCGAGGGTGACTTCTTTAATTTTGTTTCCAGAAAGCTTCTGCCATTGATCAAAAAGGTTACGATCGGCTTCGAGGATATACTCAATTGGTTGGGCACCTGTTTTTTCCTTATTAATAAACGGACCTTCAAGGTGTATGCCCAAAATCTCAGCTTCACCTGGTTTCTGGTGACCGATCGTTTCTCCGGCGTTTGCTACTGCTTTTTCAATGGCTGGAACTGATTGTGTGATCGTCGTCGCAAGAAATGAAGTCGTTCCTTCTTTAACCAAAGCCGAAGCAATGGTACTTAAAGCTTCCGGAGTAGCATCCATTGTATCCGATCCATTTGCGCCATGAATATGCATATCAATCATTCCGGGAAGACATTTATAGGTCTCCGGAAAACGAATGGTCTCGTTTATCGCTGAGTTTTCATCAAACCCGATGCCAACGATTTTGTCTTTATCAAAAACCAGATAACCGTTTTCCTTCCACTCATTTTGACTAAAGATGGAGCACCCTTCAATTTTTGTCGCCATACCGATCGCTTCCTTTTTTCTTTTATTTTATCACTTAATACATCTAGTTGTCTAGACATCTATACGCTGATAGTCTGCATAATCTAATAGTGGTTTATGGCGATCTCAAGATTTTTTATGGGTTATCTTTCCTTCATTATTATTAATCAGACAAAAAAACATAACCCCATTGCATTGCTTAAAGATTACTTTCGGCTTGTTCAACAATCCATTCACAAAGCCGATGCGTCTCCAGTGCATCTTGTTTATCAACAGGCTCATTTTTACCCTGTTGAACCGCATCTAGGAACGCGTAAATAATTGGTTCAAAACCGCGTTTTTGCAAAGTTCCTGTCCAGTCACCAAACTTTTCGATACAATGGTCCGCGCTTTTGACCCACTCCATCTCCGTCAGGTCTTTGATGATGTATTCCCCTTGTGGGGACATCACTTGCGCAAGCTCCTGATTCGCACCACTGACTCGATTCATGATTGCTAAAGCAGTTAGATCTCCACTGCGCAAAATTACAGATATACCGCTGCATAGATGTTCCTCATTCATAGAAGCATGAACAGAAAGTGAATTAATTGGCTTTCCTAGCAAAAAACGAGCCGTATCAATGACGTGAATGAAATCATCGAAAACAGCAGTTCTTAAATCTTTTGGATCATTCACTCGATTCTTCTGGCAAATCACCATCGTCTTGTTTGGAAGAAGAGAAGCTTTGGCGATGAACGGTGCAAACCGTCTATTAAATCCGGTCATAAGCAGCACATGATTGACCTCTGTCAACTCAGTCAATCGTTTCGCGCCTTCATAATGATCGGCTATTGGTTTATCAGTATAAACTGCAATACCGTGCAGTATCAATTGTTCGATAATCTTTGGATGAGCATGGGTTGCAGCATGCACAAAAGCAGCATGGATGCCTTGTTTCAACAATTCATCAATGGACGTACAGAGATGTGTCCAGCGATATTTCGCGCGGACCTCCTCCAATGTTGCCTTGTTTCGTGTGCAAAAGTAAAATTCAATTCCGCTCATTCCGGCATAGACCGGCAGATAAGCCTTCATCGCTATTGAACCAAGCCCAATCACACCAACCTTTAACATGTGCATTCACTCCCCGCTTTGATTTTTCACCTAAACCAAATTTCTCTATTCAAATCAAATCTTTAGTGAGATCGATATCTAAAAACGTTAACACAACTGCAATAATGCCCCAAAGATAGAATTTTTTTCGTTTCATTACTTCTCACTTCACTTTTTTTAAAAGGATAGTAACAAAAAGCCAATGTGGTATCTATTAGTAAATTTGCAGAAGTTGTGGATATATGAAGAGCAACACTTTCTGAATTAGCAAATGGAAAACGTCAACGCATCCAATTTGATCATATCATATAGAAAAGATCGCTGATCAGTTGAATAATAAAAATATAAGAGAGATTATTGATTTTGTGGATGAATAGGCGATATCATGGAGGCATAGGCATGAAAAAAATAATCATTGAATTTTTTATTGTCTGTATCTACAGTCTCACATGCAACTATTATTAATAGGTAGTTTACTCATATTAATCCCTCAATTAATTGTCTATAAATTTTCTAAACCTTTCAAGAGAAAGAACAAGTACTCATCCATTACTATCCATTAATAAGGAGGAAAACATGCACTTTCATAAATTAATGAAATCTACCACAGATATCGGTTTATCTGGTGTTTGTGGAGGTATTGCTGAATTTTTTGGTATATCCTCAATTGCAGTGAGATTAATTTTCCTAGTATTGGTATTTGTTAACCCTTTAGCAATGCTTATTATTTATTGTATTTTAGCTGTCTCTTTACCAAATAACGATTTAAATTAATTGGTATCATAAGAGAGACATATCAAACTATTAGAAGTTAACAATAATTAAATAACGGAGGAAATAAATTGTACTTCCTGACTCCCTTTCCATTCATTTTCATTTTTACAATTATTTACTTTCCTGTATCAATAATTTTTTTGATTAGAAAAGGCAATTTTAAATTATCTCAATTTATTATTAGGACTGTTTCCTATACTATATTCTTCTAGTTATCAGCCTAACTTGGTTTTCCATTCCATTGATTACACGTTGGTCAGCTCACATTCACAGCTTCACTGAACTCAACCAACAAGATAATTTTATCCCTTTCCTTTCAATTTCCAATACTTTATTTCACTCAGTTGGTCTAGAAGTCATTCTTAAACAATTAGGTGGAAACATTTTATTATTTTTGCCTTTTGGATTTCTATTACCTCTCGTATCAGAGAAATATCATAACCCTATAAAAATGCTTATCGCTAGCATACTGTTCAGTTTATATATTGAACTGGGACAAGCTGTAATAAGTTTTATTGTTGGAATAACTTATCGATCTACTGATATTGATGACGTAATCTTAAATACTCTTGGGGGAATGATCGGTTTCTGTCTTATAAAATTACCATTTAGATTATTATCGGCTAAAAAGAAATAAAAGATTTGTTTATATGTCTGTCGCTGTTCATTATAAACTTATTTAATCTAAACAAGAAAAAAGGACGCCACCCAAATTAATGGATGATGTCCCTTTTTCTGAACTTTATTTTAGCTGTCTGTATGTTCTCTAAAATTATTTGGATCCTTTGACGGTAAAAGTGTAATGACAAAACGTGCAATAACTGCAGCAAAATAAATCAATGCTAATAAACCGTCTATCGTAATCGTACTTTTTGTTACTCCTTCAGCAATAAATACCAGAACTTTAGGCGCCAAACACAAACCTACGTACCACCAAGCAGAAAGATTAGCATCATGAAAGCGTCGAACAGTTAAACTGATACCTGGTATGATGATTGCTAAAGTGTACAAAAGATACACAAATACAAAAACCGTGCTCAAACCCATACCACCATAATCCTTAGTTGTAAATGTATGGATAACAGGAACAATGACAAACGCAAGTATGATGATAAAAATTAAGAAATTCCATAGCTGCACCCACCAGTAGGTTGAACGGCTACTTCTTCCTCCAAAATAAACATAGTTTTTCCAGAAAGCTGCATAAGCTTTCAAAAAACCCATTATAATCACCTTGGTTTCATTTAATTGGTAAATTATAGCGCAAATATAATTACTTGTCAGTGTTTTAGGAATGATATTGAATAAATGAAAAAAACCCCACCTAAAATTAATTGGATGAGGCTTAATTATTACTTAAGTTACAGTTTCTGTTTTGGATAAATAGTATCCGAATTAAGATGGTTCAATTTGCTACAGACATATTATTATCTGTAGCTATTTCCCAATGTATTACTTGACACTACTGTATACTGATATGGCCGTGACTTGGGCTTACTAGGTTCGTTGTTAGACTAGCAACTACCTTATCTAGTGCCGTAGCTGTCTCAGACCCAAATCGTTTTTTATTTTCCTTGCCAAGAACATTGATTATTGTTTCTTTAATATCTTCAGGTTTTAGTCGCCTAATCTCAATTGACCTCAAGCCACAATCTATTAGCATGCATAAGATTGCTTTACTTCTAAGTTCAAGGTACGAATCTGATTAAACGCATGAATCATCCAATAAACCTGATCTGGTTTAAATGTGTGTATAACAGTCTTTGGAAGCTTTGGACATTCCACCTTCTCCATGGGACCCTCTTTGATGTACTCTTCCTCAACACACCAACTAAAAAAAGCATGAATCATTTTATACATTGGGATAATGCTTGTTGCTTTAAGTTTCCTGTCTTGTGTCATTCGGAAACAAATTCTCTTAAGTATAGAGTAACCTGTTGTAGATCAGTAATAGATATCTTATCTTGTTAGAAATTCAACTACCCTTCTTACTTCATATTCTTTAGTAAGCATCGTCTTATCCGTAAAACCCTTGGCTTTGAAATGATAAAAATACACCTGAGATAACTCCTCTAGATTTAAGTCAATAAAAAAATCACCAACTTCTGTTGGTTTACTTTTCAACAGAAAATGGTGATTAAGAAAGATTAACCTATGTTTTTTCAATGCTTTGTGTCTGAAAATCAAGATGAAGGATGTTCAATTCGACGAAATAAGTATGAAAATTAGACGTTAAAAGGACTTTTCAAACGTTCAAAACCCTCGCTACGTCTAGCATTACTCATTTCATTTGGTTGTTGATGGCTTTCATCATCTGATTAATTTTCTTCTGTGACGGGTGTTGACCCATTTGAGCCATCATCACGCGCAGCATGTTTTCATTAATCGGCGGATTTTTCTTAAGGTAGTTCATCATATATTTACGGGCGATTAGAAAGCCGAGGATTAATCCGGCGGCCAAGCAAATCACGCCCACTAATATGTATAACCAGAGCATGCGTCTGCTTCCTCCTTGTGTCAAATGTCCATAGTTCAGTGTACACTATCACTTGATTTCAGGTCAACCTTGTACCCCATGAATTCATGGCTTTTTTATTGATTGTACGGCTAAAAACACAAAAAAAAGAAAGCGTGTTCTTATAAAAAGAAAATGCTTTCTTCTGAAGGAGGATGAAAAATGGCCATTAATGATATAAATCATCAATGGAATTCAGTAATCACATACCAACAAAACATAAAGGGATAAAACGTTGTACCAACACATTAACATCGATATCCCTTTGTTATATAACAGTATAACATAGAAGGATGAATATGCCAATTAAAAGTATTTGTCATGATTCGACAAGAGATGAGGTTCCGGTTACTTTCGAACAGGAATAATAAGCTTTTCATTCGGAACAATATGATCCCGGATTAAGCCATTCTTGTTCTCGACCCAGCTGACAAATGCCTGATTGGACAGTTTTGGATTTTCCTTTTGATATGCTTCGGCAATAGTCCAAAGCGAGTCCCCTGTTTTCACTGTGATTTCTTTATAATTGTTTTGATCGGCCGCAACCGTATTTGTTAATGTCAGGAACAGAACGACAGTCATAATTAAAAATAGGATAATGAAAGAAATGCCTTTCGCTTTTTGATGAATGCTTGTATTCATATCAATTTCCCCCTGTAAGGAATATTTGTTCGCGGAACGTTTGTTCGTTTTCTCTATTTTAATGCGAACATATATTTGTGTCAATACTTTCGAACGAATGTTTGCATCACTCTTTTCTGAATGCTATAATATTGACAGGATAAGGAAAAGGAGAAGCATCATGAAACTCTCAAATCGGCAGCAAGCTATTTTGGATTTTATAAAACATGAAGTTGCAAGCAAAGGTTACCCGCCATCCGTCCGTGAGATCTGCGATGCAGTCGGACTGGCCTCTAGTTCAACAGTACATGGTCATCTCGCACGACTTGAAAAAAAGGGATTCATTCGACGCGATCCAACCAAGCCGCGAGCAATTGAAGTGCTGGATCATGACGGTGATGTTTATACAGAAAAAACGGTGAATATCCCGGTCATTGGAAAAGTGACAGCCGGTCTACCGATCAGTGCTGTTGAAAATATTGAAGAATATTTTCCGGTCCCAAGTTCAATGGTTGAGGATGATGATGCTTTTATTTTGAATGTATCTGGTGAAAGCATGATAAATGCCGGCATTCTTGATGGAGACAAAGTGATTGTCCGTCAGCAGAGAACCGCTGAAAATGGGGAAATTGTTGTTGCTATGACTGATGATGATGAAGCAACGGTCAAACGCTTTTTTAAAGAAAAAGACCATATCCGTCTTCAGCCGGAAAACGCATCAATGAATCCGATACTACTTGATAATTGTGTCATTCTCGGAAAAGTAGTTGGGGTCTTCCGCTCAATTAAGTAACTCGGTAGCCTGTTTGACAGATACACAGCTAAGTTTGAAATTATATATTTTCGTCCTTTTATTGAATCAAAACAATGAGCCTGAAAGCACTTTAAGTGTCTTTCAGGCTTTTTCCGTATCCTTTCGCATCAGGTTCTGAATTTCAGGCACCCTAATCATATACAGGTCATAGAATGTCAGTTAAAATAAAGGAAAAGCGCGAGGAGGAAGAACCATGAATGATTTGATAAAAAAAGGGTTTCTTATTGGACTTGGCGCAACGATTGCGAGTAAGGAAAAAGCGGAGAAGCTTTTTGAAGACCTTTCAAAAAGCGGTGGTGCAGCTGCTGAAGAAGCAAAAGCATTACTTACTGCTTTAAATGAAAAAGGCAAAGGAAATACAGGAAAATGGCGTGACGGTTTTGAGCAGGAGATCATAGATGTCATTAAGGATCTGGGGTTTGTTACCCTGGATGAATTCAATGGTTTAAAGGAAAAACTGACCGCTCTTGAAAACCAAATTACAGAACTGAAAAGTACCACAACAAAAGAAGAAAACGATGAAAAATAAATCGTTCAGGTGATCTTCATGATTGGAAAGCACATTCGCCATATAAAAAGATATCAAGAAATTGTCGCGGTTCTGGTAAAGTACGGTTTTGGTTATATTGTTAAAGATGTTGGCCTCTTTCATCTTCTCTCATTGCCAAAGCAGATCATTTCCGACTTCTCAGGAACAGGAAATGAACAAAAATCGATCGGTCAGCGTATTCGTTCAATGCTTGAGGAACTCGGGCCAACTTTTATTAAACTTGGCCAGCTCCTCAGTCTAAGAACAGACATTTTGCCGGAACAGATCGCTGAAGCGATGCGCGAACTTCAAGATCATGTCACACCGATTGATCCACAGACAGTTAAAAAAAGAATTTCCGAAGAATTCGGTAAACCGGTTGAAGAGCTATTTTCTCGGTTTGATGAAAACTGCCTTGCTGCTGCTTCAATTGCTCAGGCGCATTATGCCGTCTTAAAAACAGGTGAAGAAGTCGCCGTCAAAATCAGACGGCCGGATATTGAAACCGTTATTGAAAACGACATTGAAATTCTTTGGGATCTCGCATCACTTGTTGAAAAAAGATATGAATGGGCACGTACTTACCAGATCAGTGATATTGTTGAGGAATTTTCTCTAGCAATCCGAAGTGAAATGGATTACATCATGGAAGCCAGGACGACCGAAAAGCTGCATGACTTTTTTAACAACAACGACACGATCGTGATACCAAAGGTATATCGAGAGTTTTCTACCCAAAGAGTACTGACTCTTGACTATATTCACGGATACAAATACAGCGAGCTTGTCAGCGGTCCTCCAGAAGGTATCGATAATAAGGTGATTTGTGAACGTCTTGTGCGCTCGTTCTTGGATCAAGCGCTTATTTGCGGTATCTTTCATGGCGACCCGCATCCCGGCAATCTTTTTTTCTTCTCAGGAAATAAAATCGGCTATATCGATTTCGGACAAGTTGGGCATTTAAATGATGCGATGAAGCGCGATTTTGGTGACTTGATTATCGGCCTTATGAAAGGAAATACCGAAATGCTATTTCGCACGATTTCGTCCATGACCAACATGCCCGATGATCTGAATGAACGGCACTTCAAAGCGGATCTTGATGTTCTCCGCGAGAAGTACTACCGTTTGCCTTTTAAAGATGTTCATATTGGGAAAGTGATCCATGATATCTTTGAAGTGACCAAGAAGCACCACATCAGTATTCCGAAAAATTATACACTTCTTGGTAAAGCGCTGATTACACTAGAAGGCTTAATTACACGGCTGGACCGAAACATTAATATATTGGAACTTGCAGAACCGTATGGACAGAGACTCTTGATCAAAAGGCTAAATCCAAGTGAGCTTTCAAAGAAGTTTCTATTGAATGGATACGACATCGTTGAAAACAGTATGCACATCCCTTCTCTTTTAAGAAAAACACTAACTCATCTCTACAAAGGAAAGACGCGAGTGGAAATGAAACTTCCTCAATTGGAATTCTTGCTTGCAAAAGTGGATCGAGCAGCAAACCGAATTTCATTCAGCATCATGCTTCTTTCCTTCAGTATCATACTGTCATGTATTATCATTGGAGAAACATTCGGATCTCGCTCCCTCCTTAGCAATGTCCCTGTTCTTGGCATTGCAGTGACTGTTGTCCTTTTCATGTTCATGATTGTTCTCTTATCTATTTTTCGATCCGGCCGCTTCTAGGCTGCCATTGATTGGTTCCACCACTGTGCGTTCTTCAATTGTATCGGACGGCACAAAGAATAAATAATAAACTGCTGAAAGTACTGTCACAGAACCAATAATAAGAAAGATAGTTTCAATCGACACGAGTCTTGGAAAGGCAAACGTGATGAAGCCGAGCGTCAGCGATTGCGAGAACATCAGGATCGGTGTGCTCCAGCTCTCCACTCGCCCCATCATTTTGGGATCAACAATATGCGGCATCCATCCTCCGATCGCAACATTAACCAAGGGAATTAACAGAGTTGAGAAAAAAATCATGACAAAGAAAAGATATACGGTAGGCACATAACCGGCAGCAACCATGAAAAGACCACTGGCAAGCAACCCTGTAATAATCATGGATCGGAACCTGCACTTACCTGCGCAGACAGAAGCAATAAGACTTCCGATCAATATCCCAGCCCCCGCGATTATTCCAGTCCAGACCGAGAATAATTCATACACATCTGGCACTAGTTTATATTTCAGAATGAAGATGAGCATGACGCTGCACCCACCGTTAATAATTCCAAAGATGGCAAAGCTTCCTACTAGAGAAGTAAGTAGTTTATCTTTAATAATGTAGAGAAATCCTTGATTGAAATCAGTGATGATGGATTTAATTGTTGTTGTCTTCCAATCATGTGCACCGTTAGGCTGACGCACTTCTTTCCGGATCGCTGGTATTCGTATGAGTAGAGCCGACAAAACAAAGGATAGCGCGTCAATTAAGATTGCTCCTTGGACACCGAAATGCCAATAGACAATTGCTCCAAGGCCATTTCCAAAAATCATAAATACACTACTGACCATTTGATTCAAGCCTGCCGCTACCGCATAATCACCTTTTTGTAAAATTCCCTGCAAGATTGCCTGCTCAGCGGGAGCGAAAAACTTTGATACGGCAGCACGTAAAAAAATAATTGAAAAGATCAGATTTAACTGTCCCCATAGTACCGCCCCAAGCAGTGCAAGTGACAACAATGCACTGATCCAATCACAATTAGATGCAATTTTTTGTCGGTCGAGACGGTCGGCTGCCACACCTACGATCCAGAACACGATTAAAGCGGGTAATGAAAACATCAGTTCATTGACAGTC
The DNA here is from genome assembly GCF_000497245.1 of Sporolactobacillus laevolacticus DSM 442. GTDB lineage: Bacteria > Bacillota > Bacilli > Bacillales > Sporolactobacillaceae > Sporolactobacillus > Sporolactobacillus laevolacticus. Next base: position 188,839 of record NZ_AWTC01000006.1, read on the forward strand.
GCTAAGTACGGCTGATGGCTGAATCGGCTCAGAAAATAAAAAACTAATGCGGTCATTCCAATAATGCTTCCTAACTGTGATGCGACTGATGCTGTAAATAACAAGGAATACTGCTTATTTTTAAAAATAGCAAAGGTTGTTTTCATGGTTCTCCTCATTTCGCGTGACATGGTTCATTCGGTATGTCTTAATGATAGAACGCTTCACGTACGAATGATTCGATCTGATGATGGTTTTGCGTCTCCAACCTGAGTCTGATTTTTACTCAGCCTTAATCACTTATTAATGAGCAGTTGGTAAATACGCGTGCCAATCGTTGGATCCAATGTTGCTGCGATTTTATTCAGTTCTCTCTGCGCAAGTACGACCTGCTTCGACTCATCTTTCCCATGAACCTGAAGCAAACGATTAAATTCTTTTGAAATGAGACGAATTTTCTTTTCATCAATTAATTTTCCAGCCAGAAACAACGTGCCTGTTCGGCCTGATTCAGGCTCTATGACCGTCCATTTCGTATCCGGCTGATTTGAGATCATTCGGCATGTCACTCGATTTGTCGCATCCGCTACAACGAGCAAAACATCCTGTTGATTCTGTGGAACTACCCTTACAACTTCTTCAAGTTGATTCAACATGTCTTTATCTAATGGATACGGTTCCTTCTTGAACGGAAATTCTTTTTTTATACGGCTCCATGCCTCCGAACTTCCCGTGCAAGCGATAAACTGGCATTCAGATATTCGAAAAAAACTTGGCTTTTTTCCCGGTTTGATTTGCCAGTTGCCCTCTTTGTCAAACTCGACTAGATTGCCATCACTAACGGCTGAAATCCATTGTTCTGTCGCTATGATTGATACAAAGCTCATGATTTCACCTTCCCTTGCATCCTTGTTTCTATTATAGAAATAGAATAGTTGAAACAAAAGTAAAAGTTGAAGCGATTTTTATATATAGATGAGCATTTCCATTTGCTTTTTTCAGGAATAGTCATAAAATAGACCCATAAGGTTCATTATTTTGTCACATTTATATATATAGAAGTCTTGAATTAATTACTTAATTAAATTCAAGACAATAGCTCACTTCTGAAGGAGGAACCCAATTATGGGAAAGGTAAAAGCAAGTGAAGCGGTGGTCAAGTTATTTGAAAACTGGGGTATTGACCATATCTATGGTATCCCCGGCGATTCGATCAACACGATGGTTGAAGCACTAAGAAAAGAAGAAAGCAAGATTAAGTTTTATACCGTCCGGCATGAAGAAGTAGCCTCACTAGCCGCTGCAGCCTACTCAAAACTTACTGGAAAGATCGGTGTTTGTCTGGCTATCGGAGGACCTGGTGCGATTCACTTGTTGAATGGTATGTATGACGCCAAGATGGATCATGTACCTATGCTTGTTCTTGTCGGCCATATTCCGGCAAGATTGACAGGCACAGATTATTTTCAGGAAGTGAACACGGTCGAATTATTTAAGGATGTCGCAGTGTACAACAAGGATATTACAAGCGCCGAGAGCTTTCCGGCAGTTGTCAATCAAGCAATCCGTACCGCTTATCAAGAACGCGGTGTCGCGGTTCTGTCTATTCCGGATGATATTGTACTCGGTGAAATTTCTGATAATATCCCGCAATTATCCACGGTTTTTGAAAAGAAAAATCCTGGTCTCGTTCAAAATGATTTGAACGATGCTGTCGCTTTGATAAACAGCGCCAGCAATCCGGTAATCCTGGCAGGCGTCGGTGCAAAAAGTGCCAAAAAAGAATTGAGATCATTTGCCGAACGTATTTCTGCCCCGGTAGCGATCACACTACCAGGAAAAGGCGCGATTGCCGATGATCACCCGAACTTTGTCGGAAACATCGGCAAAATCGGAACGAAACCTGCATATGAAGCGATGAAGAGCGCGGATCTGCTCATTATGGTCGGCACCGATTATCCGTATGCCGCTTATCTTCCGGAAGGTGCGAAATGCGTTCAAATCGATATCGATCCTGTCAAAATCGGCAAACGCTACTCCGTCACTGTCGGCATTGTCGGCGACGCTTCCGAGGCGCTTTCCTATCTGACAGAGCATACAACACCTGTTACTGACCGTCCATTCCTGAAGACTTGCCAGAACAAAATGAACACCTGGTGGAAATGGATGGCTGAAGACCAAGACAAAAAACAAACGCCGATTGCGCCTGAAGCACTGATGTCAGCCATTTCATCCATTTCTGAAGAGGACACCATTTATTCCGTAGATGTTGGCACGTCAACCGTATGGTCTACGCGCTATCTCAAAATTTCAGAAAATCAGGACTTTATCGTCTCAGCATGGCTAGGGACAATGGGCTGCGGTCTTCCGGGAGCAATCGCTGCAAAACAAGCATTCCCTGATCGTCAAGCAATTTCCATCAGCGGTGACGGAGCCTTTGCAATGGTGATGCAAGATTTCGCAACTGCTGTTTACTACAAAATGCCATTGATTTGCGTTGTACTTAACAATAGACAATTGTCTTTCATCAAATATGAACAACAATCTGCCGGTCAATTAAAATATGCCGTTGATTTCGGCGACATTGACTATGCTAAGTTTGCTGAAGCATGCGGCGGTATGGGCTTCCGCGTTGAGAAATACGAAGATCTGCAACCTGCACTCGAACAAGCTAAAGCTGCGGATGTACCGGTCATCCTTGATGTTGTGGTCGACGTTGACGCCGCTCCGCTGCCAGGCAAGATTGTGATGGACGAAGCGAAAGGCTATGCCAGATTTACTGCTAAATCAATCGCTGAAAATCATAAGTTAGAAAAAATGCCGCCAATGAAGACTGTTGTCCGCAGATTTCTATAATTTAATGATCTAAACATACAAAAGACGTTCGTTTGGGATTTATTCCGAATGAACGCTTTTTGTATTTACGAACAGTTGCACGAAGCATTTCAAGAAGCTCGGATCGCCCAAGTGCCAGTCGTTCTCGATACCAAAGTCGATAAGAATGATGCGCCTTTACCCGGTAAAATCATTTTACCGGAAGCGAAAGGCTATGCCGCCTTTTCTGAGTATAATGCGGATCAGCTCTCTATCATGTATCAAAAAAGCGTTCAGGCCCTTTTATCAGGTCTGAACGCTTTCTTGTATTGATCATTATTTTTTTACTACAGCGTGGCCGCCAAATTCATTGCGCAACGCGGCAACAACTTTACCAGCAAATGTATCGCTTTCAAGTGAACGATAGCGCATGAGCAATGAAAGAGCAATAACCGGTGTAGGCACCTGCATATCAAGCGCTGTCTCCAATGTCCACTTTCCTTCGCCTGATGAGGCCATGACACCGCTGAGTTTCTCGAGATCTCCATCCTTCGAGAAGGCATCTTCCAATAGCTCAACCAGCCAGCTGCGGATCACTGAACCGTGATTCCATACTTTTGCGACCGCCTGATTGTCATATGAAAACTCACTCTTCTGAAGCACTTCAAACCCTTCTGCAAGAGACTGCATCATCCCATATTCCACACCGTTATGCACCATTTTCAGAAAATGTCCGCTCCCCGCTTTACCTGTATACAGATAACCATCGGAAACTGAAATAGCTTTAAAAAGCGGTTCAAGGTAGCTAAAGGATCGTTCATCACCGCCGACCATAACGCAAGCGCCGTTTCTTGCTCCACTCATTCCTCCTGAGGTGCCGACATCCATAAACGAGACACCTTTATCCTTGCAAAGCTGGTAACGACGAACGGAATCCGTGTACCTTGAATTTCCTCCATCAAGAACAATATCTCCTTCGTCAAGCAGAGAAAGCAAATTGTTCAGTGTCTGTTCCGTAGGATCACCTGCTGGCACCATCATCCAGAAAACACGCGGTTTTTCAAGAGCATTAACAAGAGCTTCAATTGACGCGAACCCATCAATCCCCTCCGATTCAGCCGCTTTTTTTACCGCTTCCTGCGATAAGTCAAAAGCCTTGACTTCAAAACCATGTTCAGACATATTCAGAGCAAGATTGTATCCCATTTTTCCTAAACCAATTAACCCAATTTTCATTTCAATCACCTAATTTATCAGTAGTTTATGTCTCTCTATTGTTAGTTTACCGCATACACGCGACATCTCCAAATCTATTTTACTCTCAGGTTGAATTTGTTCGAAAAGGAGGACAAAAAGGACCAAGAAGGTCAAGGAAACGCAGCTTTGAGCACCGGAGCGTATGCAAATAATACGTGAGGAGCGGAAAAGCAAGTTGACACAGAGATTCGCCGGTAATTTTTCCCGGACTTTTCGAACACCCTCATATAGAAAATCCTTCTTTTCAGGCAAAAAATTTCACAATCTTAAACTCATTTGATACGATTCTTTTGTTACATATTTGAGGAGGAGCACAATGAAAACTTATCCGCTTTCACTATGGACATTGGTAATCGGTGCATTCGCTATCGGAATGACAGAATTTGTGATTATGGGCCTGCTTCCTAATGTCGCCGCAGATCTCAATGTCTCCACTGCTGCAGCTGGCCAGCTTATTACGGGTTATGCGCTAAGTGTTGCCATCGGCGGCCCGATCATTGTTGTAGCTACGTATAAAATGGCTCGAAAAAATGTCCTAATGCTCCTAATGGCTATTTTCAGTATTGGTAACTTTTTTGCCGCGATTTCTGCAAACTATGGACTGTTGATGCTAAGCCGAGTAGTTACCGCGCTTGCCCACGGATCTTTCTTCGGACTCGGAGCGATTATGGCTGCCAGCCTTGTTCCCAAGAATAAGCAAGCATCTGCGATGGCCTTAATGTTTTCCGGGCTAACAGTTGCTAACATTGTGGGTGTGCCATTTGGTACATTTGTTGGTCAACGTCTAGGCTGGAGAGCTAGTTTTCTCATTATCAGCTTGATCGGCATCGTCGCTGTTCTCGGTCTCTTTTTTCTTGTCCCTAAACAAGAAAACAAGCAGAAATCATCCTTATTAACAGAATTAGCTGTTCTTAAGAGCGGTCAGCTTTGGGTAACTTTACTGATTTCACTATTCAGCTTCGGAAGTGTGTTTGCATTTTTCACTTACATCATCCCTGTGCTTCAGAACATCTCCGGTTTTGGTGACCATGCCGTCGACTTTTACACTCGTTGTATTTGGCATCGGTGTAACCATTGGCAACTTGATTGGCGGAAGACTTGCCGATTGGCGTCTTAACGGATCCCTCATCGGTTTATTAGCGGCACTGGAACTCTTTTTCCTGATCTTATTCTTTATTCAATCCAACGCCATCCTCATGGTTCTCGCCGTCTTTCTATTCGGTATTCTGGCATTTGCCCAATCGCCAATTTTGCAGTTCCGAAGCATGGTACTGTCCGAAGACGCTCCGCTGCTCTCGAGCACTTTAAATCAATCTGCGATGAATGTGGGCAATGCATCCGGTGCCTTCTTTGGAGGATTATCTGTCAGCTTCCTTCCGCTTAATTATCTTGCACTAACAGCACCTTTGCTATCGCTTGTAGGATTGATTCTTTTAATGTTGCAGCTCAGTCGGATTCGTGTAAAAAGGTCCGGAAAATCCATTTCAAATTAATGCTACTTTTTAGAAGTTCACGTTGAGTACTTTCTAACCATGTTTCATATAGTCGATCCGAAAATTGTTATTTAAGAAGAGAGCCATCACATGACGAGCTCTTTTTTCATATCGGATCTGTGTGCAAAGAAATGCGGAATGTCTCGGTCCTTCGATACGTATCGGCAAATATAACAATCATTAGAAAAGGAACACTTAGCAATAGTATAAATATAGGCAAGCTCAAGTATGGACGATTTTCTCGCATATAGGCACGAAACTGAAGATCTTTCCCCTTCATCTCCATATTATTTTGAAAAAGAGTACCATTCAAATATAAGTCCCTTTGTTCGAACAGCCCTTTTCCATGCATAGCTAAATTAAGCGCTGAATCCTCAGTCCCCGACTGAAGATACACAGCTAGCCTGTAATTCCGTTTTCCAGGCAAAGTGTGCGTAAGTGGCAAATCAGATAATCGCCTTTTTGCTAACGAACGTTCAGAGAAGATCAGCTTTTCTATTTGTTTCTTCTCGGCTACCGAGTAAATACTCAATACATATACTCCTTTCCCCCGGGCACCTGCTTTTCCTAAAGATATATGGTCAAAAGGCCTTTCCGCGTGAAAGGTTTGCTGAACTGCATGTGATGCGTCGATGCGCGTAGTCAGTGCCCCCTTTTTTTGATTTTGATTAACTGCGTAACGATATTGCTCTGTTGCTGTCTGGGTCATTGGAACAACACGCAGGGCAGCGATGCTGATGAGCATACAAAACAGAATATGAGTCAATATATGAGGTACACCTCCGCGGAGCGCTTCGACAGTTCTATTTCTGATTCGCTCATCAAGATATTGCTTTGCTTCGTTTACCCCATAACAATTTCCAATCAGCATCGGAAAAAGAAAGAGGAGCGCATACCTCGGCTCAGCTTCCCATAAAAAAATGTAAAACAAATAATTTCCAAACAGCATGATCTGAATCAGCAAGCTGGTATCCGGCTTTTTTATTCTAAAAAAACGTATTACAGAAAGCAGCAGCAGGAACAAATTGACGATATGAAAAATTTGAATAATAAACAAAGTGATTTGCTTCTGTCCACCGAAGAAATAATCAAATAGAAGGTTATGTTCAGATGTATTTCCTGTATACCAGTAATAGCCCATTGAACCATCTGCGTACACCCGGAACGCTTTTGCAAGCCATAAGCCAGCTAATTCGGCTGGTGTTTTTTTTGAAAGTCTTTCTTTGATTTCTTGCCAGTCCACCCTTTTCTTCTCTTCCTGAGTAGATGCAAGGAAGCTGCGTCTAAAATCTTCTATATGATATCGGCCCTGGTTTGAGAGTCCGAGCATAATCCAATGAACGGAAGGCATCTTGTATTGTTGAATTGAACCCAGATGCATGTGATGCGTATACATTTGCAGAGGAAGCTGAAACGCGGTATAGGTGATCATGGTTAATGCAATCACCATGAGTGTTTTTTTTACTTTTGAACGGAGAAGCAGAAAAAGCACAAGCGCCGGCAAAAAAAGGATAAGATTCTGCCGAATAATGCATCCGATTCCCAAAAATACACATGCCAGAGCACCATAAACAATGGTTCCACTCTGCTCATAGCGGAACCAAAGATAAATAAGCAACGGTGGCATCATGACCATCAACGTATCGGAATAAAAGTATAAGGTGTAAAAAAAGATTGGCGCACAAGTAAGTACAAAGATTAGGAAAAAAGTACTCATTTTTCTGCCAAGAAGGAGTAAAACAAGCTTCCAGGAAAAATAAATCCCTACATTAAGCGTGATCATACATAGTGCATGATTGAACATAAACAACATTTGCATTTGGTCAATTGGAAAAAGACGGTATATCCAAAAAAGGATCAGTGTCACAGGAAGATTGTTTGGATAAACATTAAAATAGATACTGTCGTCATGAACGCTCTTGTTTTTTAACAAATCCAGAGCTTTCATAATAATATGGCCGCCATCGATTTCAGGTGGTTGAATTCCACGGAAAGCTATAAGAATAAAGCACTCAAATAAGATAATCAGTGAAAATAAAATCAGAGCCCATCGGTTTAACACAAGTGCAGAGCACTTGGAAAGCAGCCGATCTATAGACAAGAAAAAGAGAAAAACGACGATTGCAAAAAAGAAGAGCATTCCCGACAGCTCTAACGGCGAAGATGCTACATTTCCATAGTAACTGCCTGATCCCAGAAAAAAAGGTCCGATGACACTCATCATTAAAAAAAGGCTGACAAATAGCGCAAAAACGATGCAAAATGTCCGTATCAGGTAATTCTTAATGTTTATCAAGCCTACTCACATCCGGGTCATAAAATAATCCTGTCAATTTTATTTAGTATTTGTTCTATTCACCTCATTTATTACATAAAAGTGAGCACATTAGATGTCTTGACTTCACTCGGCCTAGGCGTAGAAAACACTCTTTAAAATTTTTCTCTTTTACAGCACAAAAAGGATGCGGCTGGTTTTTCAGCCGCATCCTCTATCAAATCTTTTTATTTTTTTTGCAATGACCTTATTTCTTCGCATCCACAGGTTTTTTCCACAAACCAAGAATCAGACCGGAAATAATTGTACCAACTATGATGGAAACCAAGAAAAGGATCGCATGATTGCCTAGCAAGACTACAAAAATACCACCATGCGGTGCCGGAATATTGATCCCCCATAACTGAGTCAAACCGCCGGCGATTGCCGCACCTATAACACTGGATCCAATAACACGAAGCGGATCCGAAGCGGCGAATGGGATTGCACCTTCGGTAATGAATGACAGGCCGAGCACATAATTGGTAATCCCTGCTTTTCGCTCATCTTCAGTAAATTTATTTTTGAACAATGAAGTAGCTAAAGCAATTGCAAGCGGTGGCACCATGCCTCCAGCCATAACTGCAGCCATCATCAATCCATTACTATTGCCGCTGCTTGTAAATACACCAATTGCGAATGTATAAGCCGCTTTATTCACCGGACCGCCCATATCGACAGCCATCATACCACCCAGAACAACTCCAAGTAACACAGCATTACCCGTGCCAAGATGATTCAATGCGCCAATCAAACCTGTATTAATAAATTTGAAAATCGGATCAAAAATATAGTACATTAAGCTGCCTGTAATGAGCAAGCCAAAAACCGGATAAAGCAGGATAGGCTTCAAACCGTCCAATGTCCGCGGTAATCCCTTGAAAATATTCTTCAATAGGATAATGACCCATCCAGCAAGGAAACCGGCAGCTAAACCACCAAGAAAACCGGCATTAGAAGAAGCCGCTAAAAATCCGCCGACAACCCCTGGCATCAATGCCGGACGATCACCAATACTCATGGCAATATAACCAGCAAGAATCGCAATCAAGAAATGGAACGCACCGGTATCACCACCGGCAATGGCACTTAACATCTGGAAAATTGTATTGTCTTTGCCAAGTCTCTCAAACAAGAATGACACGGCAAGTAAAATACCGCCACCAACAACGAACGGCAGCATATGCGAGATACCATTCATTAGGTCTTTATAAATTTTGCCCCATACTGAGGTTTTTGCACCCTCCGCCTCTTCTTCTGCAGCGCCACCTTCAGCATGGAAAACCGGAGCTTGTCCGTTCAAGGCTTTGTTAATTAATTCTTCAGGTTTGCGAATACCGTCACTTACCGGCGTCTGAAGAACTTTCTTACCATCAAAACGCGCCATTTCTACCTTTTTATCTGCGGCGACAATGACGCCGGCAGCTCGTTCAATTTCATCTTTGGTCAGCACATGCTTAGCGCCTTCTGAACCGTTTGTTTCAACGCGAATGGCAACGCCCATTTCTTTCGCTTTCTTTTTCAGCGCATCTTCAGCCATATACGTATGTGCAATGCCTGTTGGGCATGCCGTTACTGCCACAACAAATTTTTCACTCGAAGAATCTGATTGGGCTTGTACCGGTTGCTGTGCCTCTTCTTTTGCTTCATCTGCATCATGCTCAGCTTGTTTATTATCAAAAAGCTTCCCTACTTCTGCTGCAGATTCCGCTTGCTTAACCTGCTCAACAAAATCATGATCAATAAGCAATCGTGACAAGGCAGCAAGTGTCTGGAGATGTACATCTGCAGCACCCTCAGGCGCCGCAATCATAAAGAATAGATATGAAGGCTGTCCGTCCAACGCCTGATAGTCAATACCCTGTTTGCTTCGTCCAAAGACTACAGTCGCTTCATTCACAGCTTTTGTTTTCGCGTGCGGCATAGCAATGCCGTCCCCAATTCCCGTGCTGGATTGCGCTTCACGCTTTAGAATCATTTCTTTAAATAATTTAGAATCATTTATTTTTCCATTTCTTTCAAGGCTGGCAATCAATTCATCAATCGCGCCTTCTTTGGTTGTCGCCTGCATGTCCAAGACCATCGTACGTTCAATCATTAGATCTGTGATTCTCATTGATGCTACACTCCTTCATTCTTTAATCACTTCTTGTAGAGCAATAAAGCCGAACTCAATAGTAAAGGAAACGATTCCAATTTATTGCCTTCTCGATCGGCATCATATCTGATTCCGATCAAATTCCGTTTCAGGGGCTGTCACGATCACTATCAACATTGCACTGAATCTGATGAATGATTTGTGACACAGACGCTTGTTTTTTCTTGAATTAAGGATTGGCACATTTCCGGTATTTCATCCGTAATGATCGCCGCCTCTCTCAAATCAAACATCTTGCAAAAAGAAATTTCTGCGAACTTACTGCTATCAGCAACTACATAGGAACGCGCTGCCAGATCATGAGCACGACGCTTTAATGCGGCTTCCTCAGGATCCGGTGTCGTATAGCCCATAGATGCGTCAATACCATTAACACCGATGAAGGCGGTGTCAAAACGGAAAAGATTAATATTTTGCATCGCAATGCTTCCAACAACCGCTTTTGTGGTGCGTTTCATTAAACCGCCCAACAAATAGCATAATATTTTGTTTCTAACGAGTAAATCGCCATGAGCAGGCCCGTTAGTGACAACGGTTACATTTCTTGCCTTAATATAAGGAATCATTTCTAAAGTTGTGGTTCCCGCATCAAGATAAATGCAATCATTATCTTTAATCTTTTTCGCGGCGAGTTTCGCAATCGCTTTCTTTTGATGCACATTCTTGAAAGTCTTGGTCTCCATGTCAGGTTCTTCGTTAAGTTTTTTCAGGAGAGAAGCGCCCCCGTGAATACGACGAAGAAGTTGACGGCTTTCCAAGTCCTGCAAGTCTCGACGAACGGTCGATTCGGAAGCAGCCAGCATGTGAACCAATTCCTGCAGCTTTACGACATGTGATTCGGTCAGAATCTGCAGGATCATCTGCTGCCTTTCTTCAGCCAACATATTAATTCCTCCACTCTTTCATTTTATCACGTTTTCATTCAAAATCAATCAATAATAGTCAGATCTGATCATTTGTCACAATTGAAATTGATCAAAATGAAAGAATATGAGTGAAAACGATCAGAATGACTTGTTACCGATTAAAATATCAAAATCGACACTGATTTCAGCCGATTTCTTTTTCATCCATTCCTCACGTTTTTCTTCAGCAGCTGTCCAAGCAAGTGGAGTCATTTGCAATAAATCTTGAACGCCTTCGTGATTTAAACGAGCGACATAACTCACCGTTTCAGTACGTGCGTTGGAAAAATGGTTTAAAAAAAGGGCCTTGATCTCAGCGTTTGAATAGGAAATTTTCTCTTCTTCGTAAAAGGATGTCCGCAGCTCCTTTAAATAGCCGCCACTTGGAATTACCTTAATTATTCGTCCTCCCGGCTTAAGTAATTGATCAAATACTTGATAGTTGGAAGGCGAGAGTATATTAAGTATAAAATCAAATTGATGATCGGCAAATGCCGGTTGCGCCAGATCGCCTACAAACCAAAGCTGATCGGGATAATGTTTTGATGCAAGCTGAATCCCCTCTTTTGCAATGTCAACACCACTTCCCATTATGTGAAATGAGTAATCCTTTACTAGTTTTTGGCAGATCGCGGCAAGATGTGAACCTTCGCCGCATCCAAGATCCAAAAGGTCAATCCGTTGATCTGATGCGGCTGCAACCTCACCAATACATGCAGTCAGCTTTTGTATTAATGGATTAAAAAAACCGTGATGAACAATGATGTTTCGACGCGCTTCAAAAAGTGCCTTCCCATAATGCGTGTGTACCGGACGTGCTAATAGATTTACATAGCCCTGCTTTGCTATATCAAACGTATGTCCGTACGGACAAATCAAGCTCTTCATTTCCGCCACACGCATTGATTCTCCACAAATCGGACATTTCAGTAATTCTATATTTTTTTTAAGCATTTCAGCATTAAGCTGTATTCTATTCATTCAGTTACACGACCTCGCCTTTTTTCGTACAGATATGAAAACTACTATTGTAAAAGCGCAGGTTATTATTATAACACAGCATTAGAGAAGTACTTCATCCAATGTCACTGAAAATGCTTAACACTAGATGCATATGATGTAAAATCGTTGAGCTTTTTTCTTTATCGCGTATAATATATTTAATCCTATATGAAAGGTATGATTTTATGAGCCAGCCTTTAAATTCGATTCCCAGGCCTCTGGTCAGAACAAATCAATGGGTGATCGTTATCAGTTCCGTATTAGCTTTGACTACAGGCAATTATTGGATCCTCCTACTGCCGCTTCTATCCGGACTTTCCGGGCTTTTGTTCCATTTAAACCCTGTTATGTATTTAGCAAAATTTTTATTGAGACATCCAGTGAACACATATATTCCAGAAGACCGGGATCAACAAAAATTCAATCAAACGATCGCTGTTTCATGTCTCGCTATTGCTTTCATAAGCTTTCTTCTACAATGGACGCTGATCGCCATTATTTTTACAGTCATTGTTGCTCTCGCTGCATTTATCGCTATTCTCGGATTTTGCATCGGCTGCTTCATCCATTTCCATTGGTCACAGTATCGGCAGAGAAAAATCCAGGCGCAAAGTCAATCAAAGTAAATCACCAAGTACACGCTTCTAACTCGCGGCATCTGTCACGGGATCACACTAGGTGAATACACTAAGTGGGAAAAGGAGTGATGCAAATGGATGAATACATTGATTCTACCGAGCAGCCCCTCTTTGTCCCGCATGTGATGGAAGAACGGAATACAAATACCGCAGACATTGAGATGATTCGTAATCTTTCTCAAAAGTATATGAATTACCATGTCATCGCGCAAATGGCTGATGGATCTCGAATGGAAGGCATTATTGAAGATGTGAATGATCAAGGCGTCGTAATGCTGATTCCTGAAGATGTGGATGCGGATGAAGATGAAAGGTTTTTCGCTGGTCCAGGACCGCGCCGAAGGTTTAGACGGTTCCGCAGATTTCGTTTTCCATTTATTTTTTTCGCGGCACCATTTCTATTCCCATTTCCCCATTGATTTTAAAAAGACACCTCTCCGATAAGCGTTTTTAATTTGGAGAAGTGTCTTTCTCATCTATTCAGATTGTCTCTGCCAGTCTGCCGAGCATAATTGCCGAAATTCCTCCTGTTTCCATCCAAGTTCCCGCTGTAACAGTCGGATCAAAAAGGGTCAGATCATCGCCTTTATCCAGCAATCGTTTTCTTCCCTGTGCCTGCAGAAAATTACCGATGCATAGCATGATCGTCCCCACGAGCATATACATTTTCTGCCATACTTCCAGATCCGTCAAAATCAGCATGTTCCCAAGCACTTCTTTCAAGTTTGACGACATCGCTTGGGCAAGCAGCCGTTCGGGATCATCCTCAGTGCTAATCGTCTGAAAAACAAATGCACCATAGCCAATCACATTTAAGGCAATACCAAATTGTGCTGTTGGATTATCAGGAAAAAAGTCGAAGACTAACGTACCTGCGGCGACCTGGATTAAGCTGCCTAGAAAAACGAGCTGATCCTGTGTTTCGCGATCTAAATTTTTTATAGGCGTTTGTCCAACAGCAGCCATTACCTTTCCAATCGTTATGGATACGAGCGCGATATTCTCAGAAAAGTCTTCTCTTTTCATAGCCGTTCCCACCCAACTTCTGAAGCTCAATACTATATGGTATTCATTTATCAAAGTATTGACTAATCGCAGATATGATTTCTCCCAGAGATGAAACATGAAAATGTCAATGGTGCTGCTTCTCACTGAATTTCAGTAAGGGGGCGGCAATTAGAGGAGAAACAAAACATGCAGCTGCAGCCTCAGCAAGACCATTGGTAAATACAACGGTAAGCAAAGCTGGTATCAGTTTGCTAACATCTATTTGCAAGAAATTTGCATAGGGATTCCTATAAAACAAATAGATAAGACCAAGTACAAAAATGGTGTTGGTCAATGACCCAAATAGAGCTGCAACAGACATGCTTCCTGCACGTGATAGCTTTGTCTTCTGAAGTGCTAAATAGATATACCCTGAAACAAGGCCTACTAGGATACGCGGCAAAACTGAGATTAATGGATTTGTAAAGACAATAGACGCAATCGGGCTACTCGGAAAAGTAAATGCTCGTATAAACGTTGTCATCCCCCATACACCGCCAATAATAGCTCCATCAATCGGACCGAGCGCAATCGCTACAATAATAACTGTAAGATGGATAATGGTGAGACTAAATGCTCCCATCGGAATATAGCCTAAAAAGGGTATGACATTCTGTAGAAAAATAATTGCTGAAAAAATGCTCAAAACGACTAATCTAAATGTTCTTTTGGATCTCCTTGTTTCCATTGGTGACTCCTTTATTTACTGGCAAAAATTGTTCTGCACATTATTCGGTTCATTCGCCCCATTTTTTTCACTAGAGCGATCATCCACATACAACCTACTATGAATTATATAAGCTTTTCAGTATGTCGCAAGTTCATACATATGCTTATTCCGTTAATGTCTTACGCTCGTATTTTAACATTAAATAAATGAATGAATCGAACGATATAATTATTAGAAGATTTAATGAATGAAACATCAAAGGACGAATAAAAGTACGCAGATATCGGGGGAATTGAGATGAGCGAGAATAACGAAAGTCCACTAGCGTTCAGTCATATCGCAAAAGAACTAACGATCGCTTACATGGAGAAACATCCGAGAGAACCGATTTATAATTATATTGATGCTTATGAACATTTTTATGAGGTTGTCAATTATACAGCTGGATCCGGGCGGACGATGAATGTCTACCCTTCTGAAATCATTCGCAATAAAAAATCCGAATGACGGTTTACTTGAGAAACACTGTCGGCAAAAAAATTATTTTAAGGCAAAAAAAAATCCCCTCATCGGGGACCTATAAATGATTGTTTTGGGAGTTATTGCTTAAATCCTTACAAATAAAATATAACATACAATTCAATAACCATCATCAAACCTAAGCGTGACAATCATCTACGTCTAAGGTCTTAAATAGATAAAAATAATGAATTTGAGGTGAAGATCTGATGTTGTGCTAAGCAAATCTATGATAAACAGGAAAGGGAATTCTGATCAAGAGGGGCAATTATTTCGAAATCAAACGTGACTGTTTATCAAGACACGTCTTCATTTAAAATCATAAGTATTCGGGGCATGATTTGCTGGAGGCACAACCATTAATTCACCTCAAATCCGGCCAGTAAAGTGAATATATCGCTCTACAACTATTATCTTATCTCGTTTTCATCCGCCACAACAACGTATTTATGATGCGCACCCCCGCATTTTTCGTGCGGAACCACGCACGATCACGCATAACTTTTCATTTAGATTCTGTGGGTTAAGATTAAACTATCCTTTTTTAATTAATCGGTGATTGCCCGACGATCAAGCGCATTCCAATGAGCGATCATCTGAGTGTTTTCCATCCGTCGCTTTGTTCCCGTCCATGGATCGTTATAATAAAATCCACTCGGTGTATACCCGGTCAGTGTTAGCGCATGATAAAGAAATCTGTCAAACGTCCCCCAGATGACTACTGGATGATTCTTGCTAAGATAATTCTTCAACTGATCTGTAGACACCCCTGTAAGATTAACAGAAGATCCGGCGTACTTCTTAACCAACTGCATCAAGGCCGGCGGATAGATGGTAACTCCTGACTTAGAGTACGGGCTGCCGACGAATCCTGTATTCGGATCACCATTCGTTGCACGCGGCATCTCTTCTGCCATTTGTTCCTTCGTCACATTGGCACCATGATACCGAAGCATCATCGTCACAGCTGTGATCTCACAACCAGCCGGCAGATTAGGAAGCTGACTGATCGCTGCGACATTCATCCGATAGCTTTTCGGGATCTTCGTACCTGAATACACCACCTGTACAATTGGGTCCTTAAGGTTCCTGCT
Organism: Sporolactobacillus laevolacticus DSM 442; assembly: GCF_000497245.1. GTDB lineage: Bacteria > Bacillota > Bacilli > Bacillales > Sporolactobacillaceae > Sporolactobacillus > Sporolactobacillus laevolacticus. The sequence goes on from NZ_AWTC01000006.1 coordinate 204,729, forward strand.
GGTCAGTTCTTTCAATGTGATAACCTTTCCATTCACGAATTTCGCATCATAGCTGACCAATCGTGATCCATTCATCCCTTTTTGACGAACAATAGTTTTTCCTCGCTCAATCGTTTTCTCTTCCACAGTTTTTGTCTCATAAGGAATAGGGATCTGCTTCTTATAGACCACTTGAATCGTCTTTGATTTGGAAACGGATACGCCATGCGCTTGATATGTATATATAAGTTTATATGTGCCTGTCTGCTTTGTGTTCACATGTCCGGATATCTTTACTTGATCAACAGAGATTTTTCGTTTCTGCTGATCGATCACTTTTACATTTTTTCTTGGATCAAAATCAGTACCGAGCCTGATTACACTTGGAACTTGCTGAATATTAATCGTAACACCATTCTTATTTTCGGCTTCTCCAATTACTACTCTACCAGAGAAAGAATCGACGATTGAGCAACCTGAAAGGATAAAACTCAGAATAAGTATGATGAGAATTGCTGAATGGCGAATGAATCGCTTGTTCACTTGTCTATATCCCCCTGAATGCATAAAAAAATTTGTTACTTTTGATTATTGGTTTAGGATAGTATAGAAAGCTTAAATTTTACTTAAAAAGAATAATTGATTGCCAGACTCTCATATAGAAGATGAAACATGATATGATAATAGTAGTTTTCGAGTGTACGTGGAGGGATCATTGATGACGGATTTATCCTATGTTGCTATCGACTTTGAAACTGCCAACGCGCGTCGCACATCCGCCTGTTCCGTCGGCCTAACAAAAGTGATGAACGGACAAATTGTTGATTCTTTTTATTCACTCATCAATCCAGAAGAATCATTCGATTATTTCAATACAGAAATTAATGGCATCCATGAAGAGGATGTCACAGATGCTCCAACTATGGCGGACTTATATCCCGAGCTCGTTCCGTTTATCGACGGACTCCCTCTGGTTGCCCATAACGCCAGTTTTGACATGAGTGTTTTGCGTTATACACTGGACAAATACGAATTGCCTTATCCTGAGGTAAGTTACTTTTGTTCTTGGATATTAGCAAAAAAGTTATTGCGCTTGCCTTCTTACCGACTAGATCAAATTGCTTCGTATTACAAGATCCGGTTCCAGCATCACCAGGCATCGGATGACGCTAGAGTGTGCGCGGAAATCGTCCGAAATATGCTTAATGAAGCACACATCGAAGATATAGATCAGATGCAAAAAAAAATCAAATATAGGCTTGGCCGATTACATAAGAATTCCTACTCCCCTTTTTCATCCACTACTTATCGTTATGCGCAGCCATTCAAGCCCTCACAAATCACCACATCAAGAACATCATTCGATGAGCACCATCCGCTTTACCGCCAGGTTGTGGTGTTCACCGGTGTGCTGACATCAATGTCACGAGAAGATGCATGCCGGAAAGTGGTTGACTGTGGCGGCATCAATGGAAACAGCGTAACCAAACAAACGACTCTCCTTGTTGTTGGTGAACCGGACAGCCGGACTCCGAACAATAAGAAAAGTAGCAAAGAGCAGAAGGCGGAGAAATTGGCAGCTCAGGGACAACCCATAAAAATTGTGACAGAAAATGAATTTATAAGAACTGTTGGAACGAACCCTGCACAAATAGATTGATAAACATGTATGTCACTACTTAAAAAGTCAATTTCTGCACAGAAAAAAGATCCTCAGATTTAGCTGAGGATCTTTCTCGTTAAATCCTTCTGTACAGCTGTCGTCATTTTGCCGAATGGTCATGACCATCTTTCCAGATCAGGCTGCAGCAATGAAAGGCGATTTGCGTCGAACGAAGGATCGGTTGCCGCTTACGATTTATATGGTAAATGTTAATAAACAGCCTGATAACTTTCAATCTTTGCTTCCATGTCGGACGCTCAACTTGTGTAAGAACAGGTTGTTTCATTTCTATCCACCCTTTAAGACAATATAGCGAAAAAAAGCCATGCCATATCAGCATGGTCATTACTTGATATTCTTAAACATAATAAAAGGTGACAGAATTATGAAGTCGCTTACATACATTTGAATATCCATAGCAAAGGTTCCCATAATTCCCTAAATCTTTTTTCAAGATTAAATTAGAAATCAGCTTTTGTTTACATAATTAATATACTGTTTTATAAGAATGCAAATTAACACTACTCAACTTACATAACGCAAAAATGCATGGATTTAGAGTCGACTTCAAATTGATTATTAACACTTATAAGCTGGATTGATACGGTCGTTGGCGTTCACATTAATCATTAATAAATTTTCTGGCATTATTAGTCCAAAAGTCGTACACTGTGAAGGGCCAATTTAATTGTAACTAATTGGTGAAATTAATGCTTTTTACAATAAATTTTTATACATTAGCCTCATTTTTTTAAGTTTTTTATTTATTTCTCATCAAATAATTGATCATCTTTGAAAATCGGAGAGAATTCTGGATCTACAACTTGATCATCCACCATCCTCTCCCCTTTTTCGGTATTTTGCCTTCGGGCTTAATATAGATAACGATATTGGGGGAGTTTTTATGAAAAGGTTGTTGAGGTTATTTACAGCTATCGTTTTGTCTCTTGGAATTTTATCGGGAGTTACCCTTCCACAGGGAGTGACTCAAACAACATCTCAGAATGTCGCTTATGCAAAATCTTATCCGATCAACATCGTTAGTTCTCACTTAAATGTTCATCGTGGGAACCCAGCTTCAATAACGATTAAAGGAAAGCCAAATGCATCTGGAACGATCAAAGTTATTTACAAATCCGGTCCAAGTAAAGCACGTGGTCTAAACAGCAAAATGTCAAATAAAAAAGGCTATATTACATGGACCTGGCTCGTTGGCGGCAATACTACAAAAGCAACCTATACATTCTATGTATCACTTGGCGGAAAAACAAAACCAGTGAAATTAAAAGTTTATTAAAAGTCCCCCCTATTTAAGGGGGAATACATAAGTTTCTTACTTTAGAAAAATCTTAATTAAGAAAGTATAAGATATTAGGAAAAAGGTCTACTAGTTCGGATTAAATAAGGTTCTTCTGCTAATGGCGAAGGACCTTTTGTATTGAAAGAAATTAAAGATATAAAAAATGAGATCAAATAACTGAGTAATTTGCTTTATTAATTTTTTTAGCGATCGTTCATGTTAAATAATCTAAAACCAAATGCTTATTAATCAGTCTTTCCAGTGATATTCTTAGCTTCAGCTGATATGGATATGGTTATATGATAAAAGCTCTTAATTAAAAAAGGCGGTTTACTCTAACCTAAAACGTTAATTATTTGAACTATACTCATTTTGGAAGAAATCCGAGTTATATTATTTGATCATTTGGCTATTTGGTCTTTTTTCAATCCGATCACACAACTCATTTAAAAAAGGTAGATTTTCCTCAACTCTATCTAAATGTTTATGAGCTTCCCTTAACAATTCGTAAAAAGATCGATATTCTTTACTCATACCCACATCGCTCCTTTGATCAACTGCATTTTTGCAGAATGCCTTTAATTTTTAGGCAAATCTATTCACTTAACGTTACGATCATAACATTTAAACCTCAATAATTTTTATTTTGTTAATTATATTCACCTATTACACAATACATATGCCAAAGTTCACTCACGACTATCTAGGATAAACAGATTAGACAGATTTATAAAAATAATCTCTGGAGTATACCGACAATTTATAAAATTGGTAGTCAAAAACGGTCAAAGTGATCATCAATCATCAGGTGCATGATTTTGACCACTAAAATGAAGGCAAAACAAAAACCCCTCAACGCTTAGTGCGCCAAGAGGTTTCAGAGTTTCTAACAGATTAATATTGTTCGAGGTATTGATCGCGTTCCCATGGGTGTACTTGAGTGCGGAACATATCCCATTCAATTTCCTTAGCGTCATTGAAGTGGGAAACAGTATGTTCGCCAAGTGCGCCAGTAATTACAGGGTCGGCATTGAATACATCCAAAGCTTCTTTCAAGTTAGCAGGAAGTTCATGAATGCCAAGTTCATCACGTTCTTCATCGTTCATGACATAGATACTGCGGTCTACAGAAGCCGGCGGTGTCAGTTTTTCTTTGATACCATCGAGTCCGGCAGCAAGCATTACTGCCATGCCAAGGTATGGGTTTGTTGCTGGGTCAACACTACGCACTTCGATACGTGTACCCAAACCACGAGAAGCAGGAATACGGATCAAAGCACTACGGTTGCTTAGAGACCATGCAACATAGCTTGGTGCCTCGTAGCCAGGAACCAAACGTTTGAACGAGTTAACGATCGGGTTGGTAATGGCAGTGAATGCTCGAGCGTGTTTCAGAACTCCGGCAATGAATGCTTTCGCTGTTGCACTGAGTCCGTCTTCAGCATTTGCATCATAGAATGCATTTTCTTTGCCTGTGAACAGGGACATGTTCGCATGCATACCTGAACCGTTCACACCGAACAGAGGCTTAGGCATGAATGTCGCATGCAGTCCATGTTGACGTGCAATTGTTTTAACAACTAATTTAAATGTTTGAATGTTATCGCATGTTTTAACAGCATCTGCATATTTGAAGTCAATTTCGTGCTGACCCGGAGCCACTTCATGGTGGGAAGCTTCGATTTCAAAGCCCATGTCTTCGAGTTCAAGCACGATATCGCGGCGACAATTTTCACCAAGATCCGTAGGAGCAAGGTCAAAATATCCACCTTTGTCATTTAAGTCAAGAGTTGGTTCGCCGGATTCATTCAATTTGAAGAGGAAGAATTCTGGTTCCGGTCCGATGTTGAACGAAGTGAAGCCAAGTTTCTCCATTTCGGCCAGTTGAGCTTTCAGGACCGAGCGAGGATCTCCTGGGAATGGCGTGCGGTCCGGTTTGTAAATGTCGCAAATGAGACGCGCAACTTTTCCTTTTTCTGCTGTCCAAGGGAATATGACGAAGCTGTCATAATCTGGATACAGAAGCATGTCCGATTCTTCGATCCTTACAAATCCTTCAATTGAAGAACCGTCAAACATAATATCGTTGTCAAGTGCTTTTTCAAGCTGACTTACAGGAATTTCAACATTCTTGATAATTCCGAGCAAATCAGTGAATTGCAAACGGATGAATTTGACGTTTGCTTCATTTACCTTAGAAATGATGTCTTCTTTTGTAAACTTTGCCATTCAAGATCCTCCCCAAAGATAAGTTCTGTTTTCATAAAAATTTTATATACACAGATCGCTGTCATCGAAAGAAACGTGACAACTCTCCTTGTATTAACGTTGCTTTGCCAAACTTGCCCGCATGAACGAGTTCGGCTTTCAAGAACTTCATCAATTCAGCATCAGACATTGCCTTCTTTTCCTCCGCAGGTCTGTTGGCTTCCAAAGGCTTTTCACTAAGCACTCGCCTTATACCAGCCAAGTTCACACCTTCGTCTAAGAGAGATTTAATATCCAGAAGCCGATCAACATCATTGAAAGAAAAGACGCGGCGATTTCCCGCTGTACGCTCCGGATGAATCAATTCGTTTTCCTCGTAATAGCGGATTTGCCTGGCCGTAAGTCCGGTCAGCTTCTGAACAATACCCATCGAAAACAAAGGCATTGAACGGCGTACGTTATCAGCCATTTTCGCCTCACGCCCCTTTCTTACTCACATTATAACGGTCGGCCTATTTGTTGTCAAACCGTGTTAGCTTATCTCACGTCTTGTGGTACTGATTTAAATAATTTGTCACAATTCCAATTGTTTTGGGTCTAGTAAGTTGTTCTCGAACAAATGATTAACAGCGACCATCATAGCCGCCTTCACATGCTCAAAGGTTAAACCACCTTGAACATAGAGTGTAAAAGGCGGACGTAACGGTCCGTCGGCGGTTAATTCCAGACTTGCGCCTTGAATAAAGGTGCCTGCTGCCATGATTACTTCGCTTGTGTAACCTGGCATTGGGCTCGGATAAGGAACAACATGCGCGTTTATTGGCGAAGCCATTTGAACAGCCTGGCAGAACGCAGTCATCTGACCAGGATCATGAAAAGTGACACTCTGAATCAAATCGGTTCTCACTTTCTCCCATGAAGGTGCTGTTTCCATACCCAGTCTTTCCATTAACGCAGATGTAAAAATAGCCCCTTTTACAGCTTGGGCAACCATGTGCGGCGCAAGAAAGAATCCTTGATACTGATCTTTGAGTTCACTCAATGAAGGTCCTACTTCTTTTCCCAGTCCTGGAGCGGTCAATCGTTCTGCACACATGGAAACTAGGTCTTCCCGACCGACAATGTAGCCTCCAACTTTTGCCAGACCGCCTCCCGGATTTTTGATAAGGGAGCCTGCCATTAAGTCGGCGCCGACATGACCCGGTTCGTAGGTTTCAGTGAATTCTCCGTAGCAATTATCAACAAAAACAAGAATACTGGGATGCACTTTCTTGATTGCAGCAATAGCCTCACCAATTTGAGAAACGGGTATTGACGGGCGATTGTCGTATCCGCATGACCGTTGTATACCGATTAATTTTGTATTTTGCGAGATAGAATGGATCACGGTCTCTGTGTCTATTCTTCCATCCTTCAATGGAATCGCGCGAAACTGCACACCAAAATCCTTCAGTGAACCATGGCTGTTTCCAGACAAGCCAATCACGCCTTCCAAAGTGTCATAAGGTTTGCCGGTAATATACATTAATTCATCGCCTGGCCTCAACACACCAAAAAGCGCAGTCGTAATTGCATGGGTCCCAGATATCATTTGCGAGCGGACAAGACCTGACTCTGCTCCGAAACAGTTCGCATATACCGCTTCTATCCCTTCCCTGCCAAAATCATCGTAGCCATAGCCGGTTGTTCCGCTAAAATGCGCATCACTGATCTTATTCTTCCTAAAACTGGTTAGTACGCGATACTGATTCTCTAAAGCAATCGCGTCAACAGCCTTAAGCCTTTCGGCAATTTGTTGATCAATCTCAGCCGCGAGATTCTTTAACTTTTCTCCAAAAGCGAGTGCATCAAACATCTTTATATCTCCTCATCAGTTGAAACCGTATCTTGAATTAATTTAGACGCAATTGGCGTTTCAGGATAGACGAATCCTTCAACTACATAAGCCTGCGCTTGTTCATCATAGCTTTGTTTATTTAGAACTGCGTGCAGTTTAATCTCATTCAGCAATTTGCCTTCATCAGCTGGCAGTTGGGCCTGAAATGGTACCATCTGCTGAACTAATTGGGTCTTGATCTCAGCCAGAATCCGCTCTCGATCGTTAACATCACGTGCTGAGACAAGGAGAGAACCCTTCGGCACAATAAATGCAGTCTGCAATAAATCTTTTTTATTATATATCGTCAGTACAGGAAGTTCGTCAGCGCCAAGTTCAGAAAGCAGCGCTTTGACGGTCTTTTCATGTGTAATCAAATCTGGATCAGATGCGTCAAGGACATGCACAATCAACTGAGCCCCTGTCACTTCTTCGAGTGTGGAGCGAAAAGCAGCAACAAGCTGTGTCGGCAGATCTTGAATAAAGCCAACCGTATCAGACAGCAGGCATATGAACCCGCTAGGCAAGTTCATTTTACGTGTCAAAGGATCAAGTGTTGCAAAAAGTTGATTCTCGGCATAGGTGCGTGCTGAAGTCAGTTGATTGAATAATGTCGATTTTCCGGCGTTTGTATATCCGACAAGAACAATTTGGCATTGATTATTCGCCAAACGTCGATCTCGATAACGTTTGCGATGCTGTACCACTGTTTTCAGTTGATTGCTGATATCTTTCATCCTGCTGCGAATATAACGCCTGTCCGTTTCCAGTTTGGTTTCACCAGGACCACGAGTCCCGATTCCACCGCCAAGTCGTGACAGTGATGCACCCATTCCACTAAGCCTAGGCAGAAGGTACTGAAGTTGGGCAAGTTCCACCTGCAATTTTCCTTCCCTTGAACGTGCACGCATCGCGAAAATATCTAGAATCAACTGCGTCCTGTCCAAAACCTTTGCATAAAGCAGTTCGCTGAGTCTCCCTTGCTGGGAAGGAAATAACTCGCCGTTGAAAATTACTGTACCTGCTCCTAATTGTTTTTCCAGAGCATCAAGTTCCTGTAATTTACCACTTCCAATATAAGTGGCTGAATCAATTTTTTGTCTTTTTTGTGTGACGACGGCGACAACTTGGCCACCGGCAGTCTTCGTCAGCGCTTCAAGTTCCTGAAGCGACGATTCAAAATGGTCGTCGGATTGGGAAGGAAGCTGGCAAGCAACAAGGATAACACTTTCCATAAAGTACCTCTCTCTATTTAACTGCGTTAGGCTTCATCGGCCTTTGATATAAGTGATCCATCTTCAAGTGTCAGATCACATGCTCGAAGCGTGAGCAGCGCATCACGATCGAAGCTGTTCTCCCTTACTAGACGCACCGCCTGCTGTCGGATCATTTTTTCAATTACATTGCGGACGTATCGTCCATTGCTGAAATGCGGTTCATTGCTCGCGATCTTGTGCTGAAGCAGCCGAAAGAGCTTCTTTTGCGCTTCCGCTGTCATCGAATATTCACGATCTCGGATCATTTGTTTTGCAATATCAAGCAATTCCATGCCTGAATAATCCGGAAAGGACAAGATCATCGGAAATCGAGAAGGAAGTCCGGGATTCATCCGTAGAAAATCATCCATTTCATCGGAATAACCCGCTAAAATCAAAATAAATTCATCTTTATGATCTTCCATTTGTTTTACTAAAGTATCTATCGCTTCTTTGCCGAAGTCCTTTTCTCCGCCTCGTGAGAGCGAATAGGCCTCATCGACGAATAGCACTCCGCCAAGAGACCGTTTAACCAAATCTCTTGTTTTCTGCGCGGTCTGTCCGATGTATTCACCGACAAGATCCGCCCGTTCTGCTTCAATAAGATGGCCCTTTGGCAAAATTTCCATTTCTCGAAACAAGTCGCTAAGAAGACGGGCAACCGTTGTCTTGCCGGTTCCAGGATTTCCTTTAAAAAGCATATGAAACGATTGCTTTTGCACCTTTAGTTGCGCTTCTTCACGTTTGCGATAAATATAGAGCCATGCATAAAGTTCACGCACCATATACTTAATCTCTTCCATGCCAACCAGTCGGTCAAGCTTCGATTCTAACTTTTCAAGAGGTTCGTGGGTGACACGTTCGTCGATGGGAAAAGGTGTGGCGCTGCTTTTCTCGGTTTTCTGGTTAAACACCACATTGATCTGGCTTTTTTTTGTAAAGGTATAGGCTTCTCGCACAGTCCGATCACCTCGCTGTTCTTTGGATCAAGTCCCATTTTTTCACCTGCGTTCTTATGTATACGCCGGCCGAAATAGGTCCGTGACAATCGCCCATGACATGGACACTAGTGAAAAAGTTTGGACTGATCTATCTTATGAATTGCGGTCTGCATTCAGAAGAGATCTTGCAGAAAGATGATCCTGTGAACGATTCAGTTCCGATACCTATTCTCCCAAAAAAACAAAGAAAGACAGCGCAGCCGCTGTCTCCCCAGAATCTATTATGACTCGTCCTGATTTGTCCAGTTCACAGGTTTCGACGGAGTAAACGTAGAAATCGCATGTTTAAAAATTAATTGTTGCTTGCCGTCGCTTTCCAAAAGCACCGTGAAATTGTCAAAACCTTTAACTTTGCCCTTCAACTGAAATCCACTGACAAGAAAGACAGTCACAAACGTTCCTTCTTTTCGCAACTGATTCAAAAAAGTATCCTGGATGTTGATTGACTGTTTCATTTTATTCCTCCTCTTTTCTCTCTAAATAACACTATTTCGATTTGGTGTTAAAATATCCTGCAAGGAATATCTTTTTGTCTGATCTTTTTCTCTGAGAAGGAAAAAAATTGTCCAGTCAGAAAGATCTCACAGTATGATTATATTTTAAATTTCCATCATTTGCAAAGATCGCTTAAAAAACAGAACAAGAAATGTCACAAAATATAACCAATATCATTTAGAAATTAATTGTTCCAAAATAAAATGGTAGATCTCGTCTGCTTTTGATGGAAAATCTTTGAGCGCTTCAGCCATATCAAACCAATGAATCGGCATTTGCCGCCTAAACCAGGTCAGCTGTCTTTTCGCATAGTGGCGTGAATTTTTCTTCAGCCGCTCAACAGCATCCTCAAGCGAGATCTCGCCGTCAAAATAAGGAATGAATTCTTTATAGCCGATTGCTTGCATCGCCTGGGCATTGCGCAGACCTAATTGATACATGAGCTGCGCCTCTTTCAGCAATCCATCCGCCATCATCTGATCCACTCGGGCATCAATTCGAGAGTAAAGCATTGCGCGCTCCATTGTCAATCCAATGCATAGAAATGGAAAGAGCGGCTGCTCAGTTTCTTCCTGCGCGTGATCACTAAACGGTTTACCGGTTTCATGGAAAACTTCAAGTGCCCGTATCACGCGTACAAGATTATGAGGATGAATCCTTTCCGCGGACACAGGATCCACACGTCTCAATTGATCAAATAAGGCCTCTCCTCCCTTTTCTTCAGCGAGACGTGCCAACTCTCGGCGGTAGTCAGGATTCGCACCGCTTGATGAAAATTGATAATCGAAGAGCGCAGCCTTTATGTAAAACCCTGTCCCGCCAACCAAAATAGGTATTTTCTTTTGTGCAGACATTTCTTTAATGACTTGCCTGGCATCGTGTTGATAATTGGCAGCCGAATAATCCTCACCCGGATCACAAATATCGATGAGATGGTGCGGTACACCCTCAGCTTCTTCTGCCGTTACCTTCGCGGTTCCGATATCCATTCCCTTATAGACCTGAAAAGCATCGCCGTTGATCACTTCGCTTCCAAAGCGCTTCGCAAGATCAACACTGAGCTTTGTTTTTCCGACCGCAGTCGGACCCACAATGACAATTACGTTTCCGTTCATAACAAACTCCCAAATGAAATGTGGCTCAAGTATAACATAATTTATCTTTACATTATAAATCTGGTCATGATACACGCCGAATAATGCGACTTGCTAGGATATGATCCTTCCTGAAGATTCGAACCTCTTTTCTCGAGTAACAGTATGCTTTAATATAGGTCTCATTCACATCCATTATACGTATCGTCCGCTGGCTTAATTTATTTCCTCTTGACGTCAAATAAATCAGTTCTATGGTATCTCCTTTCCTCATGAATCATCCCTCCATTCTTATATCCCCATTATAGCGAACGTGTGTTCCTTTTACAATAATAAAAAAAAGAACACCGCCTCGGCAGTTGATAAACACAATTGTCGAAGCGGTGGAAAGTGAAGGTTTTAGAGAGATCATCCCTCGTTAATGGACCTCTTATCTATTATCTTAAAAGAAGAAGGATCGTTTTGGTTAAACAAACACTATGCTTAGAAAAACATATTCTGCTTATTTTCTCAGCAACTTCGTATCATACATTGTAAAATCACATCGATAGATAAATAGATACTTTCCATCAATAATCAGACCTGTTGAATTCGGGACATCAGTAGCAAAATAGGAAACTCGATTGCCTGCGAAAGTCGCAATCGGTTTGCCGAGCTGAGAGCGAATCAAGATCACTTTTGAACGGCCATCAAAATAGTTATGAAAGTTATTGACAACACGATTGATAAACGGAACACTACGGTCCTGGTTTTCAACAAGCACCTTCTTCGGCAGTTTATTCATGACGTCCTGTAGCCCTTTTTCATACATGATCAATGTGCTGCCGACATGAACAACCTGACTGCCACCAATGGTAATATTTAAAACCGACGATTCTTTTGTCGTCTCACCTTTTTCATTCGTTTGGTCAAATTTGCTGTCTCTCGAAATGGAACCTGATATGCCATGAATCGTGTCAATCGGCTGCCCTTCCGCATCATAGGTTTGCATCGTTACGTCTAATCCTCGCAAACTACTTTCAATTTGAGTGGTGAACAAGTTCCAAACCTGGCATCCGGTAAGCCCGAGAAGGGTAAGGACCAACATTCCTGCAGTTAATGCGATTCTTACTTTTTTCGTCAACAATACTCTCTCCTATCTCCCCTGAAAGTCTCTCTAACTATCAAAATCATAACCTTTTCCCCAATTTATGTCATCCGTCTCCGGACAGAGAAAAAATGAACTGCTCATCGTTTGAACGAGAACATGATAAAATGAACAAAAAAAATGAGCCCTGAACGGGCTCAAGAAATGACAATGTACGGTGAATACATCTTATCAGGGACAACTGAACAATTTCTGAACAAAAAAATGAAATAAAACTTCCTATTAAACTGGTACCTATGTCAAGGACACTATAAAAAAAGAGATTAAGCTACTAGAAGATGATTCCTATATTGAATAGGGGTCATCTTT
>NZ_AWTC01000007.1 GCF_000497245.1 Sporolactobacillus laevolacticus DSM 442
AATTTAGCAAAGGAGTGGGCCGATAGAGGGAAATACACTACTTGGACTTCTACAGTGCCTGAAAATGCTCGTTTTGGGCCTCTCGATGTGTTTACAATTTGCGCAGGTAACATAGACAATCCTGCCATTCTCTTCATTCATGGTTATCCCACAAGCAGTTTTGACTTTCGGGAGTTGTTCGAGGAATTGAGTCAGGATTATTACGTCTGTGCGATTGATACACCTGGTTACGGGTTTTCTTCGAAGCCTCGAGACGGATATGTATACTCCATCCACGATGACGCACGTTTGGTGGATCACGTCGTTCGAGAAGTGTTGAAGCTCGATAAGTTTGCCCTGTTCACTCATGATAAAGGAGACACCGTGGGCTTTGCCTTGCTGGCGCTGTATCAGAAATACAGTGAATGTCCATATCAGATTACTCATCATTTCATCACCAATGGCAATGTCTATCTGCCATTGGCGCAACTCACGCAGCTTCAAATACAGCTACTCGATCCGGTGTCCGGCCCGGCCCTGTCCTCCAATCTCAACGGCACGATCTTGGCGCAAGCTCTTGCAACGTTGACGTATTCGAAAACCTTGTCTTCTGACGAAATCGCATCACTCGCTTCCATCTTTGATTATCAGGACGGAGCCAATGTTCAACACGATGTCATTCAATATCTCAATCAGCGTTCACAATTCGAAGTAGGCTGGCTTGAGACGTTGCATAAAAGCGATGTGCCGACCACAATCATTTGGGGGGAACAGGATCAAATTTCACCGATTCGTGTTCCTGATTATGTCTGGACGACATATCTGAAATCT
>NZ_AWTC01000008.1 GCF_000497245.1 Sporolactobacillus laevolacticus DSM 442
TGACGGTGAGGGCATTGATGTCCAAGCACCCATAGATCAGCTGTATCCAGACAATAAAGTTCTTTACTAAACAATAAAGTTGTTTACTGGACAAAAATGTCCTTTACTGAGGACAGGTGATGTTGCGCAGTAGGGTCGGACTGCGTAACTTCCATTTACTTAACTTGTGAATATCGCCAATGGGTTATCAGCATCCGTGTGTATTCAAAAATATAAATCATACCAATACCTATGATTAGATACTCACGTGGGAGTTTTGATTTTTCAACAGTGTGATTAATTCCCAGCTTAATTGCATATGAACTGGCTTTGCGTAAATGCCATGGAGAGGATACAATGACTGCCGAATTCAGCTTCATTCTCTGCATGATTTTTTTTGAGTTTACTATATTCTGATATGTACTTTTGGAGTGTCTTTCACGAATGATACAGTTATTAGGAACTCCTTGATCAATCAGAGCTTGTGCCATGACGTCGGCTTCAATAAAGTCATTATGGGCGGCCGCACCAGAGCAAATGATGGTGTTAGAAATTCCTTCATGATAAAGTTGTACCGCCCTATTTACTCTCTCTCTTAAAATCACTGATACGCTTCCATCTTTTTTTGTGGGGTAACCTAGTACAATTAAAACATCTTTTTTTTGTCCGTCATTATAGGGCTTCTTTTTAAAATAGCATCTGGTTGCTACAATCAAGAACACTAAGTATAAAAATATTGCTAATAAAATATATACAATTAGCATCGAAGCATCATCCTCCTACCCATTTGCTCGGTTATTAAATTAGTTCTAATTTGAGCAGTGTCCGTCTACTATTCACCAGTGTAGTCGTATTTAGATGGTTACTCCTATCCAATAACAATCGTCACCGGTTATTTTTTCATCAACACGTAAATAAATTCCACTAGATTTGTTGTCAATAAGATAGGAACCACAAATCATTTTCCCGATTTCTTTTCCAGACCATGTATCTACGATTTGATCCGGCAGTTCTTCATATTGCTGAACGATAAAGGGCTGCGTATCATACCACTTGTCATCATAATCAATTCGTATTTTTTCAACAGATTCCCTTGTTACAATGCGAACGCCTTTCCCTTCACGGCCAAGCACTGGCTTGATAACAATCGTTTCTCCTAATTTTGCAAAATAGTCATCCATTTTGTTCTTATCAAAACGGTATGTCGGTATAAAATATTTTTCAATTGACTCATGTTCTGAATCAGTAAATAGATCTGATTGATCCATGTGCAGTTTCCAAATATCAGCAAGAACATTTTTTGACTGCATAATCGTTGCTGACAAGGGATTAATGACGTTTATTTTTTGTTGAGCGATCAGATCGAGAAATATATTGCCGATTTTCTTTCCCTGTTTATCGGTGTCATACGGAAGGAATTCCATTGGATAAAGCATGTACAGTAACCGTATCTGCTGACCTTTTTCGTCATAAACCCCACGTTCATCTACAGATAATTTTTCCAGTGGGATGAAGCGTATTTCACGTCCGTCCCTGGCACATCGAGCAATAAACGTAGCTGTATTGAAGTCTTCAGAAAACCATTTATATGTTGTGCAATATAGTGGCTCATCTGAACGAATCTCTTTATGAGACTGAAAATAGTGTTCCCACATTTTTGATAGGTTTTCTTTAATCTTGTTTGGAGAACGTAACCCATAATAATCACATAGGATCTGGTTAGCAATATGGGATTCAGGAAGTCCTTGGGGAGTAGCTGTGTTTGCTTCACAAAGTTTAATTCGATTGTCACTCAGTATAAAATCAAAGCGCGTGATTAAGCTGAACCATTCCTGTTCCATCGAGCGGCAACATGATTGTGCAAGGAACTGAGGCATACCGAGATTTTCTATTAAACGCTTATTTTTCATGAAATAATGATACGTTTTATTAAAGATGCTGCCTAATTCCCTTGTCGCTCGTTGAATAGCGTTCCATTGATTTTTAGTTAAATGGCGCATGGTCAATGTCATGTACTGCTTATAACTGTTCTTCTCCGGAACCATGCCCCAATCAAAGCCCTGCTCGCTCATCTGGTAGTGAAGTTGATACCAACTACTTAGGTTTTTTTCTAATGCTGTTTTTTCCGGCATATTAACCACCAACGTGTCCCGTTCCGTGAGTAGCGCCGATACCATTAGTCCCTTTTGTAGCGCCGGTTTTTGTACTTGCTTTCCCCTCATCCGAAGAATTAACCCCAGAATTGTGAACGGGTACATAGCGCCCGGTTGCTCCGCTGCTACTGCTGCTATCATTATTCGAGTCATTCGTTTCCTGAGTGCAGCCCCCAACAACTAAAGCTAAACCTAGAGACGCAGCGACCATTGCCATTTTCCCTTTTGATATTTTCATCTGCTAATCCTCCATTTTTTTTAATGCGTGTTAGCTGTCAACTTCCCAGTAAATCACGTTTTGCGAAATTGAACTTAGATTATATTTTTTTATCAGATTGATTCATTTTACTTTGGAAGAATGATACTTAACATATTCCGCAATAAGACCGTCGGGATGTTTGTCTATTACCTTTTTACCAGTTGGTACACTCAGTGGTTCTCTTATTATCTTCACATGGATTTGTTCAAAATAAGCGAGGAAATCACGAATTGAGGTTCATTCAAGGTGCATTGCTGGATATTTAAATCGTAAGTCTGGACGCATACCAAGCAATTTTCATAATATGGTAAAATCCTTATCCAAGTTATTAACAGACACATGAAACTATGTTTTTTAATTTTCACTTACTACATACTCATCACTTCCATACTTGTTTTGTAGACTCTATCAACGATTCACAATTCCAATGAACCACTCATAGACCTGGATTTCTTCAAACTGGCTCTTTTGGTTCTGAATGCTCTGCTTCATACGCAGCGATCGCTTCCATGAAGGCTTGTCCATATTTTTCAAGCTTTTGCTGGCCAACGCCTTTAATCATCAGAAAATCGTGATCGGTAGCCGGAAGTCTGGCGCTCATCTCACGCATTGACTGATCGGAAAAAATAATATACGGCGGGACAAATTCTTTTTGGGCGAGCGCTTTGCGAACAGTTTTTAACACCTCAAACAGCGCGTCATCAACGACGATCCGTTCTGCACGAACACGTCCCTTTTTATAAACTTTGGCCTCACCCTTGAGCACGGGAACAGCTCTTTCACTCAGCGCCAAAGTCGGATAGGCACCGCCTTGCTGCACCAAAAACTGTTCCGCAGTCAAGAAATCAATAAATTCACTGATATTCTTCTGTGTCCGATCCTTCATAATGCCGTATGTGGGCAAGCGGTTGAGCTGAAATTGCAGCACTTTTTGATCCTCTGCACCTGACAGTACCTTAGCAACCATTGTCTTACCATAGCGTTCGCGTAGCCGCTTCACACAGGACATGACTTTTTGCGCATCAACCGTTACGTCCGATTTTTCACGGGTGTCGAGACAATTTCCGCAATGACCACAATTCTCAAATTCCTGCTCACCGAAATAACGCAGAATATAAGTCTGCAGGCAGGTTTCCGTATGACAGTAGCCAATCATTTGATCGAGCTTCTGGTATTCCGCTTTTATCAATGATTCATCCATTTCGGATTGATCAATAAAGAATTTTTGAAGCCTGATGTCCTGCGGGGAGAAAAGAAGGATGCAGTCACTTTTCTCGCCATCGCGGCCAGCGCGCCCTGCTTCCTGATAGTAGGCTTCAATATTGCGCGGCATGTTGTAATGAATAACGAACCGGACATTGGATTTATTGATGCCCATCCCGAATGCGTTGGTGGCAACAAGTACCGTCAAGTCATCATAAAGAAAGCGTTCCTGGCTGGATGCTCGCTCTTGTCCGGATAGACCCGCGTGATACCTTCCCACAGCTAATCCATTTCGTGATAAGCGCTCATATAGTCGATCGACTTCTTTGCGCGTCGCTGCGTAAATAATTCCCGGCTGATCGCGGTTCTCCTTTAAATAATCCAGCAGAAAAACGTCAGCATTCTGGCCACGGATCACTTGAAAATTCAGATTGTCACGCGCGAATCCGGTAACAACCACACCTTCTGGGGAAATGCCTAAGAGGTGACGAATATCTTCCGTCACATTCGGCGTAGCAGTGGCCGTCAAGGCGACCACCGCCGGTTTGCGCACGAAACGATCAATCATCGCTGGAATGGAGCGATAACTTGGTCGAAAATCATGGCCCCATTGTGAAATGCAGTGAGCTTCATCAATTGCCACCAGCGACACATTCATCCGCTCCAGCGTGTGAACAAAATCAGGAACTTCCAAACGTTCTGGAGCGATATAAACCAGTTTGTATTCGCCACGAGCCGCCCCTGTGAGCCGCTCTCTTCCTTCAGAAAAGGATAGCGAACTGTTAATGTAGGTCGCCTGAATTCCTGCATTGCCCAACGCATCGACCTGATCCTTCATCAAAGAAATCAGCGGCGAGATCACGAGCGTAATCCCTGGAAAAAGCAGTGCGGGGATTTGATAGCAGAGCGATTTTCCCCCGCCTGTCGGCATAATACCGACTGTATCTAGACCGTCCAGCAACCGGGAAATGATCTGATCCTGCCCTGTTCGAAACTGGTCATAGCCAAAATAATTTTTCAGCGCTTTATAAGCTGCGTCGATCATTGATGAAACCACCTTCGAATCCGTGCTTGTCCGTTAAAGTACTAGATCCATCTTAACATAAAATGTTTGGCTGAAAGCAGAAACGAACGCACTTAGAAGGACAATCACAAATTGATTTTCGACTTTTCCGTATATCTGCGTTTGTCCTCCATTTGCTCACCATTATTTCCAGATGGCGCAATCAGCATTTGACCGCATTTTGACACCCGTTCACTTAAATCCATGAAACAAAAGACATCCTTTCTCATATGCTGATGTAAGAAAAGTATTGAAGAGGTGAAACCATTATGGACAACAAGGATCCTCAAAAACCCCAGCAGCCGATCAAAAGGCGTCCATTGGATGAGCTCGATGCTTTTTTTCAGAGCAATCCTTTTGGCGGTGTGCTGAAGTCAATCGATGAATTCTTCAATAACCATTCATTCGTCGGCGGTTTTCCGGTCAGACTCTACGACACAAAAGATGAATGGGTAGTTGAGGCTGAACTTCCAGGCGCGGATCGGGAAAGCATTCATATTGAGCTTCTTGGTGACCGTGTAAAAATCACCGTGGAAAATGACGTAGAGATGGAATCCCAGCACCAAGAGTCGGGCGTCTATTCTCATGAACGTCGATTTGATCATGCTGAACGGATTGTCACACTGCCTTACAGAATTGACCGATCACGGACTCAGGCAGCCTATACAAATGGGGTACTGAAAATCCATGGACCTAAGCTTCCGAAAACCGGCCATACCCTATCCATAGATTAAAGAGAAAGAGAACCGGAGACAAATTTGCCTACCGGTTCTCTTTTTCGTGCACTTTCCGTAACAATTGGTATATCCATTTACTTTTTATTTATTTGAAAATCTTGAGACGAAACGTTCCAGTCGATCCAATCCGTCCTTCAATACATCCATCGAATAGGCATAAGACAAACGCAAGTAGCCTTCTCCATAAGATGAAAACGCGCTGCCTGGGACAGCCGCAAGCCGTTCTTTATCCAGAAGTTGCAGCGCAAATTCTTCCGACGACAGCCCGAATTTTTTAATCGATGGAAACACATAAAATGCACCTGAAGGCCGCACAACATCGATTCCCATTCCTTCAAGCCTTCCGATCACATAGTCGAGCCGTTCCTTGTAAGCCAAGCGCATGGGTTCTGCATCATTCTTTCCCACAGTTAGTGCTTCGATAGCTGCGTATTGGGTGATACTCGTGATGCAGGAAATACCATACTGATGCACCTTAATCAGCTGATCAGCAATCGGCTTGTCTGCCAGTATGTAGCCCATACGCCAGCCGGTCATGGAGTGTGATTTCGATAAGCCGTTAATGACAATGGTTTTTTCCTTCATGCCTGGGAACGTTGCGATTGAGACATGCTTCTGCCCATAGGTGAGTTCGCTGTAAATTTCATCTGAGACGACAAAGACGGATTTGTCTTTGAGTACCTTAGCGATTGCAGCGATTTCCGATTCATTCAGCATACATCCCGTTGGATTTGAGGGATAAGGAAGTACAACAGCCTTAGTTTTTTCACTCAGATGATCGGCAATCTGCTCTGCCGTCATTTTAAAGTCCGTCTCGCGAGTGTCAACGTAGACAGGTACTCCTCCAGCCAACGTGATCGGCGCCGCATAGCCCGGATAGGCCGGTCCGGGAAGAATGACTTCGTCACCGGTTTCCAAAAGGGTACGAAACGCGAGATCAATCGCTTCACTGGCCCCAATTGTTGTGATGATCTCTGATTCCGGCAGATAATGAAGCTCATATTTTTCAGCGACATAACCGGAGATTGCCTGTCTCAATTCGAGAAGGCCTGCATTCGCCGTATAGGTCGTTTTGTCGTGATCAATTGCCGCCTTTCCGGCTTCCTTCACATGTTCCGGCGTTGGAAAATCAGGCTGTCCGATTGTCAATGATACTGCACCCGGATAGTCCTTAACTTTATTAAAAAATTGGCGAATGCCGCTGATCTGAATCGCGCGGACACGTCCATTGATTCGTTCTTCCATCAATGTCATGAATGTTCTCACTCCCCCAAAGCTGATCAAGTACCTGCCGTTCAAAATTATTCAAACATGTCGTACATAGAAAAAGGTACAGAAAAAGCCTGCGCGCCGTGATTCACGCGAAGGCTTTCCATTCAGACGCGGTTATTCGGTCACAGCAGGTTTTTTTTCTGCTTTTTCTTCTGCCTTGTCTACTGCCTTTTCTTTGACTTCTTCTTTTTCGATTTTAACTTCCTGTGTCCAGCCCAACTGGTCTTCACTTTTTCCTGTCTGTATGCCAGTTAATGTATCGTAAAGCTTCTGAGACAGTTCACCGATTTCACCGTTGCCCACTTTGATAACTTTGTCTTCCCATTTAAGAAAGCCGACCGGAGAAATAACGGCTGCCGTACCGGTTCCAAAAACTTCTAGAAGCTTCTGCTTTTCCGCTTTTTTAAACAGTTTTCTTACAGATATTTTCTTTTCCTTCACGGTGATGCCCCAATGTTTGAGCAAACCAATCACCGAGTTGCGGGTTACGCCGGGCAGGATACTGCCGTTCAACGCCGGTGTCCACACCTCATCCTCAATTTTGAAAAAGATGTTCATGCTGCCGACTTCTTCAATGTATTTGTGTTCTACACCATCCAGCCATAGCACCTGATCGAAACCAAGTTCTTCCGATTTTGTCTGTGCTTTGAGACTCGCTGCGTAGTTTCCGGATGTTTTGGCATAGCCGACGCCGCCCTTAACCGCGCGGACAAATTCATCTTCCACGTAAATTTTCACAGGGTGTATTGAATTTCCAAAGTAAGATCCGACAGGGGACAAAATGATCAAAAGCTTATAAGTATTTGAAGGATGCACACCGAGTGCCGGATCCGTACCAATAATGAAGGGACGAATATACAGAGACTGTCCCGACTGCGACGGAATCCAGTCCTTTTCAACCGCAACAAGTTTCTTAATTGCTTTAATCACAAATTTCTCATCAATTTCCGGGATATTAAGCCGCGCACATGACTGGTTCATGCGTTCCATATTCTTATCCGGCCGGAACAGTAAGATCCGTCCGTCTTCCGTTCGATACGCTTTCAATCCTTCAAAGACTTCCTGGCCATAATGAAAGATCGTCGCCGCCGGATCCAGTGAAATGGGGCCATACGGAACAATTCTCGGATCATGCCAGCCCTCTTCTGCCGAATAATCCATTTCGAACATATAATCTGTAAAATATTTACCAAAACCCAGTTGTCCTGCGTCCGGCTTCGCTTTTAACTGATCAGCTTTATGGAACGTGATCGACTGCCCCATGATTCGAATCCTCCTAAAATTTGTTTTCTTAGCTTGATTATAACAATCCGATCCATATTACGCTACAATGCCCAAACATTCACTCTTAAGCGCCGAAAAATTTACACATGGTGAAAAAAAGTTTCCAATAATATTATCTTTATATATTCCACTGTTATTCGACTGGCAGCATCGATTACAGGCTTGAAATGTACCGTAAGTGATACGAATTGTAAAAAATATAAAAAAAGCACACGAACCTCTTCTATTGTTTGTTCTACCCTGTTACAATGTTCTGAGTTGACTTGAAGAGGCGCGTTGAAATTCGACGACGCTTCTTTCTTAATCTTTATTTGAAAGGAGCGCCATTCCATGCGCCAATTTACCTTTGCCTCTTGTGCCCTGTATTTTCTGACCGGACTGACTGCTATTTCAATCGGATCTGTGATGCCTGAACTCTTAAACTATTACCACGTTTCATACACAATTGGCGGAAGGCTGATTTTCGTTGGCGCGATGGGCTTTCTTACAGGCGTTCTGCTCACTTCATGGCTGAATCGCCGTTTTCAGCCGAAACCGATTTTAACCATTTCTGCACTCGTGATTGCCTTTGCACAGTTCAGCATCCTGCTGCTCCCGCCATTCCCGCTGTTTATGACACTTTACTTTATTAATAGTGTCGGATCGGCCGCGATTGGTATTGTTGTCGCGACGATGTTCATCGAGGTGTTCATCGGGCGGCAGGCTGTCGCAATGAGTTATTTGGAAGTATCTTTTGGTCTCGGCGCCTTTACCATGCCGCTGCTTGCCAGCTTCTTCATCGCTCATGGCATCTGGCGATATCTGTTTGTACTCACTGCTGTTCTCGCGGTCGTACTCGCTATCGTCTGGACACGGATTTCCTATTCCAAGCAAGCTGTGGACCAAGGTGAACCATTGGATGCGTCCGGATCGAGTGACGCGCAGCGCCCCCTGAGTGCGAATTTGAAATGGATCGTGCTTGGACTGTTCGCCTTGATCGTCTTTCTATATGGCGGTCTTGAAGGCAGCTTGAACAACTTTATGTCGTCAATTTTCATTCACTATTTGAACCAGGCCGCTTATTATGCGTCCATCAGCGTCGGCATCTTCTGGGGTGCAATGGTCATCGGGCGCGCGGCAACGGCGATTATCATTCGCAAACTCACGTACAGCACGTACCTGCTGATGAATATCATCGGATCTATTGTTTCACTTGTTTTGTTTATTGTTTTGAAAAATGCTTTAATGGGTTATATCTTTGTCGGCACACTTGGGTTGATGATGTCCGGTATTTATTCCATCACACTTGTCTATGCGAATTACTCGATTCCGAACAGCGCACATTTGGTCACACCGATCATTTCCGGGCTGTCAGGACTTGGCTCCGCCATATTTCCGGCACTCACCGGTTTTGCGATTGATCGCGCCGGCATGACGTTGACATTGTGGTATATCGTTAGCATCGCGACCGCATACTTGATCTTCCTGCTTGTCATTAACCGCTTGCGCAGCGGGCGTCCGATTTTGAGCGTCAAACGATGGTATCATACACGGCCGGCAATTGCCTCGCGACGTGCTCGATATAAATAAATTTTAAGCTTGCGTGGACCACTCCGCGTGGGCTTTTTTTGTGCTGTCGAAAGGAAATCATTCAATAGCTGTTCCAATATCGGTCTTTAAAAAATAACATTAACTCTAAGCTTGAGGGACTGCCGAAAACGTAAGCGATGACAGCATGATACAATGAAAAGTAGGACAAGCCTCTGTATAATAGAGGCATTAAGCTGAAATCTTAGAGATGACTTAGGATTGTGATGTGAGCATATGAATCCATTAACTTATGAAATGCATTGCCGATTGATCGATACTGCCCGTAAAAAAGTGCCGGCAACCATGTACTTTCCAAACGTCAACGTACTGCATGTCTACTCAGGAATTGTACAGAGGGAAAATGTCTGGTTGTGCGGTGATCGAATCGCCTATGTTGGACAGGATACACCGTTACTCTCGGATGAGACGGAGGTTTGCCGTTTAAAAGATCATCAAATTATGGTACCTGCCTATATCGAACCTCATGCTCATCCGTTCCTGCTATACAATCCGCTGACATTAGGAAGCTATTTGACAGAGAAGGGAACGATGATCTCAGTCAATGATAACAGCCTTTTCATGGCTCATTTTAATGAAAAAGAATTGAATGCTTTTGTACATGCATTAAATCAAACAGGCTTGCATACTTGGCTTTGGTGGGCTTATTTTGAGGAGGGGAATCCTGCCGAAATCGATACGCTTAGCGGCTGGTTGAATAATCCGCTCGTGATGCAAGGCGGGGAACTCAGTCACTGGCTGCCGCTTAAATTCGGCTCACCCGATTTATACGAAAAACTTTTTGCAGTGAGACACTCAGAAAAGCGGATGGAAAGCCACTTGCCCGGATCGTCTGTCAATACGTTGAATCTGTTTGCGGCAGGCGGCGTTTCCGCCGACCATGAATCCATGACCGCGGCAGATGTCATCAACAGGCTGAATCTGGGCTACTACACGGCGATCCGTTATTCGTCTATTCGGCCGGATCTTCCGGTGATTATGAATGAGTTGGCAACCCAACCGGGACTTGATTTGTCCAAAATTATGCTGACGAATGACGGTGCCTCGCTCCCCTTCTTGAAGCAGGCGACACATGCGGCGATGATTAAGCAGGTCATGGACTGCGGCATTTCGATGCCTGATGCCTATCGCATGGCCACCTTGAATCCTGCCGTGTACTACCGCATGGATGATACGGTGGGCAGCTTGGCTCCTGGAAGGATTGCGGATATCAATATTCTAGAATCTCTAGAGAAACCGGAACCGACGAACGTTCTTTTTGAAGGCAAATGGATCGTACGTGATGAAGAAAAAGTGATGCAGCCATCCACTTTTTCATTGGAGCATTACTCAAATCGAGCCGATCTCACGCATCTTCCGGACGCTTGTCCACTGCAGCAGACAACTTCTGTAGGTATTGAATTGCAGAACAGTGTCATTACCCACCCCTATTCTTTTGCACCGGACAGCGAACTCGCGGAAAATGAGTGCTTATTAACTTATATCTGCCGATCAAACGGCATGTATTTAAACACACGGATCAAGAACTTTTCGCACGCCCTCCGCGCACTAGGCAGCACCTACTGCGCTTCGGGAGACATTCTGCTCATTGGACAGGACAAGCAGGCAATGGCGAACGCTTATCAGAAAATCTTGGACGGATTTCAAGGCATCACAGCGCAGTTCGACGAAACGCGCGCCCTCTCAATCAGCCTCGATATGCTCGGCGTCATGAGCAATAAGTCGATTGGTGCGCTGAGCTTAGAGGCCGAACAATTCATGGATCACATGAAAAAGAGCGGATTCGCCTTTGACGATCCGTTCTTCTGCCTGTTTTTCCTGACTGAGTTACATCTTCCTTATGTCCGACTGACTCCAGAAGGAATCATAGACATCAAATCCGCCAAAATTATTGCGCCAACCCAGTGAGCATCTTAATAATTGATCTTTTCCAAATACAGACCGCAGGCTTCGGCCATGCGGCCTGTTTGAATTCGCTCTTTTGATGCCAAAATTTGCGGAATTGTCGTTGCGTCAATAGAGCCGATCCCGACTTCGATCAACGTGCCGACTACTTTTCTAGCCATGTTGTAAAGAAAAGCGTCGCCGGTCAATCGAATCTCAATGAGTCCGTCACGTTCTTCAATTTTAACGGCAGATATGGTCCGCACTGCCGATTTTTTCTTGGACTTGGCATTGGCATAGGCCGTAAAATCATGCTCGCCGATAAAAAAGGCTCCGGCTTGCTTCATGCTCGTTAGATCCAGCTTTTGCTCAATATGCATACTGTATTTTCTCATAAATGGATGGCTTTGCGACTCATTCCAAATTTTATATAAATAAGTTTTCTCCTTGGCATTGTAACGAGCATGGAAACGTTCGGGAACACTCGCGACATCCAGCACGCTGATGTCCTGAGGCAGTTGGTGATTCAGATAATCCTTGATCTCCTGCTCGGATAAATCCCTTTGACTCTTAAAATTGGCAACTTGAGCAAGCGCGTGAACACCAGCATCCGTTCTACTGCAGCCAACGATCTCAACCGAGCTTCCTTCCATCGCTGACAGCACATTTTCTATTTTCCCCTGAATCGTATTTTTTTCATCACCAAGGCGCTGCCAGCCTTTATAGCGGCCGCCGTCATATTGGATCGTTAGTTTGTAATTGTTCATGTTTTGCTCCTTCTGTACACGGGAATCTTGACTTAATGTCCTACGCATTGTCTCCCAAATTCAATCCTTCTGTCAATTGCATGCTCTGTTCTCATTTTTCGCTCAGCCTCTGAATCTGTTTCTAGGAATCATCCCTGAGAAAAGCTGACAAAATGTGCTACAATATGTGTGTCACTTTTGACAAAATGATGACAAATCAATCAATTTTTCAGAAGGCCAGGTGGAATCATGTCCTCTTTTGAATGGCAAAAAGTCAAAGACTATGAAGACATTCTCTTTGAAACATACGAAGGAATTGCCAAGATTACGATTAATCGTCCGCATGTGCGGAATGCGTTCACACCGAATACAGTTGTAGAAATGATTGACGCGTTTGCCCGGGCGCGCGACGATGCTTCTATCGGCGTCATTATTCTTACCGGTGCAGGCACGAAAGCCTTCTGTTCCGGCGGGGATCAGAAAGTGCGCGGAAACGGCGGATATGTTGGAAAAGACAACATTCCGCGCCTGAATGTGCTCGACCTGCAGCACCTGATTCGCATTATTCCGAAACCTGTGATCGCGATGGTTGCCGGATATGCGATTGGCGGCGGAAATGTCCTTCAAGTTGTCTGTGACCTGACGATCGCCGCAGATAATGCAATCTTTGGACAGACCGGTCCAAAAGTCGGCAGTTTCGATGCTGGGTACGGGGCAGGCTATCTGGCACGCATTGTCGGTCACAAAAAAGCGCGTGAAATTTGGTACCTGTGCCGCCAGTACAATGCACAGCAAGCACTCGACATGGGCATGGCTAACACTGTGGTTCCATTGGAACAGCTGGAAGAAGAAACGGTGAAATGGGCGAAGGAAATGTTGTCAAAGAGTGCTACGGCGCTTAGATTCCTAAAAGCATCGTTTAACGCGGATACGGATGGACTTGCCGGTCTGCAACAGTTCGGCGGAGACGCAACCCTTCTCTATTACACAACGGATGAAGCGAAAGAGGGACGCGACGCTTTTAAAGAAAAACGCGATCCTGATTTCAGCCAGTTTCCTAAGTTTCCATGATCCCGGAAAAGAGGAAGTCAGGCATATCTATGCCGCAATGGCTCGCTCAACGCGCGCAGCTGACTCCGGATCGGCTTGCATTGGAGACGAAGAATGAACGACTCACTTTCCACCAATTATATGCGCGTGTTCGGCAGACGGCTTCATCAATTCAGGCTTTAGGAATTAGGCCATTGGCACATGTCGCCTCACTGCAAGCAAATACACTTACCTGTGCGGTCATCACTCATGCGTTGATGATGGCCGGAGCCGTCATGGTTCCGCTCAACACTCGATTGTCGGAGGACGAACTGACACAGCAGCTTCAAGATAGTGAATGCAGCATACTGATCACCGATCAGACTTTTTATGATCAAGCGGTAAAAGTCCGTGCACGGACAGGCTGTACAGTTTTGCTGGCAGCTGAATTGGAGCAGCAAGAGATGCCCCTCGCCGAATTCAATCCGGAAGTTCGTTTAGACGATCCCTGCACTGTGATTTTCACTTCGGGAACGACCGGGCGGCCGAAAGGTGTGGTGCTCACCAATGGGAATCATTGGTGGAGCGCCAATGCTTCATTAATAAATCTCGGTATGTCACCGAGTGATCAATGGCTCTGCTGCGTACCACTTTTTCATGTAAGTGGCTTGTCGATTTTAATGAAAAGCGTCATTTACGGCATGCCGGTGTATTTGTGTGAAAAATTTTCTCCGGAGACGGTCAATCAGTTGATCATTTCCGGCGGGATTACTCACATTTCTGTCGTTGCTTCGATGCTTCAGCGGATGATCGATCAACTGGGCGAAAATACCTATCCTGAATCCTTACGCTGTGTACTGCTTGGCGGCGGACCTGTTCCCGAGCAATTGCTTCAGCGTTGTCTGGATCAGCAGATGCCGATTTATCAAACCTATGGAATGAGTGAAACTGCATCGCAGGCGGCAACATTGCCACCGGAATATATGCTCGATAAGGCAGGATCAGCAGGAAAACCGCTTTTTCCTATCCAAATCCGGATTTCTTTGAATGAACATGAAGCTGCACCACGTGAACCGGGAGAAATTATGGTGAAAGGACCGACCGTTTTCAGTCATTATTTAAACAATGCTGAAGCTACGGAGAATGACTTTGACAATGAATGGTTTCGCACTGGGGATATCGGTTATCTAGATGAAGATGGTTTCCTGTTCGTACTGGACCGCAGAAAGGATTTAATTATTTCCGGCGGCGAAAATATTTATCCAGCCGAAGTCGAATCCTTTTTAAATGGTTGTGCTGCCATTCGCGGAGCAGGTGTAATCGGTGTGCCGGACAAAAAGTGGGGACAAGTACCGGTCGCTTTTGTTCGCTTGAAAGAGGGAGCAACGTTTTCAGAGACGGATCTTATTGCAAGCTGTAAAGCGCATTTAGCTGCTTATAAAGTGCCGAAACGCATTTTCACAATTGATAAGCTTCCAGAAAACGCGTCGCACAAATTGGTAAGACGCAAGCTTTACGAGGACTATGAAAAAATGAATCAGTAAATGTCGACAGATGAAAACCGGGCTGAGCCCGGTTTTTTTATTCAAAGTGAGCGATTTTTTTAATTTTTACTTCGTCACGGAAAATTACTTCTATATCAGCATGACATACTGGGCACTTGATCCTCCTCACAGAATAATGGCCTGATCCCAATTTTCTGGTGACTAAAGCACTTCTATATCCATTGTAATGAGGACATGCATCCATTGCGGTAACCTCCCTTCATTCTATTTATATAAATATTCGACAAAATGCGATGATTTCCTGCAACTTATAAACTTCCATTATTTTCATTTGATTTGATTGATCGTTACGGTACTTGCTCCTCTCCCCAGAAAACGAGCCGTCATCAATATGCCTTAAATCTACTTATTCCCTTTCTTTTTCTCTAATAACTCATGTTATAATTTTTATAGATTAACAAAATATGGCTGTTGCATGTTACCAAAGTCTCTCAAAAAGACTCATTTATTGCCTCAGTATCTACGAAAGGTGAGACACTATTTGGAAAAAAGACAATTAAATTCGGGTATTATTACGATCTGGCGCCAAAGAGCCATCATGACCCACATCATTTGCTGGCTCATAATCGGCGGATGTGCCGCAAGTATTCTCTTCCTTCACTGGCCACATTTTCTATTCTATATCGTAGCTGTACTCGCAACCCTCAACGTTCTTCAGCTTATCCTTTTTGCCGTAGTCTTTCCAAAAATCAGCTACCGAACTTTTTTCTATGCGATCCGAAAAGAAGATTTGCTTATTCAAGATGGCATTATCATTATCAAGCAGACCGTTATTCCTTTTACACGTGTACAAAATGTGGAAACGGAGCAAGGTCCATTGTTACGTAAACACCATCTAACCGCTGTTTCTGTCACTACAGCAGCAGGCGTTCATGAAATTCCCGCTTTGGAGGAAACAGAAGCGATTGCTCTTCGCGACCAGATTTCAGAGCTGATTAAGGAGAACCCTGCGAATGAACTCTAACGGCAAACATCTCCACTTTTTCGCTATTTTCAATGATGCTGTCTCAACACTATGGAGTATCATTGTTCCTCTTGGATTTGGATTTTTCTGGGGCGTCCGCCATTTAGACGACCTTTTCGGGTACGTCATCATTATTCCAGTCATTATTTTAGTCTTTAACTTTTTTAAATGGCTACGTTTCAAATATGAGTTTGTTGACGACCAATTTCATATCCGTTCCGGTGTGCTGGTACGTAATGACCGCTATATTCGCATTCAGCGTATTCAGTCGGTTCAAATTAAAACGAATCTGCTGCTGCGTCTGCTCGGGGTGGTTCAATTAAAGTTCGATACCGCGGATCCCGCGTTCAAAGGAGACATCGTCCTTTCTGCCCTAAAACGTGAGGAAGCGGAGCATATTAAAGCGCAAGTCAGCCGCGGAAAGACGCAGCAAGTCCAGTTTCTTTCTGAAGAAGCGTTGGCAGAGACTCCGATCGTCGATGAGTCACCAAAAAAAGTCTATGCATTATCCGGTAAGCGTCTGCTGGCCGCCTCTCTCTTATCTTCCAAAATCGGCGTCATGCTGGCCGCAGTATTCGGCCTCTGGTCTCAGGCAGATGATCTCGTACCGAAAAGCATACGCGGCCGCTCGCTGAGCTACATTGAACACGCCTCTCTGGTCGGCATCATTGTACTTATCGGCTTTGCTATTCTCCTGCTCTGGCTGTTTTCATTGGTTACAGCATTATTCAGATGGGGAGGATTCAAGTTTTCCATATATGATGGGGAGTGGAGAATTCATCGCGGGATAGTGGAGACAAGCGACGAGACCTATAAAAAGGATCGCGTTCAAGCAATCCGTATCAAAGAACAATGGCTACTACAACTGTTCGGCTGGTGCACCGTTTATGCCGATTGCAGCGGAAGTATCGATTTGGAAAAAAGTGACGGCGGATCTGTTCTTGTTTTTCCACTGCTTCGCAAAAAAGAGCTCCCCACTTTTCTTGAGCATGCAATCCCTAGATTTTCCGGACCGATCACATTCAATCATTTACCTGTACGGGGCTCTGTTTACCGAATGATTCTCCCCGTTGTTTTTTGGACCAGCTTCGTTTCCATTCTTGCCTGGAGATTGTCATGGGGAAAATACGCCTTTATCGCTCTGCCTGTGATTTTCATTTTTTTCTGGTTCAGTTATCGATCGGAAGGTTATTCTTTGCAGAACAACCGACTTATTTTTATTAATCGCTTTTTTGCAAAAACGACGACAATCACGCGGAAAAACCACATCCAGTCCTTCGCAAAGAAAAATTCACGCCTTCAGCGCAGACTGAATTTAGCTTCATGCAGTGTCACTATACGAGCAGCCTCGGGAAAGACATTTACCGTTCGCCAGCTCGAAGAACAAGATGCTCGTGCCATCTTTCAATGGTTCAGAACTAAATAGACTGACGCAACTGACGTACTGAGCGGAGATTCAATTTCGCTCAGTTTTTTTTTACCGAAAAACAGCTAATTTATCTTGAAACCTCTTTTCGGTCTAACTTTTTTGGGATTCGGTCTAACTTTCCATTTGTTACGCCTAACTTTTTAAGGCTTCGGTCTAACTTCTATTTTTCAGTTGTTTGTTACCCTTTTATTTCAAAGCCTATTGACCGAAGTGTATTATTTGATATAATACACTTGAAACATGTAGATCACTAACCCGATCGGAGGGTTGAATTATGGATGAACGGCGGATTGGCTCGCTCAGGTTCACAATCGACTTTAGCCAGCCGCTTTATGAACAAATACTTTCTCAGATGCGCAGTTTAATCGCAAAAGGAGAGATTGATGTGGGAGAGAAGATTCCCTCTGTCCGTGAAATGGCGCATGAATTGAAAATAAATCCTAACACAGTGATGCATGCCTATCAAGAACTGGAGCGGGACGGACTGACGGAAAAACGGCGTGGTCAGGGCACATTTGTTACGAATTCTGTAACTCAGATCAGGCATTTTAAAGAACGGCTGGCCCTGGACTACACACGCGAGTTCTTGCTCAACATGCGAAATCTCGGTTTCAGACCGGATGAGATTGAAGCCTATCTAGAGAAGCTTACTCATGGGAAAGGGGGACTCTGAATTGACGGAATCAATTATTGTCTCAGAACATTTAGTAAAGCACTATGACAAAAAAAGAGCAATTGACGATCTGAGCCTCACTATCAAAAAGGGGCATGTGACTGCCATTCTCGGTTCAAATGGTGCCGGAAAGTCAACGTTCTTCCGAATGATCACAGGAATCGTTCGCCCAGATAGCGGTACACTGTCTGTTCTTGGTGAAAATGCAGGATGGCATACGAATGCAAAGATTGCCTATCTTCCTGACCGAGCACGCTGGTATAACAATTATACAGCAGAGCAAAGTTTTGATTTGGCCGCTCGGTTATTGCTAGGATTCGATAAATCTGAAGCCATACGCTTTGCCGAACTGATGAGGCTTCCGCTCGATTTAAAAGTCGACGGTATGTCAAAAGGCCAGGAAGCTCGGCTCATGCTTATTCTTTGTATTGCCCGTAATGTGCCGCTCGTCGTACTCGACGAACCGTTCTCCGGAATTGATGCAGCATCACGAGAACGCATTATGGAAGCCTTAATTGATGCGATCAGCGAAAAGGAGCAGACTTTACTGATCAGCACACATGAAATCCATGAAGCTGAGGGTCTGTTTGATGATGTGATTTTCTTTCAGAATGGGCATGTCCTACTCTCAGGTGAAGCAGAAGAATTGCGCCGGAAGTATGGATCGATTGACACACTTTCACGGAAACTGAGTGATTAGGAGGTAAAATCATGGACGCTCGTCACGAACAGCCGCTTAAAACGTTGTTTCTACATGAATTAAAAAGACGGCGAGAAAATGGAAGAAAAGGAATAAACGCGCAATGGCGTCTCGTTTATTTCTTTTCCTTCATTGTGATCGCGATGATTCTGACAATCTATTTTAATCTGATCTACCATGTTCAACTCAAATATATTTGGAATATTTGCTGGGGTATCCCCTGGATGATTTTTGGGTTATCCATTTCTCTGATTCATCGTGAATGGAGAAATGAGACTGTCGGCTGGTGGCTAACGTTTCCCTACCCGCGCAGCACATTGGTTGCCGCCAAATTTTGGGCAATGCTCGTTCGCGGGGTAAGCCTAGCATGCAGCATTCTTTTACTGATTATCGTTTTCGGAGCTTTTGCGACTCTTGTCAGTAGCACACTTTCATTCGGCGACTTTCTTGCTTTTATCAAATCTGGGCTTATCCCTATCCTTTTGGATCTTGCTGCCCTTCCTCTCGCAGTCGGTGCCGGACTGATTCTCGGCACACTCGGACGGACTAAGCTTCGTCCGGCAATGCCGCTTTTCTGGATCATATGGGGGCTTTCATGGGGGCTCAGCGGTTCTGCCGGATGGTTTGAGCCGTTAAGCCAATTTAAAATTCCTATCGAACTTGTTGCAGCAATTATCGGAAGCTGGTTATTAACCTGGATACTCATTCTACTTGCTTCCTGGCTGCTTGAGAAAAAATTGGATCTTTAAGAAGGAGAATACAGATGAACGAACAATCATGGATGATCATTGTAGCACTTATCTTATTCGTCATTTATCGACGGATTCGCCGTAATATAGGCTGGCAGCTTATGCGCCAAAAACGGATGATCACGCGCATCACAATTTTCGCCATCATCGGCTTCTTGTTTTTGATCGGGAGTGCCTTTCATCCGATTAGTTTACTTTCAGACGCTTTAGGAATCGCCGCCGGGGTTTTACTCGCCGTCTACAGCGCAAAAATCACGCATATGGAGCAACGGGATCAACAGTGGCATTACCGCCCGAATGTTTGGATCGGCAGTCTGGTCAGCGCACTGTTTCTCGGACGCCTTTTCTTCAGATTTTACGGACTTTACACAAGCGGACTCCTTCAAGGCAACGCTGCAAACCCGCAGCAGATCAATCAAGTCGGCAACTCCTGGACAGCTGGTTTGCTGCTCATTATCTTTGCCTATTATATTGTTTACTATATTTTTCTTTTACGGAAACATAAACAACTCGTAGAAACAGCAGAAACAAGATGATTTAATGGGAGGGATCACATTGGAACCGATTCTCGACATTCAAAAATTGACGAAGAGATATGGGCCGAAAGCCGCTTTGGACAATGTTTCATTTTCAATTGCCAAGGGCTCTTGTTTCGGACTTCTCGGACCAAATGGTGCCGGAAAGTCTACGACTATGAAAATATTAACTGGTATTCTAAGCGCCGACAGCGGAAGTGTTCATGTTTTTGGAATCAATGCATTTAAACAACAACGAAACGTTCAAAGGCAGGTCGGGTATGTCCCTCAGGAAATTACGCTTTATGATAAATTAAGTGCGAATGACAATCTTGAGTTTTTTGGCAGGCTTTACGGAATCAAAGGCCAGCTTCTAAAAAAGAGGATACATGATGTTCTACTAGAAACAGGTTTGCTTGATCGTGCAAAAGATCCGGTAAAAAGCTTCTCCGGAGGAATGAAACGAAGAATTAATATTGCATGCGCGCTTCTTCATCAGCCGAAACTGCTGATCCTGGATGAACCGACGGTCGGCATTGATCCGCAATCGCGCAACCATATTTTTGAAATGATCCGCCATTTGCGGGACAACGGTGTAACGATCATTTATTCCACACACTACATGGAAGAAGTTGAAGTACTCTGTGATGACATCGCCATTATCGATCAAGGGAAGGTGATCGCTCAAGGCACGCTTGACGAATTGTTTGCCAGCTATGCACAAAAAGCGGTTTTTGTTGAGGCGGAGGGCCCGTTTCAACCAGACTCAATCCATGCAATTAAAAAAAGCTATCCGCGAAATCACGGATGGGTACTCGAAACCGACCAGCCGATCGAAGTCATGAAAACCATACTGGATGCACAGCAGTCAGAGCTAAAGCTAAAAGCAATTGAAATGATCAGACCATCCCTTGAGGATGTATTCCTGTCATTGACCGGAACACGACTGAGAGACTAAAGGAGTTGAACTCAAATGATAAATATTGTCCTCAAAGAATTTAAATTAATGATTAAAGAAAAAGGCAACGTCTTCTTTCTCCTGATCATGCCGCTCTTGTTCATTGTCGCTTTCGGATCGATTTTCAATCAATCGAGTGTCGACTCCATAACGGTCCACGTACGTGATCAGGATCATTCATCTGCGTCAAAAGCTTTTGTAAAACAGATCAAAAGTTTAAAAGGATTTAAAGTAAAAAAAGACGAGAATTCTTCACTATCCTCTCAAATTAAAAAAATAAAAGACGGTGATCTTTCGTCTTTAATTGTCATTGATAAGGGCTTTGAACAAAAGCTCGTCCAAGGGAAGGGAACCATTCGCTTCTATCAGGATAGCGCCCAGGCAAGTACGACAGCCCCTATCCAAGCAATACTTCACAATATGGCTAATCAGTATCGCGACCAAAAGATCGCACAATCGCTTCAATCAAAAGGGCTGAATCAATCCCAAATCAGCCAGACACTTGCCCCGCCAATCCAAGTAGAACAAATCTCTGAAAACAGCAAGCATGTCGATTTTATGACCCAAATTGTACCTGGCTATACCGTCATGTTCGTTTTCTTTATCATGATCTCGATGCTGCAACGATTCATTAAAGAGAAGGAGTCCGGGATGATCGCTCGCCTTCAGGGGACCCCATTGGGTTCGGCCAATTATCTGGTCGGCATGTGGATTCCGCCGTTCATTTCCGTCCTGATTCAATGCACGGTGCTGCTTGCCTGCGGAAAGATTTTCTATCATCTTCATCTTGGTGATCCTTTGGCTATCTCTCTGATCGTCGTCAGTCTCGCGTTCTGCGGAACTGGGCTTGGCCTAGGCCTTTCCATGATCGCCCGCAGCCAGAATCAGGGCATTGGCATTACGCAGCTGATCACACTTGGCGGCGCAATCGTCGCAGGATTATGGTTCCCCACTGAACTTCTCCCTTCATTTGTCCAGAAGATCGGCTATTTTACGCCACAGTATTGGGCAATGCAGGGCTTTCAAGATGTGATGCTACGCGATGCCGGTCTCAGTACCATCTGGCTTAATCTTCTGCTTCTGATTTTGTTTGGCTTATTTGGCCTTGTTATTGCTCTGTTCCGATTCAAGCCATTCATCCGTTCAGCAGCTCATTGATTCACTCAATCCATCGTATTCATAAACGACAAACTCTCCGCTAAGGAAATGGCTCTTGGCGGAGAGTTTGATTTATACCTTAGAAAGATCCGGTTCTTCGATAGAAACCTGCCAGTTAATCGGCTCTGCGCCGGCCTGTTCTAAATACTGATTGGTCCGCGAAAAGGGATGGCTGCCGAAGAATCCATAGCGCGCAGAGAAAGGGCTTGGATGCGGCGACTTGATAATAAAATGCCGCTTATTGGTAATCAACTCTTCTTTTGTCTGCGCATGACGCCCCCACAGGATAAACACGATTGGCTGATCTCTGTCATTGAGATCGCGAATCACTGCGTCGGTGAACTGTTCCCAACCCATTCCTTTATGGGAATTCGCGGCACCTCGCCGAACGGAGAGCACAGTGTTCAATAAAAGTACGCCTTGACGTGCCCATTCAATCAAGCATCCGTGATTCGGGATCGTACAGCTCAGATCATCCCGTAATTCTTTGAAGATGTTCTGCAAGGAAGGCGGCTGCCTGACTCCAGGCATAACTGAAAAACTGAGTCCATGTGCCTGTCCTGGTTCATGGTATGGGTCCTGGCCGAGAATGACCACTTTGACTTTCTCATAGGGCGTATAATTTAGCGCGTTGAACAGGTCATACATATCAGGATATACAGTTTGGCTTGAATATTCTTCCTTTAGAAATTGCCGCAGCTTTTGATAATAATCCTTCTCAAATTCAGGTTCCAAAAGCGGCTCCCAATCATTTTTCAAAATGTGCTTCCCCACGTTCGTGCACCTCTCTGATTTATGAAATAGCCATTGCCCGCCGGCTTCGATTTTTTTGTCGATGAAAGTCTCTAATAGATCAGTTTCCAATTGTGGTCCACTTTGGCCTTAATCACTTTCTTTTCAAGCACCTCATTGGCAATAAGTTCCGTCACGTCGACCGGTATGTCCTTAATGACCGGCTTATTGCTGAACATCGCATAGTCTCCGCCACCGACGGCTCTATAATTATTCATCACCACATCGTAATGTTGAGTCATTTTAACCGGTACTCCATGATAGTCCAGCTTCACAATCCGATTACCAGCCGGACGTGAAATATCAATAATATAGTCAATACCTTCCCACATGTCATAATTATAATGCTGCGGTTTCGGGTCCGTAAATGCTTTGCTAACCTCGATCAAGCCGCCACTATACGTTTTAAAATAAGACGCTGAACGTTCAAGGGCATCCCGCATGTCCTGCCCGGTTATTCTGATCACCCGCAAGGTATTGGGATAAATATAATTAGCGACAATATCGCGCATCGAAACATTTTCGGGCATACCCGGTGACTCATTATTGAATAAGGCAGTGGAGGAAATATCCATGCCTGATGCTTTCATTTGAAGTCGATTAATAAACTCGATCAAGGGGTGGTCTTCAGTGCGGACCTTCATCGGATCACGAACAAGCATATCGCCTTCAATCTTACCTAGCGGTTGATCGAGCCAGTTCTGTGCATCCTTTTCATAGTCTCCCACCTTGTTCAGGAGACCGGCATCCGCCTCTACGCCGGCCACAGAAATGAGTTCAGACATCTTGCGCGTGATGTGCCAACGCTCTTGTTGCTTTTCAAGTTCTAGAGTCACCTTGCCCAGATGTGTGCCATTGCAGCCTGGCTGGATCACCGTCACACCATTAACAGCACTCCCATAGATCATCCGGTGCTGATGTCCCGTTAATAGCGCGTCAATATCAGGAACCTCCTGACAGATTTGGTAGGCCTGATTTTCCCCCTTTAGCTCCTCAATCGCTTTACCAGTATCGAGATCACGGCCAAACCCACCATGGTATGAAAGAACAACCACATCTGCTTTCTTCTCTTTTTTCAAAAAAGGCACCCATTTATTTGCCGTTTCAACTGGATCTTCAAAGCGCATGCCGGTTATATGTTCTGCTTTCTCCCAGTTCGGAACATATTTAGTGGTCAAGCCAAGAACGGCGACGCGTACCCCTTGATCAAAACTCTTGATAATATACGGTTTACCAAAAAAGGGTTCGCCTGTCGATTGATTGACAATATTAGCTGCTAGCCATGGAAATTTAGAATCAGACACTGCCCGATCTAAAATGTCACGTC
Source organism: Sporolactobacillus laevolacticus DSM 442 (assembly GCF_000497245.1). Lineage (GTDB taxonomy): Bacteria > Bacillota > Bacilli > Bacillales > Sporolactobacillaceae > Sporolactobacillus > Sporolactobacillus laevolacticus. The sequence continues at coordinate 24,027 of NZ_AWTC01000008.1, forward strand.
CAAAATTGAACTCGTGATTGCCGAAAACGGCACAGTCATAGTTTAATTCATTGGCAATCACAGCCATCGGATTCGGTCTGCTTTTGTCAAATCGTGCATAATAATAGAGCAGCGGTGTTCCCTGAATCATGTCACCATTATCAATCAGCATCGTAGACGGATTACCAGCACGCTCATTCTTTATAAGGGTCGCAATTTTCCCCATACCGACATCTTTAGGCTTGTTATCCGCGTAACTTAGCGGATATATGCTGCCATGGACATCACTTGTCTCCAAAATGACCAGTTTCATTGCCTCACCATCCACCTCTCGTTCCTCTTCAATACTATCATGCTGTGGCGACTTTTGGCTTAAAAAATGAAACACAGCTTCACAAAATCAGTAAGGGCTGTCAATAATTGCACTATTGATGTCATTAATTTGATAGGTTTGTTATTTTTTATGTTATGGCGATATAATTTCATAGTTCTGTAGACCTGCAGATTGATTGCAAATCCTTTATAATAGATACTGAATGTGCTCATTTGGACAGCCTGCATGGAATCGGCAGCGCTGGAATATATTCTTTTATCGCTAGGTCCTGTCACGGATTTTATGGAGGTGTAATCTTTGATGAACTTACGTAAGTTTTCGATCCTCTCCATTCTTTTACTTGCCGTTCTCGTCGCACTCACTGCGTGCGGTAATCATCAACCGACAGCAAAAGAACGCATGGATGACTATGTTAAGGCATGGCAGAAACAAGATTTTTCCAAAATGTACGGCCTTCTCTCAAAACAATCGCAAAAAAGTGTCAAGAAATCCGATTTTATCGCTCGGTACAAACGTATTTATGAAGGTATTGAAGCCGGTAAAATGACAGCGACGGTGACCGATGGCAAGAAAAGCACTGACGGCGCTGTCCATCTTAATGCATCACTATCGACAGTCGCAGGTCCCGTGAAGTTTTCACAGAACATTCAATTGAAAAAAGAGAAGAGAAAAGACACAGCAAACTGGTACGTCAATTGGACGCCCAGTATGATTCTTCCTGGCATGAACGCAGACTCGAAAGTTCGTGTCGACACACTGCCTAGCACTCGTGGTGAAATTGTCGACCGCAACGGTAAGCCGTTGGCGATCAACGGCACAGCCGCGCGTATTGATCTTATTCCTGGAAAAATGGGTACGGACAGTGACAAGACTCAGACCATCCAGACTTTGACGAAGCTGCTTGGCGTCAGCAAAGAGCAGATCGATACCGCACTTGCAGCTTCCTGGGTTAAAGTTGACAGCCTTGTACCGATCACAACCGTTGATGCTACAAAAACAGACCTTATTAAAAAGGTTACTCAACTGCCTGGGGTCGTCAAAACCGACGTTAACAGCAGAGTATATCCGGATAATAATGCCAGTGCACATCTGATTGGTTATGTAGGAAATATGACAGCGGAGCTTCTGAAAAAGCATCCGAATGAAGGTTATAATGCGAACTCTGTGATTGGTAAAACAGGGCTCGAACTCCTATTCGAAAAACAACTCCGCCAGCGCGATGGTGCATCGATTATCCGGCTTGATTCGACCGGTGCTGAAGTGGGGACCATTGCCAAGAAAGAACCAGTCAACGGACAGAATATTCAACTGACGATCGACCGCAACGTTCAGGACGCCATGTACAGCCAGCTCAAAAAAGACGCAGGAACCGGTGTTGCGATTGATCCAAGAAATGGTGACATACTAGGCCTTGTCAGCGCACCCTCTTACAATCCCAATGATTTTGTCCTTGGCATGTCTTCCAGTGCTTATAAAAAACTGAGTGATGATCCAAAACAACCATTGTTGAATCGTTTTACGACCGCAACTGCTCCTGGTTCTACATTTAAAGCGTTAACCGCAGCCATTGCATTGACCCACAAATCTATCGATCCTAATCAAGCTGTAGCGATTAATGGGACAAAATGGCAGGCGAACAAATCTTGGGGCGATTATTATGTAACGCGGCTTGATCATGATCCTGAAGTGAATCTGCAAGAAGCGTTGTATCGCTCAGATAATATTTATTTCGCTCAAGCAGCGCTTAAGATTGGCGGATCAACGTTCGCAAGCGATGCTAAAAAGTTTGGTTTTGGCGAAACATTGCCGATACAATATCCGATGCGCAAATCTACGATCTCGAATAACGGCAAACTTGATAGCCAGACACTGCTCGCCAACTCAGGTTATGGGCAGGGCCAAGTCACTGTTAATCCGCTTCATTTGTCTTTAATCTATTCCGCCTTCGTTAATGATGGCAGCATGATTAAACCAAGGCTAATCAAAACAAACGATCCGCCAACTTTCTGGAAGAAAAATGTTATGTCACCAGAGATCGCACAACTGCTGAACAAAGACCTGATTGAAGTAGTTAACAACTCGGCGGGAACCGCTCATGATGCGAAGATCAACGGAATCACTCTAGCCGGAAAAACAGGTACACCTGAGTTCAAAAAGAAACAGGGAAAATCCGGACGTGAAAATGGCTGGTTTGTTGCTTACAATACAGATAATCCTCAATTAATGGTTACCATGGTCGTTGAAAATACGCAAAAACATGGTGGCAGCCACTATGTAACTCCGAAGGTTAAAAAAGTGTTTGAAGATGTGCTGAAGCCGTAACCAAACCGAGATTGAAGGGCTCTCGGTGCTTACAGCGTTTATCGATCAGTAAATATATCGATCACTTTCAAAATTTTATCGATCGTTTCCAAAAATATATCGATCAGTTTACTTTTCAGAGAGTAAAATTCTAGATAGATAGTAAGTTCTGGCTTGATTTCCCGCTTCAAAGCAATCGCATACTGATGAAGTAATGGCCAACAGCTAATTCAGATTTTAATAAAAACAAAAAAACCGGACAGGTTCGCTTCAATGAGAAGCGCCTGTCCGGTTTCTTAATATCTTGTTAAATCATTTTTGTTTTTACATAGTCAAGCACTTCTTCAGCCGTATCAAGGTTGAGGAATGCTTCTTTGTGTTTTGCCAATTCTTCTTTAGACAATTTCAGCAGCTGGCTTCTTGCCGGCAGAATTGAGGTTGCGCTCATGCTGAATTCATCAAGGCCAAGTGCGAGAAGAAGCGGAATAGCGGTAGCGTCGCCGGCCATTTCACCACACATACCAGCCCAGTGGCCTTCCTTATGGGCAGCGTCGATAATGTTGCTGATCAGTCGAAGAATGGATGGGTTGCATGGTTGATACAGGTAGGACACATGCTCGTTCATCCGGTCAGCAGCCATTGTGTATTGGATCAAGTCATTCGTACCAATACTGAAGAAGTCAGCTTCCTTAGCGAAACGGTCAGCAAGTACGGCAGCAGCTGGAATTTCCATCATCATGCCGACCTGAAGATCATCGGAAATCTTCGTTCCCGCAGCAACCAATTTTTCTTTTTCTTCAAGAAGAATGGCTTTGGCTTGACGAAATTCATCGATCGTCGCGATCATCGGGAACATAATCCGTAGTTTTCCATAGGCGCTCGCTCTTAGCAGGGCGCGTAACTGTGTACGGAAAATATCCTGACGTTCCAAGCAGAGACGGATTGCACGGAAGCCAAGAAATGGGTTCATTTCCTCAGGCAACGGCAGGTAAGAGAGCTTCTTGTCGCCACCGATATCCAATGTACGGATAACGACCGGCTTGTTCTCCATTTTTTCAAGAACTTCTTTATATGCGTCGAACTGTTCATCTTCTGTAGGGAGCTTGTCACGACCCATGTACAGGAATTCCGTACGATACAGGCCCACCGCTTCACCACCGTTGTTCAGCACGCCGGTAACGTCACCAGGATTACCAATGTTCGCTCCAAGAATAACGTGTGCATCGTCCTTCGTCTTTGTGGTTTCGTGCACAAGTTTCGCCCATTCTTCTTGCTGTTCTTTATAAGCAGCTTGCTTTGCCTGATATTCTTTCACTTCTTCTTCGCTCGGATCAAGGATCACTTCACCGTTCAGGCCGTCAATAATGGCTAGCTGACCTTCTTTTGCTTGAGCCATTACGGTCTTCGTACCTACAACAGCTGGGATTTCCATTGAACGCGACATAATCGCGGAGTGTGAAGTACGGCCGCCGATATCGGTTGCGAAGCCTTTTACATAGTTGCGATTTAACTGAGCAGTATCTGAAGGTGTCAAGTCTTCAGCAATAATCACGGTTTCTTCCGTGATGCTTGCAGGAGACGTAAACGAAACGCCTAGAAGATGGGCCAGAAGACGCTTGGACACATCGCGAACATCGGCTGCTCGTTCTCTCATGTATTCATTATCTGTCATGCTTTCAAACATTTGAATAAAGAAGCTGGACACATCGTCAAGAGCTGCTTCAGCGCTCAGGCTTTCATCATCAATTTTTGATGAGATTTGTCCGACAAATTCTGGATCGCTGAGGAACATCAGGTGTGCGGCGAATACTTCAGCCTTGTCTTTGCCCAGTTCTCTTTCGGCGGTTTCCTTAATGCTTGTCAATTCTTTAGTTGAAATTGCCAAAGCATCATTTAACTTTTTCTTTTCTGCTTCTTTATCGCTTACCGTGCTTCTTTCAAAAGAAAGATCCGGATTCTTCAGAATGAATGTTTTGGCAATAGCGATACCAGCGGAAGCAGCAATACCTGTAATCTTTTCTGACATGATTTTATTTCACCCAACCCTTCAGATATAAAAAGTTCAGCGATTCATGGAACCGCCCAGTAGTCTTCACACCTTAAGCAGCTCATTAGAATCCGGCTTCATGCTCGATCCCCACGGATCTGAGCTAATCGTTCAGAAGCCTCTCTGACGTTCATTCGCTCAGGCAAACACTCACCTTCCAGTCAGCGACATCCTCACAAAGTTTATCCATGGGTGTCATGAGCTGAACCGGTGTTCGGCCTACCTGCGTATTTGTTTTCCAGACTAAATTAAGAACTTGGAAAACGTAACAGTTATTATTATATCAAGAGTTTTTTTAAATTGAAAGCGACTACAATCATTTTACTTTATTTGTCATCATTTGTTGATAATCTATACAATGCCCTTAAATCGTTTATGCAATTTCCTTCTCTTCAAGAGGCTTCTTCCAAATGCCGTAGATAATTGCAGTTACAACCGTTCCGATAATAATAGCCAGTGCATAGAGTAATGGATTTCCGTTGCTGACGAGCGGAATAACAAACACGCCGCCATGCGGTGGGCGCAATCCAATACCGAACAGCAGTGAGAGTCCACCCGCCAATGCGGAACCAATTGTTGTTGAAACAACAACACGTAACGGATCAGCGGCTCCAAAAGGAATCGCTCCTTCTGAAATAAACGCAGCGCCAAGTACGTAGGCCACTTTTCCGGCGTCACGCTGAGCGCGATTGAATTTATGAGCGAATAATGTTGTTGCCAAAGCCATGCCCAGCGGAGGCACCATACCACCGGCCATAACTGCAGCCTGCGGATAAAAGTTTCCGGCACTGATCATCGCGATTCCGAATGTAAATGCGATTTTATTAAACGGGCCACCAAGATCAATACCCATCATGCCGCCTAGAATAAGACCAAGCAGTACAAGGTTGCCTGTGCCCATTCCACCAAGCCAATGGGTCATTGCATCCACGAAGATGCTGATCGGTTGGTTAATTAAGAACATTAATCCACCGGTAATGAAAATGCCGAGCAATGGGAAGATCAGAACAGGCTTTAATCCGTCTAGGGACTGTGGCCATTTTTGGAACGCCCATTTTATTAATTCAACAGTGTATCCAGCCAAGAATCCGGCAATCAAGCCGCCGAGGAATCCGGCGTTGCTTGTCAGCGCCATTAAACCGCCGACCATACCTGGAGCAAGACCCGGACGATCCGCAATACTCATCGCAATAAAGCCTGCCAAGATCGGGATCATTAAGTACATCGCATTCGCACTTCCGATAAAGCTGAGCAAACCGGCAAAGCTATGAACATCAGCGACATTCGTGACCGGTTTCAGTTCAATGCCCATAATCGATGCGATCATATAAGAAATAGCGATCAGAATACCGCCACCGACAACGAATGGCAGCATGTAGGTGACACCGTTCATCAGGTTCTTGTAAATATTGATTTTCTTTGCACCGGATGCATCTTCTTCAGCAGCTTGGGACTTGCTTCCGTCACCATGATAAACCGGAGCTTTACCCTCAAGTACTTGGTTAATCAGCTCTTCAGGTTTGCGAATACCGTCGGTAACCGGTGCTTGAACGAGCGGCTTGCCTTTGAATGGTTCAACATCAATTTTAATACTTGCGGCAACAATAATACCTTTAGCCTTTGCGATTTCATCGGCTTGGAGCTTGTTCTTGATACCGGTCGAACCGTTCGTTTGAACCTTGATCGACACACCCATTTCTTTTGCCTTTTGTTTCAGCGCGTCGGCAGCCATGTAGGTGTGAGCAATACCGGTCGGGCAGCCCGTTACAGCCAAAATTTCATAACCGTCAGTATTATTTTCTGCCGCTTTTTTCTCTTCAGCGGCTACATTTTCACTCGTCTCTTCTTGTTCATCGAACGCCGCGACAATTTCTTCAGGTGTTGCAACATTCAACAATTTCTCACGGAAGTCCGGTTTGATCAAGAAGGTCGAAAGTGTGGACAACGCTTCAAGGTGTGTCGCATTCGCGCCGTCTGTTGCAGCAATCATGAAAAACAAGTGTGCAGGTTGTCCATCCAAAGACTGGAAGTCGACGCCTTCCTTTGAACGTCCAAAAGCGATAGCAGCTTCTTTAACTGCTGCCGTTTTCGAGTGAGGGATAGCGACGCCGTCGCCAATTCCCGTCGTGCTTTGTTCTTCGCGCTTGTCCAGTGCAGCTCGGTATCCGGCAAGGTCGTTAAGCTTGCCCGCTTTGTCTAGCGTCGCTGCCAGCTCATCTAATACGTCTTTCTTGGTCGTGCTTTTCAAGTCCAAATTAACGGTCGCCGCCGTTAACAGGTCCGTCACTTTCATTATCTTTCCCATCCTCTCAATAAAAGGTTACCCAGTTGTTTATTTGGTGGCGGAATCCTGACGCTTTTTTATATCTATTTGCCCATCGTTCACTCCGGCCACATTGCTTTTTTTCAATTAGCTTTGTTAAATTTGTCGGTTGATTTTCGCTCCATGCACTCGCTGCTCCAGCAGAAGTCTCGCACATTCCGTTTCAATCAATAGAGTAGAAAAATCAACATTAAATAGTGCTGATCTCGATCTGTGGCAGCATTTCTTCAACTTTTTCTTTTGTACATAGGTCAACGGAGAAGGCAGTCGCGCTTCCTGATGCCGCGCCTTTTTGGAATGCCTTGCGGAAATCACCGCTTACCGCATATTCAGAAAGGAATCCGCCAACGAGTGAATCGCCTGCGCCTACTGAATTTTTTAGCACGCCTTTTGCAGGTGGAGCATAAAGGTATTCATCCTTATCTATGTAGATGGCTCCTTTGCCGCCCATTGAAACAATGACGTGATCAATACCTTTTTCAACGAGCTTCTTTCCATAGGTTTTCACTTCGTCAAAGGTATCAATCGTTACGCCGAAATATTCGCCGAGTTCATGATGATTCGGCTTAACCAAGAATGGTTTCGCATCAACGATCTCACGGAAAGCCTTGCCGCTCGTATCGACAACAACTTTGGCTCCGCTAGCGCTGACATGTTCCATCATTTCTTTGTAGATGGTTACAGGCAATGTGGCAGGAACACTTCCTGAGAGTACAAGAATATCTTCCGAAGTCAACGTTTCAAGTTTTGCAAAAAGAGCGTTCAATTGTTCATCAGTAATTTGAGGAGCAACACCATTAATTTCTGTTTCCGTGTCGCTTTTCAGCTTTACATTGATGCGGGTATCGCCATCAACCGGAACAAAATCTGCTTCAATGCCTTCTTCTGCTAGTTTACCTTTAATGAATTCTCCGGTGAAACCGCCGATGAACCCAAGACACTTGGAATCCTGTTCCAGATGCTTTAAGACTCTGGAGACATTGATGCCCTTGCCGCCAGGCATTTTTCGGTCGGCTTTGACATGGTTCAGTTCTCCAGCTCTAAAATTATCGACTTGTAAAAAGTAATCAATCGCCGGATTCAATGTGCATGTATAAATCACGAATGATCAGCCCCTAATCTAGAATTTTTATCTTATAATAAGTGGGTTTCTTACCGTGCTAAAAATAGAGAGCGGATTCATTGCAAAGATCGAGCAATTCTCTTGTATTGTCTGCCGCTTGACACAGTTCCATACAAGAGGTTCTATGATGATTCCGTTTCCCGAGGAATCGTTTGCATTATTCCTTAGTATTTAGCATACACCACGTAAAATATATCCCTCAAGATATTAATTATAAAGTGAAAAACATTCATTATCAATCAAATTAATTCATAAATAACCAACACTTGACGTTTTTTGACTGTTTTATGAACTGGTTTTCTTTTTTTCGCCGCAACAAAAGGGCGAAGCACCGAATGCTTCGCCCCAAATAATAGATCAGCGTTGCTTTGCTATTAAATCGTGTACGCCAAAATCCACAACGTACCTGCAACGACGGCAAAAGCGACGTAGATACCAAAGATAATGCCAATGATCTGATGTACCGGCTCTGTCCCTTCGGTAACATGCATGAACATAAACAACTGGATAAAGGCCTGAAAAATTGCCAGACCAACAATAATCGTTAACGTGACATGTACCGGGAGCGATAATCCAACGGCAATCCACAACGCAAGTACTGTCAAGGCAAGTGAAATGAACAAACCAATCACTTGCTTCCATGGAAATCCAGCATGCTCCTGCTTCGTCATCTGACTTTGATTTTCGCTCATATTAGATCACCCACCCTGTCAAATAAACGGCTGTGAAGATGAAAATCCAGACAACATCAAGAAAGTGCCAGTAAAGGCCGACCATAAATGCTTTTCTTGCAGTTACCGGTGTGATTCCCCGTTTCGCAAGCTGCAGCAAAATGCCGATGATCCAGACAATACCTAGCGATACGTGACATCCATGTGTCCCAAGGAGGACAAAGAAGCCTGAAAGGAAAGCGCTTCTTGAAAGCGTCGCGCCTTCATGCACCGCATAAGTATAAAATTCATTCGCCTCAAGGCCGACAAATACAAGGCCAAGAAGTATCGTAACGATCAGCCAAGCAATCAGTCCTTTTGTATTGTGACGACGCAGTTCTATCGTACTTAAACCGCATGTAAAACTGCTGACCAGCAGGACAATCGTTTCAGCCATCACCGGTCCGATTTCAAACAAGTCCTTCGCAGTCGGCCCCCCCGCCGTGTGGCTCTGCAGCACAAGATAGGTACCGAACAAAGTGCCGAACAGCACTAATTCAGCTGCAAGGAAGATCCAAAATCCGACAATCCGCAAATCGCCTTCCTCTTTTGAATACTCAATAGGCAAACTGCTTTTGTCTCTTTCATGAAGACGCAATACTGAATCAGTCATCAGGATAACCTCCCCGTAGCAGCCTCAGTCCGCTTAATCTCATCAATTGAAATATAATGATGATCGTTGTATACAAAAGAGCGTGCAATCATGCAGGCGATCACGCCGATTAAACCTGGAATACCCATCCAATACCATTCGAATACAAACCCAAATCCGGCAACAAACATAAATGATGCCATAATCACTGGAATTCCTGTATTATTCGGCATATGGATCGGTTCATATGGCTTAGAAGATTTCGCTAAACCTTTTTCCTTTTCTTCCTTCATTGCAGTAAATGCATCGCGAGTGGAGACTTCCGGAATGTGGGCAAAATTATATTCAGGCGCAGGTGAAGCAGTCACCCATTCCAAAGTACGACCGCCCCATGGATCGCCGGTTGTATCTTTTTTGCCATAAAATGCGCTCCAGATAATATTCCATGCCATAAGCGCGAACCCAACGCCCATTCCAACCGCGCCTATCGTCATGACCACATTGATTGGTGTCCAGCCTAGGCCAGCGGGATAAGTGTACATGCGACGCGTCATTCCCATTAAGCCAAGGAAGTACATCGGCATGAAACAAACATTAAAGGAGATCATAAAGATCCAGAATGACCACTTGCCCTTTCTTTCATCGAGCAGGTAGCCAAACATCTTAGGCCACCAGTAATGAAGACCACAGAAGATGCCAAACACCGTGCCTGCGATCAACGTGCTGTGGAAGTGTGCCACAAGAAAATAGCTGTTGTGGTATTGATAATCAGCAGGCGCCATCGCCAGCATGACGCCTGTAACGCCGCCAATAGTAAAGTTCGGTATAAATGCCAATGCCCAAAGCATCGGTGTTGTGAACTGAATTCGGCCCTTATTCAACGTAAAGAGCCAGTTGAAAATTTTCACACCGGTTGGAATGGCGATCAGCATCGTAGATATCGAGAAAAACGCGTTGACCGGTGCTGTATTTCCCATTGTGAAAAAGTGGTGCAGCCATGTGATGAAACTGAGCACCGATATCGCAATCATTGACCAGACCATAACCGCGTAACCGAATAAGGTCTTATGAGCAAAGGTCGCAATAACCTCGGAAAAAATACCAAAGACCGGCAACAGTACAATATATACTTCAGGATGGCCCCAGAACCAGAACAGATTGGCCCAAAGCATTGGCGACCCGCCTGCTGCAATCGTGAAAAAGTGCGCACCAAACAGTCGGTCGATCGTCATCAATGCAAGGGCAACTGTAAAGGCAGGAAATGCAAAGACAACAATGACAGACGTAATCAAGACGGACCAGGTAAACATAGGCATCTTGAACAGCGTCATGCCCGGTGCACGCATTTTAAGAATGGTCACCAGGAAATTGATTCCTGTAGCCAATGAGCCGATTCCTGAAATCTGTACACCTATTAAATAATAGTTTTGTCCAACACCGGGATTCAATTCCGCGCCGGCATACGGAGCATAGCTCGACCAGCCGGCATCCGGAGAACCGCCGATGACAAACGAAAGATTGAAAAGCATCGCCCCAACAAAAAAGAACCAGAAGCTGAGCGCATTTAAGAACGGATAAGCAACATCACGCGCACCGATCTGAAGCGGCACTGCAATATTCATCAATCCAAAAATAAATGGCATCGCAACAAAAATGATCATGATCGTACCATGCGTTGTAAATACCTGATTGTAATGTTCTGCATCAAGAAAATGCATATTTGGCAGTGTCAGCTGCGCGCGCATCATCAGGGCATCGATGCCGCCTCGGAATAGCATAAGCAATGCTGCAATAATATACATAATACCAATTCGCTTATGATCGACCGTAGTCAGCCACTCTTCCCACAGCCACTTCCATTTTTTAAAGTACGTGAGAACAGCGACAATGCCGATAGAGACCAAAGCAATTGATGCATCGGCGCCATAAATCATTGGATCACCGGTAACAAAAAACCATCCCATAAACGACTTAATGGAATCAATCATTGTGATGTCCCCCTTTCCCGTCGTTTTTCATATCCATCCCATGCATGGAGTCCGTTTCAATTGGTTTACCTGCCATGAGCGCATCCATTTGTGCTTTGTTTAAATCTTTTGCAACAATTTCCGGATATGAGGAAAAAGTCAATGTTTGAGGTTTATCTAACACGTTAGGCTCCAATAGTTGCATGTATTTGACATGCGTCAGTGCCGGCTTATTCGCCTTTACATCTTTAACCCAGCTATCAAAATAATCCGCCGATCTCGACATAACTGTAAACGTCATGTGTGCAAAGCCACGTCCCGAATAATTTGAGCTCCTGCCCGAATAATTACCAGGCTTATCAGCCTGCAGCCACAAGTTCATCGGCATATCGGTCATTGTGTATTGTTGACCGCCAAGCTCAGGTACCCAAAACGCATTCATTGCATCGTAAGCATGAAGTCGGAATTTGACCGGTGTCCCTGCAGGAATCACCACGTAATTGACAGTCTCAATTTTCTGACCAGGATAACGGAAAAGCCATTTCCACTGAACAGACGTGACATCAATAGTGAGCGTTTTGCCTGCAGTCTGAGCAGGTGCCGCCGTTGCTTTTGGCGGATGGCTCAGCGCAAACAGCGTTTTTACCGTTGGTACGGCTAACAGTACACAAATGACAACCGGAACAATCATCCAAATAATTTCCAGTTTCCGGTTGCCTGTGTCATTAGGATCAAATCCTTTGCTATTCTTGCGGCCAAATCGTGCGAGCACATAAACAAACAATATAAGTACTATTGCGAGAACCAGGCTCATCATGATTAGCGACCAGATAATCAAGTGGTATTGTGATCGTGCCACGGGGCCTTGAGGATTAAGCACAGCAATTTTATCTGAACAGCCTGCAATCATGGGTAGAACCAGCAAGAGAAAAGCCGGTTTTATAATTGTTTTTAAATTCTTCACGTTTTCTCTTCCTCCCCTCTATTTCTCTGTTCCGCATCTTGCACAAAGTAAACATCCACATTATAGCATAAACTTTTAATTATAACTTTAATAAAATATCATTAAAGTGATGTTTGTTACAAAGTATTGTTGTTTCAACCAATAACATGATTTGTAGATTTTCGTCCACCTATTGTTCACCATATATTCACATTATAAACGAAACTCGCCCTTACATAAAGCGCTTACATTCATTTGAATGATCGTTAAAGGTACTGTTAGCTGATCAGCAAATACACGAATACACCGCGATTTTAGCCTTAGACACACGTATCTCATTTAGCCAAGAACAATCTATTATACGCAAAAAATCCGAAAAGCGAACAAATCGCGTTTCGGATTTTTATTATAAAGATTCAGCAAATTATCGTGTAAAGCAGTGATAGATCCGTCCTATCATTATATATACTTTCCAGGAATCAACAGGTGCTGTCCCGGATAAATAAGCGTTGACGACAGATTATTTGCTTTCATTATTTTATTTACCGTGACACCGTGGAGCGTCGCAATTTCCCATAGGCTGTCGCCTTTCTTTACTTGATAGGCACCTTCAGATTTTGAAGACTGGTTAGCTGCCACTGAATAGGAGGTCTGCGTTACCTGATTAGTAGAAGGCGCGGCTGAAGCAGACAGTTTCAATGTTTGTCCAGGATAAATCACATCTGATTTTAAACTGTTCGCAGATTTTAAAGCACTTACCGACATACCATTTTTGTTAGCAATTGCCCACAAGCTGTCTCCGCTTTTTACAGTGTAAACTGATCCGGAAGTTTGCTGGCTGCTTGGTGCTGAACTTGGTGCAGATGGCTCCGCTGGTTCTGTCTTTGGCGCAGAAGAAGGGGACGCGGTTGACTCACCCGAAAGCTTCAGTACCTGACCTGGATAAATTGTATAAGACTTCAAGCCATTAAGAGATTTCAATTTGGAAACAGAGAGGCCATTTCTGTTGCCGATCGCCCACAAGCTGTCACCGCTTTTCACCGTATAGGTCTTTGCCGATGAATTAGCCCCGGACGGTTGCGAAGATTGAGCTGGTTGCGCTTGTTCCGGCGTTTTGTTTTCCTGAACCGGAGCAGTGACGCTGCTTCCTGTTTCCACGATCCGTCGAGCTGTTTTAAACCTTGGTTCCCAGTATGTTTGCGAACCGCCCCCGCTAAACACATTTGCGATATGTACACCAACTGTAATCTCCGAACTAATCATTTGTCCGTTGCCGATATATATACCAACGTGATGAATACCGCCGTCGCCTGTTGTATCGAAGAATAGCAAGTCTCCGGGCTGTAGTTGATCTTTGGACACCTGGATTCCAACATTCGCTTGTTCAGCTGAGCTTCTTGGCAAAGAAACATTCATGACCTTGCTGTACATAAGTTGTGTAAATGACGAACAATCAAACACGGATTCAGAAAAGGAGGGTGCGCCATAAGCATACGGTTTGCCCTGATAAGCTAGTGCCTGATTGACGACATCCTGACCGGATGCAGCTAAGGCCTGTTGGCCGGTTGCCGAGAAAACGAGTCCTCCTACAATTGCAGCAGGAACAATGATTTTTTTCATAAAAAAACCGCCTCCTAAAATCCTGCTAAATGTTTGAATGGTAATCTATGTTTATGAACTGGGGCTCTTCTAAATTATTATAGCAGGTGAATCCAAGTTGTTACTAAAACTCTAAACAAATGTTTGTAAATAAATGATTAATCTTTCATGGCATGACCGTTTCGCTAATTTGCACGTTTATCGTTTCAAGCTGTTCAATCAGACGCTCAGCGGTTAACGGTCGGGCAAACAAGTAACCTTGCGCTAGCGCGCAATTTGTTTGTTTCAGAAACTGAACATGTTCAACGGTCTCAACACCCTCAGCAACGACCTGGAGATCCAATTCATTCGCCAGTGCAACGATCATTCTGACAAGTGCCACGTCATGCTGATCATGACGGTTGCCGCGTATAAAAGATTGATCAATCTTAAGTTGACTCAACGGCAACTGCTTCAAATAGTTCAATGAATTATAGCCCGTTCCGAAGTCATCTATGCTAATACTTACGCCAAGCTCTTCAAGTGCCTGCAGCTTCTGCGACATAACAAATAAATCAGCACCCGCCGTTTCGGTGATCTCAAGTTGAAGGCGTTCTGCCGGCAGATCAGCGTCGAGAAGGACCGACTGAACAAGTGTTACCAAATTTTCCTGAACGAGCTGACGGGGGGATAGATTAACCGAGACATTAAAGGGGTAACCTTGCTCATTCCACTGCTTTGTTTGCCGGCAAGCTGTCCTGAGCACCCATTCTCCAATTTCTTCAATAAGCCCCAGCTCTTCTGCCATGGGTATAAAAACCCCAGGAGAGATCACACCGCGCACTGGATGGATCCAGCGAATAAGTGCCTCAGAACCAACGACCCTCCCGGCTTTCAGGTCAATTTGCGGCTGATAATGCAGCGTAAATTCATTGCGTTTCACCGCATGGCGCAAATCCATTTCAAGTTCCAGCCGCTTTCTTAAAGCGTTTAAGATACCGGGATTATAAAACTCATACTTACCGCGACTGTTCTTCTTAGCATAATGGATGGCGGCGATTGCGCATTGAATCAGCTTGCTTCCGGTATCCGCATCTTCAGGAAAGAAACTGACACCCATGGTAACGGACTCATACCAAGGTCTATCGTGTAGGTGGATGGGTGCTGTGAACGTGTTCATGATGCGCTTAATATGCATCTTAATGTCTGCCCTTGTCCTATTCTTGAACAGAATGGCAAACTCATCACCCCTATAGTGATAGACACGGTCTCCTTCGCATTCTTTCAGACGTTTTGCCGCTTCCTGAAGGAGCTTGTCTCCTGCCTCTCTGCCAATAGTGTCGTTTACTCTGTTCAAGCTATCAATATCGACAAACACTAATGCAAGAGAAAGCGCGGGATTTTCAACCGTTTCGTGTTCGAGCCGTTTACGCAAGGCGACGCTGCCGGGAAGTTCGGTTACCGGGTCAATCAGGCTCTCTTTGTCTGTCTCGCTCTTCAAATAAGCGCGTTCTTCAACATCTGCAGTACCTACATAATGGCTGTGCTGTCCATCGATTCGCTGGCATTTTACAATTAGGGAGATGCGTGAACCGTCCCCTCTGATCACAACAAGCCGATCCTCAATTTCCTGCTTTTTCCCTTCTCTCAACTGCCTGATCAATAACGCAGTATCCTCTAAGTTTTGAAGGGAAACGACATCCTGCCACTTCATCTGCTTCAAAGTTTCGGCCGAATATCCGGTCAATTCACAAAGCCGGTCATTGACGTAAATAAATGCGTCGGCTTTTATGATATAAGCGCCAATATGCAAGCTATCGGTAATTTTTCTAATGTTTTTTTCACTTTCTTCTTTAATCCGTAATCTCTGGATGTGAAAAAACATCAGTAAAGAAACTAAGCAAAGGAGAATAGCCAGAATCGCCGCAACGATAATCAGCCATTCGCTGTTAACAGACATTGAAGAAAGCACCTGATTCTCACATCCAAACCTGCTAATACAAATTAGCGACAATAATCTATATCTTATTTATCGGTTAGCATATCTTGCTATTTAATGACGAACTGTAAATTTCTCAAAAAGATTTACTATAACTCACTTGGCCTCTTCAGTAAATATAAGACGTTGACATAGTTTTTTCATGGTTTACTCATTATAATAAATTAAAAAGATAGCTTAGCCGTTCACAGGAGGATTGTTTATGAGCGAACATTTTAAAGCAATGACGATTGCCGGATCCGATACAAGCGGAGGAGCCGGCATGCAAGCCGACTTAAAAACATTTCAGGAATTAGGCGTATACGGCATGACTGCACTGACGTGCATTGTCACCATGGATCCGTACAAACACTGGTCACATAGCGTCACAACTTTGGACACAACGCTATTAAAAAAGCAATTAGACACGATTGTTGTCGGCATTGGTATTGATGCGATGAAAACAGGCATGCTTGGTTCTCCAGAAATTATTCGGATCGCTGCTGACGCTATTGAGAAAAACAATTTGGAACGAACGGTTATTGATCCTGTGATGGTCTGCAAAGGAGCGGAAGAAGAATTGCAGCCTGAATTGCAGCCTGAAAATACGTCAGCTATGCTCAAGCTGCTCATTCCCAAAGCACTAGTAACAACCCCAAATCTTTATGAAGCTGCCAGACTAACCGGGATGCAACGAATTACGACCATTGATCAGATGAAGGAAGCAGCAGAAAAGATTGTTGCGCTTGGTGCAAAAAATGCGCTGGTTAAAGGCGGAAGTCGATTGCCTGATACCGACCAGGCAATTGATGTACTTTATGACGGAAAAGACTTCCATATTATCGCGGATGAACGTGTGAATACACCCAACATCCACGGTGCCGGTTGCACATATGCTGCAGCAGTTACCGCGGAATTGGCCAAAGGAAATTCGGTGCTGAATGCCGTTAAAGTCGCCAAATCGTTCGTCACTGCCGGTATTCGTGCTTCATTCAGCCTGAACGATTACACCGGACCAACCGATCACAGCGCCTATAAAAAAGAAATAGCCGCAAAGCAAGCATGATCCATTTGAAGACATGCTTGGTCTTCACTTCGCCTTTTATCTATTCGCTTTTCGCGCTCCAGAATCCTTTTTTATGCGAATAATTTAGGCAAGTATTCTGGTATAAAGGAGCATGAACATGGAGAAAGCAATTTCTAATATTTTTTGCGTCGGCAGAAATTATGTGCTGCATGCACAGGAACTGAGCAATGCGGTTCCTGATTCACCGCTCTTTTTCTCAAAACCAACGCATGCTATTGTCCGGACAGATGGACAGACCTTTACGCTTCCGGGGGATCAAGGCGATGTGCATTATGAGGCAGAATGGGTAATCCATATTGGTCGCCCGTACTTTCCAGGGGCTAAAGCGGACGAACTGATTGACGGAATGGCGCTTGGCATTGATTTTACCTTGCGTGATACGCAAAGCGTTCTGAAGGAAAAAGGCTATCCATGGCTAGCCGCTAAAGGGTTCCTTAATTCTGCACTTTTAACACCTTTCACCGACTTTCCAGGACTCGAGGCATGCAGTAAAATAGATTTCACACTTAATGTCAATGATAAGGAAGTTCAACGCGGGAATATCAGCCAAATGATCTTCAGTCCCCAAGCGCTGCTTGAATTTTGCGCGAAGCATTATGGACTGGATGCAGGGGATGTTATTTTCACAGGAACTCCGGCAGGCGTTGGAAAAATCGCAGATGGCGATCATCTCACGCTAAAATGGGGAACTGAGGTCGCCGGCGAAGCGATTGCTTCTTTAAACTGAACACTAACCATTTATCTAAATCGGTAGTTAATAAAAAATCGTCGCGCACAACACGCAGGCGATTTTTTTATTGCCATCAATGATTCTCTTCAACACGAAAACCGAATGTTTTTAGAGGACCTTGAGTCATAACAAGAAAGACTTTTCGAGCCATATCTTTTTCGGGAATACGCATTTGATTTTCAAACCACCAGCCAACAAGACCGATCATTCCGGAGGAAATAAAAATAGGCAGGATTTCCAGAGTCGACGGATCAGCTACCTGGCCAGGAAGCCCGATCAATTCTACTTCATGATGAAACTTTTTCAAAAATCTCTGCTGCATTCTGTGCCTGAACATCGGAATACCTTCATTAAACAGCATCGCACGGAAGAAGCGTTCATTTTCCCGAAAGTGTTCAAAAATCTTCAGAACAAATTGGATAATACGCTCCGGTATCACTTGTCCACCTACGAGATATTCATGTGGCTGAAACATATCTATTGTTGTCTCAAGCCCCTCTTCAATTACTTTTTCAAGCAAATCATATTTGTCTTGATAATGAAGATAGAAGGTACCCCGACCAATATTCGCCGCCGAAGCTATATCTTTAACCGTAAGTTCATTAAAATTTTTCTTAAGAAGCAAATCGAGGAAGCGCGATTGGATCGCAAGACGTGTCTTCACCACGCGTAAATCTGTTGAACCGGGATGCATCGTTGTACCTCCTGATTAACCATAGATAATTGACTTTTTTCATCCATGTGTTCATTAATGATCATTTTCACGACTATTGGCTATTGATCATTTGCCCATCCCATTCTATCATAATTAATGAACACAGTGTTCATTAATTACTAACGAAACTAAGGGTGTGATGAACGTGAGTTACCCAGTGAAAGGAGAGCATCTTCACAAACGATTTAAGAACCAAATTGTGCTGGATGATGTATCTCTTACGCTTCAAGAAGGCGAAATTTACGGTCTGATTGGTCCGTCCGGATCCGGAAAAACGACACTCGTCAGAATCTTGCTCGGCCTTGAAAAAGCGGACAGCGGCAATGTGGAACTCTTTGAGCAACGGCCAACTCTGAATGCTTTCCGTTCACTTGGCTATATGGCCCAGTCCGATGCATTATACAACGAATTAAGTGCCTACCAAAACCTTGATTTTTTCGCGTCTATTCAAGGGATGGGCGGAAAAGAAAAAAAACAGCGTATTCTTGAAGTGGCAAAAAGCGTTGACCTGGAAAAGGATCTTAAGAAAAACGTCGCTCAATTTTCAGGTGGCATGAAGAGGCGCCTGTCGCTGGCAGCTGCGCTTGTCCATAGTCCGCGTCTTTACCTGCTCGACGAACCGACAGTCGGGTTGGATCCGATGATTCGGCGCAATATCTGGACTCTCTTTCATTATTTGAAAGGAAAAGGGGCAACGATCATTGTCACCACGCACGTCATGGACGAAGTGGCTCAGTGTGATCGTGTGGGACTGCTAAGTGAGGGTAAAATTATCGCACAGGGCGCACCAAGGGATTTGATGGCTCAATACGGGGTGCCATCCGTTGAAGAAATTTTCATCGCGATTGAGAAGGAAGGCGCGAAGAAATGAGAAACCTGTTTGCGATGGCGCGGCGTATCATCCATCAAATCGTTCGTGACAAACGGACCTTGGCCTTGCTGATTATCGCACCGCTTCTAATCCTGACTCTTGTCTGGTATATCTTTGGAGCAAAAGCTTCCGAACCGAATCTTGCTATTATTCATTATAAATCTTCAGACTTGCTGCCCGCCTTCAAATCTGCTGATTATGAACGAATGAGTCCGCTTCAGGCAAGGCAATCACTGGCTGATAAAAAGATCGATGCTTACGTTGATTTGAAAACTCCAGTCAAGGTGCATCTGGAAGGCAGCGATCCTTCCCGAAACGGTCTTGCCATGAGCAAAATTCAAAAATCGATGCAAGCTGTTCAGCAAATTAATGTGAAAAAAATGAAAACTGAGTTAACCGGCGCAATTCAAACGCAACAAAAAACGATTCAGGCACAGCAACAAACTTTACGACAAATGACGGAAGTGATGCAACGTTACGCACCGTCTGCGCTTGCAACGATCATGCAGAATGCACCTAAAGGTGAAAAGCCGCACGCAGCTGCAGCACCAGAGAAGGTGAAACTGGACGTCACTTATTTGCATGGCAATGATGACCTGAACACCTTTGACTCCTTTGGCCCTGCTATGGTTGGTATATTCGTCTTCTTGTTTATTTTCATGATTGGCGGCGTCTCCTTCCTGCGCGAACGGACAACTGGAACTCTGGACAGACTGATGGCTTCACCAATAAAGAACTATCAAATCATTTGGGGCTACATGATTGGATTCGGACTGTTTGTGATCGTTCAATCGTTCATTCTGACCTGTTATATTGTTTATGTCCTGAACATTTACGACATTGGTCACTTGCTGGATGTCCTGATCATTGTTTTCATCTTGTCGTTCAGTGCACTGTCGCTCAGTATACTGCTCTCGACCTTTGCATCGAACGAGCTGCAGATGTTTCAATTTATACCGCTCGTTATTGTGCCGCAGGTCTTCTTATCCGGGCTGTTCCCTATTGATACATTACCCGGATGGGTCAGGGCGCTTGGCAATCTAATGCCGATTCACTACTCAACCGAAGCACTTCGTAACATCATGATTCGCGGTACTGGATTTTCCGGTTGGTGGTTCGATGGATTGATTCTTGTTCTCTTTTCAATTGTCTTTATCGCCATTAATATTTTGGTCATCCGGGCATCAAGACCCGTTGTTGATTAACATACATGGCCATGAAAAAGGCTGCGCCTCAATAGGTGCAGCCTTTTTCGCATGTACTGTTTATGCCTGGATTGTTACTTTATTATTATCAATGATTACTTTTTCACCATCTTTTAAATTGGTGAAAACAACGGATGTAATTATAGAAGGAACCTTTTCGGCAATCTTATCAAAGTCGACCTTTAAAATCGGTTCACCCTTTTTTACATTGGCGCCGTCTTTTGCCAAAGCAGTGAATCCTTCGCCTTTAAGAGAAACCGTTTCCAATCCAACATGAATTAATAGCTCCCTGCCCTCATTTGACTTAAGAGAAATCGCATGTTTCGTTGGAAATATATTGGTGATTTTACCATCAATGGGGGAGCGAACGATGTTGTTTTCCGGAATAATCGCAAAGCCGTCTCCCATCATTTTTTGTGAAAAAACTGGATCGGGAACTTCAGTAACTGGTACGACCTTGCCCTTCAGCGGCATGTAAAATTCACCCGCAGCAGCAATTTCTTCTTCACTTGGCTCCAGTTGATTCGTATCCAATTCACTTTTGTTGAACAATTTTTTAAGAAAGCCCATCCCTGACCACCTCTCCACAAAGTGCATGAATAACTCGTTAAATTAAATATACTGTTCATCATCCATTTAGGCAAATTTGTCGCACTATGCGAATACAAGGGGAATTATAGAATTTTTACATAGAAAAGCTTTGTTAAACTTGCCTGTTCATTTTCGCTTCATGTGCTCGCTTTCCGCGGGCAATCCGCGAGCCTCCTCGCTCGGCACCTCGCTGCGGGGTCTCGCCTGGCTCGCTGTTCCCGCAGGAGTCTCGCACCTTCCGCTCCAATCAACAGAGTAGAAAAATCAACATTGAGCTTTAACATAGCCAATAGAAAAATAAAAAAAGATTATTTTTTTCAAATGCAAGAATGCGCTTACTTTACAACCATCATGCCCTGAATTAAAATCAATTCAGCTACAGTTCACAATAAAAAGGATATGTGGAGGATTCATTTTGATCGACTATGACTCTAAAAACAAAGTCTTTCATTTGCAAACGAAGCACTCAAGTTATGTCATGGGCCTGGATCACGGCTATCTGCTCCATCACTATTGGGGAAAGAAAATTACCACATACAGAGGAAGCCGCCCTATTGTTTACGCGCCGAGATCATTCGCACCCTATGCAGATCCTACCCATCGCGGATTTAGCTTGAGCACACTTCCTCTAGAGTACCCGGCTTACGGAAATGGCGATTTCCGTCATCCTGCCTACCAAGTGCAGCTTGAGAATGGATCAACAGTCACGGATCTACACTATGCCGGACATGTCATTTATTCAGGGAAGAAAAAACTGGATGGATTGCCAAGCACATACGTCGAACAGGATCAAGAAGCGCAATCACTCGACATTATATTAGAAGATTCCGTAGCGGGACTTACCGTTGTGCTCACCTATTGCGTCTTTCGCGATTTTGATGCCATTACCAGATCCGTCCGATTTGAAAACAGAGGGACCAAATCTCTAAGACTTCTACGTGCAGCAAGCACAAGCGTCAACTTTAGAGACGACCAATTTGACAGTCTCACCTTTTATGGGTCGCATAATAATGAACGTAATATAAATAGACGGCCCCTATATCCTGACATGCAGGTGATCGACAGCACACGTGGCGCCAGCAGTCCTCAGCATGATCCGTTTTTCGCGCTTATGCGCAAGAATGCGGATGAAACGCAAGGTGAAGTGTTTGGCTTCAGCCTCGTGTACAGCGGCAATTTTGCCGCGCAGATCGAGGTCGATCAATATCGCACCGTACGCGCATCAATCGGGATTAATCCGTTTGATTTTTCCTGGCTGCTGAATTCCGGAGCATCCTTCCAAACACCGGAAACGGTCATGGTCTATTCAGATTGCGGACTAGGCGGCATGTCACGAACCTATCATCAACTCTATCGGTCACGCCTCGCCCGTGGGAAGCACCGTGATCGATTACGGCCAATCCTTATTAATAACTGGGAAGCTACCTACTTTAAGCTGAGTGAAGAAAAGCTGCTTGCGATCGCTAAAGAAGCACAGAAAGCGGGTATTGAGCTGTTTGTTTTGGATGACGGCTGGTTTGGGCACCGCAACAACGACAAAAGTTCACTAGGCGACTGGTTTGTCGACCGGCAAAAATTACCGCACGGACTTTCATGGCTCTCAAATCGAATCCATGAAATGGGCTTGCTATTTGGGCTGTGGTTCGAGCCTGAGATGATATCTCCGGACAGCGACCTTTACCGGGAACATCCGGACTGGTCTCTGCATGTTCCCGATCGGCCGCGCAGCTTAAGCCGTTATCAGCTTGTGCTCGATATGTCGCGTGCGGATGTGCGTGACTATCTCCTGCAGGCACTATCCGCCATTCTTTCCAGTGCTAATATCAACTATGTCAAATGGGACATGAACCGGCACATGACTGAAATTGGTTCAGCCCTGCTGCCGCCTGAAAGGCAACGGGAAACCGCACATCGCTACATGCTCGGACTTTATGAACTAATCGATAAGCTCACCCGAGCATTTCCGGACATCTTGTTTGAGAGCTGCTCGAGCGGCGGAGGCCGATTTGACCCAGGCATGCTCTACTACATGCCGCAGACATGGACGAGTGACAACACCGATGCCATTTGCAGACTGAAGATCCAATATGGCACAAGTGTCGTTTATCCGCCGATCACGATGGGCGCTCACGTCTCCGCCGTGCCAAATCATCAGGTTGGACGTATCACCTCACTTAAGACCCGCGGTGATGTTGCGATGTCTGGCAACTTTGGATATGAACTAGATTTAACAAAACTCACCGATGAGGAGAAGCAGCAAGTCCGGCAACAAGTCACTTTTTATAAACGAATCCGCCCACTTATTCAGTTTGGCGATTTTTACCGAATCAATAGTCCATTTGAAGATGATGACACAGCGTGGTGCTTTGTCTCACCTGATCAGTCGGAAGCGATTGGCTTTTACTTTAAAGTACTGGCAAGTCCGGCTCAAGTACTCAAAGCATTCCGGTTTCAAGGACTTAATCCGCAGGCGCTATATGAGAACTTGGCAACCGGAGAGGTGTTTGGCGGCGATGAACTGATGAATGCCGGTCTCAATGTACCTGATGAAAAAGGCGACTTCCGCAGCTATGTTTGGCAGTTCAAGAGAGTTCAGGGATGAATTCGTGCTAAAAACGTTAAAATATAATTCAGAAATGCAAAAAGAGCATAAAAAAAGAGACTTAGGAGCTAGGGCAATGGATAACCAAATAAGAGATCTGCTTAAAACGCTGGAGCAAAGCCACTTAAGCCTTGAGATTCGTAAATCTCCGGAAGCATTAGACAATATTCTTGCTGATGATTTTTTTGAAATAGGAAGTTCCGGTGCTATGTTTTATAAGCAAGATTGTTTGGAAAATGGAGTAGCATTAGATGACCTAAAACTCTATAACTTTGATATGCATGTCTTGGCTCCAGATGTTGTATTAACCACATACTTTATTAATAATAAAACGAGAAACCGAAATACACTTCGAAGTTCTATATGGAAATTTATCGATGGAAGATGGCAACTACTTTTTCATCAAGGAACCGTTACGAAACTTCATAGTAGTGATTTCAATACAACTGGTTAAAAAAAGATAAAGATTGAGAAGCAAAAAAGCAAAAATCCTCATACCAGATTTTTGCTTTTTTTGCTTATTGATTTTCCAGTTCCTCAACTTTTAGCGACAACTCTGTCCAGCGTTCCATCGCATGATCCAGCTCAACCTCAGTGTCCTGCTGTTCTTTATACAGTGATTGTACCTTCCCTGCGTCACTTCCGGCATCGGTCACCGCCTGTTTCAGCTGTTCGACACGTTCTTCAAGCTCTGCAATCCGATCTTCTATGCTGTTCCATTCCTGCTGCTCTTTGTATGTCAGCTTTTTCTTTTTGGAGGCAACTTGAGCAGGTGCTGGTTTGACCTTTCTGTCCGCTTCCGCTTTGTTTACTGCAGCCTGCTCCATCTTTCTTTCAGCCATGTACTCAGTGTAGCCGCCTTCGAAGCGGCGGATGACGCCGGCTCCTTCAAATGCGATTAGGCGGTCTGCAATCCGGTCAAGGAAGTAGCGATCGTGAGAAACCGCAAGAATCGTCCCTGGAAACTGAAGTAGATAATCTTCAAGGATCGTTAGCGTTTCCGTATCCAAATCATTCGTCGGTTCATCCAGAAAGAGGACATTGGGTTCCGTCATCAATACACGCAACAAATAGAGCCGTTTACGCTCGCCGCCTGACAGCTTGTGAATGAACGTACGCTGGCGCGGACGTGAAAAAAGGAAGCGTTCCAGCATCTGTTCAGCGGTCACTTGCTGCCCATCGGCCGTTTTCAGTACTTGCGCAGCCTCTTTAATATAATCGATCACCGTCAGTTCCTCGTTCATTTCCGTATGTTCCTGAGTATAGTAACCGATCTTTACCGTTTCACCAATATCCACAGACCCGGCATCGGGTTCGATACGTTTGGCGAGCAAGTTGAGCAATGTCGTTTTGCCACTTCCGTTGCCGCCGATGATCCCGAGCCGCTCACCCGGCGTCACCAGCAAATCGAAATCATGAATCAGATGTTGCCCACCAAATGTCTTGGACAGCTGCTTTGCTTCGATCACCTTTTTGCCAAGCCGAGTGGATCCGATCGCAAGGTCCACCGATTGTTTCAGTTCCGGTCCCTTATGTTCCTGCATTTCCCGTACCCGTTCAACCCTGGCCTTTTGTTTTGTGGACCGCGCTTTGGCTCCTCGCCGCAACCAGGCCAGCTCACGGCGCAGCTGATTCTGGTGCTTTGCCTCTCCTGCTGTCTCCTGCTCCTCTCGTTCCGCCTTCTTTTCAAGAAACAGTTCATAATTCCCGTCATAAATATAGAGATTTCCATGATCCAGTTCAAAAATCTTACTGGTCACGCGGTTCAGGAAGTAGCGGTCGTGGGTAACCATCAGGAGTGCCCCCGGATATTGGTTCAGCGCTTCCTCAAGCCAGTCGATAATGTCATTGTCCAAATGGTTCGTCGGTTCATCGAGAATCAATAGATCCGCCGGCTGGATCAGAGCTCTTGCTAACGCAATTCTTTTCTTCTGTCCCCCGGAAAATTCATTCGCCGGTGTCTGAAAATCTTGCACACCAAGACGAGTTAAAATGCTCTTCGCCGCCGCTTCCGCTTCCCAAGCATCCGCCGTATCCATTTGCTGCTGGCGGTCAATCAGCTTTTCTTGAAGTGCCTGATCGGAAGGATTACTTTCCAAATTGGCAAGCGCCTGTTCATAGTTACGCAATGCAATCATAATCGGCGAGGTTCCTCCGTAAATGTAATCCAAAGCCGTTACACCGGATTCAAATACCGGTGTTTGCGACAGATAAGCGAGCCGGAAGGCGTTCGCATGGCGCAGTGTTCCGCTTTCCGCCGAATCTCTGCCTGCCAGCACATTCAGCAACGTCGATTTACCCGTTCCATTAACACCAATCAGACCGATCCGATCACCTTCGGAAATAGAAAAAGAGAAGTGATTAAAAAGTGTTTGTGTGCCGTATGTTTTATATAAATCTTCCGCATCAAGAATACTCACGTAAATCATCCTATCTAAACTTAACTTTTTACTAGTAAAAGCTTTTTGCCAATGATTAAGCCGATCCAGTACCCAAGAGACTGTTCCCGTTCATAACGAGTAGCCTATTAATGATTCGTCGCACGGACCATTTTTCCGATAATAACGAGACGCTTCGGTGTCCGTGTCGGTTTATCGCAGGTCACAAGTGTAATCCGCTTGTCCTTTGTCTGGTCAATGACAGCACCTTCGGATTCGGAAACAATCTTTTTGCTCACAACTTTATAGACATAGTCTTTTTTCAAATTGGTAATCATGATCTGATCACCAATTTTGGTACGCATCAAAGGACCGAAGAGCAGATTTTCGCGGCGCATATGGTGACCGGCAAGCGGGTAGTTACCTTCGCCCATCCGTTGGTCAGGACGCATCGTTGTCGCACCGGCCAACAGATTCGCACTGGTCGTCCCTTTAAGTATCGGCAGTTTAATCCCCAGCCGCTTAATCTGAATCTGACCAATCATCGCTTTTGAATTGACATGTGCACTCGCTTTTACGGTTTCAAAAAATGAAGGGGGCTGGATTTTGCTGAAATCATAGGGAGCATCCCGCTGATTATTTTTCGCTAACTGGGTAGCAGTCAGCTTCTCAGTATTATATTTTGCGCTTAAGAATCCGATCAAGCCTTCCTTGAGGAATGGCGATGCGATCAAAGCCGCGCCTGCTAAAATTAGAATGATAATCAATGCTCTTCGCCACATAAAATGATCCCGCCTTTATTCCGAAAAAAGAAAAGCACCTGATCAAATCTTACCATGATCAGATGTGGATTGTTATCTTTATCAATCAATCATCGTGATTTCTTCGTTTTTCTTCTTCCCGCAAAGCCTATAATAGCGGTTGTGAGCAGAAATAGTGTGCCGAACCAATAAACCAGACTGACTATTGGTGTCTTCAGTTACAGGCAAATCTGTTTCACTTTTTAGCGCAAAATACGCGTTCTATTACAAATTCTGAACCAGCAGAAAGCACCCGATCAATATGTTGATCGAGTGCTTTCTCAATTGCATTATTTATTTTTACAGCTTAGTTTTTTCTCCGTCTTCTTGAGAAGATCGCCAAGGATCCGCCACCAAGAAGAAGAAGTGCTCCAGCAGCCATCGTCATAATATCATTCGTATCGCCGGTGATTGGCAGTCCTTTGGCGTTTGCTTTCTTGCTCGTCTGCGTTTCCGCTTCTACACCACGAACCAAAACTAGATGATATTGGCCCGTTGCAAGACCTTTAAAATTAACATTACCTTCCTCATCGGCCATTACACCGCGTGCAATGATGTGCCCATTTTTATCAACAACGTTGTAAGTTGCACCTGGCTTGCCATCTAGAGTTCTCGTAATTTCGAGCGGCTTATCCGTTGCTGTAATCTCAACGGCTTTTGCCTGGCCTTTTTCAATGACAAACGGAATTGGTGTCTCATCCAATGCGTAATTCTTCGGCGCTTTGGTTTCAATGAAGAAGTACTTGCCTGGTGCTAGACCCTTCACAACGAACTGACCACTATTATCAGTCGTTAATCCTGTTTTCAACGTCTTGCCATTGCTGTCCGTCAACTTGAATTCTGCGCCTTTGAGCACTGCATCCTTATCGTTTCTATCGACTTTAGTCAGACGCACATCGCCTGGCGTCAACTTATCTGTCGCTGTAATCGGGATCACCTTGATATCCGTATTTGTCACCTGGAAAGGAATTGGCGTTGTATCCAGATCGTAATTCTTTGGTGCCTTAGTTTCAATAAAATGATAGTTGCCAGGTGCCAAACCATTTACAGTGAATTGGCCTTTTTCATCTGTAGTCCAAACAGATGGAAGTGTTTTACCATTCGCATCTTTTTCTACAACTTTTCCGTTGCTGTCATAAAGTGTAAATTCAGCACCGGCCAGCACAGCACCTTTATCATTTTCATCGACTTTGGTGAGGACAACGCTGTTTAATTTATCTGTTGCCGTAATCGGAATTGCTTTGGTATCTTGATTCGTAACTTCGAACGGAATCGGCGTTGCATCAAGTTCATAGCCGTTTGGTGCTTTTGTTTCAATAAAATTGTATTTTCCATTTGGAAGTCCTTTGACTGCAAATTGGCCTTTTTCATCCGTCGTCCAAACCTTAGACAACGTCTTGCCTGTTGCATCTTTTTCTACAACGTTGCCGTCTTTATCGACCAGTTTGAATTCTGCACCCTTGAGAACAGCGTCTTTATCATTCTTGTCGACCTTAGTCAGCACGACTTCGCTCAGTTTATCCGTTGCGGTAATTTCAACTGCTTTTGTTCCTGTTTTCGTTACCGTAAACGGAATTGGAGTCGTATCAAGCTGATAGCCGTTCGGTGCCTTGGTTTCGATAAACTGATAGCTTCCCTCTGGCAGGCCTTTGACTGTAAATTGGCCTTTATCATCCGTTGTCCAAGTAGCCGGAAGATCTTTTCCAGTGATGTCTTTGGTTACAACTTTGCCATTGCTGTCTTGAATCTTGAACTCCGCTCCGGTTAGCACTGCATTTTTATCGTTCTCATCAACTTTCGTCAACACGGTTTCATTCAGGTTATCAGTTGCGGTAATTTCTTGAGCCTGTACATCCTTATTCGTAACCGTAAACGGAATTCGTGTAGTGTCTAATTCATAACCATCCGGCGCTTTTGTCTCAATAAACTCATATTCTCCGGAAGGGAGACCTGTTACCGTAAATTGACCATGCTCATCAGTGGTCCAGATGCTATTAAGATTGTTTCCATTGATGTCCTTATCAACGACTTCGTCGGTTCCCTTTTTAACCAGCTTGTATTCTGCACCGACAAGTTTCGCATTGGTGTCATTCTTGTCGACCTTCGTCAGAACAACACTATTTAATTGATCTGTTATAGGAACCTTAACAACTGCTGGCTTGCCATTATTTTTATCTACAATCGTGAAGCCAACAGGATCATGGATTAGATAACCATTTGATGCTTGAGTCTCAACAAACTGATAGTCACCAACATTCAGATCAGAAACACTGATTTTACCATCGGCAGGAGTTGTTAAATCAGATTTGATCGTTGTCCATGAACCATCTTTGTTCTTTTTCTGTAAATCGAAATGTGCATCCGATAATGGCTTATTATCACTGCCAACTTTATTCAATTCAGCCGAACCTTTGTAGTTAACAAATTGACCTGGAATAACCTTAATTGAAGGTAATCCATTCGCCTCAGCGTCGATTGTAAATTCAAGTTCATCCAAATTTAGAATATAGCCATCAGGCGCGGAGGTTTCAACAAAATGATAGGTGCCCGGTGCAAGTCCGATTGCTGAAACAAATCCACCGTCAACCGACTTCAAATTATCCTGCCCCTGAATCACATGTCCTTGAAGATCGGTGATTTTGAAAATCGCACCGCTCAACCCATTACCACTCTCATCAGCCTTCGTGAACCGTACTGAGCCTTGCCCATTTTCCAAAGTACCGGCGTCAACTGTAATAGGTTCGCCTGTAGCTTCTGTTTCAATCGTAAACGGTCGTAATTGAGTATTTTTCACATACCCCTTAGGAGCTGCTGTTTCGACAAATGCATAGTTTCCCGGTTTGAGTCCTGCCGCTTTAACTTCACCATCGCTGTTTGAAATCAATCCAGTCAGAACATCTTCATTCGTGATGGTATTGATTACTTTAAATGTGGCCCCTGGCAATGCATTACTGTTTGCGTCTTCTTTGATTAATGAAGCTGAGCCCTGATAATCTTCAAAAGTTAAAACATTGTCCGCCGCTTTTTGCCCGGCTGTAATATGAACCGTCAAGGTTTCTTTATTTAAAAGGTAGCCGGTCGGTGCCGAAATTTCCTTGAATGTATAATCTCCCGGTCGCAAATTAGTAACGATTAATTTGCCGTTATTCGTTGTCAATTGTTCGGAAGTGATTGTGTTGCCATCGGCATCAACAGCAGCCTTGTTCGTACTGTTATCAATCAATTGGAACACTGCTGGAGAAGATGTAATAAAATTATTCGTTGATCCGTCTACCTTGTCTAGTTCAACTCCTCCAGGATTAATTTTATCCTTTGCAGAGAGCGGAATAACTGTTGTCTGGTTAACAGCAACCGTAAACTTATGCGGTGTAGCATCCAATTGGTAATTCGCTGGAGCCGTTATTTCAACGAGTTGATAATCTCCCGGAGTCAGGTTGTCAAAGGTCACCTGACCGTTAATAGGATCCGTCGTCTGATTCGAATAGCCGCTGATCGGGTTGCCGTTTTGATCTTGAAGCTGGAAGACCGCTCCGCCCAGTTTTAATCCGAGCTGGGTTGCATCGGTCTTAGTCAGTACAACCTTCCCGACAAATTTCTGATCGGTAACCGTTACCGTATTTATCGGATTCGAGCCTGACGTGGCACCGATCTGTACAGCTTTGCCGTTACCTGCATAAGCAGGATTGATGACATAACCTTCAGGCGCCTTCGTTTCCTTCAAAATATAAGTCCCATATTTAAAGTTATTGAAATTTGCTTCACCATTATTATCGGTCGTCAATGTACGCAACAATTTTGTTCCGGTACTGTCGTAGAGTGCGAAGGTGGCACCCGGAAGCTTAGTACCAGTATCTGCATCAGTTTTCACTACATCAAGATTGCCGTTAACGCCACTTCCGGTTCCGGAACCACTGGAGAACTTGACGGTAACCGTATTCATGGTCGGTTTGGTGATTAAGTCCACGCCATCTCCATTCAGCGTCGCCGTGTTGCCGAGCTGTGCATTGTTACCGGCATTGATGATTGTTTTATAGGCGAGGATATAAGCCTCAGTGATTCGATGTGTAAATACGATCTTGAACTGCTGATTTCCATTAGTATCGGGATCAGTCACTTGAACCGTATAATCCGTTCCTTTGACCAGTTCTTCAGCAGACTGCGTGATGGTTCCATCCTGAGCTACTGTTGTTTTGTATAGATGGAATGAATCCGGATCAATGATCTGGTTATTCGTCGGCACATCCGTAAGCACAGCATTCGAGATGGTCGACTGACTTGGATTGATCGTCACCGTCCAGTTAACGTTTTCGCTATCGGTGCCGGTGCCTTGCGCACCTGTTTTTGTCGCGAATGTCCCGCCATTAGCTGGGCTGACCGAACCCGTCAGATCAACGAGCTTTTGCTGATCGTCATACAGCGTCGCCGTATTGGGGTATGTTTGATTCACAACCACACCGTTGAGCGATGTTTTATAGGTAATATAGTACGGCGAGTTAATCGGATTTTTAAAGGTGATCTGGAGTGTCCCCCCGTTATCGCCCGGGTAAGCAACATCGTAATCGGTTGCCGGAACGGTGCCGCCATCATCCGTTCCATTGGAGCCACCGGTCAGCGTCATATAATGGACTTCCAGCGAATTGTTTTCGAATTGCTGGTTCCCCTGAATTGGATCCTTGATGATCGGTGTCTGAATCGTCCGCAGGTTGTAGTTGAAACCAACCTTCCATGTGATCTCTTTCGTCACCGCATTGTACGTACCATTTTTATATCCGTCGTTCTGTGTATAAGAATCCGGAGTAAAGGTGTCGCTCGATGAACTCGTATGCGTCTTATTATCGGCACCCGTCCAGTTAATCACCGCAGTATTCGGAAAGGTTGTAACTCCTGCCGGTAAGGTCTTATAATCGAAGCTGGTCGAATACATGATCGTGAAGCTGTCGGTTGTATTCGTGTAATCAGCAGTGCCGCCATTGCCTAATCCGTTAAGGAATGTAATCGTAAATCCGTTAGCGGTTGGGTTAACCGTATAATCTTTGCCATTAATTAATATCTCCCCTGACGTTTTGTCGTTGATGCTCAACGTTTCCGGAATCAACGTCAATCCGCCTTTATCGAACGTATCGGTGATCGTTGCATTTTTCATTGGGTAATTATTGCCGTTAACGGTCATCGTCCACGTCGTTTTCTTGCCATTATAATCGGCAGTGCCATCCCAATGCTTGATCAAGTTCTGCTGCGTGATTGCCTGCCCTGCACCAATCCCTGTAGTACCGCCTTCAGCAACTGTATTATTCACGTTGCCATTATCGGTCACCAGTCCGACCGCCTTTGTCTGGTAAACAATCTGATAAGCGCTGTTGATGGTCTGATTAAACTGCAGATCAAAGCCATTCTTACCTGCATGTGGAGTACTCGTTGGGTCGGTTACCGTGTATTCACTAATGTCAACGAGCGAACCTCTGGTAAATGTCGTTGGTGATGTCGCTGTCGCATTATATACATTGATTGAACCCGGTACTAACGCTTGTGTATTGTCAAACCAATCATGCAGAATCGCATTATTTTTAGAAATAGTCTGATTGTCGCCGTTGTAATTGACCGTCCATGTGATCGTCTGTGTTTTCGGATCATAGCTGGTATTCGATTTTGTTAGATGAGCGCCTTTGGTAACAGCTACGGTCGCGCTTGCAGGCTGGTTTCCATTTTCAATACTCGAAAGTGTGGCCGTGTTTACGAACGGGCTCTTTGTCTTATCGTCAATATTCGTTGTATAGCGAATCTGATAGGCGCTGTCGATTGGATCTTTAAAATCCACTTCCAGATTGCTTCCCGTTGTTGTTAATGTATATTGATTCGCAGCGATTGGCGTATTGCCCACAGTTGTCGATCCATCCACATTGACCGTAACCGGATAGATTTCCACTGAGCTGCCGTCTAGGCTTAAGCCGTCCGGAATCGGATCCGTCACTTTAGCGTTGGTCAGGTGGCTCTCTGTTTCATTAATGTTCACGGTCCATTTAATACTTGTGGCATTAAAGGCCGTTTGCGTGCTCCCGTCCCACGGCTTACCTTGTTTGTCAATAGAACTCATTGTTGCCGACGGCTTGAACGGAATGGTCAGCGTATACGGTTGCTCAAAAGGGAATGTGATTTCCTGCTGCGTCGAACCGGTAATTTCTTGTTGATTGAATTCGGTGTTTACATGCAATGTTCCTTGAATCTGGGAATGATCTGCGTTGACACCATTAAACACCATTTTCACAGTACCTATATGATTGCTGTCGGGCGTAATCGTGAACGTTCCGATCGAACCGCCGGTGGCTGTTGTCAGGTCTCCTGTGATGGTATTGTAGATGGCGAATTGGTTGGGCAAATCGAATTGATAATAGTCACCATCTTGGACGTCAACTGAATCCGATATATTCCAAGTCATATCTATTTTTGCGGGTGAATTAAGACCCGGGCGATTGCTTGAGTTCCACGCGTTTCCATTAGCATCGGTTACTTTAATCTCTGAAAATGTGATTTGCGTAATTTCTTTCGGTGCGGCTAAGGCTACGAATGAGCGCAAAGCAGATTTGGGTGCCGGCGACAATGCTGTTTTCGAATTCGACGTATTGGACGTATTGTCCGACGAACTCGAATCTGCTTTCGTCTGATCTTCTTTTGCTGCAGAGGAGCTATCTGTTGCGCTGCTATCTGTTGAACCTGTAGAAGAAGATGTAGAAGACTGCGCCTCGCTCTGTTCCTCCGCCTTAACGGCAACATCTACTGTCTGCTTCTGGCCGTTCCCCAAATCAAAATCTACCGAGTCGGTTGTTTGATCAGCCTTGATCTCATCGTTAAATACAGTTGGAATGACGATTTCCCCAACGGCACCAGTGAGATTTTGCGTTTTTTCATTAGCAAAGTGAATAATCAGCTGGTTGGCATCAGCGGCGCTGTCGCTTGCTTTAACGGTGTAGGTACCGATGACGGTTGTGTTGTCGGCGAGCTTTACATCTCCAGTGATGTCTGTGGTATATTTGCCGTCAGCATCCTTCGTCCCAACCTTGAATTGGCTTGGAATTTGTATGGTAACGTCTTGATCAGCACTCAGCTGTTGTCCATTCTTTTGTGTCCATGAATAATCTAGATTAACAGCGTCACCTTGTTTCAGCGGATTTTCCGCATTAACTTCTTTGATGCTGTCTCCTTCACCAGTTGTTAATTTGACTGCATCAAAAAATTGGTTGTTGTTTTGTTGTGTTGTGCCGTCTTCCGCAAACGCCTTTCCCAATGGCGACAGCGACATTTGGCTGAATACGACGAATAGTGACAGGGCAATAACCATGAGACGTTTCATCATTTTGTTGTGTTTTGTCTTTTTGAGTCCGAGCGGCAGTCTTTTGGCTCTCAATGTACTTCTCCCCTTTTTCTGTTTGTAAACCGGGTAATGATCTCTGAAGTCTATAAGAATCCGGTGTTTGCCGGATGGAAGCAAATAGTAGATTGCGAGAATCTCAGCTGAAATTTGTATCAATAGATGTCTTTTATCTGCAAAATATGCAAAAAAGGTGCATCATTCCCGATTTTTTGCCATTTTCATTTTATCTGCTGGTTCTATACACTTTCTGAACAATTAGCAACAAAAGACAAAAAACGTCGAAATCAGTCGATTATTGTGTAAATGATCACAGACAAAGATCCTTTAGTACTCTTTAATCACCAACTGTTCTAGACAATACAAAAAGACCGCAAATCCTTTTTTTGGGATTTACGGTCTTTCGTTTTCTTCTTCTATAAAATCAATTCATTGCATCTTTACTTTCTTTATAGCGTTCATACATGCGAATAGCACCATCGACATTACCCATTTCATTGTAGAGCTTTATGATCGTTTTCATTGTTCGCTCATCATCAGGCTCAATCCGCGCGATTTGCTGGCAAATGTCCATCGCTTCCGCTTTATTGGATTGCTGAATCAGAAACTCAATGAGTTGATAGGCGTGTTCCAGCCAGATTTGTGACAGCCTGACGCGTTCAGGTTCTGCCCATAAATAGCCATATTCTTCAAAATAATGATTTTTGTATGTTTTAAATAATTGAATATATTTTTTGTAACTTGAACGTTCCAGTTTAGGCAGCTGTACCAACTCCTCTTCCCACTGCTCCACATCGATGGCTATGCCTGTTAGGGTCAAGGAATAACCGATGTCATTTTTAATGATGTGATGATTAATCGGCAGCTTCTCCATCAATTTGCGAATCTGGTAGATTGTCGTGTAGAGCTGTGTCGTCCCTTTCGCCGTATCTACCCCCGGCCAAAGCAAGTCAATCAGCGTCTCTTTGCTGACAAAGCGATCATGTTCTTTAAGCAGATAGGCATAAAGTTCACGTGCCCGGGATGTGCGCCATTTTACAGGTATGTATGTTTTCACACCGTTTTCTATTTTATAGAATTTGAGGCTGTCAAAGCATTCGATTCCATACTGTTCAACTTTTGTTTGTTCATCCGGTTTTATCGTTTGCAAATTTTTGAGTAGACGATCGACTGCCTTTTCCAAACGAGGCTTCAGCATGGGTTTAAGCAAATAGTCGATGGCATTTAGCTCAAAAGCTTTAATCGCAAATTCGTCATAGGCTGTTGTGAACACAACTTGTATTTTTTCATCATCGGCTTGAAGAGCTTCCGCCAGCTCAATGCCATTGATTTCCGGCATTTCAATGTCGAGAAAAACCACATCTGGCTTCTGCTTTGCCGCTTCGTCAATCGCTTGTTCTGGATCTGTGAACGAATAGATTGATTGGAAAGCACCTGTTTCTTGGAGCATCTTCTTAAGCTGTTTGCATGCCAGTTCTTCATCATCAATCACAAATGCCTTCATCCGGAGTCCTCCTTCGCCCTGAATGGAAAATCATCGTGCTCGTTCATTACATTTTCATTACAATTATTATACTATCATTTAGTCGCTAAAAGCCAAATGTTGGTGTATTTCTACCCTCACAGGCTATTCATTTTACACACAGCAACTGATAGAATACTAGTATCTTAACGGATTCAGGAGTGACTTGCCGTGCACCGTCTGTTCGCCATGATCATTGTTCTTTTAACCTATACCGGACTCTTTTTGATCTTTTTATCATGGAATCATTTTTCAGAGTATAACGGCCCGGTCGCTAAGCATGGTGTTCTTGATCTTTCTCACTGGAATTTTGAGAAGAACGGCGACATCCAACTGAACGGACAATGGCGTTTCTATCCTGATCAACTTCTTACGACTGAAACCGTTAAAGCAGGTAATGGAAAAAACGAACGATTCATCACTGTTCCCGAAAATACGCGGAGTTCAAATAGTATGAAACCGTACTACACGAATGCCGGTACCTACCGGCTGCTGATTCGCTCCGACCGTGACCAGATGTTCGGATTGCAAGCAGCAAGTGTCTACAGCTCAAGCAAAATATATATGAATGGCACGCCTGTCGGCGGAAGCGGCAAGCCTTCATTAGGAAGTGATCAGCGTGCTTCACTTAAACCTGCCGTAAGTTATTTCCCGATCCACCGCGGCAGCAATGAATTATTGATTCAAGTATCGCGGACTGAGGGGGTCACGGGTTGGGCGATCACCAAGCCGATTGCTTTTGGCACGCAGCAGCAGATTTCGAGGAACCGCGACTTATCTGTATTCAATGATATGGTGATGGTTGCCGCCTTTTTCTTC
The DNA here is from genome assembly GCF_000497245.1 of Sporolactobacillus laevolacticus DSM 442. Taxonomy (GTDB): domain Bacteria; phylum Bacillota; class Bacilli; order Bacillales; family Sporolactobacillaceae; genus Sporolactobacillus; species Sporolactobacillus laevolacticus. Next base: position 60,585 of record NZ_AWTC01000008.1, read on the forward strand.
ATGGGTTTATACTTTTTCGGTTATTTCATTCAGCGCAGGAAAGATTTTCACTTGCTGTTCTTCTCAATTATTTGCTTGCTCCTTTCAATGATCATTTCTTTGCTGAGTCCCGGCAGAGTCATCTATATTCTTTTTCCGGACCTCCCTTTTCGTCTACTTGTTATTTTGGAAGCCACAGGAACTTTATTTATCAGCGTTGCCTTTCTCCTTTACCTGTTCTTTGCCTATCCCGAACTAGTCTCAAGAAAAGTAACGGTTGCTGGTGTTGTACTCTCTTTTGTTACACTAATCATGGATTTTATGCCCTGGGACTTTCTAACGCCGATCGAGCTGTTTCTTCATTCTTTCCTAGCAGTCTCTATTCTCGCCTATGCTTCCTACATTTTCGTCCTTGCAATCATACGGAAAGCCGAAGGAAGTATTTATCTAATGATCGCGACACTATCGATGAGTATATTTGTGATTATTACAATCATCAGGGTATACAGTTCGAAAACATTAACTTCACTGTACTCTATATCATCTTTGCTTTTCCTGCTGATGCTGTCGCTCCTAATGTCGCAACGCTTCGCTAATGCGTTTAAGCGCAGCGAGTCACTGGCACAGGAACTGGTCCGCAGTGACCAACTGAAGGATGAGTTCATCGCAAGAACCTCGCATGAATTCCGGACACCTTTAAATGGAATTATCAATATTACGCAAACGCTGCTGGCCGGTAAAAAGGAACGGACAATCGGCGACGAAAAGGACAAGTTGCATCTCATTACCCGGATCGGCTATCGGCTCTCAGCTCTGGTTAACGATATTCTCGATCTTGAAAAAATGAAACAGGGAACGCTTCAAGTCAACCCTGTCCCCCTGGATATTTATTCAACGGTACAGACGGAACTGGCTTTCTATCAACTTCTTGCGGAAAAGAAGGGGCTAACCATTGTCAATAATCTGCCGAATGATCTGCCGCTTGTTTTTGCCGATGAAAATCGTTTTCGGCAAATTGTTAATAATCTGGTGGACAATGCGGTCAAATATACCCCGACAGGAAAAATTGCATTGAGCGCAAAACAGCTGGATCACGCAATCGAGATCATGGTCGCCGATACTGGGACCGGGATTCCCGCCTCGGAGCATGAATCCGTTTTTCAAGCATTTGAACGCAGGGACAAATTAAATCAAAGTGAAGGTGCCGGATTAGGGCTGAGCATTGTCAAGCAACTGGTAGAGCTCCAGAAAGGGAAGATCTGGGTACATTCCGAAGTCGGATTGGGGTCGGTATTTCATTTTACCGTGCCACTTTTTAATCAAAAGCAGGCGGTTGCCACCGGTGCATCCGTCCGGGTCAGCAAAGCGGTTCCCGACCAGCTGCCGAGCGAACAGCTGCCCGGCGGATCTTTGCATACTCCATACTATTCCCCAGCGGTTCACGCACCGACAATTCTAGTTGTTGATGACGATCTGGAGAATCTGAAGATCCTAATTGATATGCTAGAGGGTATTCCTTACAACGTGATCGCTGTGAAGAATGGGAAGGAAGCGCTGAACGAAGTAGTGCATTCGAAACCAGATTTGGTGGTTTTGGACTTGATGATGCCGGGCATGTCCGGTTTCGATGTCTGCAGCAGAATACGGGAACAGTACAGCCTGACCGAGCTTCCGGTACTGATGCTCACCGCCGCGATTATCAATGAAGACAAGCATTATGCATTTCGCTCAGGCGCGAACGACATTCTGCAGAAACCATACAATTTCTCGGAATTCTCAGCCCGTGTCCGAGGACTGATCCTGATGAAAAACGCGGCAAGTCAGGCGACAAACATGGAAGTCGCTTTCCTTCAATCGCAAATTCGACCGCATTTTCTGTATAATGTGCTTAATTCAATTATCGCGCTCAGCTATGATGATATCGAAAAAGCACGTGAAATGACCGCACAATTTGCCGCTTATTTGCGCGGCAGCTTTGATTTTCAGAATACATCAGCGATGAGCACGTTCAAGAAGGAACTGTCACTCGTCAAATCCTATCTTACGATTGAAAAAATGCGGTTTCAGGATCGTGTACAAGTCAAAATAGATGTTGAGGAACAGCTTGATTTTCCACTGCCCCCGCTTATGATCCAACCACTTGTTGAAAATGCGGTTCAGCATGGGATCGGTAAACGAAAAGCAGGCGGTCGGGTCATTCTGTCCGTGAATCGCCGGCCGAATGGATATGCGATTACTGTCGAAGACAACGGGGTAGGTATGGATGAGAATAAAGTGAAAAACCTCCTATCAAACACAAAAAGCGGTAGCGTCGGCATTAAAAATATTAATGAACGACTGAAACATTATTTTGGGACGCAGTTGGTTATCCAAAGTGCTACCGGTCAAGGCACCATCGTGTCCTACACAATAACCGTTGAGGCATCACATGAACCATCGGGTAGCAGAATGTACCGGAGTGATGTATAGAAAGGAAGGAGGAAATCGTTGAGGAAAAAAATAAGAATCATCAGTTTGATCGTTCTTGGCTATTCTTTGTTGTTCATATTAATTCTTTTTCTTTCTAGCCTTTCGGAAAAAGATGCTCCCTATGCAAAGCACGGCGCACTGAACCTCGACCACTGGAACTTTGAGCGTGACGGAAATGTTAAGCTGAACGGCGAGTGGACCTTCTACCGCAATCAGCTTTTGACGCCGAATGAGATTCAATCGGGATACGGAAAACAAGCAGTTTCGACTAAAGTGCCCATTAATAATATTGGTTATTCCGGAGGCAGCGGCCAGCCCGGCTCCGGCACTTATCGACTGATCATCCGGAGCAGTCAGAAGCATCAGATTTTCGCCATTAAAGTGTCAGTAATTTATACGGCAAGCAAAGTCTATGTAAATGGGAAAAAACTTGGTCAAGGCGGAATCGTTGAACGAAACCGTTTTACTCCGAAACCCGTTTCTTATGTTTGCTACTTTCCCATTCGTAAAGGTGATAACGAACTGATCATCCAGTTTGCCAATTATGGAACCATCAATGGGTGGGGCATTGCCAAGCCTGTTTTATTCGGAACCGAGCAAGGTATTTCCAATGCCCGGGCCCGATCTCTTGTCATCAGTTGCATGATCATTGTGCCTTTCTTCATTATGGGTCTGTTTTATTTTGGCCATTATTTACAGATGAGAAAGAACCGATCTTTCTTATTTTTTTCCTTAATGTCCCTCTTTACATCCATTGCTCTGTCAATGTTTGATTTGGAAGGCATGATCTATATTCCTTTTCCATGGATTCCTTTGTGGCTGCACGCACGCCTTGAAAATACATTTTCTATTTTGGGGATGCTGATGATCTTATACAGCTTCACCACCTATTATAAAACGCTGGTTTCAAAAAAAGTGCTTCGCGTCATCACTATTTGGGTGGGCACACTGGTGCTTATTAACCTGGTTTCTATTAGAGTGCCACCGATTATTTTTCTCATGATCTCTTTCCCTCTGATCTTACTTATCCTGGTCTATTCAACCTATATCATTGTGCTCGCCACCATGCGGCGAATGGAAGGAAGCCGCTATCTTGTCCTATGCGGACTGTCTCTGAGTGTGTACATCATCACAACAATGGTTAACGCGTCCAATGCCAGCCAAATCTTGGCTTACAATATGGTTGCAGTCCTCGGAGCCGTCCTTTCGCTTTCTCTCTTAATGTCCCAGCAATTTAACAATGCTTTTTTCCGGGCAGAAGCGCTGACGCAAAAGCTCCGGCAGATTGATAAGCTTAAAGACGAGTTCATCGCCCGGACCGCGCGCGAATTCAAAGTACCTCTGAGCGGAATCGTCACGAGTTCACAGACATTATTGAAAAGCGACAAGAATCAATTGATCCGAAACGAACAAGACAAAATGCAAATGATCACACGTATGTGCTACCGATTGTCGAACCTGGTTAGCGACATTCTGGATTTCGAAAAAATCAATCAGGGGATGCTAACCATTAAGTCGGGACCGGTTGACCTTGGTTCTTTGATTAACCTAGAGAACGGATTTTACGCAAAAATGGCCGAAAAAAAGGGATTGCAAATAATCAATAAGATACCTGAAGGTGTTCCACTTGTTCTAGCTGACGGAAATCGTCTGCGTCAGATTCTGAACAATCTGCTTGATAACGCTATTAAATACACACATCATGGGAAAATAACGCTCTCTACAAAACAATGGAATAATCAGCTGGAGATCATAGTAGCAGATACTGGAACTGGGATCCCTGCGGCTGCTCGTCCTACACTCTTTGATCCCTTTCAGCAAAAAGAGATACATACGAGCGAAGGAGCTGGTCTTGGATTAGGGATTACCAAAAAGCTGGTAGAACTCCAAAAAGGAAAGATATGGTTTGGATCAGAGGTCGGTTTAGGATCAGTTTTTCATTTCACTGTGCCGCTTTTTGATCAAAACCAAGTCGTCACTGCCGGCCCGTCTGTCCCGACGCTTAATCCAGCTCCGGGTCGTATACCCAGCGAATCCTTGACTACTCCTTATTATTCCCATCCGATTAACGCACCGACGATTTTAGTTGTTGATGATGATCTAGAGAATCTAAAGATCCTGATTGATATGCTAGAGGGCATTCCTTACCATGTGATCGCTGTGCAAAGCGGGGAGGAAGCGTTGAGCGAAGTAGCCCGTTCAAAGCCTGACCTGGTGGTTCTGGACTTGATGATGGCGGGGTTACCCGGTTTTGAAGTCTGCAGCAGAATACGGGAACAGTACAACCTGACTGAGCTGCCCATACTCATGCTCACCACTACAATCATTAACGAAGATAAGCACTACGCAATTCGTTCAGGCGCAAATGACATTCTGGAAAAGCCGTACAATTTCTCAGAATTCTCGGCCCGGATCCGAGGGTTGATCCTGATGAAAGAAGCCGCAGGCCAGGCTACAAACATGGAAGTCGCTTTCCTTCAATCTCAGATTCGACCACATTTCCTTTATAATGTGTTGAATTCCATCATCGCATTAAGCTATGAAGACATCGAACAGGCACGTGAAATGACGGCGCAATTCGCTGCCTATTTGCGCGGAAGCTTCGACTTCCAGAATACATCGGCAATGAGCACGTTCAAGAAAGAACTTTCTCTAGTTAAATCTTATCTCACGATTGAAAAAATGCGATTTCAGGACCGGATTCAGGTCAACATCGATGTGGAGGAACACATTGATTTCCCACTGCCGCCACTCATGATCCAGCCGCTTATAGAAAATGCCGTTCAACACGGCATCAACAAACGAAAGGCAGGCGGTCGGGTTACCTTATCCGTTAAGCACAAAGCAAGATTTTATGAGATCTCAGTGTCAGACAATGGGATTGGCATGAGTGAGGAACTGGTTCATAGCGTGCTGGTTAAGGAACATGGGCACAGCGTTGGCCTCAAAAACATCAACAGTAGACTTAAGCATTTCTACGGCTCCGAGCTTCAGATCCAAAGCAACATCGGAAAAGGCACCACTTTTACGATGAGCATTCCAGAGAAATAAGGCAACCAGTCCGTACTTTTTTCATAGTAAGTAAAACTTAGCCTGTGTTGTATGTTCGAGAGCGATATTCGCGGATATCTCAACTCGTTTGTCGAATTTCTTTATTTCCAGCGGAACATTAGAAAAACCGGGCAAAAAACGCCCAGTCTTTTCCTGTCACTCTATATGCGACTTTGAATCATCAATCTTCTGCTTGAACGACACTTCAGCTGCTCGCTTGCCGCGGGCGATCCGTGAGCCTCCTCAAACAAGCAGTAATCTGCGGGGTCTCACTTGGCTCGCGANTCGCTTGCCGCGGGCGATCCGTGAGCCTCCTCAAACAAGCAGTAATCTGCGGGGTCTCACTTGGCTCGCGATTCCCGCAGGCGTCTCGTGCTTCCGTGTTTGAATCAGAATTTTTTCCGAACATTACGCCGCTAATATGAACCCTGAATTTACTCGAAATTTTATATACTTTTTTATCATGTTAGAAAACTTGGCTTCGCCAAGCCTCTGACGGAGGCGAAGACTTAGTTGCGCTTATACTATAAACCTTAAAATTATATCCTTTCTTATAGTACAAAAAAACCTCCCGCATGCTTTATCGGGAAGGTTTTTTTGTCAGGCGCTTACTTTCGCTTCAGTTTTTACGATACTTTTCCGGTTGGTCAGGTACACGCCAATGATGACGAGCACACCGCCCATAATCTGTGGAAGGGTAATGGGCTTCCCTAGGATCAAACTGATCAATGCTGTGAATACGGTTAGCATATTGAGATAAATGCCAGCCTTGCTTGCACCAATCACACGAATGGCGCTATTCCAGAAAACGAACGAACATACCGATGGAAAGAGCACGATATAAATAATGCCGATCGTTGCAGTCTGGCTTAGCCGGTATGAGAATCCTGAATTAAGAAAGAAAGGCAGAAGAACAATCAAGCCGAGTGTCGCAGATACTGCCGTAGCAGCAATAGGCGGCACATTCCCCAGCTTCTTCCCAATTAATGTATAAAACGTCCATACTGTAATCGCAAGCAGCATCAGCAAGTCACCTTGATTATAATGAATCGTGAAAATCTGCAGCAATGCACCATGTGTCAGGACAAGAAGCACACCGAAAAGCGAGATAACAAGACCTAAACTGTTGGTTACTGACAGTTTTTCCTTTAGAAACCAGACAGCAAAAATGGCAATCACTGCCGGATTAATTGAATTCACAAGTGCCGCGTTTAGTGACGTCGTGAATCGAAGCGCCTCATATAATAAGACGTTGTAGCCAACAATACCGAGCAAGGACATAATCAGTAGAATCTTCCAACGTTTCCACACTTGGCCCCATTTCGGCTTTTCAAGTACTTGAGCTAACGGGAATAAAATCAATACCGCGAGCAACCAACGTACAAAAGTCATCTGGATGGGGGTCATTTCACTAACCACGTACTTGCCAAACACATAATTTCCCGCCCAAAACAAATTGGCGAGAACAAGAAAACTCACAGCTTGATACTTCTTCACCACTTACAGTTCCTCCTCTAAAAGAAAGCTTACTATCCGTAACACTTTCTCCGTTGCGAGTGTGGTCAGTCTTTTTCCCCTTCCACTCCACGCTTATCTCTTTTGATGTGTCTTATAAAAAATCGTGACATAACTCGTCGAAATCAAATCGCCCGGCGGTTGTCTTGATGATTATGCCTATAAGGGCTTGTCCACCAACTTGAGCCTGCATTTAGTCAAGGTTTTGATCAACTTTGATGCTACTTTTGTATGGTGTTCGAAAAGGATCTTCTGCTAATTAGAAAACCAAGCTACGTTATGTCTGAACGACACTTCGGCTGCTGGCATCAACTGGTGCGACCGCGGGCAGTCCGGGAGCCTCCTCGATCAATCGAACATCTTCGGGGTCCTCCCCCTTGGCCTGCGATCAACAGGATCGCTCCGCAGGCGTCTCGCGCTTTCCGTATTTGAATCAGAATTTTTTCCGGGCATTACGCCGCTAATATGAACCCTGAATTCACTCGAAATTTTATATACTCTCTTATCCTGTAAGAAAAGGATCTTTCGCTAAACACATACACATCCTGTGTACAACACAGAAGTCACCACATCTTCACGTTTCCCGATTGGCAGACGCATTCATCCAATTAATCGCCTATCCGGGTATACAGATAATGCTCCTCCGAAACGTCATTAAGAAACGGGCTCTTATCCCCGCTTGAGAGCAGCACTAACTCATGCATCGCGCGTGTGCAGGCTGTGTAAAAAATAGTTCGCTCACTCTTCCGGCTGTAATTATCTGCAGATGCATCGTAAATAATGGCCGCGTCAAATTCAATCCCTTTTGCTAGGTATGTGGGAATAATAATAAATCCTTTATCAAATTGATAGGTAGCCTGTGTAATCAGCTTGACATCCGTCTTGCCTTTCAACAACGTGTAGGCTTCCCGGCACTCTTTCATTGTCTTGCCAATAAGGGCAAAAGTTTCAAAACCGTTCGCTTTAAATGCTGAGATTTTATCTAAAATGATCGATGCTTTTCCTGATTCAGTCGTGTCAATCCATTCTGGAAGCTTACCGCTACGGTCAAAAGGTTCAATCTGTCCGCCGCCCGGCACAATGGCACGTGAAAAATTCATAATCTCTTTGGTTGATCGGTAACTGCGGAGCAAGGTAAGCTTCTTCACCTCATCCGGGTTATAAAGATGCTCTGATAACATCGTATCGGCCGCAAGACTCTGGGCATAGATCGCCTGATTCATATCCCCGAGAATAGTCATCCGGCATCTTGGAAAGGCAGCTTGAAGATAGGAAAGTTGAGCCGGTGAATAATCCTGCGCTTCATCGATAATCAAATGGCGGATTTCATGGTTTCCTTTTCTTCCTTGAATTTTTTCCTTCATATAAAGATAAGGAACAGCATCTTCCCATGGACAATCGCCTTCCTCAAATCGCATACGCGTTGAGCGGCAAATGTCTCCCCAGCGATCAGGCACGGTTTCATTTGTATATTCTTGATAAAAAATCTCACTGTACACCTTTTGGCAATTGACGAACTCAAGTTGCTTCACTTTGCCTCGGAGCGGTTTAATACGTCGATTCATGACAATCTTGCGCAAAAGCTGTTCTTCACGATCAAAATCATCGAACGTTTCTTCACTAAATTGCTTCTTCTGCTGAAGTTTCTCAAATATGCTTGCATAATCTGATTTGTCGAGGAGTTCAGCTTCTTCGAGGACCCAATCCTCTTTCCGTTCGCGTTTCGAGAAAGCGGCGATGCGGCGCAGCAGCCAGTCACGAACCTGTTCAAGCCGGTTTAATAGGGTCTGCCCATTCGGCAGTGCGTAGAAATAGTTACCAATTTCTTTTCCAGAAACAATGATATGATCTCGAAAAGTAATATCACGGAAAATCATACCTTCAGCTTTTAAGTGTTCCAACCAGTTGTCTATCATTTCACGATAGGCAAGTGAGGCTTTGAAACGGATCCCGGCGATCCTCGTCTTCAATTGCTCTCCATCTGCCATAGTCAGACATGCTTCTGTCTGATCAAATGGATTTTCCAGCTGAAGATCTCGGCAAATACGATCTTCAATGAAATCCTTAAATGTCGTTTGCACCACATTCTCTTCACCTAGCTCAGGCAAAACAGATGAGATAAAACTTGAGAAAAGAGGATTTGGCGAAAAAAGCATCATGTTATCCGACCTTAACGTCTTGCGGTAGCGATAGAGAAGGAAAGCGACACGTTGCAATGCTGCAGAGGTCTTACCGCTTCCTGCTGCTCCTTGGACAATCAGATAGCGGTCGGTCTCATTGCGAATAATTTGATTCTGTTCTTTTTGAATGGTGGCGACGATGCTCTTCATATGTGAGGAAGCTTTCCCCCCGAGCACAGCTTGAAGCAATGCATCGCCAATCGTTAATCCGGTATCAAACATGCCCTTGATCTTGCCTTCGCGGATAATAAATTGGCGTTTCAGCGTCATATTGCCTCGTACTTCGCCATCAAGCGATGCGTATTTAGATGGCCCCGGCGCGTAATCATAGTACATGCTCGCCACCGGCGCACGCCAATCGTAAATCAAAAAATCTTCATTTTTTGCGTCCATTAACGAACCAATGCCAATGTACAGGGACTCCGCCCTTTTCTCATCCTCTTCGCGAAAATCAATACGGCCGAAATAAGGTGTATCTTGAAGTCTGGTTAATGTTTTTAACTGCTTGTTCATCTGTCCGTGGCGGCGCTCACGTTCGGACAAGAGTTCCGCCTGTTGCTTGATACTGGCTTGTGTTTCATAGACATCGTCGGTTTCATCGAGATTGACGGTAACATCTTCCCAAAAGTTCTTCCGTAAATCAACAATACCCTTCTTAACCGTGCTCTTTTTACCCGTGATTTTTTCTATTTTTTCTCCTATAACATCAACAACTTCATTGACACGCTCTTGTTCTTGTTTGCGTTCACTCCGAACCATAAAAGGAACACCTCTTGTTTGTTTGATCAGCGCAAGGCATGGCGTATTTCGAAAGAAAATTCCGCACATTTCACTTGACAACAAATACATTTTATGTTATGTTATAATTTGGTTTTCTATTTATTTATTGTCTTCTATTGAGTTATAACTATAACATGCACCGGCTGAAACTTCAATATCCGTGTGCTTTACGATACAGGTTGATTATTTCTTTAATTATATTCCGATTGCAGATAGAATGTATCATGCGCAGCTGTTTGGCGATGCTAATACTTGAAATTTTTTCGTTTATGGAGCAGTATCGCCCCCTGTCCTCTTTTTGATGATAAACAGATCATCAAATTCATGAGTAAGAATCATTTTACAGCTTGAAGAAAAAGCGTTAATCTTAAGGTGTATTGTTTTACACAACGAATACCCGTTGATGTTTATCTCGTTTATACGAGTGAATAGAAGTCGCCCTAACATACAGACCACATAAAAAGCAAACGCTTTCTTATTAAAATCTATCCGGTTCGGGACAGACAGTGTTTCAGTCCGCGAAGCGAAGGCATATAATCAATATAAGGAGACCTTTCGGTGAAGGTCCATTGACAAGGAGGGGTTCATCTCATGAAAACAATAAGCAGCATCCAGGATCTTAGAAAAGCACAGACTGCTATTGAGAATTTCAAGGAAAATTACCCAAACACCTTCTATCGGCTGTTGCATCTTGTGAATTTCACCCGACAGCTTCAATTTAAATATGAATACCTCTGTGGGCTGATGCTCGGAAAAGATGCATATGCTCTGCAATATGCCCCTCACTTTGTTCAGAGGTCGATTATTGATCTCTATAAAAATGAAATCGAAAAAATTCACAAGCATCCTCAAGGCCTGCGGGCTCTGGAACAATTGATGAATGCTCATTTAGAAATCGGCTATGAGAATTTCTGTCTGCTGGTTCGCGGAAAATCGCCCGAAGAAATCAAAGGTGTGTATTCTAATAATAAAATTGTAAATTGATTACGGTTTATCCATAAATTTGGGCGGGGACAAGCGCCATCGTTTTAGATTTTTGATGTCTAGCGAATTAAACATTCTGTTAAACAAATTACATCCTTAATAATCATCACTTTCATCTGACCTGTTGGCCGATCAACAGGTTAATTTAATTCACCCTTTAATACGCCGGAGGAAGGAAAACATGAAATGTTAAGCGTCCCTTTTTTGTTACATGATGTGATTTCCCCTATTTTTATGTTTTATTTTTTCCCACCCCTTCTCGGCTTGGCAGCTGCGGCGAATCTTCTGATCGATACGCTTGTTTTTTTTCTGGCGATTAAATTTTTCAGTATTCACATCGCCTGGAGAAAGGCATTGCGGATGCTGGTCGCACTTTGGCTGATTGGTCTCGTCGCTGATATTGGTGGATCCTTGTTTTTAACTTTGATCGGCACGATTAGTTTAAAAACAAAAACGATACTGATTGATTACTATTCCATCTATTCCTCACCGGTGAGCATTCTGTTCTTTGCCGCCGCTGTTGTTCTTTCCGGTTTCATCATTTATTGGTTGGATCTTATCTACTTAAAAGGGCATCTTTCGAAAAAACAAGCCGCAAGAATCGCGCTGATCTTCGCTCTTCTTGCGGCCCCGTATTCGTTCCTTATTCCAACAAGCTGGATTTATTAACTGCATCATTGGATCAGAACATCTGTCATCTAATGATATCTGCCAATTCAGCATGTGCTGCTTTCACTAAATCTGCACTATCGCAAATGATTTGCATCCCTTTTTTTCCGCCACTTATGACAATATGATCAATCGTTTGTGCAGATACGTCGATAACTGTCCGATATTCCTTCTTCATCCCAATCGGAGAGCAGCCGCCGCGAACATAACCTGTATGTTTTTGAATATCTTTGACATGAATCATTTCAACCTTTTTTTCATCAACGGTGGCAGCCGCCTTTTTCAAATTGAGCTCCTCGGCAACCGGCACAACAAAGACATACAGCGTGCCACTATGTCCTTGAGTCACGAGTGTTTTGAAAACATTCCTTGGATCTTCCCCCACTTTTTTCGCAACAGAAACACCATCAATTAATCCGTCACTAATTTCATAGGTTTGTATTTTATAGGGGATATTTTCGGAATCCAGCAGGCGCATGGCATTAGTTTTCGCTTTGGTTTTCGCCATAATGATCATACTCCCTTTCATTTTCCTGTTCATTCTAACACAGCCGCTAAAAACATGCAGAACCACCAAGAGAGCAATCGCAGTGTAAAACAATCTGCTGGCGAAAAAAAAACAATAAAAAAGACCGCAGCGACATCCTTTGATCGCTGCGGTCCAGTATTTTCTCTCTGTAAGTTAATGAAGGTCTTTCTATTATTGCACTTCCATGTGCAGGTCGCCTGCTTTAACCCAGCCGAAGAGCTTGATCACACGGTAGAGTACAATGGTAATTACACCTGGAATCAGTATGCCTGCAACAACAAATGTGAGCAGACCTTTAAAACCTTGGATGGCCAGTATGTTCAACGGAGCGATGAATGAACTGAGACCGAGTCCGCCAAGTTCGTACGGAACCTGAAAATGAAGGAGCATGGTTGCGATCGGTGCGCTCACCATGGCAGCAACGAATGGTGGAACAACGAGCTTCGGATTTTTCACGAGATTAGGGAACTGCACTTTAGGTGTGACAAACGCTTGAGCAAAGAAACCACCAAAGTCATTTTCTTTAAATGACATAACAGTGAATCCGACAAATTGCACGGTACATCCAATTAGCGCAGCAGCACTTGAAACCGGGTCAAGCTGAAGTGCAATCGCTAGAGCCGCTGAAGAAGCTGGTGACATCAGGAAGACGCTCCAAACCAGTGCAATGACCATTGATGCGATCAGTGGTGAACCTTGAACGGAGTGCGTGATCATTGCGCTGACCTGGTTCAGTGCAGGTGTAACGACCAATGCAAGTCCATAGCCACAGATACCTCCGACAAGAACGGAAAAGAACGGGATTGCCATCATATCGAATTTAGTTTTTCCACTGATTTTTTTACCGATGAAGATCGCGATCAAGGCTGCGATTACACCGCTGACCGGCTGTCCGGTTGCAATCGTAAAGACTTGAGTTGGCGCTGGCGATTGAATAACAATCGCGTTTGCTCCTACTGCCGCACAAGCCATAGCACTGAACATCGTCAATGTATTTGCTCTTAACTGATAAGCAATACCTGCGCCAATTGCTGGTGCGAGCAATACTTTAGCCGCCCCACCAATAACCATAAATGGATGATAACCCGTGAATCTGCCCAGTGTTTCAAAGAGAAGCCCGATACCTAATGTTACCAGAATCGCGTTTGCAATCCCCGCCGAAGCCTTATACATTCGATCCATAAAATAATCCTTCATTTTCTGTTTCCTCTCTGCATTCATCCTTTTTCGCTCCTTAATAATTTTTTCTCTTATGATTTCAATAATCAAAATATTCCGCCACAAAAGGTACTATTTAAGAAGAACATGACACAACAGACCCAGTACAACCAACACCTATACGAAAAATCCGAATAAAAAAACCCATCCGTGATTTTCTCGGATAGGCGCTTCTTCGCGATTGCTTGAGCGCCTATTTTTGACGAAGATAAGCTGGACTCAAACAATTCCATTTCAATTAAATGGTTTTTGTTTCAGTCCTTCATGTGCGCAATCGCAAAATAATTCGAATCAAGCCTTTCACTCGTATGTTGTTGACGACTTGTGCCATTACTCTCACTTCCTGTTTTTCTGACTTTTTGTGGTTGACACTGATACTATCAGAATTTGTTCAAGTTGTAAATACCTATCTCACATTTTTCTTTAAAATTTTCTGTTAAATGTGACCAGGTCATAATTGCAACACCAAAAAGCCTTTTACGTCAGCTTTTTTAACACTATTTCCGTGTCGCTGAAACATACGGATTATCTGCAATCCAGTACCTCCAAGGGTAGAAGCGTGCCTCACCGGTATTGTCGATCCCTACACGCGGACCACTTAAAATTTTTTCCGGCTGATAGCCTGGGGCAATGTAGAGCGGTGATTCTGTAAATAACCGTCCGTAATCATCCTTTGTGATGCCTAACGCTTCTGTTAGTTTTCCCGGTCCGTTTGTCCACTCTACAGGCTTTTTATTCGTCCCTCTCCTCGCGGCGATCAGATCAAGACCATTCAAGGGCTCGATCGCCCGTATCAGAATTGCTTCAGGCGTATTTAGCGGACCACTGACAACATTGACAAACGTGTGCGTATGCATCATAAATGTGTAGACGTGTCCCGCCGCTGAAAACATGATTTCCGTCCTTTTCGTGCGCCGGTTGCCAAAACTATGTGCCGCACGGTCTTCGGCACCCATGTAGGCTTCTGTTTCAACGATATACCCCGATGCTGTTCCTTCTGCCGACTCTTTCACAAGTAGGCATCCGAGCAAGGCTCTCGCTAAATCCTGTGTTGGTTGTTTATAAAATTCAATTGGCAAAGGTTGATCGATCATATTTGTCCTCCGAAAAAAATCAGTGCGGTGCCCTCTATCAACTCGGACCAAATGTCAATTCGGTTCCTCCATAGAGCGGATCTGTCCCGTTTTCACGCGCCCATGTACGGTCGCCATAAGAATAATGCCACCATTCGGTCGGATTATGCGTAAATCCTGCATTCTCCATCTTTTCTCTGAGAAATCGCCGGTTTTCTTTTGCTAATTTTTCTTTTTCCGAGAGATTCTTCTTGTCTTCATAAAAATCTAGATAGGCTTCTTGGTGAAAATCATCAAAATCTGTTCCCATCTCAAGCCATCCGTTTCGGTCAGATAAGGTCAGATCGATTGCAGCACCCGTATAGTGCGGTGCAGGTTTGAACGGATCTCGTGATGGAAAAGCGACAAAATCTGATATTTCCTTTTGTATTTTCTCCTCGGAATACCCTGCTTCGCGAAATTGGACAATCGTCTGATCATAGATGTAGCGTTGGGTTTCAATGGAACGCCAGCCATCAATCAAAACGAGAAACAACCCTTCGGGAAGGTGTTCTGCAATTTCAATAATCTTATCCGCAACGCCCTGCCGAAGAAACAGATCATCCGATGTTCCAGGTATTTTTTGCAAAAAATAGGAAGGATATATGTTAATTTTTAACGAACAATTTGCCATTGAAACCAAGGGTTCTTCTTGCTTCGACAGTTTTTGTAATGCACTCATTTATGACACCTCAATCGTTCGGTTTAAAAAGTGCAAGAAGTACACCTACATCTTTCATAAGTGTCTTCTCTTTTTTTGATCACGCACGAGCCGTCATAATCTGCTCATAGGCCCGCTTGATTTCGGCGACCTTATTGTTTGCTTCCTTGATGCTTGCCTCAGACGCCCCGCGACTCATCAAGCGATCTGGATGGTTGTCTTTAATCAATTGCCGGTAGTTCCTCTTGATGACCTGATCGGAATCACTAGGCGTGCAGCCAAGAAGTCGATAACATGTATCCAGGTTCATCTCATGTGTATTGCTTCCGGATGCTCTGCCAAAAAATTGTGCTTTGATCGTGTCATATTCATTCCCGAACCCGAAAATGGACGTAGCCGAACGAATCATTGATTCTTCTTCCGGGCGAAGCGCCCCATCGGCGGCGGCAATAGCGAAAAGTGCGGTTACTGTATCGATAAGAATATCTCGATGACCGCCTACCGATGCATACAGATTTCGCGCGATCGATTCAAACGATTCATCCGAATAACGGGATTCATTAAAAATCGCCATGATTTGCTGAAGCTGCGCTTTTGTCGGCTGAAATGCCTGCCGGACAATCTGATCGACCTGACGTACTTCATTTTCTGAGACAACGCCATCTTTCTTTGCCAATTTGGCAAAAAGTTTAACGATCCATTCAATCTGCGGCATGAGCGTGTCTTCTTTTGATTTATAGACATTGCCATCTGAACTGTATGTAAAGGTTTGCCCGCAATTAGGACAGGTCCAGCTACCTGGAATATCATCAAACGCAACGTGTCCGCCGCAGTATGGACATGTGCCTGAAACTTTGCGGCGCCATTGTATTCCTTCGCCGCTCCTCCTGTTTCCACGAAAAATGCGCCCACTAGTCGCGTTCGGTACTATCAAAATGATGATTAGTGCAATCCATTGTAAAATGAAACCTGCAATGAACCAAACCACCACATTTCTTTTCTTTCCCGCTGCGAGAACAGCTACAATGATGCCAAATAACAATCTCCATGCCAAATGCGATCAAACCTTTCTGTCGGTTCACTATTTCCTGAGCGTTTCTTTATATAATAATAGCAAAATTCTCCTTAATTCATGTACAAACGTGCTGAGTTCGTCCACTAACCATTAATTTTTTTGTATGTAAAAACGTGTGTTTTTGAAGAAGAACAGACTGATGAGAAGCGCAATCCCGCTGACAACAATCAGAACCCAAGAAAGTTCGAACAGATGGCTCTGGGTAACCGTTTTGCCAAAAATCAACCCGAGCACGGCGGTTGCACCAATTGATCCAATAAATCGGCAGGTTTGAAATAAGCCGGATGATGTCCCGACTGCGTCTTTTGGAGCAGCATCAAGCATTGTCGCCTGAAGTGCCACATTTCCAATACCATAGCCTGCTCCTAGAATTATGAGCACTGCGCTAATCACCCAAAACGCACTGTCCGAAACAAAGAGTAAAAGAAAAGAACCTAAGACTGTCAGCATCGTGCTGGTCTTGATCGGCATCGATGTTCCCCGATGTTCAATCCACCGACCGCAAAGCAGCGATACCACCACGCTGGCCATAGACATGAACAACATCATTGCACCGCTAATCCGCACACTCAGATGCAGCCCGCTTTGAAAATAGCTCGGCATCCCATAAAAAAGACAATAGTTATCGATATTCAACAAAATAAAAAGCAAATAAACCACAGACAGCTTGTGGTTATGCTTCAAAAGACGAACATCAATAAAAGGCTGTCCGGAACGCCATTCATGGAGAATCAAGATAGCAAAACAGACAATCCCAACAATCAGAATGAGGTAGTTGACGGCTTCCTCCAATGTGAGTAAAAACCACAACAAACTAATCATTCCGACTGAAAATAAAGCGATGCCAGTAAGATCAAGACGAGCAATTACTGTCTTAAAACTAATCTCTTTCTTTTTCACATCTCTTGGGATCACGAACCAGCCAAGAGCAAAGCTGAACAAAATGAAGGGAAGATTGACATAGAAGATGCTTTGCCAGCCGCCCCAGACAATCAGAAATCCTCCGACCGTTGGCCCAAAGGCCGTCATGACGGAAGCACTAATCGCCAGAATGGCAAGTGATGTGGCTTGTTTCTCATGAGGCACATGATCATGAACAAGCGCAACTCCGGACGGATAGACGGAACTGCTTCCGGCTGCTTGCAGCAATCTCATTAGAAGCAGCAGTGCAAAAGCAGGTGCGAGCGGTGCGCCGATCGAGGTGAGCGCAGCAATAAGCAAGCCGGTAAGAAACAACTTTTTTCTGCCAATCAAATCACCGATTTTCCCAGAGATCGGCTGGCCAATTGCACTGACCAGATAAAACCCGGAGATAAGCCAGGATACCGTGGCGAAGGAAAGCTGATAATCATTTTGAATGCTATGGAGTGCGAGTGCCATCATTGACGAATTCAATGGATTCAGTATCGTTCCGGTCGCAATGGTTGCAATAAAAATAGCGCTCCCTTTTTTCACCTTCGTCATTTTCTCCACCCGCTTTCAATGGAGCTTTCGGATTTTCGTCCTGTCCCCACCGTTTCGTATTCACGTTTGTTATTTAATTACCACAGTAGTATTTTTTTCGAGGTTGCGCAAGTTAATAAGACCGTCTTATCCTCTCGTACATAAAGGTGCTTTGAAACACAATTCATCATAAATCATCGGATTGGAGGTGTATTTATTGAGCCGCGCGATTTATTTATTGGCAATCCTAAGTTATATACTCTCGTCACTATTTCCCAGCCAATATTTTATTCGAGTTTCCGTTTCTGCTCTGTGTATGCTTGAGGTTTGCGTCAGTTTACGAGATGTTAGAGGATTGGCTTTGCTATTTGGAGGTTTCTTTCTAAGTGCCGGCAGTCTGATGCTTTTTCTCAGTCATGCCCAAGTGATCCATTTCGTGACATCTTTCGGCGAAATGATCCAAATGGTCACGTTATTTGCACTGATACCTATCCTGTCGCTTCCTATTCGTTATGGGCACTATTCAGATGAAGTGCGTGGTCTAATCCAACAAAAAATTAACAGCCCGAAACAGTTCTATGCCCTCACTTCCGGAATCTCCTTTTTCTTCAGTTCGTTCATGAATCTCGCAGCATTACCAATGACTTATCAGTCGATTTATTCATCCGTTTCCCAATTCCCAATTACGAATAAAAATCGCTACTTGAGCCGGGCAATTACACATGGATATGCAATGCCTTTGCTGTGGAGTCCGATCACACCCATTGTCGGTACCGTTCTTTACTTGACCGGAACCGCCTACTCGAAAGTACTCCCTTATCTGCTTCTTTTAAGCATTGGTGGTCTTTTGCTTGACTGGGGAACAGCCAACCGGATTCCTCGCTTCATGAACGGCCATTGGCAAAAGACCCGAAAAGAAATTGCAGTCTCCAAATCAGGAACCATAGCCGGATATCATTCTGCAAAGCTGCTGCACATCGCTGGAGCGATCCTCTTGTTGAACGGGATAATTACACTTCTTGATCACTATTTTAACGTTAGTTTCCTCTTTTTGGTCAGCCTGATTGTCCTCCCGTTCGCTTATTTTTGGAGCGCATTGATCGGCCAGGCCAAACCTTTTTTCTCCGGTGTTCGACACCACTTTCAAACCTATATTCCCAAAATGCAGAATCAGTTTTTTATTTTTCTAACCGCCGGATTTTTTATTACCGCATTACGTGTCTCTCATGCCGACGCGATTGTTACCCAATGGGTGGACATGCTGATCCAGGTCACAGGGCTTAGGGTCTTTTTAGTGGTTCTGCCATTCATTCCGTTTGCGCTTGCTTTCATCGGCTTACATCCTGCTGTGGGGCTAGCGTTGATTTCAGAGGCACTCCGGTCTCAAGTGCTCCATCAGTCTCCGATTGTTGTCACTGTCGCGATGCTGGGCGGCGCGATACCTGCCTTCTTGATGGGTCCCTATAACGCGACACTCGGCATGATGTCGAGCCTCATCGATGAAAAGCCCTTCACATTATCTAATTGGAACTTTTCGTTCACGATGCTTTACCTTGCATTGCTTACTGTGTTCGTGCAGTGTATTTACTCCATTCTTTAATAGGGTGTTCGAACAGTCCGAGAAAAAAGATCAGCGAATCTCTGCGTCACCTTGATCTTCTTGCGACACCAAGGATGGGAGCCGTTCGGCATGATGTTGCATTCTTAGCCCGCAAACCTATCCCTTTGTCCTCCTTTTCGAACAGACTTTATACTATTTAAAACATAAATCAATAAATTTTTGCATCGATTGTGTCAGGTATTTGTTTTTGTGATAAATGATTTTGAATTGACGTTTAAAACGCAATCCATTGATTTTTTTGACGCACAGTAAACCGGAATGGACCTCATTTTTAACCGCACGCTCTGAAATGACAGAAATGCCCAATCCCTCAGAAACGGCCATCTTAATTGAATCGGCATTGTTGCATGTCCATATCGCTTTCCATGACAACGAAGCACCGGTCATCACGTCTTCAAACGTTTTCCGTGTGCCGCTCCCCTTCTCACGGATAATGAACGGCTCCTTCTCTAGATCATGCGGTTCGACTTCAGGAAGCGGAGCAAAACGGTGCTGCCTGCCACAGATCAGCACCAGTTCATCTTCAGTAAAAGGTCTCTGGATCAGATCAGATGAGACTGTTTCGCCTTCAACAAGTGCGAGATCCAGCTGGTCGCGAAGAATCAGTTTTTCAATTTGAGCGGTGTTGTCTTCAATCACTTCTGCTTTTACCTGAGTATTCGACTTTTGAAAACCGCTCACCAATTTTGGCAGTACATAGGCACCAACAGTAACGCTCGCGCCGATCCGGACTGTACCTGTCTCATTCAGCGTCCGGATCTCGATTTCGGAATCCCTGCTCATTCGGATCATTTGACGCGCATAGCTTAATAATTTTTCTCCGGCATGTGTAAGATATAGTTTTCGTGATAACCGTTCAAAGAGGCGCACGCCATAATATTTTTCGAGATCTGAGATAGCCTGACTGACAGCAGGCTGAGACATAAAGAGAGCGTCAGCGGCTGCCGTCATGTTTAATAAGTCACAGACCGTGATAAATATTCGCAGATGTCTGAATGTCACCGTTTATCCTCCATAACTAATTACTTATTATAATAATAAAATAATAATATTTTAATTATCCATGTACAAGTCATATAATTACCGACATGAGGAGTGATCACGTGAAAAAAATCACAATAACACTGCCGGGCATTGTATTAGCGGCAGTCATTGCACTACCTGCTTATCTGATCGGAACTCTTTTCCCGATTGTCGGCAGTCCGGTTCTGGGTATTTTGTCAGGTATGCTACTATCCTCCTTTTGGAGAAGGCCTGTCCTGTTCGATGACGGAATCAAATATACATCTAAAAAGGTGCTGCAATATTCCGTTGTCCTGATGGGTTTTGGACTCGACCTGTTTAACATTATTAAGGTAGGGGGGCAGACGCTTGAGTTACTGATATTTACACTGGCAGCCGCATTTCTGACCGCTTATATCGCCGGAAAGCTGTTGAGAATCGAGGGGAAAATACAGACCCTGATTGGGGTAGGCACTGCCATCTGTGGGGGGTCCGCGATTGCGGCCGCCGCGCCGGTAATCGATGCGAACGAAAAAGAAGTGGCTCATGCAATATCCACCATTTTTCTTTTTAATGTGATGGCGGCTTTCCTCTTTCCATTTCTCGGACATGTCATGGGTATGAATGATCAAAGTTTCGGACTCTGGACAGGGACGGCAGTCAATGATACGTCGTCAGTTGTGGCAGCGGGCTATACGTTTAGTCACGCTGCAGGCAATCTTGCTGTGATTGTCAAACTGACACGGACCCTGATGATCGTGCCCGTCACACTGGTGCTTGCCTTTTACTATTCACGGAAAACAGCACAGAAAAAACAAAGCGGGTATCATTTTTCAAAAATCTTCCCATGGTTTGTGCTTGGTTTCGTTATGACTTCTGTGATCAGCACTTTTTTGCCAATCCCAACAGCAGCGATCAATGTTCTAGTGCAATGTGGAAAGTATCTGATTGTGATGGCCATGGTCTCCATTGGGCTGAACACTAATGTCGTGAAACTTATAAAAAACGGCGGTAAATCCATCGTGCTTGGATTTATTTGTTGGGGCGTTTTGTCAATCACCTCCCTTGTCATCCAGTGGCTGTAAAAATTAAGACTGTTTCCAGGTTTGCCTGCGGAAACAGTCTTTTTTTACATTGATTTGCTATAACGACACTTATTGAGCCATTTGCTTATCTCCGGCATTGGTTTTTCTGAACTAAAACTCTTACTTAAGCAGCCGCAAAGAGCATTACTCCGAAAATGGCCAATGGTCATTAATAACGGCCTAAAAACAGCGTGCGGTCGCCCGGACCTATCTCTTTTACTTATTTATTATGGGCTTTGTTTACAAATTCCATGTCAACCAATTTGCTGTATTTATAGCCTTTGGTATAAATGCCGGTCTTTTTCAAAACGTCCATAGGTTTGGCAACTGATGCCTTTGTGATATAGCCGTCCTTGCTCCAGAGATTATCCTTGTACGCACGATCCATCGCTGCATGAAGACTGGCATCGGGAGTTGTCGGAAATTCTTTCTTAAGCACTTTGTAGGCTTCAGCTTTGTTTTCATTGACAACCTTCAAACCTTTGAGCATTGCATTGACAACTTTCTGAACAGTTTTCGGATCGTTCTTAATCGTTGAGGCTTTGACACTGATCACCGAATACGCATAATCGCCGAGACTTGGAAAGCCGTAGAACGGTTCGCCCCAAGCACCTTTTTTAATACCCTCATTGATTTGCGGTTCTGCGCCATTAGCCATATCCGCTTTACCTTGCGACACAAGCGAGACGACTGCTGCGGCATCCGCGGGTTCATCCAATTTCACATCTTTGTTCGGATCTAAGCCGACTTTCAACAGTAAGTAACGGGTCAACAGGTTCGGGCTGCCGCCATAGCGTCCTGCTGCGATCGTTTTCCCTTTCATAAATTCGGCAAGATCCTTGTTGCTGTTACCTGTTAATTTTTGCTTTTTATTGGCCATGAGATAAACATTGGCGCGGTTGACAACATTCACCACGGAAGTGATTGGATCCTTGCTCTTATTATTCGCAATCTGATTAGAATCCGGTCCGCCAATGACACCCCAAGCATCACCGCTGACAACGGAGGTAACATGTGCGCCCCCTGTCGCCGTAATCACATTAACATCCAATCCCTCATCCTTAAAATAGCCTTCATCATCCGCAACATATAACGGAAGATAAGCGATCAAGTGCACAGGTTCGGCAATCACGATTTTCTTTGTTTTAGACTGCTGCGTGCCGCATCCACTCAGTACCAGTGCCGCCATTAAAAGTACGCTCAGCACCCATTTCATTTTTTTCATCGTACATATCCCTCCGATTATGATTTTGGGGTTCTTCCTTTCATGAGCACGCGTTCAAGCCAGACGGTACCCAAATACATGACAATCGATAATAAAGAAAGAACAACGACACCGACCCAGACGAGATCAATGTTGAGCACTTGGCCGGCATAGAGAATCATGCGGCCAATGCCTTGTCTCGAACTGATGAATTCACCAACAATTGTGCCTGCGAGCGCAAGCGAAATATTAATTTTTAGAATGCTGACAATCCAAGGAATCGTGGTGGGAACGACAACCTTCATAAATACATGCCGTCTTTTTGCTCCAAGCGAAACCAGCATTTTCTCCAGATCGGGGTCGACGTTTTGCACACCGCTGTATGCGGCAATTGCTGCTACAATAATCGTCATCAGGAAAGCGAGAATCACTTTCGAATCAAAGCCGATACCGAACATAATAACGAGCACCGGCGCCAGTGCGAGTTTCGGGATGGCGTTAAACGCAATCATATACGGCTCAAAAATTCTTGAATAAAGTGCCGACCACCAAAAAGATAAACCGAGTAAATAGCCCCCCGCAGTTCCTAAAATAAAGCCAAGAATAGTGGAGCCTGATGTATAGGCTAGATCCTGCAACAAAGTTCCTTGTGTAATCGCTGTCCAGCCCGTTCGGACAATTGTGCTCGGGCTGCTCCAGTAATAGCTGTCCAGCCAGCCAATTCGTGTCAGGAACTCCCAAAAGAAAACGATGATAACACCAACCAAAATCTGTCCGGCAAATGCACGGCGCCGTAATTTTGTTTGCTCAACGCTTGGATCTTCAATGATCATTTCTTTGTTTTTCAGCTTCTCCGGCATAGGTTTCACCTCCGTTCATCTTTTTGCCCGTTCTATAATCTGTAACGGCTTATTCAGATGAAACACGTTCCTCTCCGAGCATCAAAAGCAGTTCTCTTTTTAATGTCAGAAAGCGGTCGTCCATTAACGTCTTCTCATTGCGCGGGCGTGGCAGCTCCACCTCTATTTTTGCTTTGATTTTTCCAGGCCGATGGGTAAACACGTAGATCTCATCTGACAGATAGATCGCT
Source organism: Sporolactobacillus laevolacticus DSM 442 (assembly GCF_000497245.1). Classification (GTDB taxonomy): domain Bacteria; phylum Bacillota; class Bacilli; order Bacillales; family Sporolactobacillaceae; genus Sporolactobacillus; species Sporolactobacillus laevolacticus. The sequence continues at coordinate 84,252 of NZ_AWTC01000008.1, forward strand.
TCATCAATGTCATGGGTAACAAACAGAATCGTTTTCTTGAAATCTTTCCAAATCTGTAGGAGCCAATTCTGCATCTGCATACGCGTTTGCGCATCGAGCGCTCCAAACGGTTCATCGAGCAGAATGACATCTTGGTCGTACAATAGTGTGCGGATCAGGCCAGCGCGCTGTCGCATCCCACCGGACAATGCATCGGGATGATCGTATTCGAAGCCGCCCAGTCCATAATTTTTAAGCATAGGAAGCGCCCGCTCGCGTGCTTTCTTTTTTGGGACTCCGCGAATTTCCAGGCCGATAATGACATTGTCGAGGATCGACCGCCAGGGTAACAGCAGATCTTTTTGCAACATGTACCCGACATGCCCGCTCTCACAGGTAATGTCTTTCCCATCAAGAAGCACTTCACCGCTCGACGGCCTGATGAGTCCGGCCACGATATTAAATAGCGTTGACTTTCCGCAACCGCTCGGTCCAATGATGCTGACAAAACGACCGTTTTCCACATGCATGTCGGTCTCTTCCAAGGCGCACATCGGTTCACCGTTTTTTTTGTAATACTTGCTACAGTTCACAATCTTGAGCTCGCTCACCTATGACCACATCCTTTTTGTGGTTTGCGCGATTAAAAATGGACAAATCATTATTTTTCTTTTCCGCCGCCTTTTCGAATCAAGTCCAAGATCAAGCCGATTGAAGAACGGCAACACTCACGGCGGGATTGACCGTCCATCCTTTTTACGTCTAAGTTAATAAATTTGGGCTCTGATATTGATATATGCGCTGGGCACCTGCCGTGACACACAATTGATGATGTAATAAAAAAATAGATCCTGTCATGTTTGTCCTTTGTCATCATTCAGGCATTTCTTTTTTGGAAATAGGATATAGTTCACGGAAAAGGCTCTCGATACGTGTTAACCTTAGAAGGTGTTCAAAAAGTCCGGGAAAAAGGTAAGAAGGTTCTTCTGCTAAAATCATGCACGTCCTGTGCATAACGCAGAAGTCACCGCATCCTGNAGAAGGTTCTTCTGCTAAAATCATGCACGTCCTGTGCATAACGCAGAAGTCACCGCATCCTGCGGAAGTTCTGTGTCAACTTGTTTCTCCGCTCCTCACGTATTAACAGGAGAACTTCAACTAAGACCGCGTACGTCCTGTACGCAACGTTGAAGTCACTACATCCTGTAGAAGTACGTCTGGTGCTCGAAACGGCGTTTCCTTGACCTTCTCGGCTCTTTTTGTCTCCTTTTTGAACAGACTCCTATAGTTAAATATTAAATACTTAGGACGGGAGATGTGGACAATCAACGCAGAGCATTCAGTGATTTTATCTATGGAAGATTTGACGATGAGCTATGGAGGGCATTACGTTTTAAAAGGGATCAACCTCGAAGTCCTGCGTGGGCAGATTATCGGTTATATTGGACCCAATGGTGCTGGAAAAAGCACGACCGTGCGTATTATGCTCGGTCTCCAGAAAGGCTACGGCGGTAAAGTTTCTCTTTTTGGTGAGGATATTCGCACAAGCGGTGTTGCTTACAAAGGACGAATCGGCTATGTTCCGGAGACAGCGGAAGTCTACGATATGCTGACTGCTCGGGAATATCTTGTGTTTTCTGGCGGCTGCTACGGTATCGATGAAAAGAGGGCAGAACGAAAAGGGCGGCTTCTGATGGATCAGTTTGGTCTCGCCGACGCATTTGACGCGCGCCTGTCTTCATTCTCCAAAGGTATGCGGCAAAAAGTGCTGATCATCTCCAGCTTGCTCCATAATCCGGACTTGTTATTTTTTGATGAACCTCTGAGCGGATTAGATGCGAACAGCGTACTGGTATTTAAAGAAATTCTTGCCCGGCTTGCTGAGCAAGGAAAAACAATCTTTTATTCTTCTCACATCATGGACATCGTTGAGAAAATCAGTCATCGCATTGTGCTCCTCTATGACGGACGAATTGCTGCGGATGGAAGTTTCGAAGAATTGAAAGCTCAAAATAAAGAGGGAACATTAGAGGAGATTTTCAATCAGCTGACCGGGTTTCATCAGCACGCACAAATTGCTGAAGACTTTGTTTCCATTGTCAAAGAGGTGTGATTAATGGAAAAGATCCGTTTTCTCAAATTTCTTGATCGCCTGCACTGGCTGTTTGAACGGCTTGGTGTCGATTACACGACGATGCGAAAAATTTTAGCCGTAAAATTACTGATGGATACTCGGCGGGCGCCGATTTTACTTAATCAACGAACGAGAAAGAAGAACAAAGAAGGGAATCTGTTTCTCAAATCGCTTTGGGTTTATGCACTAACCGGGCTATTTATCGTCCCACTAAACTTCATCGGTTCAGATTATCTCTTTAGAATGAGTATGATCTTCAGCATCATCCTCTTTATGGTGATGACTGCGATGATCGCGGATTTTTCTTCGGTTTTGCTGGACACTCGCGATCAATCGATTTTACGAACAAAGCCGATTGATGCTAAGACGCTGCATGCGGCCAAAACCGTTCATATCTGTATTTATCTCATCCTTCTTACTGGCGCGCTCGCGCTGCCATCCGCAATCGCCGGGCTGCTGCGCAGCGGACCGCTGTTTTTATTGCTGTTCCTGCTGAATCTTGTCCTGATTGACCTAATCGCTATTTCCTGCACCACATTCATCTACTTAATTGTTCTTAAATTCTTTGATGGAGAGCGTCTTAAGGATGTCATAAATTATGTGCAAATCTTTCTCTCATTTACGGTTGCGGTTGGTTATCAACTTGTGATCCGTGCATTCGACGTCACGATGACCAACATCACGATAGGCTTTTCATGGTGGCAACTTTTTGTTCCGCCGCTCTGGTTCGGTGCGATGTTTGAGTGGTTACTTGGAGGTCGGCACGCCGCAACGCTCTCAATTTTTGCACTTTTAGGACTGGTTGTACCGATTGTGCTGTTCCTCGTTTATCAGCAGTTTAGCGCAGCCTTCGAAACGGCCATTGCGAAGTTATCAGCACAAGAGGGAACCAGCAAACGTCGGCTTGGCAAAATGAATCATTTTTTTGCTAAGCTGCTTTGCCGCAGCTCGGAAGAACGGATCTTTTTCCGATTCGCATCACTGATGATGAAACAGGACCGAATGTTTAAGCTTAAGGTCTATCCATCATTGGGCATGTCATTCGTATTCCCTTTTATCTTTTTATTGAACAATTTGCACGGTTCAACATGGAGTCAGGTGAGCAAAGGATCGGGTTACTACTATGTCTATTTTAGTCTGCTTCTCATTCCCGCTTCCTTGCTCATGCTTAAATACTCCAGCGCTTATAAGGGTGCCTGGATCTACGGCACCACGCCAATTAAAAACCGATCCTCCATCTTTTCCGGAACGCTGAAAGCCTGTCTTACGGAGCTTTTTCTGCCTGTATTTCTGATTTTATCACTACTTTTTCTGCTCCTTTTTCAGTGGCGTATCCTGCCGGATGTGATCGCCGTTTTGCTGACGGCTCCAATCTTTTGCGTGATCAGCTACCACTTTTGTATGGACGACACGCTCCCCTTTTCCGAGCCTTTCGATTCAGCGCCGACTACCGGAAATTATATGATTCTCTTTCTGTTTCTGATCGCAGGCCTGTTTATAGCTGCGCATGCCATGATTCGTTGGGCTCTTCCCGGATACGGTATTTTAATCTACATTGCATGCCTGCTGATCGCGAATATGATTGTTTGGAAGAAAGTTTTTTAATCGAAAAAAGATCCCTTATCTTCCATATGGATACCAAACGTATTGTGTAAAAAATGCAGAGGCATTTGCCTCTGCATTTTTTTGTTCAGGTTGAGCATTTATTAACATTAAGAGTAGTACACACAAGTATTCGTACAACTACAGCTTCTCCACAATCATATCTTGAAGTCATAGTTCCTTCAGCTACTATTTATGCATTTTTCGCCAGGTTAATTATTTCTTCAAAGAATCGATCCGCCTGCACATCATACACAACTTCGACTGGACGCCCATCCTCAGCGGCTTCGATTCTTCCTTGAGATGGTTCCTCCGTATGGACAATGGTACGTACCGTCTTAGTCTGCACAAGCTCGGGATCACCGACCACCATCGTTGTCAGGACATCCCACAGGTAGTACGTTGAATTGCTTTCAAAATGAACGAGCGGCGGCACCGCTGCATAGCATTGACCAAGAAAATCAAGTCCTGTATATTTCCGAAGTGACGCCCACTGATTGCGGATTGGTACGGTTAACGGCACCTGATTGGTACTCTCGAGTGCGACCATTTGCACAGGAATGCTGCTGCGCCAAACACGCGCAACCGCCTCAGGATCCCAGAATGCGTTCCATTCCGCTGTACCATCATGCTCCGGCTCCTGCACATTTCCTACCGGATTCAATGTGCCGCCCATCCAAATCAACCGCTCGATTTTCTCCTCAATATTGGGAGCAAAGTCGAGTGCACGCGCCACATCGGTCAACGGTCCGGTGCAAAGGAGTGTTGTTTTTCCAACACTACCCTTAACCGTTTGCGCCAAATGTTCATGCGCAGGCAGCGTACTCAAAGGCGCTTCTACTTTTCCCGATTCATTTAATAGAGGAAGCGCATCAACGAAAAACGGGTGCATACGCCATTCTTTCGGAAAAGGATTGTGCCCGCGCGAATTCGATCGTGCGACCTCTACGGGTTTCCTTCCAAACCGGTCGATTATTTTCCGACTCGCCTCAATACCCGGCGTTAAATACCCATCAGCGGGAATGACCGAAACACCCGTCACCTCCACCTGCTCCATCTGCAGCAGCAGAAATAAGGACACAAGATCATCAATACCCGCATCGTGATTAAAATAGACATTCATTCGTTCCATTACCTGCACCCTTTCTTTTACGAAACAATATCTTCTGTCTCTTAAAAATAGCAGACTCGATCAAAGGAGAGCAAGCATGATTTGAAAGCGTTGAAGTGGTAAGATAATACATATGACAAAAGGAGGCAAACTCTGTTGAAAGACGATTTGATTAAACGTTTCACTTCATATGTAAAAGTAAACACACAATCCGACGATGATAGTCCGAGCTGCCCGTCAACACCCGGCCAGCTGACCCTTGCCCGCCAACTTTTAAGCGAGCTGAAAGCCATCGGCATGCAAGAAGTCACCATGGATGAGAATGGCTATGTAATGGCCACCCTCCCAGCCAATACAGACAAAAATGTTCCGGTTGTCGGCTTCATGGCGCATGTCGATACAGCAACCGATTTCACCGGTGATGGGGTCAACCCACAGCTTGTTGATAACTATGACGGCGGAGACATCGTTTTGAACGAGAAGCTGAACATCGTGCTCAGCCCGAAAACATTCCCAGAACTTCTGAATTACAAGGGTCATTTACTAATCACAACCGATGGCACAACGCTTCTGGGTGCCGATGACAAATCAGGTGTGACAGAAGTCATGACCGCGATGGACTATCTGATCCAGCATCCTGAAGTTAAGCACGGTATAGTGCGCGTCGCTTTTACTCCCGACGAAGAAATCGGACGCGGCCCACATCAATTCGATGTCAAAGCATTCGGCGCTTCCCTCGCTTATACTGTTGATGGTGGCGCGCTTGGCGGCCTGGAATATGAAAACTTCAATGCAGCCGAAGCGAAACTGATCTTTAAAGGCAGCAACGTTCACCCCGGATCAGCGAAGAACAAAATGCTCAGTTCCATCAAGATGGCTGTTGATTTCCAGAATCAGCTGCCTCCTGAAGAAGCTCCGGAATTCACCGATGGCTACGAAGGCTTCTACCATCCGTTAACCTTCAGCGGAGATGTCGAACAAACCAAAGTCGTTTACATCATTCGCGATTTCGATAAAGAAAAATTTGAAGCGAAAAAAGCCTTCGTCCAAGAAACCGTCCAGAAACTTGAAAAGAAATACGGAGAAGGAACTATCGAGCTTCAATTAAAAGATCAGTACTACAACATGAAAGAAATTGTGGAACAACATAAGGAAGTTGTTGAGGTTGCTTACCAAGCAATGAAAAATCTGGACATCGAACCACAAATCTTACCTATCCGCGGAGGAACCGACGGTGCACAGATTTCTTACATGGGCCTGCCAACGCCAAATCTGTTCACCGGCGGAGAGAATTTCCACGGTAAATTTGAATACATCTCGGTCAACGACATGATTAAAGCAACAAAGACTATTGTTGAGATCGCACGATTGTTTGAAGAACAAGCCTAAATTCTAAAAAACGCCGCTGAATCCTATACGGATTTCAGCGGCGTTTTTTAATTTATTCCATAGCACCAACGTTTAGAGCGGAACGGTTGGGTTATTGATCAGACTCGTTTACACAATTTTCCCGCGCTTACCCAACGTTTTCTTGACCGAATGAATATCTCGAACGTTGTATTTTGCCATAAAATAATAACAAAGCGCGGACGGAATGAGTGGAAGCTGCAAAATGCTCATCGTCAAAATATATTTACCTGGGCTATCCAGATAAATGGACGCAATAGCCAGCACGGCTCCTATTCCAAGGTTACCCACCGTTCTTCCCAAACTGTTTGCTAAATTTGCAATACTAAACACCGTGCCTCGATGCTCAGGCAAGTTAACATCGGTAATCAGCGCCAGCCAGTTCGGTGTATTTGCTGACTGCGCTGCCGACGCCAATAGAGAAATGACAAAAAGCGACAGAATCCAAGGGTTAGAAACCAGATCCCAAAGCAAACTAATAAATAAAGTTACCGAATTTGTTGTGTCTGGGAGTGATAATTGATCGATTGGAAAAATAAATAATAAGATATACAGAGGCATGGTCAGAAAGACGAACACAGCAGTGATTAATGCACGCGCCTTATAACTTTTTCTTTGAAATACATCACCCAAATAGCCAAAAAAGGAGGAAAACGTGCCGCCGATCTGGAAAATACCGAATAGGAATGCAGCGACAATCACTGCTATTTTCGTTCCATAGCCAAGCTGTTCAATTTTGGATATGTAAAGCGTGGGCAACCAAATTAGACTGCCGGTCGCAATATTCATGAAAAAGCCTTGCAGGAAGAGCAATAAGTTACTCCGTTTCCCGATCATGTCCATGATTTGGCCGATACCAACACGGTACGAATAATCCATGCCGCGATCCATCAGTTTCTGCAACTCAGGTTCTGCGTTTCCGAAACGCGGTTCCTCTACAAAAAAATAAAAGACGATCAGCAACATGCCGATGATTGCCAAAATTTCGAAGGGAATCCTCCAGTTGGACATGGTTGAAATGATCGCTGCGATCAGCGCGCCAGCGATCCCGCCAAACCCTTGAGACATGCCCCACAGGCTAAGGATCATGCCTCTTGAATGGTACGGCACATAGTCAGTAAGCGCACTGAACCCAATAGAAGCGATACAGCCTAGCCCGACACCCGTAATAATCTGGCAAAGCAGTAAGTGAATAAAGGAACCGCTCAGTGATGTCAGATAGACGCCGACAACCCAAATAAGCGTACCGATAATGACTAGACGCTTGCGCGTGTATTTGCCCGACAGATAACCCCAGTACAAAGATGAAAAAGCGGTTGCGAGGATATTGATCGCCGAAATAACGCCCATTGAAGAAATTGCTACATTCAAATCATGCGAGATGCTCTTGTACAGCGGAGGAAACAGACCGATAACTATATTATCAAAAGCCGCCAAGCTGACATAAACGGATATAGCGTACACAGTTTTAAATTTCTGCAGTGACATACACACGTAATCTCCTTAGGTTTTTATTGCACGTTACATCGCTCTCTGATACGATTATGCAATAACTTCTCAAAAAAAAATTGTTTCTTGTCCCAGTTTAGCATACAATGTAAGGTAGACAGAAGAGACTGCTTATCTAGCGAGTCAGTCCAATTGTTAGAGAAAGGATATCTTCGATGATTAAAAATATACTCATCATATCTTCAAATTACACCGGGCATGGTCACAAAAGCATTACGGAATCGCTGAGTGAAAAGTTTGATATTGTTCCGGATGTAAAAATTCATGTGGTCGATGGTTTCTCACTGGGCGGCAATACACTGCTTAAAGTCGGCAAGATGTATGGACCCATCACCAGAAACTCGGAGCATCTCTGGAAAATAATCTGGGATATCACATCCGTAAAAGTGCCATTTGTGAATCATTTGATCGAGATGAAAATTCGAACAAAATTTCTTGCTCTACTTGACAAAGTTAAGCCTGATCTCATTCTGACCGTTCATCCGAATTTTAACGGTTCCATCCTGAACATTCTCGAAAAAAGCGACATTCATATACCTTTCGTGACCCTGATCGCCGACTTGATCAGTATCACCCCGCTTTGGGCAGACAGCCGCGCCGACTACATTATCAGCCCTACCAAAGAGGCAAAGGATAAATGTATTGAATTTGGTGTTCCGGCAAACAAAATCAAAGTGCTCGGTTTTCCTGTCCGCGAGCGATTCTACAATCATCAATCCAAAGATGCCGAGCAGTATTCGCCAAGCAAACCGCTTAACTGCCTGATCATGAGCGGCGGCGAAGGTGTCGGGCATATGGGCAAAATGGCTAAAACATTGATTGAAACATTTGGTTTCAATATTACCATTGTAGCCGGAAGAAATGAAAAATTACAAGCTCACCTAAAAAAAACGCTGGTGAAGAAATATGGCGACAAAGTTAAGATCTATGGATTTACAAGAAACATCCAAGATTTGATTGCTAATTCTGACATCGCGTTCGTGCGCAGCAGTCCAAATGTAATGATGGAAGCTGTGTCATGCAATACTCCGATTGTGATCACAGGAGCGCTGCCCGGTCAGGAAGCGGAAAATCCTAGGTTCGCGGAAAAATATCACCTGGCCATTACTTGCGATTCAATGAGTGACCTTGTTCCAACTATTAACGAATTACTGGATAACAATGTTGCCATGCTGAAAAAGATCAAAAAATCACAACAGCAATTTGTTGATCCGCAAATTCCCGAAAACATCGTAAACTTTATTTTGAACATCCCGGGTGAAGACTTTCAACCTGCAGGCGTCGCGCATGAGGTTTCCTTAAATAACATTAATTATGAATCGTAATTTCTTTAAGAGTCTGTTCAAAAAGGAAGACAAAAAGGGCCGAGAAGATCAAGGAAGCGCAGTTTCGAGCACCGGAGCGTATGAAAAGAATACGTGAGGAGCGGAGAAACAAGTTGACGAAGAGATTCGACAGCAATTTTTCCCGGACTTTTTGAACATCCTCTTTAACAAAGCGGTGGAAGAGCCTTTAAGGCTTCCCACCGCTTTTTGTTTTATTCACACGTACGTCATTTTCATCAATATAAAAATTTTCGGATTTGCAGTACAATAATGAAAGAAAGTTCCATTAAACTTGGCCAACGGACAAAACGCGATTAAAAGGGAGCAAAGATCATGAAAAAAATTCTAGCCCCGGTCGTTGGAACGCTGGGCGCTGGTGTCATTATCCTTTCCAGCATGTCCAATTTTGCACATGTCGATAATCCTTTTTCCCTTTCTCATTCAACATCCTCTTCTGATGCTTCATCGTTACCTGAACCATCATCACAAACGAACGCTGCCAATATTCCCGATGTGCAGACACTCGGTCTAGTAGCCATAAACTATCGTCTATTTCATCTTAATCAATTGGCGAGTAATCAAATTGCTTTTTGGATTGAAGATGAAAAAGGAAATTATGTAAAGACTTTGCGCGCATCCAGCTTTACTGCCGGTGGCGGTTACGATATGCGGCCGGAGTCACTTCCTGAATGGCGTAAAGCATCGAATTGGGCACACGCGTCGAAAACAGAAGTGAATCGTGTTAAGTTGCCTGAACAGAATGCCGGCGTGCATACCGTCTATTGGGACTGCACCGACGCTTCCGGCAAAGCCGTGAAACCAGGCACCTATGTTTATAAAGTCGAAGGTAACATTTATTGGCAAAATCGTGTAGTATTCACCGGAAAGATCACTGTCGGAAAAAAAGATACACAGACAGCCGCGCAGGTGGTCTACAAGCCGGCCGGAGCAAAATCTCACGGCGTTTTGCTTGAAAACGTGCATGCTGACTTCGATTCGGGCAAAAGCATCGCTTCCGTCAAACAAGATCCGCCAACAAACACACAAGGTTCCTGAACATGCCTGAATTTCACAGCAATCAAATGAACACTCATGTGCAAACCTCCGGAATAAATGCGCCGGACGCTTGTGAAGTCTTCGAATGGATGTCATTAGTAGAAAATCAGTTTTCCAGATTTTTAGAAGATAGTGAACTGAGCCACGTCAATCGGCGTGCCGGACAAATTACATTAGTATCACAGAAGTTTGCTGAACTTTTATTCGAGGCCCTTCGTTTTTATTCAGAAACCAGTGGAATTTTCAATCCCTTTCTCGGCCAATTGATGTGTGAAATTGGTTACGACTGCTCCTTTGAAAAAATAAATTACCAGCACGAGCACAGAGACAAGGAAGAAAATCCTGCTCAATCCGCAAACACATTTTTTACGTTTGATCTTGACCAACGATCCGTAACATTAAGCCCAGACAGCATGCTGGATTTTGGCGGCATAGCCAAGGGGTGGGCAGTACAGAAAGCTGTCTTGAACTTGATTGACCACGGTCGACCAAGAGGATTGGTCAATGCCGGTGGGGACATCATGTGCTGGAACGACACACATGACCGGACACCTTGGGTCATTGGCGTGTCTCATCCCTATAAGGATGACCAAATCATCGGTCAACTTGCTTTTCATATTGGCCGATGGGGTGTCGCCACGAGCAGCAAGACCAAACGGAGTTGGCGTGACAGTGGTATCACATTGCATCACCTGATTGATCCACGGAACGGATCTCCTTCTGATTCTGATATCATCCAGGCAACCGTCATAGGTCCAGCGCTTCTTCCTTGTGAAATCTATGCGAAATGTCTGCTGATCTTGGGAAGCCAGGACGGACCCGCTTGGCTTCGCGCGATACAGCCCGATTGTGCCTACCTGTTCATTATGGAAGATGGTCAATTAATCATGTCGTCTAATCTAAACGATTATATCCACGAGCAATTTCCCAAAAAAATTATACTTTCCGCTCAATAAGGAGAGATATGCCATGGAACAAAAGCATAAAGTTTTAAAATGGATCGTTGGACTGGCTTTAATCCTTATTTTAAGTATATTCATTGAAATCGAACGCCGGACGGGCATCCTACCCGCTTCCACACCTACTTGGCTAATTGTTCGTGTACTGGGGATAATTGCGTACCTGCTCCTTTTCTGCGGCATCTGCCTTGGCATTATCTCAGGCATGCCGATCTGGAAAGGCAAAAAAGGCGCTCGTGATCTGCTCCTGAGCTTTCACTTTTATCTCAATACAATCGGAGTATTTGTCGCCATGCTTCACCCGCTGCTTCTTATTATTGATCCTTATGTCCCTTTTTCATGGGCACAGCTTCTCATTCCATTCACGGCACCGCGCGAACCGTTTCTCTATGGACTCGGTACGCTTACACTCTATGGTCTACTGTTTGTGCTACTGACCACCGACCTGAAAAAGATAATGCCGGTCAAGCTCTGGCGCAGTTTCCATCTGATTGCTTATTTTCTATTCCTTTTAGCGCTTACTCATGGCATCATGGGAGGCACGGATTCCAAAAATGTGTTTATCTTTTCCATGTATGTTGTTACTTTTTTAATTGTTTTGACGCTCATGATCGCGCAGATCCAGATGGCCAGCTCGCTTAAGAAAAAGGCTTTGCGCAGATCACATCTGAGTCAAGACAGCGTTCATCACTAATTGTTGGAGTGTGGTTACTGGTGGAACATTATCTGCTTTTCATTATTGTCTCTTGCTTTTTGATTATGCTTCCTGGCCCGGATATGGCGCTTGCAACACGGAATACGCTGCTTTATGGACAGTCAGTTGGTTTGAGTACCATTACCGGAACGTCCACCGCGCTCATGTTCCACACAACCGCGGCAGCACTCGGTCTATCCGCCTTGCTTGTAGAATCCGCTTTACTTTTTTCCATTTTTAAATACATTGGTGCGCTTTATCTGGCTTATCTCGGCATCCGAACATTATTAACTGTTAAAAATCAGACTGCCGCTCAAATCAATGGGCAACCTTCCTTCTCCAAAAAGTACCTTTCAAAAAAGGCTGGGTATTTTCAAGGATTATTAACCAACTTGATGAATCCTAAAGTTGCTGTTTTCTTTTTAACTTTTCTTCCTCAATTTGTTCGGTCGGACAATCAATCGATTGTGCCCTTTTTTGAGCTGGGTGTCTCGCATATCATCGTTAACTTTATTTTGTTCAGTTCGTATGTGCTGCTTATCACCATTTTCAGTCTATGGATGCAAAAACCGGCGGTTCAACGCGTAATTCAAAGTGTGACCGGCTGTATCCTGATCGGATTCGGCATCCAACTTGCGCTCGCGGGGCATAGATAAACACTTTTGATACAAATTGAATACTCGCCCATGCCGGTCGCACTAAAAACCCGGATGAAAGGAATATATTCCTTTCATCCGGGTCTATTTATTCCCTATTTTTTTGATTGACTCAACCTTTACGTACGCGCTCTTTTTTTATCTGCTTACTGCGTAGCTGGCCGCAGGCAGCATCAATGTCGGTACCGAATTCCTTACGTACAACAGCGTTAATGCCGCGTTTTTTCAGTGTTTCGTAAAATGCAACAACAGACTCTTTCTCGCTTCGTTGATATTCAGAATGCTCTTCAACCGGATTGTAGGGAATCAAGTTCACATACGCGAGATGTCGCTTGTTTTCAAGCAACTTAGCAAGTTGCAGGGCTTCTTCTTTATGATCATTAATATCTTTTAACATAATATACTCAAAAGTAATGCGCCTATTCGTCTTTTTCAGGTAATAATCTACAGCTTCCATCAGTTTTTCAATTGGATAAGCGCGATTGATTTTCATGATCCGACTGCGCAGTTCATTGTTCGGCGCGTGCAGCGAAATAGCAAGATTGATCTGCCAGTCAATATCAGCAAATTCATAAATTTTCGGAACAATACCGCTTGTAGATACGGTGATGTGTCTCGCACCGATCGCCAGCCCTTTTCCATCGTTAATGATCCGAAGAAAATCCATGACGTAATCAAAGTTGTCAAACGGTTCGCCAATGCCCATAACCACAATATGGCTCACACGTTCATCTTTACCTTTTTGATCAAGGCTGCGCTGTATGGCAACCAGCTGCTCGACCATCTCGCCACTCGTCAAATCTCTGTTTTTCTTTAATAGTCCGCTGGCACAGAAACTGCAGCCGATATTACAACCGACTTGTGAGGTGACACAGACCGAAAGTCCGTATTCATGGGGCATCAGTACCGTTTCAATCAGGTTGCCGTCAGATAGGCGGAACAGAAACTTTGTCGTGCCGTCTTTTGCTTTTTGTTCAATCTGCTTCTCAAGTGTGCCCATCACGTAACAATTTTGAAGCAGCTGGATTGTCTTCTTAGAGAGATTTGTCATTTGCTCAAAGTCATCGACGCGCTTAACATAAATCCAATTCCAGATCTGTGCTGCGCGGAATTTCTTCTCCCCTTGAGCGACAAGCCAGTCTGTTAATTTATCTAAAGTTAATCCATAAATGGACATTTTACTCATCTTTAATACCTCTTTTAAGAATGCGTGATGATTTCATCATACTGAATCAAAGCCAAATAAGCAAGACACATCCCAAGCTTCCTGTATAAGCCTTACACCTATACAAAAACAAGACAAGGCAAGCCCTGTCTTGAGTATGATTGATTATTATTCTTTTGAACGGTTGAAGGATCGTTTCTTAGCCGGACGTTTGTATTCTACGCCAAGCACATCAATCAGGAAAACGAAAATAGGTAAACCGACGATCAGACCCCAGATTCCAAAGAAGTGTTCAGAGAAAATTAGCACAACAAAGGTGTAGAAGACCGGAAGTTCTGTCTTTGCCGACATCAGTTTCGGATTTAACACATAAGCTTCCACTGCGTGAACAACGAGAATAGTCAGCACCATGTAAATAACGTCCTGAATACCACCGATTGTGTATCCGATCGTGCACAACGGAATCAGTGAGATTACAACCCCAGCAACCGGGATCAAACTAAGCACAAACACCATCAGAATCAAGCTGAACAATTGTGGAAAATGAAGAATGGCCAGGATGACTGCGGTAATGGCCGTATTTACGAGTGCAATAACAAACTGTGCCTCGATCACCTTGCCGAACGTCTGAACGAATCGTGAACCGAAAAAAGCAACCTCTTCATATAGAAACCCAATTTTACTTACCTTAAAGCCTTTCGAAAACTGGAACAATCGCTCTTTCTCAAGTGAGAAAAACAAGCTGAGCAGCAACGCCAGAAATAGGTCGATCGTAAATGAACCAAAGGACGAAAATGAATCGATCAGAAATTTAACACCGGATTTCAAATACGATTCGACATTATATTTTTGAAGCTGATCAAAAATAGCATTAACAACTACCGAACCCCGGAATTCTTTAATCGTCTTCATGATGGAATCAAATAGCTGTACAGTCTGATCAGCAATGATCGGCAGATAGATTGTAACGGCCGCGTAAATGCCTAGCGCAATAAGTGAATAAAGCACTATCACCACAAGTCGTCTAGGCAGCTTCATCTTTTGATGGACAAAAGTCTCCAAACGATCCACTAAAAAACAAAAAATAAACGTAAGGAGCAGCAAATCAATCAAACTTCTAAGCAGATAAACGATAAAAACCAGCAGGGCAAAAATCAGGACACGTCTGATTGATTGTTTTTGCAAGTACCCGATCAGTAAATTCATAGTTTCTGTTTCCTTTTCTCCTTTTCTGCTGTCCCAAGTTTTTATATCTAGTAATAGGAACAGATACATACTTTTATTTTAGTTGTTTTTCAACATAGATGCAAAACAAATCATTAGAAATGAAGGAAGGGAAATAGAGGATGCACAAACGTGCATCCTCTTATCTCACCTTTATTGTTGAATGTAAATCTTATGTCCGGAAAGCCCAACAACTAGTTTCCCATTTACTCGTGTCAGCCCTTCACTCTCCTGCGGCAGCTCCCCATTTGGAATGGAAAAATGGAAGCGATCCACAAGCTTCATGCTCTGATCCAATACCGTTATATAGTTATTGGTGAGAAAATAAAGATTTCCATCATCATATTGCATGCCTTGGACCACTCCCATTTTCTTTAACTGAACCTTATTGCTGAGTGGATTGTTCGGGTTGTTTAAATCATAGTCAAAGAATGTATCGTCACCGAATGATTCGGTCATAAGGATCAGTGTATGTTCATCCTTGACTGTCATCATGGCCACATATGGAATGACTTGGTTATTAATCTTAACCCCGTCTTCTGATTCTGGTGTTAAAGTATCCGGATCAATGGTGTAGAGTTTTGGTGAGTCGCCTGCACTGCTTACCGCATACAGTCTTTTGGTGTATGGACTGTAGCTGACTGCGCACGTATGACCTAATGGCAGACTCTTAGAAATTCTAATCTGATCGTTAATCACTTGATTATTTTCATCGAGTGGATAAGCGATAATTTTACCCATGCCATTCCCAAGATCATAGCCAACATAAAAAGTGTTTTTTTCATTGTTATAGGCAAGACCTTGCTGATTGCCGTTATCAGCGGTAAATAGGTCGTTGAATCCTTGGAATCTTAAGTCGTTCAAGTAATCATTTTGAACCCAGCCGATGTCAATATCTTTATCTGGTTTTCCATACCAGTCATTATATTTGAGGAAAGACCAGCCATCGGACTGTTTGATGACTTCGAGCATCCGATTGCTGTAGTCGCCCAGATTTCCGATACGCGCATTACTATCGGGAGCATCGCCGCTACTCTGGCCATTATAAATTCCTGCATTTGTATTTAAGTCGCGCACTTGCTTATAGTCTTGTGTGCTGTTCACGAGATTCAGAGCATTACTTCGCACCCAACCAATAACGTGATGATTAAATGAGATTCGGTACATCTCTTCATTTTCAACTTGCTTTTCTTGATTAATCTGAACAACACGATTGCTCGCATTGTATTGGCCGCTATAACCGACAAAGTTAGCTCGGTCATCAAAAATCGGTGCTGTATCGCTCGATATAGTTGCATTATAGTTAACGTTCAATGTGCCTGAAGAAACGACATCCTGCACGTTTAAGTCGTCGGTTTTAACCCAACCAAGAACAGTTCCTGCCGTATATTTTTTTATATGTACCCAGCGACCATTATCAGCAACTTGATCGATTTTCAGCTTGAGATTTGCGTAAATGTTTAAAAAAACAGGAAGTGCAGTTCCATTAACTGTTCCATAGAGCTGCCCATTGACATTTTTTACGCTGGCGACTGCTAAATGCGGGATACTGCCGTCATCGGCCGTTCCAGAAGTAATCTGTACCGTATCTTTATGTACCCATCCCAGAATCTGACCATCGACGCCTATTTGGAACCATTCTGTGTTGCTAACCTTAGATTCACGGAGAATAGTCAAAGGCAGCAGATTATAATCTGCAATCCGGCCAATGGATTTGGCACCGGCAATTCCATAAGGCTGATCCCAAATTCCATGGTCCGCACCGTCAGAAACAACACCATAGGTATCCGGTGCGACAGGATTATTATAAGAATAGTTCACTTGACTGTTCGCCAAATTCGAAGCATAAACATAACTATTCACGCCATTGTAATTTACCCAATAAAGCTTGTTAGACTGGGGACTTGTTGTCGTCAGTACCGTGTTTACTGGTATGGTGCCTTTATATTTCTTGGTATGGGCGTAATTTTTGTAACGTGTTGATGCCTTAATCACAAACTTTGTTATCGGCGTTTTTTGAGTGGAAAGATTGGTCGCATACACATAACCCTTCTTGCCCTTATAGGTTACGTGATACATTTTATTATTCAGATTGCTGTCTGTTGTCAGGCTGTTATTGATGGCAATTGTTTGTATGCGCTGCTTCGCTGCAGTCGAACCAGTGTAGAGATATGCAGTTTTATGAATGTAACGTTTTACTGTCGTTCTTTTTGTCCATAAACTCGATCGATACACATAGCCCGTTTTGCCTGCATAACTTACTTTGTACATTCTGCTTGTCTTTTTACTGGTCGTTTTCAGTTTGGCATTAATTGGGATCTGGCCAATTTGCTGCTTCGCATTTGAAGCAGAGTAAAACGATGCTGTATTATGCACATAATAAGTACGGGATGCCTTAGCATGCGCCGGGTAATACGATAAAAAACTAAATACGAGTAAAAATAAAAGTAAAAAAGTGGTTGTTTTCGTTGCCTGTTTCACTATTTAATAAAGCTCCTTTCATATGATACATGCGTTAGTACTCGGCCATACCCATTTATGCTTTACCACAATTACTTAACCTTGGAAGCACAGTACTATATCGGTTATGAAAAGATGCCCGAACGGTCGTTAGAGCCACGGGCATCTGTGTTAAACTGTTTTTTATTTTTCAATATAAACGGAATGATCAGCAAAGCCTATAGCAAGTTTGCCGTTAACTACTGTGAGCCCTTCACTTTCCTGCGGTGTTCCGCCATCTGGAATCGAGAAACGGAAACGATCCGAAATATTATAATTAGAATCAAGCACGGTAATGAAGTTATTCGCCAGAAAATAGATTTTTCCATTGTCATACTGCATGCCCTGGACAACACCCATTTTGGCAATTTGTGCTGTTCGAGTCAGCTCATGGGAAATCAAATCATAGTTGAAGAACGTATCTGCTCCGCCTAGAGATTCTGTCATCAAGATCAATGTACGGTCATCTTTTACCGTCATCATCGCTACATAAGGGATCTTGTTGCCATCCAATTTTATTCCATCTGTTTGCTGAGTAAGGTTGTTTGGATCAATGATATAGAGAACCGGCGTATCTCCGGCACTGCTGACAGCATAAATCTTATCGTTCGCTTCGCTGTAGCTAATTGCACAGGTATGACCCAGCGGCATTGCCGCTGATTGATTAACAGCTTCTCCATTCTGATAAGCGACAATCTTGCCATAACCGCCGCCTAAGTCATAGCCGATGTAATAAGTGTCTGTCTTCGGATTGTACGCAAGGCCTTGTTGATTGCCACTCATTGCAGACAGCTTCCGCTCAAAAAGTGTTGTATGATCATTTAACGTGGACAGGCTGTTTGTTTGTACCCACCCAATATCAAGATCCTTTCCTGCTTTTCCATACCAATCGTTGTATTTTACAAAGGACCAATCGCCATATTGCTTGATAATTTCAATCATTCGGTTTCTGTACTCAGAAAGGGATCCAATGCGGCTGCCGGTATCCGGTACATCACCGTTTCCGTATTGTCCGTTATAAATCCCTGCATTGGCGTCCCCAACTTGTTTGTAGGCTTGCGTCTTATTTTCAAGATTCAATGCCGTGCTGACTACCCACCCGATCACATGATGGTTATAGGAAATGCGGTATCGTTCTTCGTTTTCCACTTGCTTTTCTTCATTAATCTGAACATAGCGATTGCTTGCATTGAACTGCCCGCTATAGCCGACAAAATGGTCTTCATCATCAAAGATCGGCGCCTTGCTGCTGGAAATGGTGGCACTGTAGTTTACATTTAGCGCTTGACCGGACTTATTATTTTGAATAGATAGATCAGTTGCTTTTACCCAACCCAAAGAAGTTCCAGCTGTATATTTCTTAACGTGAACCCATTCGCCATTATTTGCTATCAAGTCAACCCTAAGTTTCAGATTGGCATAGATATTCAATCCGGAAATGATTCCATTGCCGGGTGTCTGATACAAAAATCCGTTAGTGTTCGACACATTAGCTACAGCCAAATGAGGAATGCTTCCGTCATTTGCGGTGTTTGAGGTAATTTGGACGATATCTTTGTGAATCCAGCCCAAGGTCCGACCATCTGCGCCAACCTGATACCAGGCTACATTACCGACTTCAGACTCGCGAAGTACGTTCAGTGGCACACGTTCATAATCCGCAATATTTCCAACTGATCTCGCATCCCTGATTCCATAAGGCTGATCCCAAATCCCATGATTTCCGCCTTCAGAAACAACACCGTACGTGTTGTCTGCAACTGGATTATTGTAGGCGTAAGTCAACTCAGCATTGGTCAGATTGCTTGCATAGACGTAACTCTTTCTGCCATTGTAGGTAACCCAGAACATCTTATTTGATTGAGGGCTTTGTGTCTCTAATCTTGTCCCTAACGGAATTGTGCCTGAATAACGCCTTGTGTGGTTGTAATCTTTATATTGCCTAGAGTCCTTCTTCACATATTTAACAACGGTAGTTTTATATGGAGAGAGGTTTGATTTGTATACGTAACCACGTCTCCCATTGTAGTTCACGTGATACATTGTTGAATTCATGTTGCTGTCGGTTGTGAGACTTTTATTAACCGCTATTTTCCAAATGCGCTGTTTCGATCCGTCACGGCTTGAGTACAAATAGGATGTTTTGTGTATGTAACGGCCAATTGTCGTTCTTCGTGTCCATAGATTGGAGCGATAAACGTAACCGGTTTGCCCGCCATACGTCACTTTGTACATTTTGCTTGATTTCTTGCTGGTGGTTGTCAGCTTAGCGTTGATCGGGACATAACGGATGAACTGCTTGGAACTTTTTGAATTCGTGTACAGCTTCGAAGTCTTATGCACGTAATATGTATAAGATTTCTTCGCTTGCGCAGGGTAGTAGGAAAAAAGGCTCAACAACAAAATGACGACAAGTAGCACTGAAAAATAAATGTGTTTCATACGAAATTGACTTTCCAATATTAATGACTCCTTTCGAGGATAACGGCTTAATGCTCTGAGAGGCAAAAGTCTGAGGGAAAACATTTAAAGCTTGGATCATATGTAAACTTCTCTGTAAATTTAACGAATTGAAACTACTTTTATAAGTATAACTCTTCTACGAGTCTTCTAACAATAGGATGATGGCTTTATCCCCAATTTTTCAGAACCAACATGGATACTTTTCCTAGATTAGGTCATGCATACAGGAGCTACCAAATAATTCTCGACAAAAATAAAAACCGCCCTGAGATCAGAGCGGCTTAGCGGTTCCCTCTTATTGCATAACAGCCAGGGCTCCCATAGGATCCCAAGGCTTTAACTCAATAGGTTCTTGTTCAAACGCAGCTTTCAGTTCGTCTGAAAGATATTTCTTATTGATCACAACTTGATAGGTGTATTCATCCATCCAAGCGTCACTCATCACAAAATAGCCCTTTGTTCCCCACTTCTCGCCCCAGCTGTTTTCTACCTTCCAGCGATTCGACTTGCCGTCAACGAGGTTAACACCCGTTAGTACCATTGCATGTGACAGACAGCTGTGCTTGTAATCTAGACGCTCAGCTTTGGTCATTTTAAACTCGGTGCCAAACGCTGTATCATAATCAAACAAGTCCGTATCCATAATGCCGAGCGTATTATCTGAGTACAAGACCACATCACAGCCGAACCATACCGATTCCTTATTCTTGATCTGGCTGATTGCGAGACTCTTCAGTGTTTCCATGTCGACATTTAAATACTTGATTGGATGGCCGCCGACAACGGTACCGAGGTATTGAACTGTGTAGGTCTTGTTATATGGCTTGTCTTTGGTTGGCGCGTTGATCACGGCGACATAATCATTCAAATCAAGATCAACATATTTTTTGAAAAAGGCCTGTGGCGTTATACCAATTTCTCTGTGGAAATCCTTATCTTCATCGCGATATTCAAAGTCAAATGTCTTCGGCGGTTCACCAAGCACGAACGCGAGAATGCGATAAATATCGCTCAACATACCTGTTTTTGCTTCTTCAAGTTCTTCTCTTGATTTCCCGTCTGCACTCATATTTCGCAGAACACCGGCATCCTCGCGCAGCTTTGTATCCAGCACGCGGTTCAGTTCCAATGTCCTACCGCTCTGGAACGTTTCCGGCATCACTTGCTTAGGCACAACGCCATATTTTTCAACAATTGCAACAAGCATATCCCATTGGCCGCCATCTTGTTGCGGTGTGTCCATGAGCCAAGTGACAAGCCTGCCTTCGAGTGGTTCATTTGCGGTATCTATAATACTCTCAAGGAAGAAATTCGATTTCTCAAACTTATCCCAGAACAGAGTATAATTTTGCGAGAGTTCGAAGTCTTTGAGATTAAATGCGTCACTTAATTTGTGGCGAAATGTATTTAGTGCGGCAAACATCCAGCATCTTCCACTTGCTTTCTGATCAGATACTTTACCGGTCTCGATTTCCTCCGAGAATACCGGATTCATCGATACGACTGCCTCACTATTTAACGTTGCCGCTTTGATTCCGTTCTTCATTACTGCATCTTTAATTACTTTATTTTCTGCCGTAGTCTGTATTTTGTCAGAAAACTTCTCAATCATTGATGCTGAAATTTCTTTTGCCATTTCATTCTCCCCCTTAAAGTTCACTAACAAAAACCATTATATGTCTAAAAAAATAGCTTAGCAAAGGTAACACATTGAAGGATGAGAAGATATGTTAGATATTATGACATATCCTTTTTGAGATTTAACATACGGTAGAAGCTATTTGTGCATGTACTCTTTTTCGCAGCAGATCAAAGTCTTTCCTGCTATTTACGAATAGCATTTCTGCTTCTTCAACAGAAATGCTATGAAAACGCAGCTTACTGCTTGGTCCCAATTGAGCGAGCATCGGCAAATCCACCGAGGCGACCTGTGCAATACGCGGATATCCTCCTGTTGACTGATGATCAGTCAGGAGAATTATTGGTTGTCCGCTTCGAGGAACCTGAATCGATCCGTTTGTCACCGCTTCCGAAAAAAGTTCGAGCGGTTGATCCAATTCAAGACTCTCTCCTTCCAATCGATAACCCATTCGATCAGATGATGCAGTAATCTGATAATCAGTTGTCAAGAACGCATGCCGACTCTTTTCTGAAAAACGTTTCCAAAGCATATCCGGAATAATACGAATAATTTTAGTCCCCCGATATGACCTGTGAAATGAAAAGAACCATTTAGACATCGTTTCTCCAGATCGAGACATTTCTTCTAGGATCCTCATTGCAAATTCTGAGGGCTTCCCAACCGGTATTTGATCTTGATCTTGTAACAATCTTCCCTTAAAGCCGCCTTGTCCAGCCCGTTCATAGGTAGAGCGACTGCCAAACCATTCCGGCGTATCTATACCTCCTGCCACAGCAAGGTAACCTCTGCTGCCCGAGACCAAGCCACCCACAGTCAGAATCTGACCTTGTCGTGCGAAACACGGTCGTCCCGTTCCAATCTCCCGCCTGTCAAGGCTTGGATGGCAATCGGCACCGGTAAGCGCGAACAGCGTATCTTCAGTAAAAAGAACGGATGGCCCCATAAAAGAATACTCAATTAGAGCCGCAGAGTCCGTATTCCCAACTAACCAGTTTGCCAGCTTTGCTGAAGGAGGGTCCATCACTCCGCCAACAATAATTCCATATTTCTGGAAGCCAAATCGCCCCAGATCCTGAACGGATGATGCAAATCCTTTTTGAAGCAATGTCAGTGTCATGAATGTCCCTCCTTCAATTGAGCATATTCCCGTTCTGTAATTGGATCAAATTTAACCAAATCCCCGGCAGCAAGCAAAGTAGGTGGATTCTCTTTTGGTGTGAACAAAAGGATAGGCGTTCTGCCAATAATTTGCCAACCGCCCGGAGAGTCCAGTGGATAGGCGCCTGTTTGCTTACCGGCAATCCCTACCGATCCCGCAGCAATTCTGAGACGTGGGGTTGCCCGTCGTGGGGTTGCAAGTTCCTCAGGAAGTCCGCCTAAGAACGGAAAACCCGGTGCAAATCCAAGCATATACACTAAGTATTGCGGTGATGAATGCTTAGCAATAACTTCATCACATGTTAAATGATGGAGCGCTGCTACCTCATTGAGATCCGGTCCAAATTCACCTCCATAGCATACCGGAATATGGATCACCCGTCTTTTCCCCTCATTTTCTAAGTTGATGTCCAAACGCTTTAACAAATCCTCCAGATAATCCATCACCTGTCGTTGGGCAGAGCGGTCTTTCCTTCCGCCGCAAATAACGTCCAACGGATTATAGTAGAAGACAACATTTGTATAAGCGGGTACATACTCAATAAATCCATGAAAAGGAGAACGGTCAAATAGAATAAGAAACTGGTTAATTTGAAATTGAACAGACGGAGCGATCCTGTCGCCAAAAATGACACGAACGGCCTGATCACCAAAAGATTCTACCTTCATATCTCTGTTGCCCCTTAATAAAGAAACTTGCCAAGTGGCAAGTTTAAATGAATTTTATGTCTAAACTACATTTATAAAATACTAAATACAGTATCTTTTTGATCGGTAATGAACATATGGCCGGGTGCGTGAGTAATGGCAATTTCCGGCTTGGATGCCATGACGGCAGCCTGTGGTGTCACACCACAAGCCCAAAACACCGGAATTTCGCCGTCCCTGATGATGACTGGATCGCCAAAATCTGGATGCAATAAATCATGAATGCCAATTTTCTCTGGATTGCCAAAATGAACCGGCGCACCATGAACAGAAGGAAAACGACTGGTCACTTGAATAGCTCGAATGGCTTGTTTTTCCGTCATCGGACGCATACTCACGACCATTGGGCCTTCAAATACTCCTGCTGATTTGCAAGGAATGTTCGTGCGAAACATCGGTACATTGCACTGCTGCTCAATTTGGCGTACTGGGATATCATTTTCCAACAGCGCCTGTTCAAAGCTGAAGCTGCAACCGATGAGAAACGATACAAAGTCTTCCTGCCATAACGAAGTGATATCAGTGATCTCATCGTTCAACAAGCCGTTCCTGTAAACCCGATATTTTGGAAGATCCGTTCGAATATCTGCATGTTCTGCCGTTAATTTAATGATAGGATCACCGGTATCCAGAACTTCTAGTAACGGACATGGTTTAGGATTACGCTGACAGAACAGCAGAAAATCGTATGCATATTTTTCAGGGAGAATCACTAAGTTTGCTTGCGTATAACCATTTGACAGACCGCTAGTAGGTTGAGTCCATGAACCTCTGCGAATCAGATTACGAACCTCAGATGGTCTTTTGCCGGCAAGATCTAGAATATCCATCATTCCTTCCATCATCTCCATTACTTATTGCCATGCTTTTATTGTTATCCCACGATCTTGTAACTCACGTCTGATCGTTTCAGCAAAAGCCAGCGCTGCCGTTCCGTCGCCATGGACGCAGATCGTTTCGGCACGGACTTTCGCTTTTTCTCTCGTCGTCGTTGTGACGGTTCCGTATTGAATCATTTCAAGAACCTGTGCCAAAGCCTGATCAGAATCTGTGATTAATGCATCCGGCCTCGACCGTGGTGTTAATGACCCATCCGTTTGATAGGTTCTATCGGCGTAAGCCTCATAAATCACATGAAGGCCCGCTTTCTCACCTACTTCAGTCAGGAATGTGCCATCCATGCCAAAAAGCAGCAAGTCTGGATTAACATCCACAACAGCCTGAACCACTGCCTCAGCGATCTTTTGTTGATCTGAAGCCATGTGATACAATGCGCCATGAGGCTTAACATGATTCATTCGCGTTCCTTGCGCTGCTGTCATCGCCTGCAATGCTCCAATTTGGTAAACCACCATATCGTAAACCTCAGTAGGCGATACCTTCATTTCTCTCCGGCCGAATCCTTTCAAATCCGGCAAGCCTGGGTGTGCGCCAATCGCAACACCATTTTTTCTCGCCCGTTCTACCGTCTGATGCATAACCGAAAAGTCACCGGCGTGGAAGCCGCAAGCAACGTTTGCCGAAGTAATCAGCGGCAATACCTGTTCATCATATCCAATCACATAATGACCAAAGCTCTCGCCTAGATCACAATTTAAATCAATTTGAGTCATAATCAATCATTCCTTTTTCACAATGCGCTTTTCAGAAGAGCGATGAAAAACCCTTAATAACGGATTGAACGCCGGCATAAGCCATGAACACAACAATAATCCATCCAAAAATGGTCAGCCATAATGGATGCTTATACAATTCACCCATAATCTTTTTCTTTGTCACAGCGACCAGCAGGATTGCCAGAGCAATCGGAAGAATCAATCCGTTGATTGCACCAACCATAACAAGAACCTTGGCCGGACTGCCGATAAAGTAGAAAATCGCCGTAGAAAATACAATAAAGAAAATAATGAGATAAGGACGTAATTTATGATAGAAATTGTTTCTGTCATCAGATTTAGAGTAGTCTAAAAAGGATACTGATGTAAAGGTCGATCCCAAAGTCGAAGTCATACCCGCTGCAAGCAGGATCAAACCGAAAAATTTATAACCAAAGTTCCCGGCTGCCGACTGAAAAATGCTTGCTGCCGGGTTTAATGGATTGAGCTTGTACCCTTCCGCAATAACTGCCAATGCCGCCAGAAATAGAAGAATACGAATGATTGACGCTACGCCAATACCAGTCAAGGCACCGGCATTTATGTATCGAATGCTTTCCTTTCCTCTCAGCCCGCCTTCAAGCAAACGATGGCCGCCGGAGAAGGAAATATAACCGCCAACCGTACCACCGACAATGGTCACGATTGAATAAAAATCGATGTGAGAAGGTACAAACGTATGCAGAGCCGCTTGTCCGACCGGTGGTGAGCTGATCGCAACAATAAATATAATCAGGAGCACTTTGACGACCGCCAGAACCTGAACGGTGCGATCCATGACAATAAGAGCATTGCGTACTAGAAAAATGACAAGTGCAATCGCACCGCCGATCAATGCACCGTTTTCCGGAGAAATGCCAAAGAGTACATTAAATCCCAACCCAACACCACCGATATTGCCGATGTTAAAAGTCAGTCCCCCCATAACAATTAATGCCGTGAGCAGATAACCAAGACCAGGCACTAACTCATTAGCAACTGTTTGCGCCTTCTTACCCGAGACACAAATAATTCGCCAGATGTTCAGCTGAACACCGATATCAACCAAAATGCAAATTAAGATAGCAAAACCAAAATCCGCGCCAAGCTGCCCGGTAAACGCGGCCGTCTGAGTCAAAAATCCCGGTCCTACTGCTGACATAGCCATCAGAAATGCTGCGCCCATGGCCACATTAAAGGCTATATTTTTCTTTTTAACCAAAAATGACTCCTCCTTTGAAAAATACAATTTATAGGTGATTATACAACTTTTGTAATTATTTTTAAATCAATTATTTTCTGTCAATTATTCCTTTAAATAGTACATAATACACTATTTATTTTTGAGATTCTATGCTCTGAGAAAAAAGAGCTATCATCTTGTGAATAAATAAACGACTCATTTATTACATCAGAACTAAAGTTGATTCAATGTATGACTTTTGATCGAATTAGCATTTTTTTACAAACAAATAATCTAGTCGCTCTGCGGAGTCTCCCTTGGCCTGCATCAACTGGTTCGATCCCGCAGGAGTTTCGCACCACGCGTTCCTCAGTTTATACTTGGGTAGAAACAAAATAAGATAGAAAAATAACCTTTTAATAAAGTAAAATATTGAACAGAATAATAATTTCATTATTCTGTTAGCAGTAAGAAAAATCGTTTGACAGTAAAATTAAGAAAGCGTATACTTAAGCCATCAGATGGCACATATGCATTTTTTATGCACATATGTGCAAGCTAAAGGGGGTGATGACAATATCTGGAGACATCAAGAAAGCATGTGCTCGAGAAGCCTTAGACATCATTCAAAATCATTCCGTGATTGGATTAGGCGGGGGCAGCACAATCAGCCATCTTATCGAATTCATAAGGGAAAAGCCGAATTTCAAGATTAGCGTTGTAACTCCATCGACAAGTACAAGATTGCTTTGCTTGAAAAACGGGCTGGACGTGCTTCACACAGAGCTCGTTGATCACATCGACCTTGCCTTCGATGGATGTGATCAAGTCGATGAACAACTCAATGCACTAAAAAGCGGTGGGGGCATCCATACAAAGGAGAAACTGATCGCATCAATGGCGGATGATTACATTCTGCTTGTCGATGAATCCAAATTTGTGCCGGTACTAACTTTTGAAAAGCCTGTTGTCCTTGAAATTCTTGAAGACTCGATGGCATATGTCCAAAAGAAAGCTGAGCTGCTTGGCGGTAAGCCGATTATGCGGCAGAGTGACGCAAAAGACGGATTCACCGTATCTGACAATGGTCATCTATTAATGGATGTGTATTTTGATCATGTGGCGGATATTAGTAAATTAGAAAGCGATTTGCAGGCGATACATGGAGTGATTGATACTTCACTCTTTGTTGACGTCGCAACGAAAGCACTCGTCGCAGGAGAAAACAACATGAAATGGTATAGCAAACCTGCAGAAGAGGTGAAGAATTAATGAAGGAACTAAATTGGGCCATTATTGGTCCCGGACAAATCGCATCCGAATTCGCACAGACACTGCACGCCAACGGTCGAAAGATATATGGTGTCGGATCCCGCAGTCTAGAACGTGCTCAAGCATTTGCCGACAAGAATTATATCGAAAAAGCATACGGAAGCTACGATGAAATGCTGAATGACCCAGCAATCGATGTCATTTATTTAGCGACACCGCATTCAAATCATTACGGCTACCTGATAAAATGCCTTGAGAACGGAAAACATGTGCTCTGTGAAAAAGCAATTACCGTGAGCAGTCGCCAGCTAGATCCCGTCGTTCGCTTTGCTAAAGAAAAGAATCTGATTGTTGCTGAGGCGATGACCATTTATCACATGCCGCTATACCAAAAATTAAAGGAAATTGTTGATAGCGGCGTAATCGGTGAAGTAAAAATGGTACAAGTCTCTTTTGGAAGCCTGAAGCCTTACGATGTCAATGGTCGTTTCTTTAATATGAACCTAGCAGGAGGCGCACTTCTGGATATCGGCACCTATGCCCTGTCCTTTACCAGATTTTTTCTTACAAGCCAGCCTACCGAGGTGCTGACGACAGTCAAGCCTTTCGAAACCGGGGTGGACGAACAATCTGGAATTATTTTGAAGAATCCGGATGATCAAATGGCTGTCATTGCACTGACGATGAGAGCCAAATTACCAAAGCGCGGCATCGTCACCGGCGATAAAGCCTATATTACTGTGGATAATTTTCCAAGAGCTGACAAAGCAACGATCACTTATCCGGATGGACGCACGGAAACCATTGAAGCCGGGAACACCGCAGAAGCTATGGTCTATGAATATGATTATATGAATGCAGTGGTCAATGGAGAGCTTGAAGAAAAGACACTTCCGCTAACTGAAGGCGTAATGAAGATCATGACCGATGTACGAGATCAGTGGGGGATCCGCTATCCGTTCGAATAAAAAAGAATAGTTGAGAAATCCCTTTTAAGGGATTTTTACAATTGTTTTAAAAAAAGAGAGCGTTTTCTTTTTAATTTTTGAAAGTCTGCATTACAATGGATTTGTGATATTAATCATTATCAAACATTGAAGGGATGATAGGTCATGAGTATTCAGGAAAACGTCTTGGAGCAAGCAGTAGATACAGATTACAAACTATACATCGGCGGTAAATGGGTAGAGGGTTCTGAAAGCCGAAAAATAGCAAGCTATAACCCTAGCACCGGTAAAAAGCTTACCGAATTCACAGATGCAAGCCACGCTGATGTCGACGCTGCTGTGGAAGCGGCTACAAAAGCATTTGAATCCTGGAAGGAAGTCAGCGTTCAGGAAAAAAGCACATTGCTTTTGAAAATTGCTGATCTCATTGATGAAAACGCCGATCATCTTGCACTTGTTGAAACACTCGATAACGGCAAGCCGCTTCGCGAAACAAAAGCGATTGACGTTCCTGCCAGCTCTGATCACTTCCGCTATTTTGCAGGAGTTATCCGTTCTGAAGAAGGCACAGCTAACGCGCTCGACGAAAATACATTGACCATCAACTTGAAAGAACCAATCGGTGTTGTTGGACAGATCGTTCCTTGGAACTTTCCACTGTTGATGGCCGCATGGAAAATCGCTCCTGCTATTGCTGCCGGGAATACGGTTGTGATTCATCCATCTTCATCAACTTCGCTAAGTCTGCTCGAATTAGCAAAAATTCTGGATCAAGTGCTCCCTGCCGGTGTCGTTAACGTCATTACAGGCCGCGGTTCTGACTCCGGTGATTATATGCTTCACCATCCGGGATTTGCAAAGCTCGCATTTACTGGTTCGACTCAAATCGGCTATGAAGTAGCAGCAGCCGCTGCAAAACGATTAATTCCGGCGACTTTGGAACTCGGAGGAAAATCTGCGAATATCTTCTTCGATGACGCTCCATGGGAACGCGCGATCGAAGGTGCTCAGCTGGGTATTCTCTTTAATCAAGGTCAGGTATGCTGCGCAGGATCTCGTATCTTCGTTCAGGAAGGCATCTACGACAAATTTGTTAGCGCTTTAAAAGAAGCGTTTGAAAAAGTTACTGTTGGCCTCCCTTGGGAGGACGGCGTACAAATGGGTGCTCAAGTTAACAAACGCCAACTGGAAAAGATCCTAGAATATGTCAAGATCGGTCAAGATGAAGGCGCAAAACTTGTTACCGGGGGACATAAGCTAAGCGACAACAATTTGGAAAAAGGTGTATTTATGGCACCTACCCTACTTGCTGATGCGAATAATGACATGCGGATTGCTCAGGAAGAAATCTTCGGACCAGTTGCCACTGTCATTAGGTTTAAAGATGCTGACGAAGCAATTAAACTGGCAAATCAATCTGAATATGGTCTAGGTGGCGCCGTATGGACCCGTGACATTAATACAGCACTTCGCGTTGCGCGCAATGTACGTACAGGACGTATGTGGGTAAATACGTACAACCAGCTTCCTGCAGGTGCACCATTCGGCGGCTACAAAAAATCAGGTATCGGTCGCGAAACCTACAAGAGCATTCTTGATGCGTATACACAAACGAAGAACATCTACATCAGCACAAAAGAAACTGTTGACGGATTGTATTGATTCGTAGCAACAAATCGTATAATTTTATCAATACGGAGTGGAGAATTTAGAATGAAATTCTCCACTCTTATTTATTTATATTAAAACTACCTTTTTACTTGTATTTATGCTTGACAAATCCATTTAACGAGACTAAACTGAACTCAATTAAATAAATCTTATCAAGAGTGGCGGAGGGACTGGCCCGACGAAGCCCGACAACCAGCACAGATTGTGTGTATGGTGTTAATTCCAGCAGATTAAGTTCTGGCAGATAAGAAAAGAATCGGCGAAAAGGCTGCATTCCCCATCTACTCTGCGGGAATGTAGCCTTTTAATCTGCGCACCTCCTTTCTAAGATTTTATTTAATGAAAACAAAGAACACAGGGAGAGATGGAACATGGCAGAAGAAAGGCAATATGGATTTGAAACGTTGCAAGTACACGCAGGACAGGTGCCCGACCCAACAACCGGTGCGCGCGCTGTCCCGATCTATCAGACAACTTCGTTCGTATTTAAAGATGCGGACGAAGCAGCGGACTTCTTCCAATTAAAAAAACCGGGTAATGTGTACGCACGTATTATGAACCCTACAGAAGACGTTTTTGAACAACGCGTTGCTCAGCTTGAAGGCGGTTCAGCAGCACTCGCAACATCATCCGGTCTGGCAGCTATTACTTACGCAATTCTGAACGTTGCAAACAGCGGAGACCATATTGTCGCTGCCTCCACTTTGTATGGCGGTACTTATGAACTGTTTGCTGTTACCTTGAAAAAACTTGGTATCGACGTTACTTTTGTTGATCCGGATGATCCGGAAAACTTCCGTGATGCAATTCAGGAGAATACAAAAGCACTCTATGGCGAAACAATCGGTAATCCTAAAATTAATGTACTGGACATCGAAGCTGTTGCCGACATTGCACATGAAAACAAAATTCCTTTAATTGTTGACAACACATTTGGCACACCTTATCTTGTTCGCCCGATTGAATTCGGAGCAGATGTTGTCGTGCATTCCGCTACAAAATTCATTGGCGGCCATGGCACAGCTATCGGCGGCATCCTCGTTGACGGCGGAAAATTTGACTGGCGCGCAAGCGGCAAATTCCCTGATTTCACGACTCCTGATAAGAGCTACGGTGGTCTGGTCTATGCAGACCTCGCTCCTGCCTCATTCGCTGCAAAAGCGCGTGTTCAATTGCTGCGCAACACAGGTGCTACGGTTAGCCCGCAAAACGCATTCCTGTTCCTGCAAGGCCTTGAATCCCTCTCCCTCCGCGTAGAACGCCATGTTCAAAACGCACGCAAGGTTGCTGAATACCTGAACAACCATCCTAAAATTACTTGGGTAAACTACCCTGAACTTGAAGGAAACAAATACAATGCCCTTGCCAAGAAATACCTGCCAAAGGGTGCCGGTTCCATCTTCACCTTTGGTGTAAAAGGCGGAAAGGACGCAGGAAAAGCATTGATTAATAATGTCAAGCTGTTCTCTCTGCTGGCAAATGTTGCCGATGCAAAATCACTGATTATTCATCCGGCAAGCACAACACACGCCGAACTGACTCCGGAAGAACAAGCCGTTACCGGTGTAACGCCTGAATTGATCCGTGTTTCAATCGGTATTGAAAGTGTTGACGATATTATCTATGATCTTGATCAAGCACTGGCTAAGATTCCCGTTCCAGTAACAAGCAATTAACAAATAGATAGAGCATCATATATGGGGGTTATTTAGGATAAAGGAGTCTGCAAATCAACTTTGCAGGCTCCTTTACTTTGTTTATAATTAACCCTTTTATTTGCTTTAACTAAATCTTCCTTTTTTAATCATCGTCTCTACACCACCGATTTTCACTAATGACCGGTTTTCAATGACTTTCTTCATAATTGATGCAGGCCGTCCTTTCAGATTTCTGCCCATGATTTCTCCGACTGCATCGTCTCGTCCCAGTGAACAAACCGTACCCATAAATTTAAAAACAAACGGTTTCGTTGGACTACCTTCAATCAGCGCATAAAGATTATGTGCAGCACAATCTGCTTGCTGCATCGCTATTTGTGCGGTTGTCGGATACGGACGCCCTGTCTCAGGATCAATAACCGCAGAACAGTCACCGATGATGAGAATCTCGGAATTGCCCGCAACCGTCAGATCCGTATTGACAACAACACGTCCGCGATGCTGTTCGAATCCCGAACGACCGACTACAGAGCTACCACTTACTCCGCCGGTCCAAATAAAGGTACCTGCCTGGAGCGTATGCGTCTCATTTCCATCTTTATAAAAAATACGCTCACCATCCAATTCACTCACTCTGCCAATCACAAATTCTACCCCGCGATCAATCAGCTTGTTAGCGCCATACTCCGCAAGATGACGATTGAACATAGGTAATGCGTTGGGTGTCGGTTCAATACAGATCACACGTACCAACCCACGGTCGACTCGATGGCGGGCAATTAAATGGGGTACCCGATTTGTCAGTTCTCCCAAAAATTCAAAACTGGTAAATCCGGCTCCTCCCACCACAATAATCAGACGTTCCTTTCGCCGGTCATCCCCCCACTTCTTAAATTGATCCTCAATATGATGGCGAATTTTCTTAACGGATGGAATATCCGAGATCGCTAGCCCATATTCATCCATTCCCTGAATACCAAAGAACTCCGGTTCAAACCCTAAACCGATCAGCAGATAATCATAGGACACGGGCTCGCTATCCTGTAAAATTACGCGCTTTGATTCCCGTTCCACGCGGACAACTGTATCCTGAATGAATAGCGTTCTTTTCCGATCGATGACCTGATCGATTGAATAACAGATTTCATCGGCATCAGCCGTACCAGCCGCAACCTCATGAAGTGAGGTTGTTTCACAATGGTAGTTATTCTTATCTATGATAATAAGATCAGCATTTGGCTTCAACTTCTGAAGCTTTTTTAACGTGCGTAATCCCCCATAACCCGCACCTAAAATGACGATTTTTTTCTTTTCCAATACCATCATCCCCCTTGCCGGCGGCATTGATTAACAAGCCATACTATAAGAATCATTCTTGTCACATTTTATTCACATTTCCTCTTTTATTGTAACCTAAAATGTAAACGCTTTCAATAATGTGGAAAATAAAAACCATCCGCACCTTTGGTTACGCGTTGCCTGGTGGGATGGCTAGGTCTTTAAATAGAGGGCGTACGGGAATTGAACCCGCGATCATGGAATGAGAATCCATTGGCTTAACCACTTGCCCAACGCCCTATAATCATCGTGCAAAATTCCCGCGAAATATTTCCGCACATTTAGCACGACAAGAAGTATAACATATTTCAACAATAGATTTCAAGTCCTGATTATAGTATACAGAAAGCTTATAGACATTCTGGTTAATGGGATTCTGCGATAATCTTTACCCCTGAGCTGGCACCAATTCGCGTGGCACCGGCAGCAATCATTGCTTCAGCTTCAGCCTTAGAATGGATGCCTCCCGCTGCTTTGACACCGATATTCTTGCCTACAGTCTTACGCATCAGCGCGACATCTTCCGGAGTAGCTCCTCCTGTAGAAAAACCGGTAGAGGTTTTCACAAAATCCGCACCTGCTCTGACAGCCAATTGGCACGCTCGAACCTTTTCATCTTCAGTTAACAGGCACGCTTCAATGATCACTTTGACAAGAGCGCGCTTCGCGGCTGCCTCCACCACAGCACGAATATCAGCTTCCACTAATTCCTCTTGTCCGCTCTTCAATGCGCCGATGTTGATGACCATATCAACCTCATCAGCCCCTTTATCGATCGCATCCTTTGTTTCAAATGCTTTAACTTCCGGAGTTGAAGCGCCAAGAGGAAAACCGATCACGGTACATACTTCTACATCTGATTCTTTTAACTGGTCTGCGGCTAGCGCAACCCAGCATGGATTGACACATACCGAAGCAAAACCAAACTTCTTTGCCTCATCAGTTAGTTTTAAAATATCTGCTTCTGTTGTTTCAGGCTTTAACGCCGTATGATCAATATATTTTGCGAGATCTGTCA
Source organism: Sporolactobacillus laevolacticus DSM 442 (assembly GCF_000497245.1). Taxonomy (GTDB): domain Bacteria; phylum Bacillota; class Bacilli; order Bacillales; family Sporolactobacillaceae; genus Sporolactobacillus; species Sporolactobacillus laevolacticus. Next base: position 118,264 of record NZ_AWTC01000008.1, read on the forward strand.
TGATTTTTTCTCCTTTTTGCCTTGATTATCAGGAAATTATCCGGTGAATCAATTGTGGTCTGTCCGCGTGCTGCGCGATTTTAATATGGTGATACAACGTTTCTTCAATCCGGCTGACATCCTTGGAATCCGAATGGATCGTCAAAAGTGGCTCACCTTTCGCTACTCGATCGCCGACCTTTTTGCACAGCACTATGCCTGCCGCATGATTAATTGAATCCTCTTTCGTCGCTCGTCCGGCGCCAAGCAGCATCGCTGCAAGCCCGATCTGATCCGCCCTTAATTCAGCAACAACACCGGACTCTTTGGCCAGAAGGTCGATTTGGTATTTGGCACGCGGCAATTGCTCTGGGTGATCTGCAATCGCCGGATCTCCGCCTTGATTTTCTATAAACTGTTTGAATTTAGCGAAGGCCTTCCCTTGCGCCAGCGCTTGCTCAAGCTGCCCTCTGGCATCTTCCAGATTTTCAGCCTTTCCGGCGAGCAGCACCATTCGGCTGCCAAGCGCGAAAACTAGCTCCTCTAAGTCGTTTGGTCCATGCCCCTGCAAGGTGTCAATTGCTTCTTTCACTTCAAGAGCATTGCCAATGGCGAAACCGAGCGGCTGAGACATATCGGTAATAACAGCCGCTGTCTTTCTCCCGACATGCGTTCCGATTTGAACCATCGTTTCCGCGAGCCGGATCGCATCTTCCTCCTTTTTCATAAAGGCACCGGATCCGCAAGTCACTTCGAGGACAATCGCATCTGCTCCCGCTGCAATCTTCTTGCTCATGATCGAACTTGCGATCAACGGAATGGATTCAACAGACCCGCTAACATCACGCAAAGCGTAAAGTTTCTTATCTGCCGGAACCAAATCACCTGTCTGACCGATGACCGCAATCTGGTCACGATTGACGAGCTGAACAAAATGATCACTAGTCATCTCAACTGAAAAACCGGCAATGGATTCAAGTTTATCGATCGTACCGCCGGTGAACCCGAGACCGCGACCGGACATCTTGGCGACCGGTACGCCAACGGAGGCAACAAGCGGTGCAAGGACGAGCGTGGTTGTATCGCCGACACCACCAGTTGAATGCTTATCTACCTTGACACCAGTGATTGCCGACAAATCGACGGTTTCTCCGGAGTCAATCATCGCCCGTGTCAGTTCGGCAATTTCTACATCAGTCATGTCCTTAAAATAGATGGCCATGGCTAGTGCGCTTGCCTGATAATCCGGTATCGAGCCACTGACATAGCCTTCTATGAAAAAACGGATTTCTTCGGGGGAAAGCGCATAGCCATCCCGCTTTTTCGTAATAATGTCTACCATCCGCATGACGGCTCACCTCGATCTCATTTTAAAGCATCCAGAAAACTCGTACCGACCTTCGGCATCGTCGTTTTAAAATTATCGGTTATTGTTGCCCCAAGGTCTGCAAACGTTTCACGTACAGGAAGCTCTTGACCAGCGGCAAATGCCGGTGAATAAACAAGCAACGGTACATATTCGCGTGTGTGATCCGTTCCTCTAAAACCAGGGTCATTGCCATGATCGGCGGTGATGATGAGCAAGTCATCTTCTTTGAGTTTAGATAATGCTTGCCCCAGCTGCCGGTCGAATGTTTCAATCGCTTTCCCGAAAAGGACAGGTTCGCGTCGATGCCCGTATTTAGCGTCGAAATCAACAAGATTGGTAAAGCTGAGTCCGTGAAAATCACGATCCAAAATTGAAATGAACCGCTCCATGCCGTCATCATTGCTAACCGTATGCCAGCCCTCTTTAATGCCCTGCCCACTGAAGATGTCGTTAATTTTACCTATCGCGAGCGTATCCAGTCCGGCTTCAGCTAGCAAATCTAAAACCGTTTTTTCCGGTGGAACGAGTGTTAAATCACGTCGGTTCGCCGTTCGTTCGAAATTTTCGGCATTGTCCCCGAGAAAAGGGCGAGCGATGACTCTGCCAAGGTGGTACGGCTCGTCAATGGTTAGCTTTCGGCTGTATTCACAAATCTTATATAATTCTTCCAATGGGATGACTTTCTCGTGCGCAGCGATTTGCAATACGGAATCTCCTGATGTGTACACAATCAGTTCCCCTGTCTTCATCTGACGCTCACCGAGTTTTTTAATAATTTCCGTGCCGCTTGCCGGTTTGTTCCAAATCACTTTGCGCCCACTGAATGCTTCAATCTTACTGATTAATTCTTCTGGAAAACCGTTAGGAAATGTGTGTAATGGAGTCAGTACCGGAAGCCCCATCATTTCCCAATGACCGTCCATACTGTCCTTACCGGCAGAAACCTCATGCATCTTGCTATAGTAAGCCGCCGGTTGTGGTTGAACGGGAACACCTAGGATCGGGCGCTCAGGGCGAATATTGGACAGCCCTAATCGAGCGAGGTTTGGAGCATTCAATCCGCCCATCGCTTCCGCTGTATGGCCCAAAGTATCGCAGCCTTCATCTCCGTATTTCGCTGCATCGGATGCTTCCCCAATGCCCACTGAATCTAACACAATAATATGAACACGTTTAAATTTTTCAGTCATCATTGTCCTCCTGAATTAACGCTAGTGCATGGAAAGAAGATACGTCATCTTCCTTATAGCCTGTCTGTTGTCTTGTTTCATTTTACCCCATCGAAAAAAAAGCCGCAAAAAAAACCTCGAGATGAGGGGAGAATCACCCTTATCTCGAGATTGAATGCTATAAATAGATTAATTTTGGTATTTTCTCGACTCTTCTTTAAGATGGACAAGATCCACAAGCATCGAATGATAGGGCGCTTGTAGTCCGTGTTTTTCAGCAAGACGGACAATGGCTCCGTTAATATAATCAACTTCTGTCGGCCTGTTGGTAGTCATATCCTGATGCATCGATGGGTAGTGCAGAGGATTACCGACTTGAGAAACATACATAACCTGATCAACAAGCTCATCGCGTGTCACTTCCATTTTAAATCCTTCAGCGTCAATGGCTTCATACGCTTCATAAATCAGTTTGCGCGACATTTCTTTTGCATTCTTATAGGCTGCGAATTCGCCCATTTTCATGTTCATCAGTGTACACAGCGTGTTCACTACCGAATTAAAGACAAGCTTGGTCCAAACCGTACCCATATAATCTTTTTGAACAGTTGGATTCATGAGCGCTTTTTCCATTTCAGCAGCAACTTTATAGATGAATTCATTAGGTTCGCCTTCTACACGAACAATATGAACATGGCCGGCGCCACGTTTTCCGATAAAGTCAACCTTTCCAGGACCTTTCATGACCGTAGCGATCATTGCCGTACCTGCGATGATTCGTTCACGCGGCACAAATTGAGCGATATATTCAGCACCACCAAAGCCGTTTTGGTTGGTCATTACATAAGTATTTTTGCTAATGAAGTGCTTGCACCTTTCCATGGTCTCAACCGTATGCATATCTTTGATAAAAACAATTGCCAGCTCGGGTTCTTCATGATATTCCTCAGGATAGCTGACGCTAATCTCTGCAAAACGCTCATCTTTACCATCACGCCAGACCGTAACGCCGCCGTTCTTCTTAATCGCTTCAACGTTAGGCTCCCACGTGTCTACGAAATGAACATCATTTCCGGCCTCTTGTAAAAGCACGCCGTACCTTAACCCCATTGCTCCTGCTCCAATAACAACAATTTTCATCCTTCTCGTCTCCTTTTTCTGTGTAACGGACAAAAAGCGCCTTCCTTTTCTTCGAAGTATCCAGTCCAATTAAAAAGCCCCATCCAGTTGATTCTGAATGGGGCTTTACCCAAGTCCCATTCAGAACGAAGAGGACTCAAGCACATGCGATCGATTAAACGATTGATGTACCCGAGTCCTAACTAATCAAAATGACGACTAATTCATTCGCTTTTGAACGGAACATATAAAGACCTTCTTGAAAGACTATTTTTTGTGAGTGTCGTTAGTTTACACGATGAACATTCTGATGTCAATAGAAGATTAAGAATATTTTCATTTAATTAGGCAAATATCAACGTTTCAAATATTCGAGCGTAAGAAAAACCGGGCAAAAAGCTCCCGGTTCGTACTCCCGCAAGACGCGGTGACTGGGCACTAACCTTGACTACGCTCCGATTGCTCGCATCAACAGGTGCGGCCGCGGGCGATCCGTGAGCCTCCTCAGACAGGCGGTAATCTGCGGGGTATCACTTGGCTCGCAGTTCTCGCAGAAGTCTCGCATCTGCGCGTTTGATCATCAACTTAGTTTTGCCAAAAATCGTATACTTTCTTTACTTGCAAAAAAAACAGCCTTGCTTGTTTCAGCAAGACCGTTTTTTATCGATTAATAACTTATTTTGCAGCTGGTTCAGGAAGTTCAACTTCAGCGCGTCCGAGGCTTTCACCTTTAAGTGCTGCATTGAAGTTGTCATAGCTTGTAGAAATCATGTTTGAAACGGCTACATCAGTCATCGCTGCAACGTGAGGTGTGATCAATACCTTTGGATACAGTTCAATCAATTCCTTGATTGTTTCATCAGGGAATTCACTGCCGTCGGAGAAGTCTTTACCGAAGAAGCGAGCTTCGTCAGTCAGAACGTCTGCGCCGAAGCCTTCGAGTTTGCCGCTCTTAATTGCTTTTGTAACTGCAGCTTCGTCAACGATTTCACCGCGAGCGGTATTGATCAGGATCGCGCCGTCTTTCATTTTGCTGATGAATTCTTCGCCAACAAAGTTTTCATTCTTTCCTGGGAAGTAAGGAAGGTGCAGGCTGACGATATCCGATTCAGCAAGCAGTTCATCAAGTTCTTTAAAATCAACTAATTTCTTAGCACGATCACTTTGGAAGATGTCATAGCCGAGCAATTTAGCGCCAAGGCCTTTGTACAACTCAGCTTCAACACAACCGATGTTACCAGTTCCGACGATACCAACGGTGCATTTGTGAACTTCGTGGCTGAACATTGTTTCTGTAACAGTAAAGTTCAATTTAGCAGTTCTGCCGGTTGTATAAACCGTGTGGCGAAGCAAAGATGTGCCAAGGTATACAGCAAGTTCGGCAATCGCATTAGGTGAATAAGCAGGAACGCGGGCAACCTTAAGGCCAAGATCAGAAGCAGCCTGAAGATCAATGTGGTTAAATCCGGCAGTACGTGTGAATACATATTTGATGCCATATTCATTGAATTTTTCAAGGTTCGCACGGTCTGCAAGGCAGTTAACGAACAACAGTACACCGTCATGACCCTTCGCAAGATCTCCATTGTCGGCAGTCAGCAAGTCATTGACCAACGTTAATTCGTAACCGTAATTATTCAGTTCACTGTACAAATGTTCTTCGTAAGGTTCAACACCATACGCAATGATTTTAAAAGCCATGCTCAAACATCCTCCTAAAGAAATTTATTCTACACCTGATGTTTCTGAACACCAGGGCTGTAACCTGATACGCATTGGAACCTGTTTCGTGATTGTTTTCACAATATTGAAAAAAAGTTTCTTCACGTCGTTCTTACATCATGCCAAGTATTCCTTAGTTTAACCATTGTAAAGCGAACGATTCTGAAATCTTTTTTCACCCTAGAATTATAACATTGCACCTTGTCAGCGACAATCCACTAAAGTGCGGAAAAAGTGATCTTTTTGTGAAATAGCAATCTGCTAATCGATTTCAATCTCCGCTAACAGCAAGCCCATCTTTTGATTGTTGCTATACCTATACCCATTCTTCAATATCTGAAACCCCAACCGTAAAAAGCACTTATTTCGTTCATTAAGCAAATGAACTCTATGCTTATTGTGTGCATACGATACAAAATATTAGCTTCGAAATACAACTTGTGCTATTTTTGATCAGGAATTGAGGAGGAATTCTTTAGCTTTAGACCTCTCACACTACAGTAATTTGTAAAAAAAGTGACAACCTATTTATCGCCACTTCTCTTGTAACCTTATTTATAAATCCGTATTCCATCGTCGTTAAAATTGAACTAAAAAAAGACCAGACCGGCTATTACCTGTAACAGAAAGGAGGGCATCTGTCACTTGGGTAGGCGTCTGACCCACACAACTCGTTTCTTTAGTTAATAAAGACAAGACTTTCGATTTTCAGACAGTCAACAAAGACGACTTCACACGGAATAGGTGGCGAGACGATCTCATTAACCTCAATGATTGCGCAGCATTTCTCCTCACTAAGCCCAAGAAATTTCCCTTCAATGATGTCCCCTGAATCAGTAACCACCCTGACCATTGTCCCTGACCCCGCTTTCTTTAACAGCTGACAGATACCACTCTGACAGGAATCGTGATCATGAGGTTCTTTTTTAGAGCATGTGCACTCCTCTTTTTTATCGGGATGTTCTTTTTCAGAACATTTACAGTCCTCTTGTTTATCTTGAAGTTCTATTTTGTTAACAGACTTTTTTTTATGGCCCAATCTTTTCACCCCTCATTATTTTCTCACTTGTACCATATTCTGTTGGAGCGTCACTTGGCAGTGCTTAAACCTAATTCGATCGAAAATAATGAAGTAGCCTGAATTCCGTCATCACTGAATACAAACAGGAACTATAGACATTAAACACTTAAAAAATAGGACTCATCTGATCTACCACGAGGTTAAAATTCATTGTACGGGTGACCCAATCACTTTTCTTCTTTAACAAAAAGTCACGACTTTCGGAAGTATGATGATGAGGTAATGGATATCTTAAATAAGCATAATTCATTTTAGAGGTAGCATACATCCTGATTCCATTGAGAAAACAGTTTTTTTGAAACCGGATGTCTTCCCCAAGGTTAGTGTTTGGAAAAGGGTAAGTTTCAGCAATGCTCTTTTTGATAACTAAAGTTGCCCCGCTAAAAAAATAAGTTCTTTTATAAGCGGACCAGCCACGATCCGGAATCCAGATGTGCTCATGATTGGGATTATATAATCGAAGCTCGTTCGTGTTTTTAAAGTAAATGAAAAAGGATTGTTTTCCAATGAATTCAGCACCTGTTTCAGTTAGTACATGCTGGGCTTCCTCTAAATAATATTTTCCATAATAATCATCATCATCAAATTTAGCAATCGTAGGATAACGTGCTCTTTTTACCCCTTGATTGAGACATTCACCAAGACTTATATTTGCTGATAAAAGATGGATATCACCGCGAACACCGCAATCTGCAAGCTTTTTTTTAATGGGTAAAACATCTATATCCTCAGTATTGAGGATCAAAATCAGCTCTTTTTCGGCAAGTGTTTGTTTTGAAAAGTTTTCAATAATATTGTCGATAAATCGCAGACGATAAGTTGAGACGACAACGGAGATCATGGAGCATCACGCTTTGTTTGAGGTCGTTGGATCAGACCCTCAAAGGACTCCGTCACAGATATCAACTGACAATACCGCTGAAAGATTTGGTTGTCTATATTCCATGAATGCTGATGATGTTTTGGATCATATCGAAAGAGTACATAATCATAAGGATCGCTTGAGAACAGAGATAAACCTTGTTGGAGACAATCCTTTTGAAATTGAAGATCTTCTCCTTTATTTAAACGTGCAAAGGGTACCTTTTTTAGAACAGCCTTTTTAAATATAAGCGTTCCTCCCGCTAATGCCCTTTTTAAATCCCTCTCGTTTCTTATATAAAAAGGACTTTTACTTCTTCTGAATAAGCTCAGTTTTTTCTCGGTTTTAAAATAAACAAATATAGAAGACTTACCGATGACATCAATATTTTTCTTCTTTAATTGACCGACCATATTCGTTAAATAAGCAGGTGAATAGTAATCATCATCATCAAATTTGGCAATGACATCATAGAGTGCTTGTTGTCCGCCAAAATTCAGGCATTCTCCTAATGTCTTTTTTTCATCCAATTGAAAAACACGGATATTGTTATAATTTGCCGTTCTTTCCTTCCATTGGCCTGCATTTAACTCCTTTTTATTTAGAAGAATGATTAATTCTTTTGGATGATAATCCTGCCTCAGGAAATTCTTTAGAATATGATCTGACATCTCCTGTCGCATCGTACTCGTCACCACGGTTATCACAAAATCCCTCCAATTGAGTTTATTGTCCATACCATTCATGTCCCCTCTTCATAGTATGTTATCAACGTGAATCGAAAGATAAATGAGGTGTAAAAATGGGAAGAAAAATCGTCGTAACCGGAGCGGCAGGTTTCTTAGGATCTCATCTGGTAAAAGAATTGATCGATGAGGGAAACCTGGTCGTCGGCATCGATAACTTGTTAACTGGAAAGTCCAAAAATATGATTGATATGAACAGCGAAAAGTTTACTTTTATAGGTATGGATATTTGCTCTCCTAAGCTACTGAGTCATCCTCTTTTAAACGGGGTAGACGAAATCTATCATCTGGCGTCACCCGCTTCTCCCAGGAGTTATCAGGCACATCCCTTAAAAACCGTTGAAGTGAACACACTAGGTACAAAAAACATGCTTGAATTAGCCATGAAAAGCGATGCAAAAATAGTGTTTACAAGTACGAGCGAGGCTTACGGTGACCCAAAAATCACGCCTCAGCCGGAAACTTATCGTGGAAATGTCAACACTTGGGGCCCAAGAGCCTGTTATGACGAATCCAAACGGCTCGGTGAAGTGTATTGTTACCTCTACCATGCCTTATATGATGTCAAAGTGAAGGTTGCACGCATTTTTAATACGTATTCGGCAGGTCTCGCAAATGATGATGGCCGTGTCATTTCAAACTTTGTGACGGAAGCTTTAACGGGTAAAGATATAACGGTTTATGGTGACGGGACCCAAACCCGATCCTTTTGTTACGTCACCGATACCATTCATGGCTTAAAATTGTTGATGGAAAAGGAAGATGCTACTGGAGAAATCATTAATATTGGCAATCCTGCTGAAATAACGATTCTCAATCTGGCAAAAAAAATAAAGCACTTGACACAATCCAGTAGCAGAATTGTTTATCAACCGCTGCCAGTTGATGATCCCACGATTCGAAAACCGAATCTCGAGAAGGCTAAAAGGCTTTTAAACTGGGAACCTACTGTTTCTCTGGATGAAGGACTTAAAGCGACAATAAAAGCTTATAAAGACAAGATTTGATAAATTGAGAAGAGGTCATAATATTGATTCCCAACGTTGATCTTAGTCTTCACCCTTCAAGTGATACAGTAATTTGTTCACTCGCCATCGGTGAACATCAAAACTTGTTGCACTTAATGAAACCAACAGTCGACTTATACGCAAATAAACATGGATTTGATACCGTCTTCGTCACCTACCAGTTGACGGACAGACCCGTGGCCTGGGATAAAGTCGTTTTAATACGCAGACTCTTGGATTATTATTCGTTGGTCATCTGGATGGATGCTGACACCATGATTGTAAATCCTCACCAAAATATTAAAGACGACCTTGATTCAAACTATGATATGCACCTTTGCACGCACAAGGGAGTGGAACCCTGTTGCCCGAATACAGGGGTGTGGGTCGTTAAAAAAACGGATCAATCCATAAAAATATTAGAAGATATATGGAATCAAACGGATCATATTCCCAATCATCCATGGGAACAAGGTGCCCTTTTCAAGCTTTTAGGTTATCCCAATCCTCGTGATTTCTTTTACTATGTGGGACCGACTGAATATACGCATTGTATTAAAACTCTGGATATCAAATACAACAGCATGATGTCGTGGGGTGGATTTTTAGGTGCAGCCAGTAATCCTGTTATTGTTCATCACTGCGGCGTTCCCCTTGAGGAAAGATTGGCCAGCATGCAAGAGAGTTACAAGCTATTTTTAAAAAACAAATAATTGATGGTTTCACTTTTATGAAAAATCATCTGGTATCCAGACCTTAAAGATTTGGTTTCCGAATGACAAACCCTTGCCGACAAAAAACCGAAAAATCCGATCAATTTGAGGATTTGAAGCCAGAACAATCCCATCAATTTTATTAAATCGGTATAATGAGTAAGCTTTTTTCATGTCACTCAGTTTCTGTTCAAGAAATAGCATCTGTAAATAATGATTTCTAGGTGATATTTTTTCTTTATAAAAGGCAATCTCTTTTTGTGAACCAAGTAAAAGCAGTTTGGGTATTCTGTTTAAATGGTCGAACTTTACCTTCGCTATAGATTTAAACGTGCTCAGGAGAATTTCGCATGTTGTCTCTATTCGATTAGTGTGTGCAAGAGAATGGGTCCGAACTCTGTATTGATATAAGACTTCCGGTATTCTTCCAATTTCTCCCTCTCCAAACATTCTCGACCAAAGGTCATAATCATAAGCTATTTTAAATGCGGGATCATATCCTCCAACATTTTGAAAAGCTCTTTTTGAGAAAAGGCCCGTACCATGACAAATAGGTGTACTGTAAAACTGTTCATTCCTGAATTGTCCTGGATCTTTGGCGTTGAAAAAGTACGATTCCATTTCCAGAAAATTCGGATCAACCATTTCATCCCCAGGTATACATTGAATGAGGGAACCAACAGCAGCAAATTCCGGGTGGGACTTTATATAGGTTAATTGTCTTTGTAGGCGCTGTTTCATGCTAACATCATCGGCGTCTTGAAGGGCAATCCATTCACCATTGGCTTCGTGAATACCTGTATTTAGGGCATTGGCAGCACCTTTGTTCTTCTCTAAATGAATCACCTTTACTCTAGGATCGTTCACTCCGTCTAGTATTTCTTTTGTCTGATCATTTGAACCGTCATTCACAATGATATATTCAAAGTCATGAAAAGTTTGATTAAGTACGCTATGAATAGCCTCTTCGAGATGAGCTTTACCATTATAAACAGCTGTTACCACAGATAACTCCATAGGTACACTCCCTCCAAAACATTTGGTTTATCTTATGCTTGGCGAGAATTTGTGCCATCATCTATACACATAAAAATAATGTGAATAAACTATAACGACCGGGAGAGTGATAATAACTTAAGGGGGATTGTTATGAAAAAAATATTCTGTGTCGGCATGTTAAAGAATGAGGCTGATATCATTGAGTCCTACATTAGATACCATCTGAATATTTTTGATGGTATGGTCCTTCTAGATAATGGGAGTACGGATCGATCTCTTGATATTATCTACCAGTTGCAAGCAGAGGGCCTTCCTGTCTATTTAAAACATGACGTTAGTCTGGAATATATCCAGGGAGACAAAACAACAGATTTAATCAGGGATACCTTCGATCAATTTGGTCCTGATTTTATATTCCCTTTAGACGTTGATGAGTTTTTAATGGCACCTAATTTTTCTGGAAATCCTCGAAAATTAGTAAATAATTTATCGGCAAATAAAGTTTATTACATTGAACGAGAATATACGTACTTCCCCATAAACCTAAATGAAAACGAGTTGTTTATACCGAAAAGGCTTACTTTCGCAAGTCCAATAAAAGATTATTGGCCTAAAGTCATCGTTTCGAAAAAAATAATGGATACTTATTCCCCATCTATTTCCGGTGGCAATCATGATTTATTATTTGATAAAAAAAATATACAAACACTTAAATTGCAGACCCTGAAATTAAGACATTTTCCTTATCGATCCATTGAACAATTAAAATCAAAAATAACCGTAGGATGGATTAACACACTTGCTTCTTATAACTATAGCGAGGGCTTTAATTATCACTGGCATACCCTCTTTGATGAACTTAAAGAAAATAACTTTGATCTAAATGTTGAAGCGATATCGGATCATCAGGAAAGACATGTTCCAATGAACGTTTCTTTCTGCCGTTCACTGGATTTAAAGTACACCACAGATCACGAGGTCAATGCTATTGTCAACCTACTAAACTATTGCGAGTCCTTAGCCGACAATTATAGGCAACTGGACAAACAGCGACGTGAGGGATCATAAATGGACGATGTCTCAATAATTACACTTTGCAATGACAACTACGCCGTTCATTTAGCTACGATGCTCCTTTCTTTATTTGAAAATAAAGCGCCGGAAACGCGCTATCAAATCTATATTATCGATGGAGATTTGTCGGAGGATAATAAATTAAAGTTACGTAACCTCCTCCAAGGCTTCAACTCCTCTCCTATATTCCTGAACGTCGATCAGAAGCTTTTCAAATACTGTAAAGGCTGGGGACATGTGAGCCGCGAAGCTTTCTATCGGATAGCCATACCCGATCTCTTAGACAGGAAGATAAAAAAAGCATTGTATCTCGACAGTGATCTGATCATTAAAGACGATCTCCTTGAATTATGGAACAATAAGCAATTGGGTCACTATTTTTTAGGTGCTGTCGAGGACCCGGTCGATATTGCCGGAATCAGATTATCTAAGAGGTATAAATACTTTAATTCAGGCGTTATGCTAATGAACCTTGAAAAGTGGCGGAAAAACAATATTTCGAAAAGGATTTTTCAATTTATCAGGAAACATTCTTCAAAAATCATGTGGTGGGATCAGGATGCGCTTAACGCCATACTGTACAATAAATGGTTTGAACTTGATTACACGTGGAACTATCAAGTATACAGGATGGGACACTTAAAGATTCAGCCAAAGATTATTCATTTCAATACAGATGTCAAACCTTGGAATGGAGAACCTTATCTTAAAGAAGAATACGATTACTATAGACAGAGACTAAACTGGTAAATGAATAACAAAAGCAAATCCGGTTGACCACAATGCAAATTTTGCAATCTTAAAGATCGAAGAAAATTAAAATGAATAGGGGTGTCTTTTTGAGTCATTTACTACCGCCTAATGGAATTGTTAATTCTATAAAAGAGTGGACCGCTGCAAAGGATGGCTACTTGGGCGTTGATATTAAAGAATTCTACCCTGAAACGTCTATTTTAAGTAGAACGAAACGTCGTCCTCCCTGGCCTTCTTCATGGTTTCCAAGTAAATTAAAATCACAGGGTGGTTATGTTGCGGTTATTCCGAACGGGCGTGTATGGGGAGTAAATGGAGCAATCATTACTCCTGATAATCAACTCGTATGGGATGTATCTTTTGAGGGCGTTGATATTACTCCCGAGAATCATTCTATTTTTAAAGAGAATATATTGCCTGCCGTTTCTTTCGTCAAAAATGCTGCAGATCTGACACATGTTTTTAGCAGGAATTATTATCATTGGATGTATGAGGTGATTCCCCGGATTCATTTAATTCAGCTGAGCGGTCTAACGGTTGATCAATTTATCGTGAATACAGAACCCGAGCACCCTTACCAAACCGAAACCTTGCGTCAATTAGGACTAAATAATGAGAAATTATTAATGACACACGCCGGCTTTCATGTTCAGGCTGAAAATTTAATTATTCCTACACAACCGACGTTCCCCACAAAATGGGGATATGATTTTCTACGCAAAACATTTTTAAAAGATTATGAATCTAATTCCTCTGATAAAAAGCGAATCTACATTAGCAGAAAATGGTCGCGAAAAATCACAAATGAAGATCAAATAATGCAGATATTAAGCAAATATGGTTTTGTTAAAGTGGAATTGGAATCTCTCTCAGTGACCGAACAGATTCAACTTTTTTCGTCCGCAGAAGCCATAATATCTGCTCACGGGGCATCCTTAACAAATTTAACGTTCTGCAAGCCTGGAACAAAGGTTCTGGAAATTTTTCATCCAAATTATATTATCGCCCATTACTATGGAATAAGTTCATTGGGAGAATTAGAGTATTATTATTTTATTGGTGAAAAGGGCCCACAGGAGTTAAATAGATGGCCGGGAGCAGATGACATAACCCTAAATATTCCTAAATTTGCAGCCTACCTAAAAAGAATGCGCCTTTAATAAAAACAATCTAATTTAATTATTCATAGATTGATAGAGATTAAAATACTCATTAGCTTCTTCCTGGACTGTTCTAACTTTTTCATTTTTAATATTATTTTTTATCCTATTTAATAACTTTGGTTCCTTTATCAATTTTCTTAATATTTTGGTGAGTTTTTCCGAATTACTTCTTGGAAAGATAAAACCATTCCGGCAATCATCAATGATTTCTGTTATACCACCGACATCTGAAGCTATGACAGGTAATCCACATGCTAATGCTTCGTAAACCACAAATGGGCAATTTTCATGCCAGATTGAAGGAACGATAAGTACATCAACCCCACTAAAAATTTTCCCAACATCCATTTCATCATAAACGCCACAAAGTTCAATATTACCATTTTTAGAGGATTCTCTAATCATATTATTATAAGATTCATCATTCCCAGATCCATAGATTTTTAACTTAGCTTTTTCAACCTTGGGACTTAGGAATGCTTTTATTAAAACATGCAGCCCTTTATGATAATAGTGGCTTCCCGCATAGCAAAATGTCAGCCTTTGGTCTTTAGTATAAACGGTGTTATTCTGAATACATTTTTCTTTATTGATTCCGTAATTTATAACTTTTATATCTAGTTCAGGAAACTCCTTCTGAAACATTTTTGCCAAAAAGAAGGATGGGGCAATGACCTTTTTTGCAGATAATAGCATATTCTTAGATTGGTTGTAACGATATTTGACAAATTCATTATTGATCTCTGGGCATAGGGTTCTACAAGCATCACCTTGTTTAGCACCCAAACAAGGTGACCCCGCACTTGTCATAAATATACCTTTAGGGCACATAAAGAAGAAATCGGTAAGTGTTATAAAGTAAGGGATGTTCCTATTTATTGAAACTTTAATAAATTCGCCCATCCGTATGGGATGGGCAACATGAATAATATCCGGCTGCTCTTTTTGAAAAATCATGTTTGCAAACCCGGTTAATTCAGTATCTTCCAACGATTGATAAAGCGTTTGAGGACCGGGGTCGTTAATATGTTTATATGCAATAATGGGGATATCGTTATAAAGAAATTCTTTGTACATTATGTTTTCATAGATCTGTTCGAAATATGAGTCGGGTTGAAAACTATGGGTAATTACTTTCACATCATGCCCATTAGTCTTTACCTGTCCGGAAAGATTTAGCAAGAAATTTTCAGTACCTGTATATGTTTCCGGGAAGAATTGATGTATCAGATAAAGAATTTTAATGGTAAACCCTCCTTTACTTTTTTCTACCAATATTATTATTGGTAATTTCGGCTTAAGTGTGTTCACTTGGATGTTAACATCATGATCGGAAAGTGAGGCAAAATAAACAGACTACATGAATAATATCCGTTCACACTATATGTATTATATTTTGGTTTTATGCATGAAAGTATAGGAACACTATATGTACGTACTTTATGAAAACAGCAAATTAAAAACCTTATTAGATCCACAGTGAACCGTATCACGAAAAAGGACGAGCCAGCTGGAATGAGGTGCTTTATTTCCCGAAACACTAGAGCCTTAAATTGTCGTTGTCTTCGTTATGGCACTACACTTTATGGTATCCTGGCATACTAGGGCTGAAAGCTGATGAAAAAGGAAGAGGAACCACTCATTCTGTAGGGTAAACAAAAAGTCTTCCGGCTCACCGGAAGCTAAGCATTCGTTTCATCCATCAGATACGGCATCTGTAAAGGTAACCTCAGACTTGGTATGGTTAACTGTTTGCAAGAGAATAAAGCCAAAACAAGTTTTTAAGGGGCTTCATCATAAAATGGAATGATGATCCATATCTCAACTGATCGTTTTACCTCCTATACTTATCTCGTCTCGTTCTTATCTTAAAAATACGCAGGCAAGATATCATTCCACTAATCCTGGTTTCATGAGGAAGACCCCCATAATGCATAATGATGGGATCTTCACTTACATCACCATCTATTGGTCTGCAATTCCATTTAAGATCTAATGGCCCAATAAGGTTGCTATATTCGTTAGGGTGGTAGGCAATTATGTTGTGATAGGAATTTTCATAACCTAATACATTAAAAATAGCTTGCTGTTCCCACCATGGATGGTGAATCACATCTGTTTCATTCCATATTTTATTTAATAAATCAAAAGTCTTTTTGTCTTTTTTCGCAACAATTAATCCGCCATTAGGCCAAATTGGTGATCTTCCGTAATGGGTGACCATAAACATAACATGATCTTCATTTAATTCGGTTCGTATATCTAAACTGTTATCTAAAAATATTGCATCTGAATCCATCCACATGACAATATCGTAATTTTTTAATAAATTATATAGAATGATAATTTTATCCCATGATGCGGGTCTGCTTAAATCGAATCGCTCCGTAAAAAAAATCGTATCCATGTTATGCTTTTTGGCATAGGCTTCAACCGTAGGTTTCATTATCTTCAATTCCATTTCGTGCATTTCTCCGGTTGCACTGCTACAAATAATCATAGTACTCTTTGGATCCAATTTGAAGTTGACTTCAGGTATAGGAAGTTCTAAGTGACTTATAGCCGTTCACTCCTTATCTCAATCTGTCCTTCCATCAAATTATTCGTGAAAATAACAATCTGGAACTTATCATCTCAATGATGAACAAAAATGGGGGTTAGCCCCAGCCCCCCATTGTTTGTATGCTCTAAATAACTTCGTATTAATCTCAATCTCAAAATGATTCATAGCCGTGTGGATGTTTGAGATGCCATTTCCAGGCTGAACGGACAATGTCAGTTAAGGTATAATCCGGGACCCATCCTAATTCATTCACTATTTTAGAGGATGAGGCAACCAAAATTGGTGGATCCCCAGGTCTTTTAGGCGCATAATTTACCTTTGCTCTTTTATTTGTTATCCGTTCACATTCACTGATAACTTCTTTTATAGAGTGCCCTTCTCCATTACCCAGGTTATACTGCAACCCTATTTTAGGTTGTGATAAAAGGTACTTTAAAGCGAGAATGTGCGCTTTCGATAAATCCTGAACGTGGATGTAATCCCTGATACATGTACCGTCAGGTGTATCATAATCATTGCCGAAAACATCGATTTCTTCTGTAGCGCCTTGCAGGTGCCTTAGGATATTTGGAATTAAATGTGTTTCAGGATCATGATCCTCTCCGATTTCACTAGAAAAATGAGCCCCTGCCGCATTAAAATATCTGAGCGAAATATAGCTTAACCCATCGCTGTTTGAGGTATCGTTTAAAATCGTCTCGATCATAAGCTTAGATCTTCCATATGGATTAATCGGATTTTTCGGTAGTTGTTCTGTGATTAAGTCCTGTTCGGGCTCTCCATAGATGGCGCAAGTTGACGAAAAAATTAATCTATTCACTTTATGCTTGATCATGCTCTGAATCAGTCGTGTCGTCTTACCTACATTATTATCGTAATACTTTAGCGGATTCTGGACGGATTCACCAACTAGGCAATTAGCAGCAAAATGCATCACTGCTTCAATGTCATATTGATTAAATAAGTCATCCAGTATTTGACGATCACTAATATCACCTAATTTAAAAACAGCTCTCCCGTCAACGGCCGATTGATGTCCAGTCGACAAATTATCCAATACAATGACTTTATAGCCTTGGTTTATTAGTTCTCTCGTGACATGGCTTCCTATATAGCCTGCTCCGCCTGTTACCAGAATCATGGGCAATCTCCTCCAATCTTTTGTCATATCCGTCGAGCCATGATAGAAGTGTTCAACTATTTACTTTTAACAACTAATGAACGCTTCTCCATTGAAACCGTTGGTAGTCACTGTTAGCGTTACTTATCGTTATGAAGCGATTAACTTTTCCCGATTGCATAATAATCGAAGCCCGCATGCTTTATTTCATTTGCATTCAGTATATTTTTACCGTCAACGATAAAGGGGAATCGTACGCGTTTTCTGACTGATACCCAATCAATAGCTTTATATTGTTCCCAACCCGTACACAAGATAATGGCGTCGGTATCTGAAACACATTCCTCGACTGTTTGGACTTGCTTGAAGGTATAGCCCGATCCTACTTTTACAGTTGGGTCGTGGACTTTTACCCTAGCTCCCGCTTTTTCCAGATCATCAATGATTTTGAAGCTTGGCGATTCACGTGTATCATCGGTGTTGGGTTTAAAGGCTAATCCGAGAACAGCAACCACTTTGTTTTCCAAACTACCCAGAGCAGCCTGAAGTTTTTCAATAAAATATTTTGGCTGTGATTTGTTAACTTTCACGGCTGCTTCCAGAATAGATAGCGATTGATGGTTCGTTTCAGCTGTTTTGAGCAAGGCACTGACATCCTTTGGAAAACAAGACCCTCCATAACCAATGCCAGCATTTAGAAAGGCCTCACCTATCCGGTGATCAAGTCCAATCCCCTTTGAAATGTCATCAACCTCAATTTCTAAGACATCACATAATCGTGCAAGCTCATTTATATAAGAGATTTTTAAAGCTAAGAAAGAATTAGCGGCATACTTGATCATTTCGGCTGTTTTTTGCGTTGTATCAACGAATGGACAATCAAAATCCTTATAGAGTTCCCTCATAAAATGCAGGGCTTTCTCACTTGAATGCCCAATGATAATTCGATCAGGTTTCAAGGCATCGTGGAGGGCTGACCCTTCGCGAAGAAATTCAGGATTAGAAACCACATCAAATGGAACAGTTTTTTCTTGATGTTGTGTGATCCATTTCGTAACCTTGTCAGCAGTTCCTACAGGTACGGTACTTTTATCTACAATGACTTTATAGGCATTCAGGTTTTTCCCAATCCTTTCAGCCACATCTTGAACGTATTTTAGATCAGCACTTCCATCCTCATCTTGTGGTGTACCGACACAAATAAAAATAATGTCATTTTCCTCAATGGCTTTCGATTCATTTTGTGTAAAAGAAAGATTTCCTTCCCTTAGGTGCTTTTTTAATAATTCATCTAATCCAGGTTCAAAAAAATGAAGCTGACCGGATTGCAGTCTTCTTATTTTCTTTTCATCAACATCAAGTCCTGTCACCTGATGACCCTTTTCACAAAAAACAAGGGCTGTGGTTGTGCCAACGTAACCCGTTCCAACAATTAAAATTTTCATAATAAGTAACCTCCAAAATGTTAACCTTCACCATGGGCCGAACCGCACAGCAAATTTGTGAGAGACACATACTCAGGCATCTTCGAAATATCAAATCGCTGTCCGACAATCTCTATACCATAGCTGGGCATATCGCTTAACATCGCTTTAATGGCATCTGTTAATTGAATTTCTGATCCAACACCAGGCTGCAGTCGATCTAAATAGTCGAATATAGAAGGTTCAAGAATATACCTTCCCACAACGGCTAAATTCGATGGAAAGGAATCCTGTGCTTTTTCAATAATGTTTTTAAGCTTAAAGGTTGTGTCGTCCAACTTCTGAGGATCGATCACTCCATAGCTCTTAAGCTCGGATGGATCCATACGCTTTAGCCCAAGCACATTCCCTTTTAGCTTATTACGACTTTCAATTAACTGACGCAATGCTGTTTTATCTTGTGAAACAACGATTTCATCAGGAAGCAAAACGGCAAATGGTTCCTGACCAACAAAAAACTTACCCAATCGAACTGCATCCCCCAGACCGGTAGGATAAGGCTGTCGGATATATTGGATATGAACTTTAGGCTGATCCAGCTTCTTTAATAAATCTGTTTTATTTTTCTTTTTTAAATAGGCTTCTAACTCTAGTGATCTATCAAAATAGTCAAGAATCATATCCTTATTTTTGGATACGACAATTAAAATCTGTTCAATTCCTGAATCAATTGCTTCCTGAACGATATAATCAATAGCGGGTCGACCACAAATGGGCAACATTTCTTTTGGTAAGACTTTTGTAATCGGCAGGCTTCTCGTTCCATACCCCGCTGCAGGTATAATCGCTTTTTTGACCATATTTAAGCCACCTTTCTTTGTTAACAATGTATTCATAAGTGGACTAAGAGTAACTTGTCCAATAGCATAAAGGGCACTTTATAGATACCTGTGAAGGTGAATTTTAATAGGCGGCATATGAAACGTAGAGGCGTTCTATCAAAGCCTACTTAATGGGTGAAGTATTGAAATAGTTTAACAATAGAATGGGACAATCTTAGTTACAGAGGGAATGTCGATATAGTCTGAATAGTGTGAATCAAATCGGTAAAAATGAAAATCGCAATGGACATGTCGGATAGGCATGCTAAGAAAAGTCAGACCAATTGAAACAGAGTGGAAGAACGGTCCCATCTGCTACTGCACCGGCTGATAAATTAAAACATCGGGAGGGAAAAATTATCCTCTCGATGTTTTCTTCAGGCTACATTTTGGAATAAACTCATTACAAATCTCATATTTCTTGACGAGCCATGTGTTGGGAAAAACCGCTATTCGTTATCGGTTCAGCCCTCTTTATAGAAAAGTTTTAAATCGTTGATTTCTTTTTCAAGTCCTGATTTTAGTGAAATGATCGGCTGGTAGTTTAACAAACTCCGTGCTTTAGATAGGTCGGCCCAAGTATGTTTAGGTTCACCTTTAGGCTGCTCGATAAAATTTATTTGGATCTTCGCATTCAGAATCTTCTTGATCATGTTCGTAACTTCAAGGATAGATGCTCTTTCTGTCCCGCCAATATTAATCGTTTCACCGATAACTTTATTTGTATAAAGTACGGAAAGTGTGCCTTCAACACAATCACCAACATACGTAAAATCGCGTGTTTGTTTTCCGTCACCATATATCTGAATCGGTTTTCTTTGGAGAATATGATGAATAAGGCGATGGAAAGCCATATCAGGATACTGTCTGGGTCCATATACAGAGAAGTATCGTAAAATAACAATAGGAATCCCTTCATTTTCCTGATATACCCTGCATAAATTTTCCCCGGAAAGTTTGCTTACTCCATTTGGGGATAAAGGTTCAGGTAGAGCATTCTCAGACACTTTTCCTTTTTTTTCGCCATAAACTGATGAAGTGGAGATATAAATAAATTTCTTTAATGGCAGTTCTCTGCAAGCCTCGAGCAGTTTATGAGTGACTAGGATATTGCTTGCCACATATTGATCGAAATCACTTCCCCAGCTTGAACGCACACCAGGCACGCCTGACATATGATAGACAACATCTATATCTTTAAGTAATGGACTCAAATTGGTGTTCAGCAAATGAACATTGTGAAAGTGAAATCGTGGATTTTTAAGTAAAGTACCCAAGTTACGTTGTTTTATCTTCGAATTGTTCATCAATGTATCGACACCGATGACGTGATGATCTTTAATTTGCAATAACCGTTCACATAAGTGAGAACCGATAAAACCAGCAGCCCCTGTTACCAGTATTCTCATGCTCTACCAACTCCTAAGTACTTTAGTCCATGCTTCCGGGCAATTCTTAGGTAGATGAAAATTCGACAGTTCAGCAGCATGTTTCTCCACTCAGCATTTTTTTAAATTAGAAATCCCTGGTTACAAAAACATCTAAGCATGCACTTAAGTATCATGACCGCATATCTAAATAATCACTCTCTGATCGATACAATATCCTTATTTTTTTACATACTATTCTTGGGTAAAAATTCAGTAACTTGTCTATACAGAAACAGACTCTCACTAAAGTGATGAATGTGTATATTATTTCCCTTCTATACAAAATGTCTGTCAGAACACGTTCCAGAAGATGATCCAAACAGAATAAACTTATGCAAAATTAGGTGATTACAGCATTTATCTAAAACCCTATCATTTTGTCCAAACCAAGATTTTCTGTCACACATACTGTATTTGTAGCTGATAATAACTCGAGAGGTGAAGGTAGCGTTGGATACAGTTATGCATTTAAATTTAAGGGTTGATCCGACCCAATATATTGAACAGATCCGCCAAGTCCCAGATTTTGATTACATTCATATGGTTCGACAACCTAAGTACATGGCGGATATTTCGCTTCTTAATGAAAAGGTATATTACCTAAGTGAGATCTTCTCTCCAGCAGAATTTGTAAAAAAAAATCATATTTCGCTAATGCACGCACATCATGCTCAGTTAGGGATCTTATTACTTCCTTTTAAAGAAGAAATGAACCTTCCGCTCGTAACGAGCATTCGAGGACGAGATGCCACGCTTGCTGGCCAGCCAATTGGTTATTTGGAACACATCAAGATGCTATTTGACCAAGGTGATCGGTTTTTCCCTGTCTGTCACTACTTGGCGGAGAAGATCATGGACTTAGGCTGTCCGTCAGACAAAATCAGGGTATTGTATGGTGGTGTTGACCTTGGCCAATTCGTCTATCGAACACCAGATCGGGGAGACACTCAAAATATAATATCCCTTGGAAGATTAGTAGAAAAAAAAGGACATCCAATATTAATCCAGGCTTTTCATAAAATAAAAAGTAAATTCCCAAATGCCACTCTTACCATTATCGGAAGTGGACCACTTGAAGAGGCAATCCACTCTTTGGCGAACCAACTTAATCTAGGTGATTCTTTCCGTCTTCTTAAACAAATTCCAAAAGATCAAGTGCAGAAAGAATTGTTTCAAGCGGATTTATTTTGTGCTCCTAGCATGGAAGCATCTAATGGGGATGTGGAAGGTATCCCAAATACAATAAAAGAGGCGATGGCAACGGGTTTGCCAGTAATCTCGACCTCTCATGCGGGTATCCCTGAGCTGATCACCCATAATAAAGAGGGCATTCTAGTTCAGGAAAATAATGTGGATGAACTTGCAGATGCTATTGAATTTATGCTGCATAACAGGCAGAAATGGGAAACGTATACTCTGGCAGCTCGTCAAAAAATCGAACAAAATTTCGAGCTTAGTCAACAACTTTTACAGCAAGCCAAATATTATGAGGAATTGTTAGGGGACTGATTATGGAAGACTTTAAATCTATCGTTGTGACAAAAGGTGAGAAATCTTTAGATATTGAGAACCCCACTACCTATCCGCTAATTGGGTATGGTACTCAAGGCGCTGTATTTAAACTTTCAGAGGATCGATGTGTCAAAATCTATGTAGACGAGGAACAAGCTAAAATGGAGGCATTTGCATTGGAAGTCGGTCAGCATCTCCCCTTCATTCCTAAGCTCTATGAGTCGGGTTCAAATTATGTCGTCATGGACTATTTTAATGCGCCAAATTTAAAAGACTATCTAAGAAACTGTACGTATATCCCTGAATCTATTGTCAAAAAACTTCTCGATATACTAATTGAATTAAAGCGGGCAAACTTTACTATGATTGATGCCCCGCTTCGTCATATATTTGTCTTGAAAAATGAAGAGCTCAAAGTCATTGACCATGTCAACTCCTTCAAAAGACAACATCCTGTTCCACTAAAATTATTAAGAGATTTAAAAATGATTCTATTAAAAGATTCATTTTTATCACAAGTTAAAAAACTAGATCCTGTTACTTTTACCGAATGGGACATTTATATTCATGACAAAATGGATTTTGATCAAATCATGGTGACCTCCGGAAGCAAAGGGAATAGCGTAAAGGTGGATAGTGCAATTACCCAAATGCTTATTGGAATAGGGCACCAAGGTGCTGTTTTTCGAATATCTGAAGATCAGTGTATTAAATTTTACGGGAAAATGAAACATGCCAAGATGGAACAAGAAGTCCTTTTATCAAACCAATCTTTATCCTTTATACCGAAAGTTTATAAAACAGCAGCAAATTATACGATTATGGAATATCTGGCCGGATCTGATTTAAACAGCTATCTCAAAAAACAGTATACCCTTTCTGAAAACATTACGAGAAAACTATTGGATATGCTGAAAACAATGAAAAATTCAGGTTTCAAACAAATTGATGCCCCACTGCGTCATATCATTATAACAAAAGAGGGTTTTAAATTGATCGACCATGTTTTCTCCTTTTCACATGATCAAGCCAAACCCCTCGAACTGTTTGAAAATCTTCGGGAAAGAAATTTTCTGGATTCCTTTCTTGAACAAGTCAAAATGCTGGATCCGGAAACTTATCAAGAATGGACAGAGCCGCCCGTCTCAAATTCACAAATTGATGTATCTAACAACATTATATTCATTGTAAATATATGGTGAGAGCCACTCTTTGAAACAGTTATTATTTTCACGGAAAATTATACCCTCATCACTTTACGAAGCAGAAGTTTTGAATAAAAAATAAATAGATACCAAACTTCGTGAGCAATCAATAATGTAATAAAGACCCGCCGAAATCAATAATCGGCAGGTCTGTACTATTTTCAGACTGAATCCACTTCAATTCATGGTAAATTAGAAAAACCAGGCTATGCCTGGTCCTTCCCTATCACTCTTTATGCGGCTTTAATTCACCGAATTTGTGCTTCAATGACACTTCAGTTGCTCGCATCAACTGGTGCGACCGCGGGTAGTCCATGAGCCTCCTCAGACATACTTTTGCCTGTGGGGTCTCCTTCGGCCTGCGATCAACAGGATCGCTCCGCAGGAGTCTCGCACTTTCGTGTTTGAATCAGAATTTTTTCCGAGCAGTACGCCGCTGATATGAACCCTGAATTCATTCAAAATTTTATATACTTTCTTATCCTGGCACATAGAACTTTTCCTTGAAATAGTCCTGATTTAATTCTTAACTTCCTTATACGTATTACTGATGAGGTCTAATTGCGTGATCTTGCCTGTATCTTTGTAGTAGCGGAAGAACCCGGCAGACGGCGCTGTATCAGGATCGGCCGCACTGTCATTCTGGTGGTTCTCACGCAGTTCCATTGAGTAATAAGCACCATCATCGGTGGTATCAATATAAACTTCATCAGGCGTATAACCCGCTGCTTTAATAACAGCCTCTTCTGCCTGTTGCTGCGTCACTGTCGCACTCGAGCTAGCGGTAGAACTGCTCTGGCTGCTGGATGATGATGCAGCGGATGAACCATCAGAGCTGCCGGATGACGAAGCACTCGAACTGCTCGAAGATGCAGCTTCTGAATTCGAGACAGACGTTCCTATCGAGGCTCCCTCCGTCTTTTTCTGTTTCAATGTCATCGCCTGATCTCTAAGCTCCCTCGCATCTTTTCTCAAAATCCCTGAACCACTTTTTTGAAGAATAACCCCATTTAATGCTTTAATCGCTTGATCCGGATCATCCATTAACCGTCTTGCAACATTGAAATTATACGTCTGTGCCGATAGAATCGTCGCTTTTTTATCATTCTTTTTGTGACTTAAAGCCTCTTTAAAGTATTTTGCCGCAGCATCATAATTTTTCGAAACAAGAGCAGCTTGCCCCTTTTTCATTGCCTGATCGTATGCTTTTTCCTCCTGATTCGCGCAACCACTCAGAATGAGAATCGCAACCAGGAATAAGGTTGTCAGAGTTTTTTTCATCATCTGCCTCCAGTTTCAAAAGACGTTATATTTTCTATTCTAGCATTTTTTGCTTCTCTTTTTCCTTCTTTCTCTGTATATCGACATTTTCTAAAGAGAGCATAAGTGATTGCCTAGCTAGGCATTACAAGAGCAGGATAACCATATGAGCTTGCTTGCATATGCACTGCTTACATCCGATGACGGACCCTATATCATCGGGCAGACGATCCATGTCAATAGTGGAGAAAACATGGCCACCTAAACGATTTTTAACTAGGCAAAAAGAGCACCGGCACTCTGCAGTGCCGATGCTCTCTATCATTCATATTCATTTATTCTGTTGCAGGTGCATCGTTCCAGATATCTTCGGCAATGGAAACAACCAGACCCAGCTTGTTCCATTGATCTTCTTCTGTCAAAATGTTGCCTTCCTCAGTCGAAGCAAAACCGCATTGCGGACTAAGTGCCAGCTGGTTCAGCGACACATACTTGGTCGCTTCCTCAATTCGTTCTTGAATGGCAGCCTTGGCTTCCAGTTCAGGAAACTTGGATGTAATCAGTCCCAGAACAATTTTCAAATCAGGACGTTTGACGAAACGTAGCGGATGGAAGTCACCGGCACGTTCGCTGTCATACTCTAGGAAGAAGCCATCAACATTCACCGAACCGAATAGGATCTCAGCGACTGGTTCATAACCACCGGAGAAAATCCATGAAGAAGCAAAGTTGCCGCGGCAAATGTGCATGGTTACAGTCAGATCTTCCGGCTTGTCCTCAAGGGCGGCATTAATCGCCTGAGCGCAAAGACGTGCCAAATGATCTGGATCGCGACCATCCTTGCGGATCTCTTCTCTCTTTTCTTGAGAACAGAGGTACGCCCAGTTGGTGTCATCGAGCTGAAGATAGCGGCATCCATGATTGTAAAAGGCACGAATCGCTTTCTTGTATGCCTGTCCAAGATCATGGAAATATGCCGCCTCATCGTCATAACAGGAACCATCCAAGTAATTGTAGCGTCCGAGCATGCCTGGACTTGGAATGGTCTGTTTTGCAATAAAATCGCCGCTATCGCCAACTAATTTGTTGAGGAAATCAAAATCAACAAGGAAAGGGTGTTCATCTGAAAAATCGATTTTTCCCGTAACCCGTACCTGATGGCTACTCGTTGTTTTGCCACTGAAATGATAACCGGCGTTCGCTTCATAGCCTTCCACACCAACTAGATTTTCAAGAAAATCCAAATGCCACCAAGAACGACGGAATTCGCCATCGGTGATCGCTTTCAAGCCAACGTCTTTTTGCTTACGGACAATTTTTTCAATTTCTTCATTTTCTATTTGCCTGAGCTGTTCGCGGGAAATCACACCCTCTTTATATTGTTGGCGTGCGGCCTTCAGTGCCTGAGGGCGGAGCAAGCTGCCCACTTGATCTGCGGCGAACGGCCCTTTTTTTGATTGTACTTGCAATGTGGTCATGATCATATCTCCTTTTTACGCTCTAAAAATTTAAGTTCATCCGGCATTGAATGCTAATTTGCCAATGTTTTTATCGAAAGAAGCAAGAAAAAACTCTCCTATTTCAAAAATAAGAGAGTTGGTTTCACTGAAATCCTAGTTTTATCTTCCAGATTTGCATCTGATGGATTTAGCACCTTCCGCAATGCGGGGTTGCTGAAGTATCGTCGGGCCAGTCCCTCCACTTCTCTCGATAAAAGATTAAATTGTTTATTGAGCATAGCGTATTTTTAGCGTTTAATCAACAGTTAATCATGTTAAGCGCCCTTTTGACCGGGAAAATTATTGATAATCCTTTGCAAGCTTTTCAAATGCTGCAAGCGACCGCTCCACTTTTTCTGTCGGAATGCAGTATGCCATGCGGAAGTAGCCCGGGCAGCCGAAACTGTCAGCCGGAACAAGAATGAGATCATACTTCAAAGCGCGCTTGCAGAACGCAATAGCATCCTCCTCCAGCGCTTTCGGGAAAATATAGAATGTTCCGCCCGGCTTAACACACGAGAAGCCAAGCTTGGTTAATCCGTCATACAGGATGTTCATATTCGTTTCATAAACCGATAAATCGGCGGTCAGATCAATGACATCAGCGACGGCCAGTTGGATTAAAGATGGCGGACAATTGTGGCCAATAACCCGAGAAATTTGGCCGCACATATTAATAATAAGTGCAGCATCCGGACATTTAGGGTTTACGGCCACGTAGCCAATCCGTTCACCCGGAAGCGACAGTGATTTGCTGAATGAGTAACAGGTAATTGTGTTTGTGTAAAAATTCGCCGTATATGGTGCATCAACATGGTCAAAAACAATTTCTCGATACGGTTCATCAGAAATGAGGTAGATGTCATGACCGTACTCTTTTTCTTTCTGCACTAAAAAGTCTGCCAGTTTCTGAATCGTTTCGGTCGAATATACCACCCCTGAAGGGTTGTTTGGTGTATTGATCAGCACGACCGTAACCTTTTCTGAAAACATTTTTTCAAACGCATCAAAATTGATCTGAAGTGTATCCGTATCGGGCGGTACTACTTTCAAAATAGCGCCTGTTCCGTGCACGTAAGGTGTATATTCTGGAAAAAACGGCGCAAATGTGATGACTTCGTCGCCCTTTTCAGTAACTGCACGTAAAGCATGTGCGAGCGCGCCAGCAGCCCCAGACGTCATGAAGATGTGCTCTTTTTTATAATCAAGCCCAAACCTTCTTGATAGCGACGCCGCCACCTTTTCACGCACAGAAGTAATGCCAAGACTTGGACTATATCCGTGCACAGCCATCGAATCCTTACTTGAAGCAAGCGATACTAATTTATCGGTAAAGGCCTGAGGCACCGGTACCGACGGATTGCCCAGGCTATAATCAAAGACATTTTCATAGCCGATTTGTTTCGCTCTTTCAGTGGCGTATTCGGCCAGTTCCCTGATGACCGATTTTTGGCCTAGCATTTGCTTAAATTCTTCAGCAATCATTTAGTTATCCCTCTCTTTTTTCAAAATCCGTTCTTCTTTTGGAAGCAGCAGGGTGTTGCCGCTTCAGTCAGACAGTACTGTTATTATACCGATCTTGACCCATAATTTCTATGGAAGGCTAAGGAATTGTTTCGCGCTTTTCAGTTTTCAATCATTAATGAACACGCTCATCCCAAATGTTGTACAATCGCTTTTTTTCCCTTATGTTTATCTTACAAGACTTTAACGGTTATCGGACTGCAAATATTGGTTTAAATTTTTTATACAGCAGAATGAAAAATGAGGCGATAGAAATGAAATTATGGGAAAATGGAACCTTTTATACGATGAATAAACAAGGTGAAAGCGCAAGCTGTGTGCTCACCGATAAAGGTAGGATTGTGGCACTTGATGAACAGGCAAGAAATCTTGCCCAGACATCGCAAGCGGAAACTATTGATCTGCAGAATGGGGTAGTATTTCCCGGTTTTGTCGACAGCCATCTTCATTTGCTTTGGTACGGACAAGCCCTGGACCGCCTGAATCTTTACGGATATCCATCGAAGCAGGCATGTCTTGAAGCCATCGCGGAACGGGCAAAAAGATTAACGGATGGGCAATGGCTGTTCGTGGAAGGTTACGATGATAACAATTTAAGCGACAGCAAGCAACTGTTGACTCGCTGGGATCTCGATAAAATCAGTGACACACACCCGATTCTCGTTCGCCGGATTGACTATCACAGCGTTAGTGTAAATACACCATTCATTAAAGAGATTGGACTGAAACACGGCCAGGTATTTGAAGGCGGCGGTATGATTGATCTTAATGACGAAGGAGAACCAACCGGAGTTTTAAGGGATGAAGCATCCATGCTCGCCATTGAGCGTTTTCCGACTGAAAGCCAGGAAGAGCTGGAGCGATTGATCAAGTTGGCGATTCATGTTCTATGGAAAAAAGGTCTGGTCGGCGCACACTCAGAAGATCTTCATTACTTTAATGGTCTGGTTGGAACGGTAAAAGCCTATCGAAATGTACTTTCTCAGAAAATTCCCTTTCGAGCTCATCTACTCGTTCATCACAAAGAGCTTAGTGCCTACTTGAAAGCGCCCGAGGCCATTACCCACGCCGACGCCTTCGTCGAGCTTGGTGCAATGAAAATTTTCTATGATGGGACAGTTGGTTCACATACCGCATTAATGTCTCAACCTTACATGGGGGAACCCGGTAATTATGGTCTGAAATTTCACAGCGATGAGGAATTCGAGAAGTTGGTACAGCAGGCGCGTGCCGCAAAGCTGCCAGTGGCCATCCATATCATCGGAGACCGCGCTTTTCAGAATGTCATTCGGGTTCTAAAAAAGTATCCGCCGCTCCCAGGCCAGAAAGATCGCATGATTCACACGCCATGGCTCCACCCGAACATGCTTGAAGAAGCGAAAGGCATGCCGCTCATTTTTGATATCCAACCGCAATTTATGAGCAGTGATATGCCGTGGGCATTCGACGTTCTCGGACCGAGTTTTCCGCCGCTGGCTTTTGCCTGGAAATCGATTCAGGACTATGGCTTCACAATTGCCGGCGGCAGCGATGCACCGATTGAAATTCCTAACCCGTTTCATGCCATCCACGCCGCAGTCACGCGCACGTGTAATTCCGACTTAAACGGAAAACAGTATTTCCCAGAAGAACGTTTGAACGTCTTTGAAGCGATCGGCTTATATACGTCCGGCAGTGCAGCTGCTTGCAATCACTCTGACACACGCGGCACGATTAACGTTGGCAACGTTGCGGATTTTACTGTTCTCGACAAAGATCCATTTCATATCGACCCTGCTGATCTGCGCAAAATCACCGTTCAAAAGACGATTGTGGACGAACGTGTCGTGTTTCAAAAATAAATAATAGATTACACTCCAAAGGGGAAAATGGTATGCATTTATTAGATATTAGCGATCTATCAGCGGATCAGATCACCGATATTTTTCACTTGGCAGATAAGCTGCATTCTGGAAATACGGATCTTCAGTTAAAGAACAAAACATTTATTCTTTTCTTTCCGGAAACAAGTTTAAGAACCCGGGTCACCTTTGAAAAAGGTATCAACGATTTAGGAGGACGCTGCCTCTTATTTCCACCGGAAACCTTAAACAAACGGGAAGCGTTAAGCGATGTCATCGGATATTTAGAGAATTGGGCTGATGGTATCATTGTCCGGCATCCAGATTTTTCAAAGCTGCAAAAATTAGCAGAGAAATCTTCGATACCGATCATAAACGCCATGACGTCACGTAATCATCCCTGTGAGATTTTGTCCGATCTTTACACGCTTCGCAACCTAAGACCAAACTTTAAAGAACTCGTCTATACATTTGTCGGACCAAAAGGCAACATTTCTAGAACGTGGATGGACGCTGCCGATGTTTTAAATCTCACGTTCAATCACGTTTGCGTACCAGGAAATGAAATGGGCCCGGAATCATCAAACTATACGTTTCACACAGATTTAGAGGCAGTGCTCGCAGAAACTGATGTCCTTTTAACCGATTCTTTGCCCGATGAACTGCGCAATGAGGATTATTTCACTAAATATCAGATCACGCTTGAGAGATTAAGATCAGCAAAACCTGAAGCTCTGTTAAATCCATGCCCTCCCTTTTACAGAGATGAAGAAGTCAGCAGCGATGCCATCTCCTCTAATCATTTTGTCGGGTATGAATTCAAGAAAAATTTGCTTTATGTTCAGCAAGCAATCATTCTATTCTGCCTGTCACATTAGGATTAATATTTCGCGATCTAAAGGGACTTACACTACCCTAAAGGAGCAATTTGCTAAATGAATAGGACGAAAAAAGCACCTGATTCAGAAACTGATGTGAATGTTGTATTTTTTGATTTGTTCTTCACATTAATCACGCCTGAATATAGAGACATGAGAAATGAAAATGATGTATTAGGCTTGACAAGAACCGAGTGGGAAACGTATGCAGAAGACGATGAATTATACTTAAAAAGAGCAAGCGGAAAAGAAAAAAATCCTCAACAAATAATCAGAGATATTGTTGGTAAGATGAAAATAAACGCTACTGAAAAGGAAATAAATGAACTATTAGAGTTAAGAAAAGGAAGAATGAAACGAGCATTAATTAACGTTAATCCTATCATTCTTGATGTGCTGTCCGATTTAAAGAAAAGCAAAAAAAAATTATGCTTGATTAGTAATGCTGATGTAATCGATGCAATGTATTGGGATAAATCTCCATTAAGCAGGTTTTTTGACTATGCTGTCTTTTCATATGAAGTGGGCTATTTAAAGCCCGAGACTACCATATACAGAATAGCACTAGAAAAAATGAACGCTCGCCCGGAAGAATGTATTTTTATTGGCGATGGAGGTTCAGACGAACTGAGTGGTGCGAAAGAAGCCAGAATTAGAACCATTTTGACTAGTCGCTTACTTAAAAGGAGCAATAAAATACAGAACAAAATTAAGGAATTCGCAGATTATTCCATTGAAGATTTTGCTGAAGTTAGACGGATATTATTAGGCAACAACGATGATCAATGAGAGATTCGTGATTACTATTCATAGGTATAGATTGTGAAAATGGATTGGAGGCTTTTCTGTGGAACTAGAACTGAATTTAAACTCAATGTACATCTGTGTTAAGGATATGGACCGGGCAATTAATTTCTATGAGAAATTTCTAGACCAAGAAGTCGACGAAAGGGACGAGATATTCAGCATATTCAATTTTGAACATAACAGGCTTTGTCTTTTTAACCCTGCAAAGGTTAATGAAAAGCATACATGGGGTAATAATTGTTTGCCAAGCTTTCAAGTAAACGACATAACTTTATTGATGGAAAAGATTCATGAATTAGGCGCCCCCATAGGATTTCCACTAACTAAAATCGGTGAAAGTCTGGTCTTAGAGTTTCAGGACACTGAAGGCAATGATATAGAGATTTACTGTAAACAAGTTTAATCGTTTCTTCATCTTGCTCTTTTGAGCCACTAATGTGTCTTTAAATATAGTTCTTAATGATTGCCCATTCTTTGATCTTCTCCTCAACCGATTTTGGATAACGAGACGGTGTAGGGCTGGTTGATGGCAATTTGATCAGAGCAATGTCCGGAGGAACGGTTAATTTGAAATGCTTCTTGAAAACAGCAAAAGATTTACTGCCATTAAAAGCAATGGCCCTTATTTCAGGGTTGGCGTTTAACAAACCAAGTATATTGTTCGGTTCTTCATCCTTAATCGCCGAATCTAAGCTACCTTTTCGTTCACAATAATGGATCGAGTCCCACAAGGCAATGTGATGCCTTATCACGAAATCAATCTTCTCAGCATACGAAACACTTCCATACTTCTCCCCAAAGAGCGCATAAAGAATGGTCCAGAATTGATTCCTTGGATTGGCATAATACTGCTGCTGCGCTAGCGAAACACGGCCGGGCATAGAACCGAGAATCAAAACGCGAGCATTTGGCCCAATTATTTTGGGCATTGAGTAAGTAAGTTCATTTGATTTCATCTTGAATCTCCTCGTGTATCAAAGAAATTTTCTCTACCACTATGACGAATTGTACTTATTAAGCAAGGAAAAGAAAGCTTTTCAAAGAATCATTACTTTATGGTTCGGTATGCATTCTTATGTCTGCTTATGTCCATGCGCTTTTGATGTTACGCAGTAGGGCCGAACTGTGAAGGAAGCGGATGTGAGAATCGGAGCTAAAAATAATAGAGAGTTGGCGCACCCTTATTAAGGGCGAGCTCAAACGTGTTAATATATCTCTCTCAACTTTTTTGACTTCATTTTGCAGAACACTTATAAAAAAATGTCAAACGTTTTCTTTTCAATTTCATCTGTAATACAATATTTTATTGCTTGGCAGAGTAGTTTTTATTAAAAATTTAATATAAAAATAGGATAACGTAAGGTTAAGAGTAACAAACCAGGGCAATATTCCGCTCCGGCTTGTATTCGTTGACTCTATTAACAGGTTTCTCCTCGATGCAATGAGACAGGAAGCGTGTAATTATTTTCAAATAAATAGTCCGGATGCTCAATTCTTTTAATAAGTATATTAACTAATAGTTCCACACATTCCTTAAGCGGAACTTTGACTGTTGTTAACTTTGGAAAATATTTGCGGATAAAGGTTGTTCCATCGTAACCAACAATTTTCAATTCTTTGGGAATAGGTATTGCCAACTCCTCAGCTAAATTCATGACTTCTAAAGCAGTCAAGTCATCTGTAAAAACACCTTCTAATTGATTGTTTAGCAAGAAGTTTTTTATTTCCATTCTTTTTAGCAATTCACTTGTATGAGGTTCAAGCTTTAATAGGTATGGAGTTAATCCACTTGCTTCCACTGTACCGATAAAACTCGTCATTCGCTTCTTGGTAGGTGAGTTAGAGCGATTTAGTCCTGTAATCATTCCTATTTTTCTTGCCCCTGACTGGATTAGCGCCTCAGTAGCAATTTTTCCTCCAGAGTAATTGTCACTCCCGACAATTGGAACTTCCTGAGCTAAGTAGCGATCGAAGGAGACAATTGGCGCGTTAAGTAATTTATATTCTTCTAGTTCTGGATGAATAGCTGCTGAAATAACACCGGCTACTTGATGAGCTTGCAACATTCGTAAATAATCGCGCTCTTTTCCAATATCATCAGCACTGCTACATAAAATCATTTTGTAACCGGCTTTGAATAAATCCCATTCTATATATTTAACAAGCTCACCTGCGAAGATATTACTGACATCCGGAAAAATGACGCCGATAATTTTAGATGGCTTTCCTTGCAACCCGCGTGCCAAACTGTTCGGCTGATAATTTAGCTCCTTCATCGCCTCGTGTACTTTATTGATTGTTTTTTCGGATAACGAACCATAATTATTAATAACTCTAGAAACTGTCGTAATAGAAACCCCGGCTCTTTCTGCAACATCTTTCAGTGTAACAACTATTTTTATCCCTTCTTTCGTCTCCTTCTCTATTTTACGGAAAAGATAAACGTTTGACAATTTAAGTTTGTTTTTGGGGACCTTGTCGTATGAGTCTTCAATCGTCGCCACATTATGACAATCGAATATCAATTTCAAACGTCTATAAATAGCTATATAAATGGGTATTTTTATATTTTAATAGACATTTTTGATAAACGTTTGACATTTTCAGAAAGGTCGGTATAATAGATATTACAAAAAGAAAGCGCATTCAAATAAAGCGGAGGTTGTCATGAAAAAAATTTGGTGGCAGGGTGAAATCGTTTATCAAATCTACCCGAAAAGTTTTTCAGATAGTAATCATGACGGAATTGGGGATTTAAAAGGGATTACTTCAAAGCTTGATTACTTAAATGATTTAGGTATTACAATGCTTTGGATTTGTCCCATTTATCCCTCTCCAATGGATGACAATGGGTATGATATTTCTGATTATTTTGGAGTGGCTCCTGAATTTGGTACACTTCAAGATTTAGAAGAATTGATTGAAGAAGCGATAAAAAGCGGCATCAAAATCATCTTAGATCTTGTTGTCAATCATACAAGTGATGAACATAACTGGTTTAAAGATGTATTAGCGAATCCGAATAGCAAATATAAAGACTACTATGTGATTAAGGAAGGAAAGACTAAACCAACAAACTGGCGCAGTGTGTTTGGTGGGAGTGTTTGGGAGAAACTTCCTGGACGAAATGAATATTACTTTCATTCATTCGGCCAGAAGCAGCCGGATTTAAATTGGGAGAATCCTGAATTAAGGCAAGAAATATACAACATGGTGAACTGGTGGTTAGATAAAGGGATTTCTGGTTTCCGTATTGATGCGATTACATTCATCAAGAAGGATTTAACTTGGACGAACCTGCCTGCTGATGGTGTGGATGGGTTATCTAAGGTAACAAAATCAGGGCGAAACATGCCGGGGATCAACGTGTTTCTTAAAGAATTACAACGTGAGACCTTTACCAAACACCAATGTGTGACGATTGCTGAAGCACCTGGTGTGGGTTATGACGAATTAGGGCAGTTCATTGGGGAAGATGGATTCTTTGATATGATTTTCGACTTTAAGTATGCGGATTTGGATGTGAAAAGTGGCAGTGAATGGTTTGTTCGATTACCTTGGACCTTTCGTGAATTAAACGACAAAATCATGAACTCACAAGAAGCGATACAACGATATGGCTGGGGAGCAAACTTCATTGAAAATCATGATCAACCCCGTGCAACGACCAAATATTTACAAAAAAAAGCGCGTAATACTGATGCTGTAAAGACACTTGGTGCGATGTACTTCTTCTTGAAGGGAACTCCATTCATCTATCAAGGCCAAGAACTTGGTATGATTAATTTCGCGCGTGAAACAGCTTCGGATTTCAATGATCTCTCAAGCATCGATCAATATCAGCGTTCAATCAATGAGGGCTTAACACCGGAAGAAGCGTTGCACATTGTTAACCTCCGCTCTCGTGACAATTCTCGGACACCCTTCCCATGGTCGGCAGAAGAAAATGGAGGATTCTCGACTACTGCGCCGTGGTTAAAAGTGACT
This sequence comes from Sporolactobacillus laevolacticus DSM 442, assembly GCF_000497245.1. Classification (GTDB taxonomy): domain Bacteria; phylum Bacillota; class Bacilli; order Bacillales; family Sporolactobacillaceae; genus Sporolactobacillus; species Sporolactobacillus laevolacticus. Next base: position 153,951 of record NZ_AWTC01000008.1, read on the forward strand.
GAAAGCTACAATGAAATTAACGCTGCTGCTCAAGTCGGTGTGGATGGTTCAATCTATGAGTTTTACAAAGAAATGATTGATTTCCGGCAACACGGAAAGTATTCAGAGACGCTTGTATACGGAGATATCGCGCGCTTGCCTTTAGAAAGTGATGAAATGATCGCTTATAAACGAATAGGGCAATCAGAGACTATTTATGCGTACTTTAATTTTGGTAATGAGACCTTGAACCTATCGAACTCTAGAGCAAAAGAATTGATTTTTGAAACAGCCAAGGGAACCAAACTAGAAAACGGACAAATCCAGTTACCAGCAAATACAGGAATTTTAGTGAAATCGTAAAGGAGAGAAGACAAATGGCAAAAGACAACCAAAATTTTGAAGCCGTTGCCAAACAAATCGTCGCACTTGTTGGAGATGACAACATCATTTCCGCGACTCATTGTCAAACACGTTTACGCTTTGTCGTCAAAGACCGTGAAAAAATTGATGACAAAAAACTCGAAAACGTCAACTTAGTTAAAGGTGTCTTCTTTAACGGCGGTCAATATCAAGTTATTATCGGAACAGGTTTGGTTCATGAAGTATATAAAGAAATAGAAAAAATCGGCATCAAATCCGTATCCAAAGAAGAGCAGAAAGCATTTATCAAAGAAAATGAAACCGGTTTAAAGAAAGTAATGCGCATCTTGTCTGAAATATTTATTCCAATTGTACCGGTTATTGCGGCAACTGGTTTATTTCTCGGTGTGAAAGGTGCGTTATTTAACGCCAACGTTCTTGCTTTGTTTGGTGCAAAGAGTTCAGATATCCCTTTAGCTTTACAACAAGTAATATCTGTATTAACGGATACCGCGTTTGCTTTTCTGCCTGCTCTAATTGTTTGGTCAACGTTCCGAGTATTTCGTGGTACCCCGGTTATTGGGATTGTTATTGGTTTAATGATGGTTTCTCCAATCCTCCCAAACGCCTATGCTGTTGCTGATCCAAATAGTGGTGTCCACGCACTTAAAGCATTTGGGGTTATCCCTATTGTAGGTTGTCAAGGTTCCGTTCTTTCGGCAATCGTCGCCGGGATCATTGGTGCAAAGTTAGAGCATTTCTTCCGTAAGATAATGCCGAATGTCTTAGAGCAAATTTTCACACCATTTATGACGATGCTATCAACGTTCTTAATCATTATTTTAGGTGTAGGTCCAGTCTTACATTGGATTGAGTTAGGTATGGTTGGTGGAATTAAAGATTTGATTAATTTTCCTCTTGGTATCGGTGGTTTCATTATTGGTGCTTCTTATCCACTAATGGTATTAATCGGCATTCACCATACGCTTATTATGATTGAAACGTCTCTACTGGCCAATACAGGATTTAACGCACTGATTACGCTATGTGCTATGTATGGTTTCGCAAATATGGGTAGCTGCTTAGCATTTATCCTACGTGCAAAATCTGAAAAGGCAAAATCAACAGCAATCGGGGCAATGATGTCTCAATCATTTGGGGTATCAGAACCCGTGTTGTTTGGGATATTAATTCGCTATAATCTGCGCCCATTAATAATGGTACTGTTAAGCTCCGGCTTTGGCGCAGCATTATTGTCAATCTTACACATTCGTTCAAATAGCTATGGCTTAGCTGTAATTCCATCATACTTGATGTACATTTACTCAGGTCACCAACTAATATTTTACGCGCTCATTTCGGTGATTTCATTCGTACTCTGTTTTGTATTAACTTCTGTATTTGCTATTCCAAAAGAAATTCTAAAGAAAGACGAAAATGACGCAGAAGAAATCTTAGTGAAAAAACAAGAAACGGTTGAAGATGAAAACCTTTCCTTCCCGGTAAGCGGAAAAGTTGTTGCACTTACTGATGTTGTCGACCCGGTCTTTTCCTCAGGAATGATGGGTAACGGAATAGCTGTCATTCCTACTGAGGGAAAAATCTTCTCGCCGGCCGATGGGACACTAAGCGTTGTCGCGAACACTGGTCATGCTTATGGACTTGAAACAGAAAAAGGTGCTGAAGTTCTACTTCATATTGGAATTGATACAGTTTCTTTAGAAGGAAAAGGCTTTTCAACAAAGGTAACTGCTGGACAGACAGTCAAAAAAGGCGATTTACTAGGCACCTTTGATATCGAAGCAATTAAAGGAGCCGGGTTGGATCCTACTGTTATGATTCTCGTAACCAATTCTCAAGAGTTTTCTGATGTTGTGGCAACGGATACTACCGACGCAAAAGTCGGTGAATTGGCTTTGTTTGTCGAAAAAGAAAAGAAAGAATACAAGGAGATTGACGGAACGGTTCTCAATTAATAAGAATTAATTTGACAAGTCAGGATGCATAAATGCATTCTGACTTGCTTTTTTAACAATCGTCGGAATATGCTCTTGGATTCACTTTTTGTCCGCTTTGAGTTGCTGAAATACAGCTGCCGATCCTTCATCTTATTTTTTGTGCAGTATCCGTCAACTGTTCACCCGTCAAATTTTCCCATTCTTTATAACCAAACAGCCACCCGCTTTATTCAGCAGATGGCTGTTTGGTTCAGCTCTCCGGTTGCTTTTTGACCCGTCTCAAACGATCCTTCGTCATGGTGAACATCAAAAGCATCGCTAAAACGGCCGGAATCAACGCCCAAAGAAAGGTGTGTGTGATTGAGGATGCCAATGCTTCTGTGAATCGATGAAGCACGGGGTCAGGAATATGCTGACGCGTCTCAGGTGAAAGCATTTGTCTTGGATTGGTGATGTGTTGGACCGCTCCGCTACCAGGCATGTTCGAGAATGCATCTTTCAGATTTGCCGTAAATAGATGACTTTGAATGGTCCCGAAAATCGTAATACCGACGGTCATTCCAAATTCGCGAAGAAACGCCATCGTTGCATTCGCCGAGCCAAATTGCTCTGGTCCAAAATCGTGGATCGCTGCCATGCCAAGCACAGCGAAAGAGGCCCCAACGCCATAACCGATCGTCACCATGTAAATCAGAACAACGGAATAAGGGGTATCTGTGCCCATCGTTCCGGCAAAAAGAAGACCAATGATTAAAATCAAGCCATGAATCAGCATGACATTGCGGTAACTCATGTGCTGAGCCAAAATACCACCGACCATGCTGGCGACCGTGACGCCGAGCATCATTGGCAAGAGCATCAGGCCCGCGTTCGTTGCTGTCCCGCCAAAGACTCCTTGAATAAAGACAGGCATGAAAACGACCGCTACCATAAATGGCAGTCCGTAGATCAAACCAACGAGATTGCTCGCCGCATATAATCGCTTTTGAAACATTTTGAATGAAATAATGGGAGATGAAGCCTTGCTTTCCGCAATCAAAAACAGGACGAAGAAGACAACGAAACTCGCAAAGAGGGAAAGTATAGGCATCGATGACCATCCGTACTTGCTGCCCAGTTCAAGCGCAAACATGAGGCTGACCGTTGAACAAACGAGCGTCGCAGCTCCTGCCCAATCAATGGATTGTTTCTGATGTTCCCTGGATTCGTGGTAGAAAAAGAGAATAAGAAAAACGGCGAGAATTCCTAAAGGAAGATTAATATAAAAGATCCAATGCCAGTTCAGATTGTCCGTGATGTAGGCACCAAGAAGCGGCCCGAAAACACTGGACAACCCAAAAACCGCCCCAAACAGACCGCTCATTTTCCCACGCTTTTCTACTGGAAACACATCAAAAACAATCGTAAATGCGATAGGCATGAGCGATCCGCCGCCTATACCTTGAATGGCCCGATAGATACTGAGCTGAGCGATGGACGTTGCCGTGCCGCACAGAATCGATCCGAATAAGAACATAATTAAGCCAAACACAAAAAATCGTTTTCTGCCATACATGTCTGAAAGTTTGCCGAAAATCGGCATACCGGCCATCTCCGCGACTAGGTAAGCAGACGTCACCCAAACAAATTGGTCCAATCCTCCAAGATCGGCAATGATTTCTCCAATTGCGGTAGAAACAACTGTTTGATCCATAGAGGCAATAAACATACCGAGCATCAAGCCGGCAACAACAAAACGCAGCGTTTTTTTATCTCGTGTTTGTACGTGAGTCATAAGTTTCCTCCACTACTCTTTAATTGCAGATTGTACAATCGCTTTTTCATCTTTTTTATAATCGGTCTTATAAGTCACCTTGCCGATTGAGCAACCGGCACCGATTGTTACACGATTTCCTCTGACTACCTTCGCTTCGGTATCTTCGAGGAAGATTTCATCACCTTCAATGGATTCCACAATCAGCTTTTTTCTTGTTAAGCCAGTAAATATTTGTCCAATAAAGTTCGAAGGAAACCGCCGACGGACAGATAACGTGCCGCAGCCGATCTCCTTGATGCGCGAAGTAATTCCGGACAAGGTAATCTCGATGTGCTCGGCGCTGCATAGCCCGCCGACCGTCAATGGACCTTCCGCGATCACATCCTCAGCCTCCAGTTCTCCGCCAACGGTGAGAATTCCTGAGACGCGTACTTGCTCACCGTGAACATCACGATTGAATTTTCCGCGTCCATTGACCTGAATACGTTCTCCAGAAACATTTCCATCAATTCTGCAGGAACCGTTAACCATCAGCGATTCCGCGATGGCATTTCTTTCTATGACGCCAGATCCGCTTATAACAATACTCGATGCTTTCGCATCGCCGCTCAAACGACCTGATCCATTAATGTCGATACTCTTGCAGATGATATCGCCTTGTATTTTGCCGCTGCCATTAATCTTGACATCCTCGTAACACCCGCCCGGCGCGCTGCCGGAACCAGAGATTGTTAAGTTTTTCTTTTCCTCAGTCATTGTGCACACCTCCCGATTTACCTTTTATTTGCGTCTAAATGAACGACTTCGCCTACTTTTATTTTTCCACTCGTTTTATATGAGCCGGAATACTCGACACGTTCAATCGTGCAGCCATCGGCGATTTCAACGTTAACGCCTCTGACTACCTTAGCCTCAGTAAACTCAAGAGAAACATGATCTCCTTCAATACTATCTGCGCGAAACGGTGTGATTGGCGCCCGACTGAAAAAAGATCGCCTTTTCTTAATTGATACACTGCCCGCGCCGATTTCCTTCACATCATTTTCTGCGTTTATTTTTAAAATGATGTCAATCTGATCGCAATTGAGCAGACCGCCCACTTTGATCCCGCCGCGCATGATCAGTGTTTCCAAAGAAGCGTTACCCGCTACATTAAGCATACCATGCACTTTAAGTTCTTCACCGGAGAGATCTTTGGCAACAGTGAGTTCTCCGTAGATTGATGACTGTTTCAGTGCACATGATCCATTGACCTGTGTTTCGCCCATCAGCCGTGATTCTTCGGCAGCTAGCCTTCCGCCAACGGTTACCTCACCCATGTTCCGCAAATACCCGCTGGAAAGATCTCCCGACACCGTGCACTCGCCCATCACTTTGCACGACTGTGCATCAATCGAACCTGAAACACTGCATTCGCCCATGATACGTACCTTATCAAACGAACCACCGTTTGATTGCGTTTCTCCCATGACTTTCAGATTTCGTTTCATTGAATCACTCATTCTGATCACTCCTATCTAATGGACCTTCCGCCTGATTTCTATCAATTAATACTTTCAGCGCCTCGATGCAGGAGGAAAGCAACATTTTGTCAATCACTTTAATTCCATTGTCAAAGTAAATGTCGACATTCTCTGCTAGTAAGAGAAAAGCCGGAACTCCCATCTTGCGAACAAAATAGAGACAACTGTTTTTGTCATAAACTTTATGGCTGTGCGCTTTTAATGCGCCAAGCAAATCTTTGGCTTCATCACTATTCATGCTTCCGTTTTTAAGCATGCGATCAAGAATAAACAATGCCAACAGATCTTCAAATTGAAAACGTTGCTGATCTGGCTCGATTTTGCGGTAAACGTGTAAGGTCATTGATGAAACAATGTTTCGATCGAGAAGGTCATGTTCTGCAAGAACAATTTTATTGACCGATTGCGGTGAAAAACGTTCAGCCAGCTCATCAAGTGACAATGTGTCTTTCATCTCGGAAATTGCTTGAATGCGTTTAAGCATTTTTTCTTTTGGGAAAAAGGTCTCCTGGCCGGTGAACGTCGATTTCCGGATAAACCACGACTCAGGAATCAACTGTTTCCTTTTCCATCGGTATAACTGGCCATAGGAAATACCCGTTATTTCCAGAAGATCTTTCTTAGCAATTAATTCGTCCTCCACAAGAGATCCTCCTTTATCTTTTCTTTGAATGCCACCAATATAACATAACACTGTTACACTGTAAATGGTTTTTTTCCTGTCCCTTCCTTCAATCGTTGGTCCCAACTCTCTTGGGTTTTTGTTATAATTGAACGGCACTGTCATTCCTACATAATTATCAGGAACTCTACAAAAAATAGAAAACAGAAAACAGGGAGGAAATGAAGTGGTGAAAACACAACTAGAAAGAAGGCTGAAAAACAGACATATTCAATTGATTGCGATCGGCGGAGCTATAGGGACGGGTTTGTTTCTTGGTTCCGGAAAAGCCATTCATTTGGCTGGACCGTCCATTTTGTTCGCCTATCTGATCATTGGTGTTGCCTTGTTTTTTGTGATGCGCTCGCTTGGGGAACTACTTTTGTCGAACACAGGCTATGCATCCTTCACAGATTTTACCGTTGAATACCTTGGCCCATGGGCAGGATTTGTTACCGGGTGGACGTACTGGTTCTGCTGGATTATGACTGCCATGGCCGATATTACGGCAGTAGGAAAATATATTCAGTTCTGGTTTAACGTTCCTCAATGGGTTCCGGCTTTTCTCTGCCTTATTGTATTGACGATCTTAAATCTGCTAACCGTTAAAATGTTTGGCGAGATTGAATTCTGGTTTGCAATTATCAAGGTTGTTACAATTATTGCGTTAATCATTCTCGGTTTGATCATGATTGTTGTCGGATTTAAAACAGATAGCGGACATGCCTCCATACAGAATCTATGGTCCTTTGGCGGTTTCTTTCCGCATGGGATCTCTGGATTCTTCCTTGGTTTTCAGATGGCGGTTTTCTCATTCGTCGGTATTGAACTCGTCGGTGTGACGGCGGCCGAAACCGCTGATCCGGAAAAAAATCTTCCGAGAGCGATTAACAGTTTGCCAGTTCGTGTCTTATTGTTTTACATCGGAGCATTATTTGTGATTCTTTGTATCATTCCTTGGACTCAGCTCAATGCAGACAATAGTCCATTTGTTAAAGTGTTCACGTTAGTCGGCATACCGGCTGCCGCAGGAATTATTAATTTCGTGGTCCTCACCTCTGCGGCATCCGCTTGCAACAGTGGCCTTTTTTCAACGAGTCGTATGCTCTATTCACTTGGACGCGAAGGTAATGCGCCAAAGAGCTTTTCTCTATTGGGAAAAAGCTCCGTACCAAGCACAGCGCTTATTAGTTCGACCCTCGCGCTTTCCGTTGGTGTCGTGCTAAACTATTTTCTGCCTAACTTTGTGTTCACACTTGTCACAAGTATCAGCGCTATCTGCTTCATTTGGGTGTGGAGCGTCATTTTAATCGCTCATATCGTTTACCTGAAAAAGCGGCCTGATTTGGCATCAGCTTCAAAATTTAAGGCACCACTTGCCCCATTTATTAACTGGCTGATCCTCGTTTTCTTTGTTTTTCTGCTTGTGCTGATTGGCATGGCAAGTGATACACGCGTAGCTTTATTTGTCACACCCGTTTGGTTCTTACTGCTTGTGGTGGCTTACTTGCTTCACCGTAAACGTAAGGCCGTATAATTTTTGTGTCTTACAACTGAAAAAATAGACCTACCTCCCCACCAGATCGTTCCAGTGGGGATTTTTTCATTGTTCACCCTTTCATCAGATTAATGGATCACCCTGGACCTTTTGCCTAAGCTTAAATAAGCTATAATAGTAAAAAGGTGGAATCTTATCCAATTTATTCAGTTTTCCAAACCGTTTCTTGAGGGGGATGTTGGGCTTGAGAGAGAAAGCAAAGTTAGAAGATGTGGCAAAGCTTGCCGGTGTTTCACCAACAACCGTCTCACGAGTTCTAAATAACCGGGGTGCCATCAGTAACAAAACGAGACAGAAAGTTAACGCCGCAATTCAGGAATTGAACTACCATCCCAATGAAATTGCCAGATCGCTATTCATCAGCAAAACAAACCTCATTGGACTTATCTTCCCCACCACCGCTCACCCTTTTTATGGTGAAATGGTCTTTCATATTGAAAAGATTTTATCCGAAAAGAATTATAAAGTGCTGATCTGCAATACGATGAACCAAGCACAAAAAGAGAATAGCTATTTGAATATGCTCCTCGCAAATCAGGTCGACGGTATGATTGTCGGCGCTCATAATATAGGCATTGAATTCTACCAAAAAGCCAATTTACCGATTGTAGCCATTGACCGCAAAGTATCAGAAACCATAACTGTCGTCAGCAGCGACAACTATTCGGGCGGACGCCTCGCAACGGAAGAAATTCTGAATCAGGGACGTACAAAGATTATTCACATCAACAGTGTGAGACAAGAAGAAGCACCATCCAGTTATTTGAGACGGCAAGGTTACGAGGATGTTATGAAGGAACATGGCTTTCCATATAAGACCTATGAACTCGAATTGCCATTTGACACAAAGGGCAAGAAGCAAATTTTGTCCGACATCCTGAATCGCCACCCTGATCTTGAGGGGATGTTTGTTTCTGATGATTTAACGGCAGCCTTGGCACTCAGTATGATCAGAAAGCAAGATAAAGATATTTTCGTCGTTGGTTATGATGGAACAGAAGCGGTCACCACCTGCCTGCCTGAGCTAACCACCATAGTCCAGCCGATTAAAGCAATGGCCCAATTAGCTGTAGACCTGCTTCTAAAAGAAATAAACAGCGGTTTCAAGGACATTCAGAAAAATTACATTTTGCCCGTTACCGTTCGACGAGGGGAAAAGTAAGAAAGAGATGCCTCTTCTCGATAAGTGGTTTGAAACTAATTTCACTTAACGTTATGAATCTTCTCTGAATGAAGGTAAAATACCTGGTGTTGTTGTAAATCGAATAGTCCACCACTCACGATTTAGCATTTTATTTTGTTACACTTTTTGTTTAACTTACCTTCAAAAGCAGCAATTTTGTCATTCAGGTGGTCAATATTTTCATCAAGCTTCTTTTTCAGATCAAGCATGAAAATTCTATGGTCGTAGAGCATCTCCAGTCTTTCTTCCACGGTCTCATCGCCTAGATATCTCAATTTAGCGTACCTTTTAATCTGTTTGATCGGCATTGCCGTTTCTTTAAGTTTCAAAATAAAAGCCACCCATGTCTTGTCCGAATCTGTATACGTACGTCTGTTATTTCCATCCCTATTCGGACAAATGAGTTCTTCTTTATCATAGTAGCGTAGCGTATCTATGCTTAATCCGGTTACTTTTGAAAAAGCGCCGATTGAATAGATCAAGAAAATCTCCCCTTTTCATTTGACATGGAGTACACTCCAGCAACTATACTTCATTATATCAAAGCAGGGAGATGATCGTGTGAAGAAGGTTTGGATGATTACCGGTACTTCCACCGGTTTTGGACGGGCACTGGCACAAGAACTGATTAATCAAGGCTATCCTGTTGCTATAACTGCGAGACACGTAGAACAGATTGCCGCTTTGGTGGAAGGGCATGATCAAGCAATTGCTCTGACCCTGGATGTCACCAAAAAGGAGCAAGTCAGAGACGCAACGGAGCAGGTCCTAAAAAAATTCGGACGTATTGATGTACTGGTGAACAATGCCGGTTACGGTTATTTCGGCGCGGTTGAGGAAAGCGATGAAGACGCGGTCCGCAAACTGTTCGAAACCAACTTCTGGGGTTTGAGCGACTTAACCCGGAGTGTGCTGCCAACGATGCGCAATCAGCGCAGCGGTCACATTGTCAACGTCTCATCGATTGGCGGCTTAACCGCATTCCCGACGTTCGGCTATTATCATGCGACAAAATTTGCCGTCGAAGGTTTGTCGCAGGCATTAGCAAAAGAAGTTGAGCCGCTAGGTATCCATGTGACACTAGTGGAACCAGGCGCCTTCAGAACAGACTGGGCCGGGCGTTCCGCTGAAGATCGCAAAACCATTATTGACGATTACGCCGAAACAGCCGAACTACGCTTAAAACAAACACGTGGCAGATCTGGCGCCCAACCTGGAAGCCCAGAACTCGCTGCCAAAGCGATCATCAAAGCCGTTGAGTCCGAGCATAGTCCAATCCATCTCTTGTTAGGGAAAGACGCCGTAAAAAATGCTCGAGTCCAACTGGAAAATGTCCAAAAAGATTTGGAAGCCTGGGAAGATGTCTCAACCCATGTGGATTATGGAGACGAAGGGTACTGGAATTAACGAATGATGAACTTACAAAATGTGAGAAGGAGTAATAAACATGCCAAAATCAACGACTACAGCAACTTCATCAGGAACATTTTCAATTGGCGGTGATTTATCGGTTAATCGTTTAGGCTATGGCGCGATGCAGCTTACTGGTCCTGGTATCTGGGGAGAGCCCAAGGACCCGGAGGAAGCCATCCGGGTCCTTCAGACGGCCGCAGAACTTGACGTCACTTTTATTGATACCGCAGATGCTTATGGCCCGTTTGTCGCCAATGAGCTTGTCAAAAAGGCACTTCATCCCTATTCGGATCGTCTGGTCATCGCCACAAAAGTCGGACTCACCAGGCAGGGCCCCGATATTTGGACACCGGTCGGACGCCCAGCGTATCTGCGCCAGCAGGTTGAATTAAATCTGCGCACGTTAGGATTGGATCGCATTGATCTCCTGCAATTACATCGAATTGATCCCAAAGTGCCGCTTGCCGATCAGATTGGCGAGCTTGCTTTAATGAAACAGGAGGGCAAGATCCGTCATATCGGACTCAGCCAGGTTTCTGTCAAAGAACTTCAGGCGGTAAATAAAATTACGCCAATTGTATCTGTTCAGAACTTGTATAATCTGGCGAAACGTGATTCAGAAGATGTACTGAATTATTGCGAGGAACATCAGATTGGATTTATTCCATGGTTCCCGCTCGCGACAGGGGCACTCGCAAAAGATGGAGGCCCGCTTGATCAGATCGCAAAAAAATATGAAGCAAAACCTGCACAGATTGCGCTTGCCTGGCTGCTCAAACGTTCGCCGGTCATGCTGCCGATCCCGGGAACGTCATCAGTTGCCCATGTAAAAGAAAACATCGCTGCAGCCGGCATTAAGCTCAGCAATGAGGATTTTAAGTCTCTGGAAAAAGCTTTGTAATACGCAGTAATTATAAAAATGAACAATAAAACAAAAGTGACTCGAAATAAACCTCGAGTCACTTTTGTTTTATCAGCCAATACTGAGTCACACTGAGAGCAGGTAGCTTTTCATCTCGAATGCGTGCTTCTTTTCAAGACTACTTAAAGAGATGCTTGTATTCACCATAACCCTCAGATTCCAGGTCCTCTTCAGGAATAAACCGCAGCGCAGCAGAGTTGATGCAGTAGCGCTGGCCGGTTGGTACCGAAGGCTCCGGGAACACATGCCCCAAGTGTGAATCTCCGAGCTTACTACGTACCTCATCACGAAACATGCCGAAGGTGTTGTCCGCGACAGTCACAATGCGATGCGTACTGATCGGACGCGTAAAACTCGGCCATCCGCATCCTGCATCATATTGATCGGTTGTTGAGAACAAAGGCTCACCCGAGACAATATCTACGTAGATTCCCGGCTTTTTATTGTCCCAATACTCATTTTGGAATGGTGTTTCCGTACCTTTTTTCTGCGTCACTTTGTATTGGATTGGTGTCAATGTTTCTTGTAACTGCTTCCTATTCTTCTTGACGCCCCAATGTTTTGCGATAAAATCATCGCGTCCGGAGTTCTGGCGATAGTTGCCATAGCTCAGCGGATCCTTTCGGTAATAATTTTGATGAACTTCTTCCGCCGGATAAAAAGGGGCGGCAGGCACAATCGGTGTCACAATCGGCTTTCGAAAACGTCCGCTTTTCTCAAGAGCTTCTTTTGATGCTTCGGCAAGCCTTTTTTGTTCTTCGTTATGATAAAAGATACTCGTTCGATACTGGTCGCCTCGGTCATGAAACTGACCCTTGCGATCCGTCGGGTCAATCTGTTGCCAATAGAGCTCTAACAGTTTCTGATAAGGAAAAATGTCAGGATCAAACGTGATCTGGACCGCTTCCGCATGACCCGTTTTCCCGTAACAAACTTCTCTGTACGTTGGATTTTCCGTGTGGCCACCGGTGTACCCCGACAGCACCTCAATGATGCCCGGTTCTTGATCAAACGGATGAACCATGCACCAGAAACAGCCGCCGGCAAAGGTCGCTTTTTCTGTTCTGCTCATTTACATTCCTCCTGTACTTTAAGATAGCCTTTAATATCTTTATCTATTTAATACACATCATTTATTGCTCTTGAAATCGTTTACTTTTATCATACCATTTTCACCGGAAGTACGGAAAAACCCCGCTCACCTTCATGCATTCTCAGTAAGGTTGAGCGAGGTTTTCGTCTGTCATTGTTTCATTATCTTTTTTCAACGTTTGTTGAACTCATAGACGACTGCTTCATATGGGCGTAACAATAAATGATCTAAAGCTCTTGGCGAATCCGGATAATTACTGATCAAGATACCGATGTCTTCTTCCTTTGTTCCTTCCGAATAATGGAGGTCTGCCGGCGTTTCATAAAAATTACAAACAATGAACAGTTCCTGATCGTCCATTATACGTTTATACGCGTAGACTTGAGTGTTATCATGATCTACCAATTCGTATCTGCCTTTGATCAGAATATCTTTTTCCTTCCTAAGTGCAATCAGCTTTTGATAATGAAAAAAAACTGAGTCAGGGTCGACAAGGCTTTGCTCAACATTAACTTTGCGATAATTTGTATTGACTTTCATCCAGGGCTGGATTGTTGAAAAGCCGGCGTTCTCACTTGAATTCCATTGCATCGGGGTTCTTGCATTATCCCTTGCCTTCATATGAATCGATTGCATGATCTCTTCTTTAGAAAACCCAGTTGCATGCCGATCCTTATACATATTCTGCGTTTCGATGTCCGGATAATCATCAATCGATTCAAAGTTTGCATTGGTCATCCCAAGTTCCTCACCCTGGTAAATAAAAGGAGTCCCCTTCATGCCATGCAGCAAGGTTGCAAGCATCTTGGCCGATAATTCACGATATTCGCGATCATTGCCCCATCGCGACACAATGCGCGGCAGATCATGATTATTCCAGAATAAGCTGTTCCAACCATCTTCAGAAAAAGAGTCCTGCCATTTGCTTAATACATCTTTCAAATCGATCAAGTCTAATTTTTTTAAATCCCATCTGTGCTTGCCCGGCTGTTTGTCCAAGTTCATATGCTCAAATTGAAACACCATATTTAACTCTTTACGCCCTGCATCCGTATAGAGGTGGCCGATCTCCGGCGTCGCTCCCCACGTTTCACCTACAGTGATCAAGTTCGCCGGACCAAATGTATACTCATTCATTTCTTTGAGATAGTCATGAAGCTTGGGTCCATTTTCTTTTATCTTCTTGTCCGGTTCTTTCCCAATCAGATCGATGACATCCATTCTGAAACCGCCGATACCCTTTTCAATCCAAAAGTTCATCATCTTGTAAATAGCCCGGCGCATGTCCGGATTTTCCCAATTCAGATCCGGCTGTTGTTCACTGTAGAAATGCAAGTAATACTGCTTTGTCTTTTCATCATATGACCAGGCAGATCCGCCGAAATTCGATGATAAATCGTTGGGTTGATCACTCCAAATATAGTAATTCCGATACGGATTGTCCTTCGATTTTCTGGATTCGATGAACCATGGATGCTGATCGGAAGTATGATTGACTACCAAATCAACCATGATTTTAATGCCCCTTGCCTTACTTTCTTTTATAAGGGTATCCATATCGTCCATAGAACCGTATAACTTAGAAATTTGGTAATAGTCACTGATATCATAACCATTGTCTACCTGCGGAGACTCATAAACCGGACACAGCCAGATTACATCTACGCCGAGCAATTTTATATAATCTAATTTCTGAATGATCCCTTTAAGATCGCCGATGCCATCATGATTGCTGTCTAAAAAACTTTTGGGATAGATTTGATAGACAACACTTTGCTTCCACCAATCGTTTTTCATGATTAAGCTCCTTTATATCCATTCAGCCCTTCAGTTTATTCTTAGCAAGTAATAATCCACCAATGATGCCGGCCTGATCATTAAGACCGACAGGCTGAATATACGTTTCCAAATCAGGGACTTCAACATAGTCGTTGAGCATAGCATGAAATTCGTTTCTGATTAATTTGAATATCTGCTTCTGTTTCATGAGACCGCCACCAAGAATAATACGCTCAGGACGCAAAATCAGGGTATAACTAATCAGTGCCTGGGCCAGATAATAGGCTTCTAATTCCCATACGAAAGATTGGTCGGCAAGTTCAACGCCTTTTTTGCCCCAGCGCTTCTCGACAGCCGGACCCGAAGCCATTCCTTCTAGACAATTTTTATGGAAGGGACAGATCCCTTCAAAGGTATCATCAGGATGGCGTTTAATGAATACATGTCCCATTTCAGGATGACTGAATGCATTTAAAATCTGTCCTTTATTTATAAATCCTCCACCTATGCCGGTACCGATTGTGAGGTAGAGGCAGCTTTCGGTCCCGTTCGCATTTCCCAATAGATATTCACCGTAACCCGCCGCATTGACATCCGTTGTCCATGCAACCGGCACATTGAGTTTTTGCTTTAAATATCCGACAAAATTATAATCTCGCCAAAATGATTTGGGAGTTGATGTAATATATCCGAAAGTCTGTGATTTTTCGTCGACATCGATTGGTCCAAAAGATCCGACACCAAGTGCATCTAAATGATATCGAGAAAAAAAGTTAGAAATCTGTTCCATAGTTTCATCGGGTTTTGTGGTCGGAACGGTCACTGTATCGATAATGTTCATGTGTTCATCACCAACTGCGGCAATGAACTTTGTTCCACCAGCTTCAATTGAACCTAATAACATGCGATCCACTCCTAAAAAATTGTCAACTAATAATAATAATGAATACTCTATTTTTTACTTTGCAGTTAAAGCAATTAACGGGCTCTCCGACGCAACATGTTCATGCGTAATGCGTTCAACCGAAGCGTACTCTGCAGTGTTCGTAATTACCGTGATGACAGCCGGATCGTAACCAAGGGCTTTAATCTTATCTAGGTCAAAATGGCATAATTTATCGCCTTTGCGTACCTGTTGATCTTTCTTAACGAAGCTTTCAAAGTGCTCACCGTTTAAGTTGACCGTATCAATACCGATGTGAATCAGAACTTCAGCACCGCCGTCTGTTTTAATGCCATAGGCATGATGTGTCGGATAAGCCACGGTCACCAGACCATCACACGGCGCATAAACATCCCCGTTTTCCGGAATGATGGCGGCTCCTCTTCCCATGAATTCAGAAGAAAATACCTTATCATTCACTTCTTTAAGACTGATTGGGTCACCGGATACCGATGCATAAACGATTTCATCCAGAAGCTGAGTACCTTCTGCCACTGATTCAATATCTTCTTCGGTCGATACCTGCAGATCGCTGTCCGCTGCTGCAACCTCTGCTGCCATAGCACGTTTCCCATAAATATATGTGATTGTAAACGCAAGGACAAAGCTGATCAATCCACTCAGGAGAAATGTACTAATTGATTGTGAACGGATACAAATAAAACCGATAACGCTTGCAGGGCCCATAGAAACGGCTAGGACATGAAACAGGCCAACAAAGATTGATGCTATTCCGGAAGCGATCATGGCACAGACGAAAGGATATTTCAACTTTAAGTTAACGCCAAAGATGGCCGGCTCAGTAATACCTAACAACGCTGAGATACTTGATGAAGACGCCAGACTTTTTTGTTTCTTATTTTTCGTAATAAAGAACACCGCAAGACAAGCGGCACCTTGAGCAATGTTGGCCATCGAAGCAATCGGAAAGACAAAGGATCCGCCAGTTATTGCTCGATTTGCGAGCAGCTGTGTTTCAATCGCAGGGAAACTCTGGTGCAATCCAGTAATGACGATCGCTGAGTAAAAGAATCCAAACACCATCGTCCCAATAGGACCAGTTGTGTTGTACAACCACATAATACCGTTTGTCAAACCGTCACTGACATTACGCATCACAGGTCCGACAAAAATAAACGTTAAAAAGCCGGTGATAATAATAGCAAGCATAGGTGTAAAAGTGAAATCAAGGGCTTTCGAAATGCGTTTATGAAAGAATATCTCAAGTTTAGCCAGAATGAAGGATACAACGAGTACAGGCAAAACCGATCCTTGGTAACCGGCTTGCGCGACATGCAGACCGAAAATATTCCAATAAGCAAGCTTTCCGGAAGCCGCAGCGCTCACTACTTCATAACCACTAGTCAGGGCTGGGGAAACCATAATCATCCCCATGGCTGCTCCCAAATAAGGATTGCCGCCAAAACGTTTTGTGGCTGAAAAGCCAATTAACACAGGTAAGAAAAAGAATGGAGCAGCAGACATGGTATTAATGAAGCCGGCAATATCCTTTAGTCCCGGATAAATTTCTACAATTGATTTAGCGGTAAAAAGATGTTCCGCGGTAAGCACATTATTAAGAGCCATAAGCAGACCGCCTGCAACCAGAGCCGGAATAATCGGGACAAAAATATCCGATAAAACCTTGATAAATTGCATAAATATATTTCCCTTAGGACCGCTAGACGAATGGTTGACATCTTCCTTAGTCATATCCGGCAAACCTGCTAACTTAATAAGTTCATCGTAAACTTTATCGACATCTCCAGGGCCGATAATAATTTGAAACTGACCGTTTGTCTTAAATGTTCCCTTAACATCCGGGTGCTCATCTAATGCTGTTTGATTTATCTTTGACTCATCCTTGATTACGAGACGCAGCCTGGTGGCACAGTGTGCAGCTGCCTGAATATTTTCCTTGCCGCTGAGAGCAGTCAATACATCTTGAGCAACTTTTACATAATTCATTTTGTACACCCTTTCAAAAATCATTTCGTGTTTTTGCAAGCGCTTTATTATTAATATACGCTCATTTTCCCATATGTCAATCGTGCGTCATAAATTTAAATTTAATTACAATAAACAATTTTTATTTATGGATTTTAAAAATGGTATACGTTTGACATAATTGAAGATATAGAGTACATTAACATTTAAGATAGCGCTTTCTTAATGAGTGGAGGTTCTTAACAATGGAATGGAGCAGAGCAAAAAGATATAAAAAATTTGCGGATTGGTCACAACAAGAAAAAGATGATTTACTAAATAAAATACAGCACTCCCCTTGGCGAATGGACGTTCATATCCAACCAAAAAGCGGATTGCTAAACGATCCTAACGGCTTTTCTTACTACAATAAAAAATGGCATCTGTTTTATCAAAATTATCCGATGGGCCCGGTTCATGGACTGAAAGCTTGGTATCATCTCACTTCAGAAGATTTAACACATTGGCATGAAGAAGGGCTGGCGATGATTCCAGATAACGAATTCGACAGTCATGGCTGCTATTCAGGGTCCGCACTTCCGGTGGGTGACAAGCTATTTATTATGTACACTGGAAACGTCCGCGATGAGAATTGGGAAAGATATCCTCATCAGTTGGGCGCCTGGATGAATAAAGACCTGCACATTGAAAAGATAAAGAGTCCATTGATCGTTTCTCAGCCGAAAAACTATACGGATCACTTCAGAGATCCTCAAGTTATTCACTACAATGGAGCGTACTATGCGCTCATCGGGGCACAAAACACTCAGCTTGAAGGCGAAATTTTACTCTACAAATCTACGGACTTAAGCAGTTGGACATTTTTGGGCCCATTAGCATTCGCCAAACAATCATTAGGTTTTATGATCGAGTGTCCAAATCTTGTTTTTGTTGATGGGGTGCCGCTCCTTATTTTTTGCCCGCAAGGTCTAAATAAAAATGTTCTAGATTATCAGAATATCTATCCCAATGTTTATCTGATCGGCAACCATTTTGATCCCGACCATGCTGTATTTGACTCAGGACAGATGATAAACAATCTGGATGAAGGCTTTGATGTTTATGCGACTCAGGCAATGAATGCCCCTGATGGCCGGGCGCTGGCCGTCAGCTGGATCGGACTTCCGGAAATTGATTATCCGACTGATCAGTACGGTTGGGCACATTGCTTAAGCCTTGTGCGGGAACTAACAATCAAAGATGGCAACCTCTATCAAAATCCGGTTAAAGAGACAGCTTCACTACGTACAAAACATATTCAGCTCCAAGGCCACTTGCACAATCAGTTAACACCGATCATGCATGACTGCGATCGCGCGTATGAGCTCGATATTGAACTAAAAGGTACAGGCAGCGGTAGATTGGCTTTAGCTGACGACGGTTTGAACGCTCTCGATCTTCTATTTGATTTTGATGCAGGCAAGCTTACACTGGATCGAGGGCATTCTGGAGTTCAATTTGCTGAGGCATACGGTACAACACGGACGACAACTATAACTAGAAACGGCCAGATAAATCTCCATATTTTCATTGACAATTCAGTGGCCGAAATTTATGTGAATCACGGCCGCAAAGTGCTGACAGCCCGCTTTTTCCCAAGTGATCGCCAAACGCAGATTTCTTTGGAGACAAACGGCCATTTGGATTATAATTGTAATTATTGGAGTCTATTAAATGGAAAAGGATAAATTATATTGAGGCCCAAACTAAATGATGTCGCAAGAGAAGCTGGCGTTTCTCCTACAACCGTATCCCGTGTGATCAATAATCACGGCTACCTTAGTGAGAAAACAAAAAACAAAGTGTTTCAAGCAATGAAAAAGCTCAATTATCAGCCCAACTCCATTGCTCGCTCACTTCACGGCAAACAAACCAACTTAATTGGCGTGCTCTTTTCTTCTGTTAGCAATCCTTTTTTTGGAGAACTTGTCGAAAAAATAGAGAATAAACTGTTTAAATCTGGATATAAAACAATCCTGTGCAATAGTGCGGATAATAAGGAAAAAGAGCGTGTGTATTTGAACATGCTTATTGCGAACCAAGTCGACGGTATTATTGCCGGTGCCCACAACCTGGGCATCAAAGAGTATGAAAAAGTCGGCTTGCCGATTATCTCGTTTGACCGTTACTTGTCGAGTACCATTCCAATTGTCAGTTCCGACAACTATCTAGGCGGCGTATTGGCCACTCAGGAACTCTATCAAAGCGGCGCCCGAAAGATCTATCTTTTTGCCAGCAGCCATACGCCAAATAGTCCCACAGATAAGCGGCGAACCGGTTATCTGGAGACTATGGAAAAGTTGCAGCTTGAAGCCCATGAAAAAGTCATCGCTTCAACAATGGCTTCCAGTGTCAAAGCACTAATGATTAAGCAGATCTTAAGCACCGAGCAGATAGAAGGCATCTTTTGCACAGATGATCTGACTGCGCTAATCGTTTTACAGCAAGCTAAAGAATTAGGCATCCGTGTGCCGCAAGACTTGAAGGTAATCGGCTATGACGGAACACAATTTATACAAAACTACCATCCGGAGTTAACCACGATCGCTCAGCCAATTAACGATATGGCAGAGTTACTCGTAGAATTGCTGCTAAAAAGGGTGACTGACGAACAGTCGGAGCTCAAAGAACACTATGTCCTCCCGATCAAGCTCATACGCAATCAATCAAGCTCACAGTTCATGTGAAAATCTGGAACTGTAGATGGTCGATGCTCTCAAAAATGTCTTAAGTGCACTACTGACCGAAATAAATCATTTTGTATAAAAAGACAGCAGCAATACCGGCAAGAATAGGCGCTACGACTGGAATCCAAGCATACGTCCATTGTGATGTCCCTTTATTTTTCAACGGGATCAGAGCATGAACAATACGCGGACCCAAGTCTCGTGCCGGATTAAGTCCCGGTCCGGTTGGGCCGCCAAGTGAAGCAACCAAAGCCCAGACAAGAAACCCGACACCAAGTTCGGCAACACCGGGTGTATGAATAAGCGCATGTGAATTTAAAATCAGCAGTGCGGAAAAAACTAAAATGAATGTACCTAAGAATTCATTTATAAAGCCATTAACAAAACTGCCTGAAGCAGAGATTGTTGAACATGTACCCAAAATCCGTGACGGATTGTCGGTTTGATCATAGAACGGTTTGTACGCTAAGAAAAGTAAAAGCTGCCCGAGCATTGCACCAAGAAATTGCGCCGTGATATAGGGCACAACATTCGACCATTGCTGTAAACCATTGACGGCTAGAGCAAGTGTAATCGCCGGATTAATCTGGCTGCCGCTGATCGGACCAAACATCATGACCGGAATCATGACCCCGAAGCCATATCCGACAGCAATGATCATCCAGCCATTTTGATAGCCCTTTGTTCCTTTTAGCTCGACGTTAGCAACCGCTCCGTTCCCAAGCATGATCATAATCGCTGTGCCCAGTAATTCGCTTAACCACCGCACGGTTAATCCATAAACCATTTCGTACTTCTCCCATTTCTGCTCTAATATTTTTTAAAAATTACGATTCTTTTCTCAAAAAAAAGAGCAACTACCAACAAAGCTAATTGCTCAAATGTACATGTGGTATGTCATGACGTATCCTATCGTGTATTTCATTAAATCCACAGATGTCAGATAAACTGAATCAACTGCATCAGCACTGGAACAACAATGACAAATAATACGGTACTTGCTGTAACAATATTTGTCGCGTACTTCACATCACCATGCGCCTCATTAGCCAATATCGGCAAAACGGCCAGCATCGGGGTCGCCGATTGAACAATTTGTGTTTGCGTCAGCATTGTTGGCAAATGAGCACCTGTAAGATGTGTACCAAAGACGATGACCACAATCAGAACGATTGGCGAGATTACAAAGCGTCCAAGCAAAGCCATAATGGTATCACGATCAAATCGAATACTTGAAAGCCCTGCGTTATAGAGCACAATACCGATATAGATCAAGGATAACGGTGTGACAATACTGCCGACATAGGTCAGTGTCGCACTAATAAAACTTGGCACAGGGATGCTTAGGATTAGAAATACAAGACCGACAATAAATCCGAGCAAAGGCGGAGGTAAGATTTTCTTCCAATTGAATTTTTTCTTGCCGGATGCCTTTGTTTTCGTCGGATCGTCATTTGAAATCAGAAAAACACCAAATGCCCATGTTGAAACGGTGTTCGTGATGTAATAAATCAGGAAATAAGGCAAACTTTTTTCTCCGAACAACGCGATGTTCAAAGGTAGCCCGATAAAAATAGTGTTCGCGTTAACGACAGCATTCATAAAAATGCCCCGTCTGCCCGGACGAATTTTGAGCAGTTTCACCAAACCATAAGCGATTAAATAAGAAATCGTCACAGCCACAACCGGATAAATCAGGCTGCCGGATAGTTGAAGCAAGCTGTCTCGCGTTAAATACTTGAGCACCGATACAAAAATGGATGCCGGCAGAGCTACTTTTGTAATTAAAGAAGAAATACTTTTGCCGAAGTTCTCGTCAAACCATTTGAATTGCTTCAGGAAATAACCTAAAGCAATCATTAAAATGATCGATAGAACACTTTGAATGGATTGTAGAAAGACCATGCAGACCCACCTCTTCTCACAAATTTAAGTCAGTGTATTTAGCCTCCCATTTCATCTCTGAAACGGCTTTTTTAATATCTGAGATCTCTTCACGATTTAACTTTTGATCCAGAACGCTTTGGCCAACGACTTCTGCGATCGTCTGAGAGAACTCGGTCAGTTTAGCAACTGGAGGGAGTACAGCTGCTCCTGGTTGCTCGGTGTCTACAATACCGCCCAAAGCGTGGCTCGCTTGAGATAACATTTCGCCATTCACGCGGGTTGCGGTTGAAGCGATAATGCCGAACCCGAGACCAGGATACATCAGCGCGTTATTTGCTTGACCAATTTCATAGGTAACACCTTTGTAGTCAACAGGCGCCGCAGGAATACCAGTTGCGACCAGCGCTTTGCCATCTGTCCATTTGATCAGGTCTTCGGCTTTCGCTTCTGCAAGCTTCGTCGGGTTTGAGAGTGGGAAGATGACCGGACGTTCAGTATGGGCTGCCATTTCTTTAATAATCGTTTCTTTAAAGGCACCCGGTTGTGTTGACGTACCGATCATAATCGTCGGCTGAACCGCTTTGACTGCCGCTTCAAGATTGGTTAATTCGTTGCTGTTTTCAAATTCAGAACGATCGTGAACGAAGGCCTTCTGACCAGGGGTAAGCTCTTCGGTGTCATTGAAGAGCAACCCTTGCTTATCGACAAGGAAGAAGTGTTTGCGCGCCTCTTCTTCTGACAAGCCTTGTCGCTTCATTTCATCAAGGAGTTGATTCGTAATCCCTACGCCAGCCGTTCCTGCACCGAAAATCAAGATGCGTTGATCAGTCAGTTTTTCTTTGGAAATTTTCATCGCGCCTAGGATACCAGCAAGAACGACAATTCCTGTACCTTGAATATCATCATTGAACGTTGTAATTTTATCCTGATATTTTTCTAGAATCGTTGCCGCGTTAGAACGCCCGAAGTCTTCCCAGTGCAGCAGCGCTTCAGGGAACAATTTTCCGGATGCCTGAACAAACCGATCAATGAGATCATAATACCGTTCACCACGCACGCGTTCATGGCGATTGCCTAAATAAAGCGGATCATGAAGCAGCTTTTCATTGTTTGTGCCTGCATCAATGACAACAGGCAACACCATAGAAGGATTAATTCCTGCGGCGGCTGTGTAAACCATGAGCTTGCCAATAGCAATGTCCACGCCATTTACGCCCCAGTCACCCATTCCGAGAATGCCTTCAGAATCTGTAACTACAATCAGCCGGATGTCACGGCCGCCGGGGGCGTTCTTCAATGTCGCTTCCACATCCTCAGGCTCATCAACGGACAAGAAGGCTGCATCCTGTGGGCTTACAAATAATTCATTATATTGTTCAATCGAATCCGCTACGGTCGGATCGTAGACGATCGGCATAAATTCAACCACATGATCTTCCATCAACCGATAAAATAAGGTACGATTTGTATTAAACACATTCATCAAAAAGATTCTTTTTTCTAAATCCGTCGTCTTGCTTGAATATTGGCCATAGGCCTGAACAGCCTGTTCATCTAGTGTTTGCACCTTCGCCGGCAGTGTTCCTTGCAGCCCATAAGCCTGACGTTCTTCTTTAGTAAATGCCGTTCCTTTATTTAGAAAAGGATTATTTAAAATATCTTGTGGATTTAATGCCATGATCTTTTTCCTCCTTATATCCAAAGGTGATTGTTTTTCTTTCTAAGCGCACTATAACAACCGATAAAATTTATAGTCAAACACAGGCGTAGTCATAAATTTTATTAATATGAGATCAGTATTAATGAGTAGGAGCTGGTTGTGTGAACATCAAGGAATTGCAGTATTTTCAGCGTCTTTTTCAAGAAAATAGTTTTACCAAAACAGCAAATTTCTTTCACGTCAGCCAGCCGACAATAACCGCAGCTGTACAGAGATTAGAGAAGGAATTAGATGCTCAGCTTGTTATCCGAGATCAATCGCACAAAGACCTGATTTTTACGGACAGCGGAAAACAATTTGAAAAGCACGTCGAGCAAATTCTTCAAGAGATTGAAACTGCCAAATTAGAAATTACCGCAATAAAAAAAGAGAAAGTCCGGCTTGGACTTCCTCCGATTATCGGCGGCTACTATTTCCCAACGCTTTCTTCTCAGCTTGTCAGCCAAGATCTTCTTTCGCAATTAGACACCCATGAAGATGGTTCTAAGCTGCTCCTTAATAAATTGATTACTGGCCATCTTGATATAGCTCTTCTCGGATCCGTACAGCCTATTGAAAACGATCAATTATCCGGACATATGCTGTCCCGCAAAAAATTCAAAATTATTGTCAGCCGCAATCATCCGCTTGCTCAAAAAAAGGCAGTAGCTTTTAAGGATTTACAGCGTGAACCTTTTATCCAACTTAATGAACGTTTTATTCACTCAATTGCCTTTGAGCAATTAAGCCGGCAAAACCGTATCAAACCAGAAATTATCTATCGAACCAATGACATTCAAGTGATCAAAGGCATGGTTGCCAATAATATCGGGATCAGCTTTCTGACCGAAATGGCCATTCTGCCACAAGACCCGGTCGCTGCTTTGGAACTAAGCGACGTGGTACAGCCCGAATTTATGATTCAGCTTGTTTATCGGTCAAATCATGTCTTGACCGCGGTTCAGCAAAAAATTGTAAATTTGATGACTCAGTACGCGTTTTAATAACCCGAGCACCTTTTTTCCTGATAAAAAGTTCAGTAGTTGCTCATTCGATGAATCACTTATTCCCCTGGAAATTCTTCCAATACTTAGAAAAAACCGTTCATGCGCTTCTATGAACGGTTTTTTTGCCTTTCTGTTGCATGTACAGACTTCTCCGGGGATAGTCTGTGCATTCCTGGACATAATCAAAAAAGGACTTTTACGTTGTAAAAAGGTGGATACTCTATATGAAAAAGGATGAAATGCACCTAGGAGATCATGTTTATGTGATTTGTCGTAACCCGCACACAGCAAGTGTTGCGATGATTCAGGAGGCTGAAGTCGCCGATAATCCCAACAAAGCTGGGGATAAAGCACTGTTTTTGTATGAGTTATACTATGAATTTGCTGATGAAGATGCAATTTTCCCAACATTCGATGAAGCGCAGCGTATCTACAGGCAAATTTATGATGAAGATTAAGAAGAGGCAAGGCATGCACCCACAAGAATGTGTATGAACTGCTCAAAAGAAAAGAGCACGATATTCATGGTAAAACCATTCATCCCCCAGCTCGTCTACATCGAACCACGGGCATTAGATTACCCTTTAGGACAAGCACTAAAAAAGAAATTTGAAAAAATGAATATTGAAATTCGCGAAACGACATCACACAACCAAGTGCGAAATCTTCCGGGTAACAATGATTTTCAAAAATACCGTATTGCCAAATCAACTTTAGTTGTCGGCGTTCGAAAAACTCTAGACTTCTCAAGTTCCAAGCCCTCAGCAGAATATGCATTACCGCTAGCAACGGGTTGTATGGGGCACTGCCATTACTGCTATCTACAAACAACAATGGGCTCAAAACCTTATATTCGAACCTATGTTAACGTGGACGAAATTCTTGAACGTGCGGCGTTGTATATGAAGGAACGTGAACCAGAGAAAACAAGGTTTGAAGCAGCTTGCACCTCCGACATTGTTGGTATTGATCATTTAACGCACTCACTGAAAAAAGCGATTGAATTTTTCGGTGAGAGAGATTTGGGAGAACTGCGCTTTGTGACCAAATTTGCCCATGTTGATCATCTATTGGACGCAAAGCATAACGGTCGCACCCGGTTTCGATTCAGTCTTAATGATGAATATGTGATTAAGTTTTTTGAAGCAGGTACTTCAAGCCTTTTGGATCGGATTGAAGCAGCAAAGAAAGTTGCTGATGCTGGCTATCCGCTCGGCTTTATTATAGCGCCGATTTATATTCATGACGGCTGGCAGGACGGTTATCGCCAGCTTTTTGAAACGTTACATGACTACTTTCCGAAACCGATAAATGAGCCCATTACATTCGAATTAATTCAGCATCGATTTACCAAACCGGCAAAACGTATCATTGAGAAAAATTACCCTAAGTCCAAATTAGTCATGGATGAGGAAGCGCGCCGTTATAAATGGGGGCGTTATGGTATTGGAAAATACGTGTACAAAAAAGATGATGAGGAACTGCTGCAAGAAACACTGGAAGGTTATATTCATACCTATTTCCCTGATGCCCGATTAGAGTATTTCACATGAATCTTCTTCAAGCTCACCGATTTGGGCCGTTTCACATAAATTAGAAGTGAAATGATCTTGAAATCCAGGAGCATAGGGGAATAAACGATGAATATGATCAAATTTCAATCTTTTAGTGGTACCATCACTATGATTAGTGATTTTGCAACCGGACAGACTGGCGAGGGGGAAAGCTGTAATAAATTAATAGCTGTCGAAAACAACCTTCGCGGAGTAGTAAACTTCGTGGTCACACCAACGACATACTTTGTCGATCATGTCATGGTTCAAGTTGGGGACAGAGTAACAGGATATTATGATGGAAATGCGCCGGTTCCGCTGATCTACCCGCCACAATATCGAGCCCTTGTTATGGTAAAAGAAAGTCCCTATCAAAATGTAAAAGTAGACTTTTTTAACAGCGATTTAGTGAGTAGTGATGGGCAACTTAAATTAAACATTTCTCCATCTACACAAATCGTTCTAACGAATGGGCAGGCCTTTACAGGTAATCCCGCAAACCGAAACTTAATCGTTATCTATGGTCCTACTACGAGAAGTATCCCTCCTCAAACCACCCCCTTTAAAATAATCGTTTGGTGTTAAGGGTGAATGGTCCCAATGAATAGGAAAATAAAAAAATAGCCTCATTTACTTGTCAAAAAGTAAGTGAGGCTTTACTTCTATGCGTTTTTTTTGAGATTCTTCTCATCCATCTCTATTTTGATTAGTTTCCTAAGATCTGCTTTAATTCTTCAACACTGCTGACCATATAAGTTGGACTTGCTCCCTTGATTTCATCGATCGAGCCATATCCATAAGTGACGCCAATACAATCAATCCCCGTGTTGTGAGCTCCGATCAAATCATGTTTCCGATCACCAATCATGACAAAGTCATTCTGATCATAATCACGGTAAAGGTTAAGTATGTAGTCAATAATATCGGTCTTCGATGATCGTGTTCCATCAAGATTGCTGCCAACTACCTGATCAAAATATCGATCAATAGCAAAATACTTCAATATTTGCTCAGAAAAAACTGTCGGCTTCGATGTCGCAATGATCAACGTATGTCCTGCCTGTTTTAAGGATTCCAACATTGCTTGGATGCCCGGATATAATTCGTTCTCAAACATACCTTTTTCTTTGAAACGTTCTCTGTAATAATCAATGGCTTTCAGGATATCATTTTCATTCATATGGTAGTACTCTGCGAATGAATCCTGAAGTGGCGGGCCTATAAAACATTCCAGTTTTTGTAGATCTGGTTCAAAAATCCCCATTTTCTCCAGCCCATACTGAACCGATTTCGTAATTCCTATTTTCGGGTCCGACAGTGTTCCATCCAAATCAAACAAAATCATCTTATACTTTTCCACAGGATCCTCCTTTTGCTACTCCTTCATAACCATAATTACTTTAACATTTGAATGAATTATAGCTTAGTTTAAAAAGAAGAACTAGCTATATTTGCTGTTTGATACACCAAATTTCCTTCACCCCTGACATGCATCAAATTCTTCAATTATCAATAAAGAACCATTTTCGCAATTGCTAATTGCAATGAATTTCAGTTGAAATTCTAACCAATGGGTTCTGACCTTTTATAACAGACATATAAATCAATGCTACTTTGATTTTACAAAATATTTGTTTAAAATTAATCTTAATTAATTTTAATTTTAAAAGATATATGTTATTCTCTTACCATACCTATTGGAAGAGGGGAAAAAATGAGCGAAAACAAGAATAAATTAACGACGAGCTGGGGCGCACCTGTCGGTGACAATCAAAATTCAATGACTGCAGGTTCATCCGGACCAACTTTGATTCAAGACTTTGCTCTATTAGATAAACTGGCTCATTTTGATCGCGAACGTGTTCCAGAACGCGTGGTCCACGCAAAGGGTACAGGCGCACATGGATACTTTGAGGTAACTCATGATCTCTCACAATATACAAAAGCTGATTTCTTGTCTCAAATCGGAAAACGCACGTCAGTGTTTACCCGTTTTTCAACAGTAGCCGGTGAGTTAGGTTCCGCCGACACTGTGCGTGATCCGAGAGGATTTGCGGTTAAATTTTATACAAATGAAGGCAATTATGATTTAGTCGGCAACAATACACCCGTATTCTTTATTCGTGATGCGATTAAGTTTCCAGATTTCATTCATACACAAAAAAGAGATCCAAGAACGCACCTGAAAAATCCGACTGCTGTCTGGGATTTCTGGTCACTGTCGCCTGAATCCCTTCACCAGGTGACGATTCTCGCTTCTGACCGCGGCATTCCTGCAACCCTCCGTCATATGCACGGATATGGCAGCCATACATTTAGATGGGTGAATGCGGAAGGCAAAAGTGTGTGGGTCAAATATCATTGGAGAACGGATCAGGGAATTAAAAATCTCGATGTCGATTTAGCAGAAAAACTGGCTGGAGAAAACCCAGATTATCATACTCAGGATTTATTTAATGCGATCGAAAACGGTGACTATCCATCATGGACTTTATATGTCCAGATCATGCCGCTGGAAGACGCGAAAGCTTATCGTTTCAATCCTTTTGACGTCACAAAAGTCATCTCACAGAAAGATTATCCACTGATTGAAGTCGGCCGTATGGTACTGAATAAAAACCCTGAAAATTATTTCGCCGAAGTGGAACAGGCTGCCTTCTCGCCCGCCACGCTCGTGCCTGGCATTGATGTATCTCCGGATAAAATGCTGCAAGGACGGCTTTTCTCCTATGCAGATACCCAGCGGCATCGCATCGGACCGAATTATCAGACCTTGCCGATCAATCGTCCATTAAGCGGGGTCAACAATTACTATCGTGACGGTAACATGCGTTTCGATGGGAACGGCGGCCGTTCCGTCTACTACGAGCCGAACAGCTTTGGTGGACCTGCTGAATCCTCCGAAAACAAGCAAGCAGAATTCGAAGTAAACGGCATGGCAGCCAATGTTCCATATGACGATGATGATTTCTACACACAAGCAGGTGACCTCTATCGCCTCATGAATGAAGATGAACGTACACGGCTTGTCCGTAACCTCGTAAATTGGATGAAACCAGTTGAAGTAGAAGAAATCAAGGAACGTCAGATCCGCCACTTCTACAGAGCGGATCCAGAGTATGGAAAACGCGTTGCAGAAGGACTCGGTCTTCCCGTTCCTAACAATATTTTGTAATTTACATTTCCCACTCATACAAAAAAACTCAGTGTGAAAAGAACTTTTTCACGCTGAGTTTTTTTCTTATGGACTATAATACTGTTCTGGCAACAAATCTCACGCAACATCGTTTAAGAGACACGCTCTACATATTCAGCGATCAAACCATCAGGATGCTGCATCAGCATAATCCAACTGCCTGGTGTACGTTTGGGCTTGGTGAGACATACCGCTCCTCTTTGCTGTAGTTCGTACATTGTTTCCTGGATCGAATCAACCAACAGTGTTGCACGAGCCGATTCAAATAATTTTCTTGACTCTGCATCCCCCGCAATAATGACCGCTTTATCGACGATTGCCAGCTCCAAGTTTAGTCCTTCGTAATATGCACGCTCCATGCAGGTCGTTTGATACAACATTTCATAAAATTTAATGGTCTTATCCATAGCATCACGTTCAATAAATACACGGATTAATGTACCAAGTACCTTCATCACTAAAACCACCTTTTCTCATGTTCCAAGAACCGATGCAATGAGGTGACATTCATTAAACAAACTACTTGCGAAGCTGGCGTGACTGCTGATGCACATAATCCAGCCACCGTTCCCTCTTCTTGGCACTGCTCCCCTTTATTCCTGCCAGCATCATTCGTTTAACCGAACGGATACCGCAAAACTGCAGGATCGCTTTCTTAATGACGGTCCACTCCGTATTCCTACGAATGAATCGAACAAACCAACCGGGAGAATCAATGGTGTATATGACCCACGCAGACTTGCCGGTCAAATGCCCTTTTGGAATCAATCCTTCGTAGGAGTATGCGAAACCTGCGGCAAATACCCTGTCAAAAAAGCCTTTCAAAATTGCAGGAAGTCCATACCACCACACTGGGTAGATAAAAACGTAGTGATCAGCCTTCTTAATTAACTCACGGTAACGTGCCAACTCAGGATCATTTTTCATATCTCTTCTTCTGCGTTTGTCATTAAAAATCAGAACGGGATCAAAGTGTTCTTGGTATAAATCGAGAACGGACACATCATGATTGGATTCCTTCAATCCCTTCGTAACCCGTTCAAGGATCGCGTGATTAAAACTTTTCGGATTGGGGTGTGCATAGATAATAAGAACATTCATTTTTTCATCTCCAATAGGCAATTTACATTTCATAACCACGTTTTTTTAGTGTCTCAGCAATCGGCTGACCTTGCAGGAACCTGCCCAGTAATGTACACATCAGCTCAAGTTCATCTTCTGAATAGAGTTGATTTAATTGGTGATACATTTGCAGTTCAATCGCTTTTACAAGCCGTTCTTTCTCTTTCCCCGTCTGAGTAAGTTCGAGCGTGACGTACCTGGAATCCTTCTCATGTGCGATTTTCTCAACCAATCCGTCTCGGACCAATCGCTCGACAAGCCGTGACGGACTTCCAGATTCACAGATCAATAATTGTCCAAGTTCCTTGAGCGAAATTCCCTTTCGGTCATGCAACGTGCGCAAAACTTCTGCTTGAGATGCCGTTAGATCAATGCCCTTGAGCAAATCATTAAGCAACCGATTTCCATGTCTCTGTACGGCAAGAATAAGATAGCGCAATGCTTCTGCCTTTAGATTTTTTTCCTCTTTCATAATTACCTTCACACTTCCAATTCATAATAGATGACCAGTCATTTATCAACCAAATAATAAATGACCGGTCATCTATTGTCAAGAAAAATAATAAGCTGCAAATGTAAATTTCATTTACGTTGTATTGACAAAAAGATGGGTTTTATATGATAATGATTATCAATGTCACTCATGTGATTTTATTAAAAGGAGCGATCTCATGTTTGGAGCCGCATTTTTAGTCGCCTTGCGCGAAGGATTGGAAATTTCTCTGATTCTGGGAATCATTTTTTCTTATCTGCGAGGATTGAATAGAAAAAATACGTTTAAGCCTGTCTGGATTGGCGCGGGTATTGCTATTGCCTTCTCAATTATTGTCGGTTCCATTCTTTACATATTAACCGGCGGCGAAGAATGGCACGGTCAGCTTTATATAGAAGCAGCTATTTTTTTAGTTGCTGTTGGTATATTGTCATATATGACTTTTTGGATGAAAAAGAACAGTCCCGGGATGAACAAAGGCATTCAAGCATCGATTGATACGGCGTTGAAAAGCAATGGTGGTACCTTCCAACTTATACTCTTGGCATTCATTACAATAATACGAGAAGGATTGGAATTAGTCATGTTTCTTCTCGCGATTGCTGTGGATGGAAAAGGGAATGGATTATCGCTTGGTTCAGGAACATTAGTCGGTTTAATCATAGCCATATTAATTGGTTGGGGCATTTACCAAGGTTCAGCAAAAATTAATCTAAAAACCTTTTTTCAAGCGATGGGCAACCTGTTAATTATCGTGGCTGCAGGACTACTCATTAATGCCGTTCACGAATTTATAGAGCTTGGTATTATTCAGCCCGGTGTTTATCTTTATAATTGGGAACATGTGCTGGACCGTCACGGAGCGATTGGCGGAATTCTGCATGCGCTCGTTGGTTATACGGACCATTTAAGCAGCGTACAGCTTATTGTTTGGTTGATTTACATTATTCCTGCGATTATCTTGTTTAATCGAAAAAAGGTCAGCACGCTTGCTAGAGGAGCCGCGCTTGATAAAGTGAATAACTAATAAAACTACAGCTTTAAGGTTACTAAATTCTGTTGAAAAAAAATTAAGTGTTTGGACGTCCTTTCAGGATATCCAAACACTTTTTTAATGGCTTTGTTAAACTTGCCTTTGACTTAGTTGTTGCCGATAAGATTATTTACTTCTTCGCTGGTCCGAATTTTTCCTATCCTTGGGAAGATGTAGGTACACACATAATCATGCTCTTCTTTTGTTGAAGCCGTCATCGCATCTTCCACAAAAATCTGATGATAGCCATGCTGAAAAGCTTCTCTTGCGGTGGTATCCACACCGATTGAGGTGGAAATACCACAGAGTACGACCGTATCGATGCCTCGGCGGCGCAGCTGCAAGTCAAGGTCCGTACCATAGAATGCGCCCCATTGTCTTTTGGTAATCAGATGAACATTTTCTTTGTTCTCCAACTCAGAGACAAAGTGATCCCAACCTTTAGGAAACTGCATCGGACTTTGTTTTCTATCTGTCTTGGGCTTAGGCATGTCTTTCCCATCTACAGAAGAGACTCTTACAAGAACGACAAAAGCGCCTTTATCTGTGAATGCATCAATTAATTTGCTCGCATTTTGAACGACCTGCGCACCGGTATATGGGGCACGCGGTACGTTCACAATCCCATTTTGCAAATCGATGACCACAAGCGCTGTTTTGTCCGGATTCAATAACTCAGTTACTGTATTGATCTCGCTCATTTGCTTCTCTCCATTCCATTTGCTTTTTGTAATGCCCATTCATTTTTATTCAGTTTCTTATACACGTTATAGTAAACCCACACGGCATTGATCAGCAGCAACGCGCTTGTACTATAGAATACATAACGGACGCCTAGCCAGGCTGCTACTTGCCCGCCTAGAACCGAGCCGCTGAATGTGCCTAAATACATAGCCGACATGCTAAAGCCAAAAATTCTTCCCGTAAGCGCGCCCGGTGTGATTTTCTTAACCAGAATATTGACTGAAGGCATCAGCCCTGCCGCAGTTAGACCGAATAAAAAGCGCAAGCCGATTAACTGCCACGGATTACTTACAAAGGCTTGTGGGATAAAAAGGATCCCTGCGATAACCAGCGCAACCAAGATCACGTTTTGTGCACCGATACGGTCAGAGAGCTTTCCAAGTCTGGGGGCGGCAATGATGTTCGCGAGTCCGGATGCTGAAAAGGCCAATCCGGCGAGCAGCGCAACATGCCCGGTTCCACGGGATAGCTGCGTAACATATACAGTGATAATCGGTTCCACAGAATATAAGGCCACAGTTAATATAAATGAAGTAACGAACAGGGTAATCGTTAGGCTTTTTTCCGGAATACCTGCCCATACTTCCTTAGCGTGAAGCACCTTTTTCTCTTGTCGGCGGAAATCCTCTTTGACAAACAAAAGCGTCGTCAAGAACGCAATCATCATCAGCGATCCTGTGATAAAGAATACATTTTGCGGACCGGCATATTCGGTGATGAATCCACCAATCATCGGACCTAACAAAGCACCGGCAATATTTGCTGTTGAAAGCGTACCCAAAGCCCATCCTGCGTGTGCATTGTCTGCCTGGGTAGCAATCAATGTGGTGCATGCCGTACTATAGCCGGTAATGACGCCTAACAGCACTCTTAATCCAATCAGCGCATAGACATTGGACGCAAAACCCATGCTGCCGATAACAATTGTCATACCAAGACTCGCACGCAAGAGCATGGGTTTTCTCCCGAACTTGTCGGCAGCAGATCCCCAAATCGGTGAGAATATTGCTGAGATGATAAACGTAACGCCAAAAGCAACGCCGGACAACTGCGCAATTTCAGCCGCATTATGGACACCAAGCTGCCGGATATAGAGCGGTAATACCGGTGCAATCTGGCTCATACCAATACCCGTAACAAACATACCAAACCAGCAAAAGGCCAAATTTCTTTTCCAAATTGGCAAACCAAAAAACCTCCCTTCTGAATTTTTTTCATGATCATACACGAACAATGAACAATAGCATCCTCATTTTATCTCTATATTTGCTTTAATAACATGCATGATCTTATAATCCATGGACATTTTTGTCGTAAAATTCCGAAGGACTTATCCCTTCCATTTTTTTAAATAGTCTGCTGAAATAAAATTCATCGGCAAACCCCAGTCCATGTGCAATTTCATTTATTTTTTTATTCCCTTCAACAATCAGCTCTTTTGCTTTATCCATTTTAATCTTGTTAAAATAACCAATAACCGAATAGCCGGTTCTATCCTTAAAAGTTCTTGATAGGTAAGCAGGCGACAGCTGCACCATCTCGGACAAGTCGGTCAACCGCACATGACCGGCGATGTTCTGATGCATATAGTTAATGATCTGATCTACTTTTAGAAATGTCGCGTCATTTTTATTTTGTTTCTTTCGATCATGAGCAATGGCAATAATCAATTGTTGAAGTAAAGTCTTTGTGATGAACTCATATCCTGGCTGTTTTGCGTCCCAGCACTCAACCATTTTTTTAAAAAGATCTTCAATCAAATAGTAATCCTTTACTTCTCCGGCATGTTGCAGCGAGAGCACGCTTGCGTTCTCCTTAATCGTCCATTTGTTATCGGTAAAAAATACAGAGGCAAAACTAAAATGAACCGATTGAAAGGATACCGGTTCTGCTTGGTCCAGCTCTATTGAATGATGAACACCAGGAGCGATATAGAAAAGCATCCCTGCCTTTATCACATAGCTTTTCTTTTCTATGGCAAAGCGGCCTCTTCCTCCGATAAAAAACAGAAATTCATGATGGTTAAGCGTTCGAAAAATTTTATTTGAATGACGACCGGAATCATTAGCCTTCCTTGAATTGCAGTAATGAATATGAAAAAAAAGATGATTTATGTTCTTCATACGTCCTCCATTTTTTTGGGATGATCATTCCATTTCGCACTCATTCGCTACAAATTAGTTTAAATAGAATCCATATGCGTTTCAATTTTGTCGTGATGAAACCGCATTTACAGAACTAAGGCCATTCTCTGGTTTGAAGCGCTTGTGAACCGAAAACGAACCTGTTAAAGTAAAATTAATAAGTATATTTTTATACTATTTTTCAAATAGGCAAAGAAATTTTCGTGCTTCTTGAATGTTATTCACTTACGGAATAACAGAGCACCTTTACCGCTTGAATTGATTTTTTACTCTTAGACAACACTAGTTGTCAAGTACCTGAGCGCCAACACAGTTAATGAAAACATTTTTTCGTGGATTACTATTCATTTGAAAGGAGTTGTTATTCATGATTGAATCAACAGAGAAAACAGTGGATTACTCTTCCAAAACATATCTTGATAAAGTTGATAAATTCTGGCGTGCGGCTAACTATCTGTCAATCGGACAGATCTATCTGAAAGATAACCCGCTGCTTGATCGTCCGCTTAAGCCGGAGGATGTTAAAGTGCACCCGATCGGGCATTGGGGTACCATCGCAGGTCAAAATTTTATTTATGCTCATTTGAATCGATTAATAAATAAGTATGATCTGAACATGTTCTTCATTGAAGGTCCGGGGCACGGCGGTCAAGTCATGGTTTCAAACTCATATCTTGACGGAAGCTACAGTGAAATTTATCCGAACATTTCGCAAGATAAGGAAGGCATGCAGCGCCTGTTCAAACAATTCTCATGGCCGGGCGGAGTTGCCTCACATGCCGCACCTGAAACTCCGGGATCGATTCACGAAGGCGGCGAATTGGGGTACTCGATTTCGCATGCTACCGGTGCAATTTTGGACAATCCTGATGTCATTGCCGCCGTGGTTGTCGGTGATGGCGAAGCAGAAACCGGTCCTTTAGCCGCTTCCTGGCATTCGTTGCGATTTATTAATCCGATCCATGACGGCGTCGTGCTTCCTATTCTGTATGTCAATGGCTATAAGCTCAGCAATCCAACCATTTTCTCCCGGACCTCCGATGATGATTTAACCAAATATTTCGAGGGCCTTGGCTGGGATCCTTACTTTGTGGAAGGAAAAGATCCTGAGAAGGTACATGTCGCAATGGCCGAGGTAATGGACACAGTCGTTGAGAAAATCAAAACGATCCAGAAAAACGCTCGAGAAAACAATGATGAAACATTACCGAAATGGCCGATGATTGTCTTCCGCAGCCCAAAAGGTTGGACTGGACCTAAAGTATGGGAAGACAAACCGATTGAAGACTCGTTTCGTTCGCATCAGATCCCGATTCCAGTGGACCGTGAACATATGGAACATGCCGATGCATTGATCAATTGGCTGAAATCCTATAAACCCGAAGAATTGTTTGATGAAAATGGAACGTTAAAATCGGAAATCGCCGAAATCGTTCCTAAAGGTACGAAGCGCATGGCTGTAAATCCAATTACAAATGGCGGGATCAATCCTCGCGATTTGCGTTTGCCGGATTATCGGAACTATGCGATCGATAACAGCAAACGCGGTAAGCAAGTAGCTCAAGATATGATTGTGTTTGGCGGGTATGTCCGTGATCTTATTGCTTTGAATCCGGATAATTTCCGGGTATTTGGACCTGATGAAACAGCATCCAATCGATTAGGCGCTGTTTTTGAAACAACCAATCGGCAATGGATGGGGGAAATCGATGAGCCACGAGATGAATTTGAAGCTGCTTCCGGGCGTGTATTGGATGCTCAGCTTTCAGAACATCAAGCTGAAGGCTGGCTCGAAGGCTATACATTAACCGGTCGCCATGGATTTTTCGCCAGCTATGAAGCATTTATGCGCGTGATTGATTCTATGCTCACCCAGCACTTTAAGTGGCTACGTAAGGCAAGTGAACTGAACTGGAGAAATTCCTATCCGTCATTGAATCTTATTTCGTCATCAACGGTATTTCAGCAAGATCATAACGGATATACGCACCAAGATCCAGGCCTCTTAACACATCTTGCAGAAAAGAAACATACGTTTATCCGCGAGTATCTTCCGGCAGATGCCAATACGTTACTCGCTGTCGCAAATAAAATTTTCAAAAGCAGAGAGAAGATTAATCTCGTTGTCACTTCAAAGCATCCACGCCAGCAATGGTTTACCATTGAGGAGGCTGAAGAACTGGTTGATCAAGGATTAGGTATTATTGATTGGGCAAGTACAGATCAAGGTTCGGAAACGGATATTGTCATTGCCAGCGCAGGAACTGAACCGACACTGGAAAGCTTAGCAGCGATCCAATTGCTGCACCAAGCCTTCCCAGAAATGAAGATTCGTTTCGTAAATGTTGTGGATCTCTTAAAGCTCAAGAGCTGGAAGAAGAGTCCACACGGACTATCTGACGAAGCATTTGACCACTACTTTACAAAAAATAAACCGGTTCTGTTCGCCTTCCATGGCTACGAAAACTTAATTGTTGATCTTTTCTTTGGCCGCCACAACACGAACCTGACCGTTCATGGCTACCGAGAAAACGGGGACATTACGACCCCATTTGATATGCGTGTGCTAAACGAACTGGATCGATTTAATCTAGCAAAAGCAGCAATCATGCAACAACCGAAATACGCTGAAAAAAGTGATGCATTCATTCAGCAAATGGATCGCATGATTGCCAAACACAATCGCTTCATCCGTGAAGAAGGCGCGGATTTGCCTGAAGTTACAGAATGGGAATGGAAAACATTAAAATAAATCTGTATATTGATAAACCACCAAATCGGGGTACCCGGTTTGGTGGTTTTTTCGTGTATAACCATTGAGCGAATCGCTTGCGTGATCACCCCCGATCAATTCGTTCTGACTGAATCTGTTGCTGGTTATCCGAACTCTATAATATAATGAAATTACATTTTTTTCGCGTGACTACGTCTGCTGAATAACTCAATTATTCACCGTGGACCACTGATTGGAGGACTTGTTTTGACCACTTACCTGCGTAAAGCAACGAACGCTGATTTTCCTGCGATCAAACAAATCATTAATCAAGCCAAACAATTGTTGAAAGCTGACGGTATTGATCAGTGGCAAGATGGATATCCGGATGACGGCGTCTTGCACGAAGATATCGCTCAAGAAATAAGCTATGTATTGATCATCGATGAAAAAATTGCCGGTACCGGTGTGATTTTCGAAGAAAAAGAGCCATCCTATGAGAATATCAAAGAAGGGGCATGGCTGAAAACAGACGCACCCGCCTACGCGTCCATTCACCGTATCGCTATTTCCCCCGACTTTCGCGGCCGTCATTTATCATCGACTTTGATGAACCACCTGATCACCGCCGCTTCACTCAAGGGGCATACCGATCTCCGAATCGACACCCATCCCGAAAACCCGCGCATGCAGCGAGTAATCAAGCAAGCGGGTTTTGATTATTGCGGCGTTGTATCTTTAGACATGCCAAACGGTAAGCGTTGGGCATACCAGTTGATTATCCGTTAAATCAATTGTGACAAGAGCATGAAAAAGAGCAGATCGAAATGCCGTCCTTATCGTCGATCTGCTCTTTAATTTTCTCATTTAATTACCTTGTGAATAGCCGCTTCACTAACTTATAGATACCGATGATGAGCAAAATGATCAAAAACCATTTTAATAAAAAACCGAAAAAAAGAAACAAAATCAACGCGATAATGCCGAGCACGATCCATACAAAGGAAGTAATCAGCAACCCGCCAACCGCAATAAACACGATAATAAGAATAAGCGTTGCAATCAGTCCGAAAATAAGTCCCATTTCGTTCGTTCCTTTCATGACGTTCATAAGCCACGCACAAGGTGACTGAATGATGATCAAATTCCTTGTGCATCTCTATAATATTACTATAAAGCATAGCAAGGATTTTGATAATGAGCGCAAGACGGGGCATGAACTACGCCTTAAGGCTTATTTTTACAACTGCTGAAAGAAAATTCAAAAAGCATCAAGTTAAACTTTTTTATGGCTCATCAACAAAAAATAATCCTGTCTAATTTGGACACATAAAAATCCTCACATACGGTTCTCCGTTATCCGTATGTGAGGATTTTCTTTTTAATATTATGCTTTTTCTAGAACAAGCTTCGGCTGGCGTTCCGATTTTTCTTTCTTGAATTCAGCCATTTCCGTACCGTAATCTTCAGCCTTGTAGAGGTGGAACACGCTTCGA
This sequence comes from Sporolactobacillus laevolacticus DSM 442, assembly GCF_000497245.1. Taxonomy (GTDB): domain Bacteria; phylum Bacillota; class Bacilli; order Bacillales; family Sporolactobacillaceae; genus Sporolactobacillus; species Sporolactobacillus laevolacticus. The sequence continues at coordinate 192,842 of NZ_AWTC01000008.1, forward strand.
CAGATCCATTCAAAGAAAAATCCTCCGGCGAAAGGAACCGCTATGAAAACGAGGCCAATGATCAAGAGATTAGCAACCGTAGGGCCGCCGGGCATAAAATGAATAGCGTTGATCGGACCAACCATCCCCGAAAAACCGAATCCGGCGCTGATCGGCGTGCCTTTTATTTGGAAAATCGCGCCGAATGTACCGAGAAGAGCGGCATTGAGCATGATCGGAACCAAAATTTTCGGTTGTCTGACCATGGCCGCAATCATAATCTTCGGCGTGCCAAGCACGATAGAAAGCGATAAACCGATTTTATTGACGGTTAGTCCGCCCACAAACATGCCTACAGCTGCCGCCACACACCCCAGATTGCCGGCACCCGATGCAATCCCGCTCATGCCGATCGCTGTGGCAATCCCCACGGTGGAAACCGGAGAAATCATAATTACCGAGAAGGCAACTGCAATCAATATCCCCATTGGGATCGGTTGCAGCACAGAAAAACTGTTGATGATCTCGCCAAGTCCAACAGTTATCGCATGTACAATCGGATATACAGCCAGACCCATACCGCCACCGATGGTACATATAATCGGAGGCATAACAAGCGGCTCAAACGACTTCAGATGGCCGCCAATGAGTAAAATCAATCCGCATGTTAAACTGATGGTCACCAGTATATTCACTAAGTCACCTATTCCATTAATCACAATGCCATTTGGTGTAAACTTCAGTGCACCCGATCCTGCCCACGCAGCCGCAGCCACACAAACCATCGGAATCGGCTTCATTTTAAATTGAAAAGCCACTGCAGCACCAATTAACAAGGGTACCGCCAGCGTGAAAATCGTGACTAATTGATAGATGATTCCAAAAATCGGCATCCGCCCCATCAACGCCTTACTTAACTCACCAAGCAGTGCTGAAGGAACCAATGCCGCAACAATGCCAACCGCATGGCCGACAAGAACATTATTCACAAATGCTTTCACTGTCATCTTCTCTTTTTCCAACTTCAACATCCTCTCTCCTGTTTTCTCTCTCTGTTTTTACCATTCAAAATAGTGAGTGAGGTTATTCTAACACATTAAATTTTTCAATGCAACGCGTTTATTCGTTAAAGCGTTTGTGCATAACTAATTTTTAAGTACCGGACCTTGATCATCACTTATTGTCCAAAAGAAAATACTGTTCAGTTATAGAAGATCTCACATTTCAGGCTGGTATGAAAACAAATAGAACCCATATTAGGGTCCTATAATCAAAATTGAATTTTAATCATTCCGATTCACGTCCGGCGCATATAGGCACGGACCGTTAGTGGTGCAAAGATCGCCACAATAACAGCAGCTCCGATAAGAGAGATCGCAGGATCCCAACCAATCGTTGCGTTGTTAGCTAAATCACGGACTGCCGTGACAAGATGAGAGATCGGGTTGAACTTTACAAACCACTGAAGCCAATCAGGCAAAGTTTTCACCGGCACAAATGCATTTGAAAGAAACGTCAGCGGAAATAGTACAATCATTGAAATGCCTTGTACGCTTGAAGCTGTGCGTGCAATCACACCAAAGAAGGCGAAGATCCAGCTGATCGCCCAAGAACAAACAATAACAAGAAGTCCGGAGATAACAACGTAGCCTAGACCTCCATCGGGGCGATAACCCATGATAAAGCCCATCGTGAAGGTGAGCCCTGTCGCAATCGTATACCGAATGGTATCGGCCAGTAGTGCGCCAGCCAGCGGAGCAATGCGCGCGATCGGTAGTGACTTGAATCGATCGAACACGCCCTTATCCATATCTTCACGCAGCTGGACACCGGTGACAATTGATGTCGTGATCACGGTCTGTACGAGGATACCAGGAATAATGACCGGCAAATAGCTCTTCACATCTCCGGAGATAGCACCGCCAAAAAGGTAAGTAAACATCAGGGTGAAGAGGATGGGTTGGAACGTAACATCGAACAATTGTTCAGGTGTGCGTCGAATCTTCAGCAAACCTCTATAAGCCATCGTTAACGAGTTGCGTACCGACTGACTGAAGCTCACGTAGTTAGTCAGCTCTCGATCGGCAGGAGATTTAATAACCGTACTTTTCATTGTTTTATTCCCCTCACTTCATCTGTTTCATCCATTTCTTTTGCTGCATCCTCTTTTACACCATGACCGGTAATGGTCAGAAAAACCTCATCAAGGGTTGGTTTCTGCACACTCAGCTCAGCTAACTGGATGCCCGTTTCGCGAAAAGCAATCAGCAGATCAGTAACCCGGTCGGCGTCTGCCATCGGTGCGGTAATCTTCCCGCCTTCAGGCGAAACGGCGGACTGGACCATGAGCACACGTTCGACGGTTTGACGAGCATCCTGGATGTCCTGCGGATTTTGAATCCTCAATTGCAGCGACGAGCTGCCAACTGATGTCTTCAGCTCATCTGCAGTTCCTTCTGCAACGACGCGACCACGATCGATCACCGCAATCCGGTCCGCCAACTCATCGGCTTCTTGAAGGTATTGTGTCGTTAAGAGTACGGTTGATCCTGTTTTGACCAAACGACGAATGGTCTCCCACATTTGATTGCGCGTGCGCGGATCAAGACCGGTCGTCGGTTCATCTAAGAAGATGAGCGGCGGCTGTGCGATAAGACTTGCCGCCAAATCTAGCCGACGGCGCATGCCTCCGGAGAACTTTTTCAACGGTCGTTTCGCAGCTTCCGTTAAACTAAACTCTTCTAACAGCTCCACTGCCTTATGCCGTGCTTCCGCACGTCCCAGCCCTAACAGACGAGAAAAAATGACTAAATTCTCGGTAGCGCTGAGTGACTCATCGACTGAGGCATACTGACCGGTTACCCCAATTAATTGACGGACAATCTGCGGTTCTTTTACCACATCGTGCCCAAATATTTTCGCCGACCCTGCGTCCGGTCTCAGTAAAGTCGCCAGCATTCTGATTGTGGTGGTCTTGCCTGCCCCATTCGGGCCAAGAACACCATAGATTGAACCGGCGCGCACATTCAGAGTTACACCGTCAACCGCACGATTGTCGCCAAAAGTTTTGACCAGTGCGTGCGCTTCAACAGCTAAATCACCATTGTCTGGTGCTATTATTCTACTTTGTACCTGTTTCATTTTAATTCCTCCCTCTTCTTAAATAACTATAATTTGAAATTGCTATTTTTATAATGAACTCACGTCGGGGGATTCCTCCGCCCTAGGACGGATTTTTTCCGGTCACCTTATAAAGAGAGAATAAACCACATTTATTAACTGAACGTGAATGATCCATTGAGAAGAAAAAAGAATAATGCTCTGCCACAGCAAGTTATTTCCTGCATTCCCAAACATCTGGTTATTATTCTCCGGGAATGCAAGCTATTTCCTGCATTCCTAAACGTCTTGTTATGATGTCCCGGGAATGCAAGTTGTTTGACGCTTGCAAAAGCAGAAGACTATCATAGAATTGATCGGTTGAGGACTCAGGGGAATTTCTGAACCAGCCCACCAAAAGTATTCGAGGAGGTCTACAATGAACTATCGTCGTCTTGGCAACACAGGAGTCAAAGTCAGTACGGTCAGTCTGGGAAGCTGGCTGACCTATGGCGGCTACGTCGCTAACGAAAATTCAGTGAACACCATCTTAAAAGCCTATGATCTCGGCATCAATTTCTTTGATACGGCAAATGTCTATATGCGCGGTGAAGCGGAAAAGGTCGTTGGCAAAGCGATAAAGTCCTTTCCTCGCGAATCCATTGTACTCTCCACAAAAGTATTTTTTCCGATGGGCGACGGACCCAATGATCACGGCCTGTCTCGAAAGCACATCATGGAACAGGCGAATGCCAGCTTGAAGCGTCTTGACGTTGATTATATTGATCTGTATTATTGTCACCGTTTCGATACGGAGACGCCGATTGAAGAAACACTACGCGCTTTCGATGACCTCATTCATCAGGGCAAAGTCAATTATATCGGGGTTAGCGAATGGACTGCAGCGCAAATCACTGAGGCTGCTCATATTGCCGACCAGAAACTGCTCAACCATTTTGTTGCCAATCAATCGCAATATAGCATGCTTTATCGAAACATTGAAGATGAAGTCATTCCCGCAAGCTCGGCACACGGCGTTAGCCAGGTATGCTGGTCACCGCTTGCTCAAGGTGTTCTGACTGGAAAATACACATCGCTTGATAATATTCCGGCAGGAAGCCGCGCAGCCGAAAAGAAAGGCGGCATCTTGCGCTTTCTAACGGAAGAAAACCTGAATAAAATATCCGAACTCAAAAAAATTGCTGCTGAACTGGGGATCAGCATGGCTGAACTCGCACTTGCCTGGATTCTCAGGCAGGAAAACGTAGCCAGTGTTGTCGTCGGCGCCAGCAATCCGGATCAGATTGTGGACAACGCCAAAGCCGCCGATATTACGCTTGATAAGGAAACAATCAATCAAATTGAAGCTATATTAAACAATTAATTCTAAACAAGTATTTTGTGAAAACAAAGTCTTCACTGTACGTACTCTCAGATAACTGTTATAAAACGTGAAAAAGCGGGCTCAGAAATTTATTTTTCTGAGCCCGCTTATTTTCTCTTACAATAAAACACCCCACAAAGCGGACTGATTTCGTCCCTGCTTTATGGGGTGCATTTAAGTGGTGAACAAATAGAATAAGCTTATTTGGCTACGGAAGCACCAACGGTTAATTTCTGAGCTGCTTTGTTTTTGAAATCATTTCTGGTTCTAAAGACATCAATGACCCACATCCACACCATGTGTCCCAGAGCCTCCGATAAATGTTCAGCAAACGGTTGTTTCCAGACTGGAGGAACTGTACCCATGATCGGCATAATAATAAGATGAAATGCAACCCAAACAGCTAAACCGAAAACAGTACCTTGGCCGATTGTGATTTTAGGAAAACGTTCAGCTAAAATGCAATAAATAATCGCGAATACGATGGAAAAGGAAAAATGAATAATAAAACTTACCCACGGCATGTGCAGTCCTGAATACACATAGGTCAGGTGAGTAATATGTGCCGGTATCCCCATTTGTTGCAAAAGTTCCTGTGGAGGATTGGTTAAATTTCTTGCTACAGTTCTTGGAGGAAGAAGATTTTCCCATCCAAGTTTGACAATTCCCGAGATAATACCCCCAAGAATTCCAACAATGACAAGATTAATAATGTTACTTTTACCATTTAAACTTTTACTAGCCATACGAAAACTTCCTTCCTTATTTAAAACTTGTTGAATAAATAATACATATTTTGAATCTCCGATCAGATTCTGCGCACGTGTTGTTTATCCATCCACAATATGGAAGATATTAACGCTCATAAATTATTTAATCAATGAATGTAAGGGCTTTAGCTTATTAAACAGCTAAAATTCAATAAATTGCCAATAAAATGTCGTCAAAGTGTTGCTTTATGAACTGTTTCCGTCCTTGAAAGCGTCCAATGCTTAAACGAAATGTCATTTATTTATAGAATCCATCCGACTTCTAAAACCCCGCTTCTTCGAAGATTCGAAAAACCAACGCTGGTCTCCCACAAAAGAAGGGCAACTTGAACATGAGAATTCTCTCATTATTTTCTTAGAAGTTTCTAATTAAGCTCTAATGATTAATTCAAAAGATTATTTGTACACTTAGAGGGGTCTTATGACAGAACCTTTTGCGTTTGATTTGAAGAAGAAATTATAGATTAACGACAAAGTAGAGAATGTACGCGCTAATTGATCCAAGAACAAGATCGCCTAAGTCACGAACGATCCGATTAATAATTAGGATACCTGTACAACTCAGACACTGGGTCAAAAATAACAGTCAAAGAAGAGGTATGGATGGATTATAAAATTAGTGTTATTGTGCCCGGTTATAATGTAGCAAGGTACATCAGACAATGTCTGGATTCCTTAGTGAATCAAAGTTTTAAACAGATACAAGTCATTATGGTAGATGATGGTTCTCCGGACATGGAAACTGGTCGAATCATGGATGAATACGCTTCTAAATACACCAATTTCCAGGTTGTTCATCAGGAGAATAAAGGACTAGGTGCCGCTAGAAACACGGGTATCAAGTACGCTGAAGGAGACTATATCGCATTTGTTGACAGTGATGATTATCTCAGCCTTGATGCTTACGAAGTCATGTACCGGATGGCTGAACATACTCACTCCGATATTATTGTGGGAGGGGTCAACCGTTTCAATTCAAAGAAAAATATCAAATCCTGGCTGCATAAGAAAGCTATATTTGACACGCAAGAACGAACACATATTACGAAGAATCCCGAATTACTTTATGATACAACATCGTGGAATAAACTGTATAAACGATCATTCTGGAATAAGCATCATCTTGCATTCCCTGAGGGTATGCTCTATGAAGATATCCCTGTAACGATTCCGGCCCATTTTCTGGCTGAATCTGTAGACATCATTGAACAAACGGTCTACTACTGGCGTATAAGGGAAGATGACATATCTATTACACAAGAAAAAAATAATATAAACAGCTTTAAAGACCGGATGAAAGCACTGCATATGCTCAATGATTTCATGAGTGAGCACCATGTGTCTGAAGAAATGCGTAGAGCCAATCAAATTAAATATTTAATGGTCGATTTCTATATTCATCTTAGAGATCTCCAATTCGCCGATTCGGTTTATATTAATCAATTCCAGAAGTTATTAGCCGACGAGCTTTCAAAGGTAGATCCAGACCTGCTGAAAAGCATCCCGGCCCGCCAGGCACTCGCCTATCAATTCGTTCTCCAAAACACCATGGAAGACGTTATTGGCGTGATTAAGCTTAATAGAAGACACACTCTTAACGTTAAGCCTTATTGCGAAAACGGGCATTGGTATAAGAAATTCACGGTTTCGGAAGCTGCTGAAAAGCATCCCGTCTGCGTCGATGATTCCCTTGAGGCCGTCTCCCAAGTTCATAAAATGCAATGGAATGATGAAGGGGATTTAGAAATAACCGGTCATGCCTATATCGAAGGCATTGATTCAAGAAGAAAATCGCAAGTAAAAATTACAGCGACATTGGTAAACCTTGAAAATCAAAAACAACTCGAACTGCCAGTTTTGCTCACTAAAGATTCGGCGATTACAAGAAAATGGGGTACGGTTAAAGTCCATCCAATTAATCCATTGCACAGAGTGTACAACTATAATTGGTCATCATTTTCTCTTAAACTTCATGCCGATGAATGCTTGAATGTCTTAGATACTGGAAGATGGACCATTTATGTAACGGTTATCGCTCAGGGTGTTAAGAAAACAGTCCGCCTCGTAAATCCGCTCGCGCAAGGTACCGACGCAAGCTTCAGGATTCGACAAGACTTGGCTTGGACAATCAAACGTAATGGACGTTCAGAGCTGGCGATTGACGTTCATAAGCCGGATGTTCTAATCAAAGACGGCTATGTCAAAAATAATCAATTAATCATAATCGGTCAGACAAATAAAGACATTGCTGATCTCTGTTTAAGCTATTTCAACACAAAAACAAATGAATTATCTTGCTTTATTCCTGAAATACACTATGCTCGAAAAAACCAATTTGAATTAATTATTCCTAATGACAAAATGGGAGAAATGGTGTTTGATCAAACAGGTTGGCTGATCGGTTACCACCTTCACGGTGAGTCCGTACCTTATCCTGCTTATGCTGATTTCACAAATAGCAGTCAAATGTTTACCCTTCACAAACGGCATGTATGGCTTGAAAATTATGAAGGCTTGATTACTATTTTCGCATCAAAAGATCGGCATCCGATCGCCCAGTATCTGTCTCTTTCCGGAAGTACAATGGACATCGAGCTAAGCTTGCCAGACGAATTAAGTTCAATGCTGAAAAATTCGGACAAAAAACGTCTTATCTTTGAATCCCAGAACAACGGGGCTCCTGTTGTCGTTGATTTTCCTGACACACACGCATCAAATAATTATAGAATCCGGTTTGACTTTTTAGATCAAAACGGTGATTTCAAACTGTTTACTGCAGGCAAATGGAATGTATCGGTAGAAGTACTTGGAATAACTGATGAAGGAAAAAAATATGCTGTAAAACGTCCTGTTGTTTTTTCAAAAGTGCTTAGCGAAACCTCGAATTTCCGCTATTCATTTAAAAAGAAGCTTTCATTCTCAGCAGAACATGGCATGCATGATGCGCTTAACTTTAGTACAAACATTTCATGGGGAATGGTTGACCAAACAACGAGAAGAAGAAAATTCGTTAAATGGTATCTCTATCCCCTAATGCGTCTTCTTCCGATTAAGAAAAACGTTGTTGTTTTCGAAAGCTTCTGGGGCAGATCTTTCAATGACAACCCGAGAGCCATCTACGATTATATGAGGCAGACCTATGGCAACAAGTACAAATACGTTTGGTTTTTGAATAACGAATACACGCCGGTCACAAGCCCCGCGATCGCCGTGCGAAAGAACAGTTGGCGTTACTTTTATTATCTTGCTCGGGGGAAATATTTTGTTGAAAATGCCAATTTCCCTAACTTTTACGTCAAACGTAAAGGCCAAATTGAAATGCAGACCTTGCACGGAACGTTCATGAAGACGATGGGGCTTGATGAAAAAGTTACGTTTAATACGAGAAGCAAGCAGGGAGCGCTGCTGAAACGTTCGGGACGATGGGATTACCTGATTTCGCCAAGTCCTTACATGACGGAAATCTCAGGGCGAGCATTCTTGTTTGAGCACAAGATGCTCGAATGCGGATTCCCGCGAAATGATGTTCTGTATCTGAATAATAATCCTTCATCTATTCGCGACATCAAGAAAAAACTCGACTTGCCTGCGGACAAAAAGGTGATCCTCTATGCCCCAACGTTCCGGAGCAAAGAGACATTTGATTTGCACCTGAACTTTGATCAGTTACAAGACAAATTGGGGTCGGATTACATTGTACTCCTTCGTCTCCACTATTTTATTTCAAGCCGGATTGATGTGGAGAACTATCGAGACTTTGTCTATGACGTTTCGTCTTACCCTGATATCCAAGACTTGTATCTCATTTCGGACGTGATGATTACCGATTACTCATCGGTTATGTTTGACTATGCACATCTAAGGAGACCCATGTTGTTTTTCGCTTATGATCTTGATTATTACCGAAATGATTTGCGCGGTATGTATTTGGATTACGAAGAAACTGTACCAGGACCAATCGTCCAAAATACTGAAAAGATCATCAATCATATAGTGAATCTGCCAGAGTCAACGGAATACGAACAAAAATATGAACAGTTCTATAACAAATTTTGCACGTTCGGACGTGGAGATTCTGCGAAAAAAGCGGCTGAGCAGCTACTTGATCCAATGATCGAATTACAGCCTGGTGAACCCTTTTTCAGGAATTTCCTGAAGAAAAAAACAAGTTTTATCTATCCTGCTCTCTTCCGACGTATTGGAAAGCTGCCTCGCCGGAAAACCGTTTTATTTGAAAGCTTTTTTGGGCAGCAATATTCAGACAACCCAAGGGCAATCTATGAATACATGCGAGACAACCATCCGGAATATCGCTTGATTTGGAATGCACAAAAGGGTTATGAAGATGTGTTTAAAAAAGAGAAAGTCCCCTATGTGACCAAATACTCATATCGCGGACTTTGGCAATGGGCACGGGCAAAGTATTGGGTGAATAATAGCAGGTGGCCATTATGGCTGCCTAAGCCACAGGGAACGGTTTATGTTCAAACTTGGCACGGCACGCCTTTAAAAACACTTGGTGCAGATATTGAGCATATTACCATGCCTGGTATGACCCTTGAGAAATATCATAGCCAATTCACGAAAGAAGCAAGAAAATGGGATTATTGCGTTGCACCTAACGCTTATTCTTCAGAAATTTTTCATCGAGCATTTGAAGTTCAGGGAGAAATGATTAATTCCGGATATCCAAGAAACGACCTGCTCTATCAAAAAAACAGCCCGCAGGAAGTCAGTCATATTAAAACGAAGCTTAAAATTCCGCTCGAGAAAAAAGTTATTCTCTACGCACCAACGTGGCGCGACAATGAATATAAGAAAATCGGCCACTATACCTTTGACCTGAAGCTGGACTTAAATCGAATGAGAGAAAAATTCGGGAAAAATACCGTCCTGCTGCTGAGATTGCACTACCTTATTGCAGAGCAAATTGATCTCAGTGATTTTGAAGATTTTGCGATTAATGTATCCGATTATGCGGATTTACGTGAACTCTATTTAGTCTCTGATTGCTTGATCACTGATTACTCATCTGTTTTCTTTGATTATGCCAATTTAAAAAGACCAATCGTTTTTTATGCCTATGATCTAGATGATTATGCAAATGAAATTCGCGGTTTTTATTTTGATTTTGAAAAAGAAGCACCTGGCCCGATCGTCAAAGACATGGACCATTTGCTCCCTGCCGTGGAAGAGGCATTAGCTTATACGGGCAACAATCCATACCCTGAGTTCTACAATCGTTTCTGCCAATGGGAGGACGGTCACTCTTCAGAGAGAGTTGTGCAAGCAATGCTGGAAAATAGTAAATCCATTGAATCTGATCACGCATTAGTGACAACACAGACCGACGGGCAAACGCACTCAAAAGCTTAACGTTACTCAAGAAAATCTAAAAAGACGGCTAGAATTCAGAAAATGAATGTTAGCCGTCTTTTTTCTATGTGTTGATGTTTTTCTATATCAATACGGGGATTAGATCAAGTACCGCAAAAGGTTCGATAAGGCGTTGTTGACACAGGCAATTTTGCGTATTCAATCTGTTCGGTGGAGTAAGCATAAGGTTGTGAAAGTACAGCCAATAGCCGTTCTATCACACGGTACTCTCCTTTTTCCACTGCGGCTTCTAATGCTTCTTCCACCCGGTGGTTCCTTGGGATGATCGCAGGATTGCTACTCCGCATTAATGCATACGCAGCTTCTTTCGATTCCTGCTGCTTGCCAAGTCTCTCCTGCCAATGTTTATGCCACTCTGCGAATTCTAAGGTTTCGAAAAGATCCTCATTATCTAAAGCATTTAAAGTTAATGCACGGAACGTATTGGTATAGTCTGCATGATACTTCTTCATCATACTCAGGAGGCGTTCAAAAAGAGCTTCATCCTGTTCTTCTTCGGCAAATAACCCCAGTTTTGCTCTCATTCCCGCACGCCAATTCGTTTGGTAAAGCGTAGTAAAGTTTAAAACCTTTTCCTGAGCCATTTCGACAGCCTGCTCCTGATTTTCATGCAAAAGTGGAAGCAGGGTTTCAGCAAATCGCGCAAGATTCCACCCTGCAATACTTGGCTGATTGCCATAGGCATAACGGCCTCGACGGTCAATAGAACTGAATACCGTGGCAGGATCATAGGCATCCATGAAGGCACAAGGACCATAATCGATGGTTTCTCCACTAATAGCCATATTGTCGGTATTCATCACCCCATGAATAAAGCCAACCAACTGCCATTTAGCAATAAGCTCAGCCTGCCGCTTGATTACTTCTTGAAGTAGTAGAAGGTATCGATGATCATCAGCCTCAACATTTGGGAAATGACGCTTTAGTGTATAGTCAGCCAGGATTCTGAGTTCCTCTTCTGTTCCCCATGCTGCAACATATTGAAAAGTGCCGACGCGCAGATGGCTGGCAGCCACACGGGTTAGAACTGCACCTGGACGTTCGGTTTCCCGGATTACTGACTCACCAGTTGAAACCACCGCCAGACTGCGGGTGGTGGGAATCCCAAATGCATGCATGGCTTCACTGATGATGTATTCACGCAGCATCGGTCCAAGTGCCGCGCGTCCATCGCCTCCTCGAGAGTATGGCGTTCTACCAGGACCCTTAAGCTGAATATCATATCGCTCACCTTGGGGCGTCATCTGCTCGCCTAACAGAACAGCTCGTCCGTCCCCTAACATCGTAAAATGTCCGAATTGATGCCCCGCATAGGCTTGAGCAAGAGGCGAAGCACCTTCAGGTATCCGGTTTCCAGCAAATACAGCGATACTATCTTCACTTTGTAGTTCCTGAACGCTCAAACCAAGAATTGACGCCAAATGATTATTGAGAATCTCCAACTTAGGTGCGCGAACAGGAGTTGGGTTAACGCTGGAAAAAAATAATTTCGGCAGACGAGCATAACTGTTGTCAAAGTTCCATCCTGTTTCTTTATTTTGTGTCATCATTTTTTCTCCTATATAAAACAAGATCATGGCATTTTGTGTTCAACACAAACACAAAGCACCCTCCTTTAAGTTCTGCCCATGTCCATTTATTATACGTTTTAAGGCCTAAAACCACGCTCTTTAACATCGCCATTTTATTACTTTTTAAATATGAATAACTCAACTTTCGCAGAGTAAATATTGAATTAAAGCCTTGATACTCTGCGATGAAGTAGACGAACTAGACTGGGCTGCAACACTTGTCAATCTGTTTGAAATTTTTGATGACGTGCCCTTAAAAGAAAAGCCGAAGAGAAAATGCGCCTTTTCTCTCCGGCTTTAAGCTGCCTCTTTTGTTTCATTAGTAATGGATAAGTTAATTCGTTACGCTGGCTGACGGCTCGGTCTTCTCAAGCATAATTTTAATGATCTCACGATCCGTCTCCCTCATTCCTTCTTTCGCCAGAACGCCGACATTATGAATCGTGTTGTCAACGCCTTTCGTTACAATCCCGTCACCGCTGAAAAATTGTTGATCATTTTGATACATTTGATAACCGAGGATCCCTGCATCCACTGCGGCTGAAATTTTGGCCGCGCAGGAAGGCTTCGCGCCATCACAGATTATCCCCGAAGTGATGGCAACCGAATTGACGATCGTATGAGCAATCACATCATAATCCCCGCCATTCAGGTAGGCGATGCCTGCCCCCGCACCACAGCCGGCGCTGACTGCACCGCAATAGGCCGAAAGTCGTCCGATCCCCATTTTCTGGTAAATGGTGACCAGGTCAGACAAGCAGACCGCGCGGTAAAGTTGTTCGCGAGTAGCCCCGAACTCCTTTGCATATTCAATGATAGGAAGGGATGCCGTCATCCCTTGATTACCGCTTCCGGATACAATGACTACCGGCTTTTCGCAGCCGCCCATCCGTGCATCCGACCCTGCTGCAGCGGCTGCCCGAGCGCGAGTTCGCACATCATTCCCGTAGGCACGGAGCAGGACCTTACCGATATTGGCTCCATAATTTCTCTTGAGGCCCTCTTCGGAAATCGCTGAATTATAATCAATCTGCCGTCCTATCACTTCTGAAATATCTTCCATCCGGACGTGGTCGCAAAAGTCGAGAATATCGCGGACGTTGAGACCACCCCGATCCGTCAATCCGCTGTCTTCTCCCGATTCGCAAGATAATTCATACAACGTTTCTCCGTTTCGCGTCACACTGGTGATGTTTGTATGGAACTGTTCAATGACAACCGTTGCCTCATCAGCTCCACTCTTCACCGTTACAGCAATGTAAAAGATAATGTCATTATCTGCAGGAACAACTGTAATGGAATGTGTGTCGCTATACGTCCGCATACGCGCTTTGGCATCTTCTTCGATGTCTGCTAAAACTTCCAATTTTTTCGAAGCATCCCCTGCGACAATGCCGGCTGCACAAGCCGCCGCAATGCCTTTTAAACCATTCGTATTCGGTACTACCACGCTCTTGACGTTCTTAATAATATTTGCGCTTGCCGCAATGGTGCATTGCTCAGGTAATGCCCCCAATACTTCGCGTGCTTTTGCCGCCGCATAGGCAACAGCTATCGGCTCGGTACAGCCAGTGGCTGGAATTAACTCCTCCTTCAGGATTTTTAAATAGTCTTGATAGATTTTGTCATTCGGATCCATAGTAAGAAAATGCCTCCCAGTAAATCAAATCATCATAATGATTTTTTCCCGCAGTTCGATAGAATAGTTATGTTCATTTTTAATCCTTTTCAAAGCAGATTCAATAGAAAAGTATGTCAATCGAATGACAAAGTGATGCGGGGATCTGGTGAACGTTATTTAAAATCCTTCAAATAATATTGGGGTAAGAAGATCTCATTTCATTCATAAAACGATTTTGGAAGTGAGCTACCCCTTCGTATTCTTCACACGCTTGTCACAAATTAAATTATCCTTATTCTAGACACAAATAGTTCAATATATAGTATCATTTTGACGATATATCCTTATATAGGATCAAGATATTGATTGAAACATCTTCATCAATATCCTATGATAGTGAGTAATGATTCAAGGGGGCTGCTTATCATGCTAGAGACACAACAAAAATCGACTACAAATCAGCTGGCTATCAAGGTATTGAAGCGCGATGGCCGTATTATAGATTTCAACGCCGAAAAAATCACAACTGCTTTGCAAAAGGCTGCAAGACTTGTCCTCGGGGAAATCGATCCGCTGACGCATCAATTAATCCATGACATGACCGATGATGTCGTCACTGAAATCGGATCACGGTTTCACGAGAACGTTAAGATTTACGAGATTCAAAATATTGTCGAACAAACGCTGCTGACCCATCATCAATATGATATTGCTCAAGAGTACATAAATTATCGGACTCAGCGTGATTTCGCGCGTAACCAGGCTACAGACATCAATTTTACAATTCGGAAATTACTGCATAAAGATAAAACGATTGTGAACGAAAATGCGAACAAAGACAGCCAGGTGTTTAATACCCAACGCGATTTAACCGCAGGCACTGTCGCCAAGGCAATTGGGTTGAAAATGCTTCCGCCGAAAGTAACCAATGCGCACTTGAAAGGCGAAATCCATTGGCATGATTTGGATTACCAACCATACAGTCCGATGACCAACTGCTGCTTGATCGACTTTAACGAGATGCTCAATCACGGTTTTAAAATCGGTAATGCCGATGTGGAGCCGCCGCATTCCATCCAAACAGCTACGGCACAGATGGCACAAATCATCGCAAATGTTGCTTCCAGCCAATACGGCGGATGTTCCGCCGACCGCGTGGATGAGCTGCTCGCCCCATTTGCGAAAAAGAACTATGACAAACACTTGGCTGATGCTAAGGAATGGGTGGAAGGCGAAGAAAGGCAGCAGGCTTTCGCGCAGAAAAAGACAAAAAAAGATATTTACGATGCCATGCAAGCCTTAGAATATGAGATCAACACCTTATACTCTTCCCAAGGACAGACCCCTTTTACGACTTTAGGATTCGGTCTTGGAACCAATTGGATCGAACGCGCCATTCAAAAGGCGATTTTACGCATCCGCATTGACGGATTGGGCAAAGAGCACCGTACCGCGATTTTTCCTAAATTGGTGTTCACCTTAAAGCGCGGGCTGAACCTGAATCCCGAGGAGCCGAATTACGATATCAAACAGCTTGCTGTAGAGTGCGCCACCAAACGAATGTATCCGGATGTCCTGATGTATGACAAGCTTATTGAGCTCACCGGAAGCTTTAAAGCACCTATGGGCTGCCGATCCTTTTTACAAGGCTGGCGAGATGAGAACGGCAAAGAAGTGAATTCCGGACGCATGAATCTCGGCGTAGTCACCGTCAATTTGCCACGGATCGCCATGGAGTCAAAAGGCGACAAAGATAAGTTCTGGAATATTCTCGAAGAACGTTTGCAGATTTGTAAGGAAGCTCTCGTTTTTAAGGTGGAGCGTGCCAAACAGGCGACACCGGAAAATGCGCCGATCCTTTACCAATATGGCGCCTTCGGCAAGCGACTGAAACGCACCGACCCTGTCGATAAGCTATTCAACAATTCACGCGCCACGGTTTCACTGGGCTACATCGGCCTTTACGAAGTCGGCACCGTTTTTTACGGGAATACATGGGAAAATAATAAGGAAGCTAAAGATTTTGCCATCAGTGTGGTTAAAGCACTTTACGATCATTGTCTTGACTGGGAAGACGAATACGGCTATCACTTTAGTGTCTACAGCACACCAAGTGAAAGTCTGACCGATACATTCTGCCGCCGTGATACGGAAAAGTTCGGCAAGGTAAAAGATATTACCGACAAAGAATACTATACGAATAGTTTTCACTATGATGTACGCAAAGCGCCGACACCATTTGAAAAACTGGACTTTGAGAAGGACTTCCCGCCATATTGCGCCGGAGGGTTCATTCACTATTGTGAATATCCAAATCTTAAGCAGAATCCGAAGGCTCTGGAAGCGGTTTGGGACTATGCCTATGATCGCGTCGGTTATCTAGGAACCAATACGCCGATCGATCAATGCTTCAAATGCGGATTCAAAGGAGAATTTACACCGACCGAACGCGGTTTTGAATGTCCGGAATGCGGCAACACCGATCCGCAATCTTGTGACGTTGTCAAACGCACATGCGGCTATCTTGGAAACCCGCAGCAACGACCGATGATCCACGGCCGCCATGTTGAAATCGCATCGCGAGTAAAACATTTAACGAGTGGCAATGACCATAACACGATTGCTCGGCAATAAACAGGAGGATTTATGATGGTTAAGGAGGCAGAAAACTCGCAACGACCACGAGATCCAAACCCGAAAACTTGGCTGGCTGAAAAGTTAAGTCAGCGCTATTTCGCCAGCTATAAACCATTCAATTTTGTGGATGGCGAAGGCGTGCGGTGCAGCCTGTATGTCAGCGGATGTCCTTTCGACTGCCCTGGCTGTTACAACAAAGCTGCTCAGAACTTTCGTTACGGCCAACCATACACTCAAGAATTGGAAGAACAAATCATCAAAGATATTGGCCAGTCTTTTGTCCAGGGGCTGACGCTTCTCGGCGGTGAACCTTTTTTGAATACCGATGTTTGCCTCTCGCTGGTGAATCGGCTCCGAAAGGAATTCGGTCACACCAAAGATATTTGGTCATGGACGGGGTATACGTGGGAAGAACTGCAACAGGATTCCACGGACAAAAAGGAGTTGCTTTCCAAAATCGACATTCTTGTCGATGGCCGCTTTGAGTTAGCAAAGAAAGACTTAACCTTGCAATTTCGCGGCAGCAGCAATCAACGGATTATTGATGTCCAAAATTCCTTGGCAAAAGGACAGGTCGTGATTTGGGATCGTCTCATTAAATAGTGTAATTTCTAGATTTCCATCTAACAGGCTTTAAGTGATAATTTTGGAAGAGCCTGCTATTATACATTAAATCGTCCGCGTTTTTTCTGCCCGGACGATTTTTTACTTATAAAATAATGATTATTTCCAAGACAATCATCTTGAAAGAATTAGCTGATCCTCGGATGGTTTAGTAACCCAAAAATGTAACCGTATGCTTGTCTGAAGTATAAAATAATCGGGAAAGGAGGAAGATGACATGCATCATTTTGATGAAGAGGCGGGCGTACTCTTCGAAAGTATTGCGACAGAAGAAGAGGCACTTGGCAAACTCATTGAGGCGGAAGCAAAAAAGATTCAGGCATTCTCCGGAAAACATTTGGATTTCCCGACAAAGCCTACTAACCGAGAGATTATTAGTTTCAACCAAGGTGTCGCCCGTTTGCTTGAAACCATTTTATTTAAGGAATGGATTTTGATCAAAAAGCTGGAGGATACGATGCTTCTTATCGAGTTGGGTGAAAAATGCGAGAAACACAAGGACGGGGAATGCACACGAAAAGATAGTGAGCATGATGATGACTAACCATAAGGAAACCCCCAAAAGATATATATTAGATCCGGAAACCACTCTATGGTTTGCCATGGTTGAAGTCCAAAAATCTCTTGATGATTTCGAAGAAGCCATCTACACTCTTCTTTCTGCTACTGAACAGAGAGAGCAAGAACAAGGTTTTTCACGCTCTCTGATGACACTGAATCAAATGTTTTCAAGGTCCATTAAACAGAGCCTGAGGAATACAAAACGGCTTCATAACAAGGAAATGAGTTATTTTTATGTTTCCCACAATTTAGAAGAGAAAACAAGGCCATAATTCAGGACTTGTTTTCTTCTGTAAAACTATTGAGGACCGTGTCATGAGTCTCACCATTCAGAGCCACACATAGGCTCATTTGCTCTTTTCAAACCCATTAGGATGAATGGTTCTTTATAAAATCGAGCACATCTTGCAGTTTGGTTTCCAGGACAATTTCTTTCTTGATGATGGTACGAAGTGTCTTTTCTACGCTGTTGTTTACGCCAGTCAACGCATTAAGATTGGTGGGGAATTTAGTAGCAACAAAGATAACTTTATTTGCTTCTGCATTAATTAGATCACCTAGCGCATTTTCTTCGTTTGCAATCGAGGTCAGTACGCCTCCAAGTGCTGCCAAAAGAGCTGGATCTGGTGTCCCACTCGGAAGAGCTTCCAGTGCGTCTTGTAGTTTCGTTTCAAGAACTAAGTTCTTTTTAACAATCGTGCGCAGCGTTTGTTCCACATTTTTGTTCAAAGCAATGACATCATTGAAGCCCGGATTGCCATTGACAAAAACGTTCACTTTGGTTGCCTCAGCACCAATCAGTTTCGCCAAATCATTTTCTTCGTTTGCAATCGAGTTCACGATTGCAATTAAACCTTGAAGTATTGTCTGGGTCATAAATGATACCTCCATATAGAAATTGTTTGTTACAATTCTATTTATATGGAAGCTACAACAAATTTGAGTGGACGAATTAACGCTTGAAAGTGTCTATTTTTTTGATCTGGCGATTTGTCAAGCCAAGTGCAACAACTCATCCTGAGATGATTCCTGTGCTGTTTTCCAGTTTAAATACATGCGGGGAGGTTGATTAATCAATCGCACAGCCCGATCAACTTCCTTTTGGGTTACTTGAGAAAACAAAATGCCCTTTGGGAAACATTCGCGCAATAGACCATTATGGTTTTCGTTCGACCCTCGCTGCAAGGAGGTGTACGGATTCGGTAAATCCAAGGCCTTTTTTCTAGTGTGTCGCTCTTCGAAATTCCTTGCCTCGGTCGACTGTGGTCGTATTAAGGGCTAGGTTAGGAAAGCATGCAGTGTTTTGTACTGCCCCATTCAAGTCTTTCGCCGTTCAACTTGGAATCAGCACGGCTTGATAGAAACGTGTTTTTCGCTCGATAAAGGTAGCTAGTCATTCCTTTGCTTTCCCACGAGAGGAAACGATTGTATCCAGCTCCCAGTGTCCAAAGATCTCTCGCGCATTGATTTTTTCGGGACGTTTCTACGCCTTTCACATAAATTGAAAATAAAGTGATTTAAATGCAGAGAGAATTGGAAGACCAAATCATCAAAGATATTGGCCAGTCTTTTGTCCATGGGCTGACGCTTCTCGGCGGTGAACCTTTACCGATGTTTGCCTCTCGCTGGTGAATCGGCTCCGAAAGGACTTCGGTCACACCAAAGATATTTGGCCATGGACGGGGTATACGTGGGAAGAACTGCAACAGGATTCCACGGACAAAAAGGAGTTGCTTTCCAAAATCGACATTCTTGTCGATGGCCGCTTTGAGTTAGCAAAGAAAGACTTAACCTTGCAATTTCGCGGCAGCAGCAATCAACGGATTATTCATGTCCAAAATTCCTTGGCAAAAGGACAGGTCGTGATTTGGGAACGGCTTGTGAACTAACTGACTTGAAAAAAGTATATTGATACGCAGCATCCCGCAAAATAATGCGGGATGTTTTTGATTTCAGCATCAATTAAGACTAAATCACAATCACTTAAATTAATAGCGAGTTATAAGTAAATTGTTTTTGGAAAAAGATACCGCCAAAACTCACATCACCCAAGAGGTCGATATTAGGAACGTATAAGGTGCAGTGAAAATAGCGAATGCCAAGGCAATCCGTTTTGCCTGCCGCAATGAGCACGACTTTTTAAGCACACGGAAATCAAATGCGTAAATGACCAATGCGGAAAGCAGAATAGCCGTGAAGAAAATCGAGGTGCTGAACAAAGAGGTGTAAAAATCATATGGATCGAAATGAAGGCCGGTAAACATAATCCCAGTTAATAAAATCGAGCCTATCACATCTGCCAGCAAACCAATTCCCCATAATTTCAAAAGTAAATGAAACCATTTTTCTCGTTCGAGTTTCACATGCATGAATCGCAGGACCACAAACTGAACCAGTGCATCGATCGGTAGATTTAACAAGGCAGCAAGGGCAAAAAGCGTGGGAAATAGCGGAAACATAAAAACCGGAAAAATTAAATCGCCTAGAATAAACGATTGAACGATTGGAGTCATATTCTGTTCTCCTTTTTTAGAAAGTAATAGACTTTTTGTTCAATGTAGCGAGGTGCTTCATTTACCGATACTCATATGTTTCTCAAGAAAGCGAAAAATTGTTGAAAAGTATAAGTCCGGTTCGGCAAGCGAAGAAGCGGCATGCGTGGCATTCTTTACAAGTAAAAGCTCTTTTTCTCCAGCTGCGGCTTCGTAAACGCGATGCACCATGCTCGTTGGAACAAACGTGTCCTTTTCGCCGTGAATGAACAAGATCGGTACTTTTGCCTTTTTCAATTGTTCAACGGCCGAGGCTGCAAAAATACCATAGCCTGCCCGTGATCGGGTCACCCGATCAGCAAAACGCAATACAGGGAAGGATGGCAATCGAAAAAGGTTACGTAATTCATAAGCGAATTCATCCGCCACCGACGTATAACCGCAATCTTCGACAATACAAGCCACATGATCAGGAAGCTCTTCACCTGCCGTCATCATCGCCGTTGCACCACCCATCGAAACACCGAGAATGACAATCCGAGCTTGAGAATCCCACTTTTTAATCTGATTTACCCAACCAACCACATCGAGCCGGTCATTCCAGCCCATACCGATGTAATCGCCCTCGCTTTGTCCCGCGCCGCGCAAATCCGGTACAAGCGCGTTAAAATTGTGATCGGCAAAAACAGATGCGTAATAGAACATGTATGAAGCTTCATCCATATAACCATGCAAAAGGACGATCCAACGATGCTTGTCAGGATGAGGGACGAAACGGTAGGCATGAAGCTTTAGACCATCAAATGCATGCATAAAAACATCCGTCGGCGGACATTGTTTCAGAAAGTGTTCTTTGACGGCTTTTCGTTCATTAATCCGCTCCTGCATTTTAAGGGAAATCTTGTCCGTCGATACCGCTGGATCAAGATTCTTCCGATGAGGCGAGTCCTCTCGAGCAATAGCAAGACGGTAAAAATAATTACCAATCATACGCTCCGTCACTTTGAAAGCAACAGCCACAGTCGTCAGTGCAGCAGTCGCTATTAGAATTTGGTTTCTCATTTTTTTAGACTTGTTTTTTGTTTTCGCTTTTGAATCATAGGATTGACTTCTTACTGATCGCATGGTGCCGCTTCCCTTCAAAAGGTCTCTTCTCTTTGAATTTTAAATTATAATTTTTTAAAAGGGAATCGTTGCGACCTGCTAACAATCAATGAAAAAGTTCAATTAGGATGCATTCAGGCAATTCTTCATTTATGGTATGGTTCTCCGTAATGGGTTAAAGTGAGGGTTTCAAATATTAATTTTCTGCAAGAGTATTCAATTTTTTAGGCAGATCAAAGAGCTGATTTTGTTTTGAATAATAATATAATCGATTTATCATTTCTTGCGGAATTTCTTCGATTATGCTTAGCCAAGAGCTGGTTACGGCAAAACATTGGTTTTCAGAGGATTTCGATTGGCTTGTTGTTGAGCACAACTCATAATAAACTTATTTATTCATTTTAATACCTTTTCTTTGAGTTTCATCGTTCAAAAATGTAACAGATATAGCAGAGCTTATAGATGAAGATAAGCTCTGCTATATCTGTTGGTAATTTAGATAAACAATTAGACACATCCTCGTGTACGGAGGAAACAATACATTCCTCCAATTCATTAGCAGCAGAATCCTGATCTAATAAGTTAAGGACACTATTAAGCAGACATTTTGATGAAGGTAATGTTCAAAGTACGGTTGGTCTAACCATAATTTCGCTAACCAGGGTGTCATCAGGTTCATTTATGGAAAAAGCAATGGCTGTGGCAATACTGTAAGGAGAAATGCCCATGCCTTTAACTTGACGGGCTATCGTCTGCCCTTCTGGGCTCGTTATGTGATCGAGCAGTTCGGTTTTTGTCAGCCCTGGAGCAATCAAGGTAGACCGTATGTGCGAAGTCAAGGACTCTTCCAAGCGCAGCCCTTCTGAAATGGCCCTCACAGCGAACTTAGTGGCCGAGTAGACGGCCGATCTCGCGTCCACATGATAACCGGCTGTAGAAGAGAGGTTGATAATATGACCAGATTGCTGTTCCCGCATGGCTGGTAATACGGCTGCGATGCCATACAGAACACCTTTGATATTCACATCGATCATTTGATCCCATTCTTCAACTCTTAGTTCATACAGTTTGGAATTGGGCATAATGCCTGCATTGTTGATTAATACATCAATTCGGCCATACGTATTCAAGGTAAATTTGGCCAAATTCTGCATTTCTTCGGCAGAAACGACATCCGCTTTTACAGAAAAGGCGTCACCACCACCCTGTTTTATTTCATCAACTATTGCATGCAGGCGTTCTTCTCTTCTGGCAGCCAATACTACCTTCGCACCGTTTTGGGCCAGAAACTTCGCAGTTGCTTCTCCTATGCCGCTGGAGGCTCCTGTTATAATGATCACTTTGTTTCGAATATTTTCCATGAGTTACTGCTCCTTTGCTTATAAATTGTGATACTTATATGGGAATGATGAAATTAAACGAACATACGATATACAACGTGTGTTGATTATATGACGTCCGTTGATTAATATTATAGATAGTAGCCCCGAATACTCAATGGTTAATTGATGCGTATTTGTTTGATATACAACAGTACGTTCGGTATTGTTGATAATCTTAAGGAGGTAACGAATGCAATGGAACATGCCGTAAAAATCGACCGCCGCATTCTCCGAACAAAACAATCCATTACGAAGTCCTTTTTGGAGCTGTTCTCGGAAAAAGATTTTGGAGAAATTACGATTAACGATATCGCAGAGCGCGCCAATGTTAACCGTGGAACCATTTATCTGCATTACGCTGACAAATACGATCTCTTGGACAAATGCATTGAAGAGCGCATTAACGAATTAATTTCGCTGTGCAAGAACCGGGAAGTCGATGAAGTTAATCAAGAGCTCATACATGAGTCAAAACCGTTTTTTGATTATTTAAAGGACAACTTTCCGTTCTTTTCTTCTATGTTCTCTAATCAAAGAGTCTTTGTTTTCCGGGACCGTCTACAGCATTTTATCTCCGTCAGTC
This sequence comes from Sporolactobacillus laevolacticus DSM 442, assembly GCF_000497245.1. GTDB lineage: Bacteria > Bacillota > Bacilli > Bacillales > Sporolactobacillaceae > Sporolactobacillus > Sporolactobacillus laevolacticus. The sequence continues at coordinate 216,046 of NZ_AWTC01000008.1, forward strand.
TTATGGAAAAAATGAATAAACTGGGTAATAAATCCGATGTCGAGAGTGAGCTAAACGCTCAATTCATGGCTTCTGCTTTTATCGGGATTGTGGAGTGGTGGATTCGTCATCAAATGCCGTATTCCACGAATTTTATGGCCGATCAGGTCAGGAAATTATTTGAAAAAAGTCAGATATATCCAAACATCATGAAGCGCCCATGAACAAAGATTAAAAAAAGACCTTCAGAAGCCAGCGAAAAAGAAATCGCCCTTCCGAAGGTCTGCTGTTGCATTAGTAACTAAAACTTGAAAACTAAAAAAGCATTCCAACCCCATGTCGGCTCTGCGGTTTCGATGAATAAATAGGTCGGGATGCCGCCTTTGCCAGCCGTTTCCGGCGCCGCTCGAAAAACCTTCGTGCGACGCTTTTCGAGAGCGGTCTGCCTCTAGAGGCTTCATGTCAAGACATTCTCAGAATTTCCAATTTATAAGTCAAGAGTGGCTCACGATGACGTAATCGGAGTGGCTCAAATTCCAATTATCAAAAATAAGTGTATTGTTGCCCACCCAAACTTATTATTTTCTGTATTTTATCTCCAACTTTCAATAAGTTTACCGTTACTTATGATACGGTTCTCCGTAATGAGTGTAAGTGAGGTTTTTATATTAGGCTATGTTTTATAGTGTTGAAATATAGCCACCAAAAAAATAGGTGGGATTGTCCACCTATAATGCTCAATATAAGAAGATTGTGTAGTAAATTAACACCAGTATCATGATTATAACATAGGGGTAGTATTTCTCACATTGCACAAATATAAAGCAGTATCATGATTTTCAAAAAAAGTTTTCTCTTCCACACACATAAATCCTTCATTTTCATATACTTTCCTTAATTTATTTCGATGCTGATTACAATTTAGGCGAATTGTATTAATGCAATGACTCTGAGCTACACTTTTTGCAAAATCGATTAATTCTTTTGTAAATCCTTTTCCTGCAAACGCACGTTTAACAGCAACCTTATGCAAATATAAAGATTCCCCTTTTGGAATGTTAGGCCAAAAGGTTGGATCAAAATCTGTTAAAGCCATACAAGCCGTTGGCAATTCATTTTGATATGCAATATAGAAGTTATTTATTTTGAAGGAGTTTGAAAGAGCAGTCCACTTGACATTTGACTCATTCCATGTGTTTTGCATTCCACTTTTAGACAACCAGTTAACTGCGTCCAATAGTATTTCTTCAATAACTGGTATATCATCTTCATCAGCTTGTTTAATCATTATATTACCCTCCGTTATATAAATATCTCTTAAAATCACACATGTTATAAATACATTGGCTCTCTATTCTTTAAATCTTTTACTTTGATATATGAATGTGTTACATTGCTTTGAACCATAAAGTTCTTAGCCTTTACTATCTCTTTGTCCAAACTGTCATCGGAAAGCTCACTTTGGGTAATAGTTACGGGCGTAAAATAATCGTTCTCACATAGGTGCATTTCTTATCAATCATACTTATTGTAAGCCATTCCATTTGCCACGAAAGCTCTTTGCATTTTTGTATTAGATGTTGCTTGTTCAGTGAAATAAATATGGTTACAAGGGCACTTACTGTTAACAGTCCTGCCGTAATTGTAACTGCAAATGTTAAATTTTGATTTTGTGTATCATTATTGAACTCACCAAGGAGAGCTCTATAAATATTATATATTTTTTCCATAACTACCTCACAAACAATAAATAGTTACTTACTTCTGTTTTCACTGGTTCTCCGTAATAGTTTAAGTGAGTGATTCTTTATTTTTCAAAAACTAATCCTTGGTAATCAATCTTCACGAGAATGAAGATAAAAATGTGCATTAAAATTGAAAAGTATGTTATATCTACATCTTCCGCATTGATGTTATAATGCGCTAAATTATTTCTCATGTTCATACCATAATCATTATTGGTTAGAAAATAGTCCATGGTTTCAAGTTCTTCTTTTGAAAATAATAATCTAAGTTTGTTATTACTTGTATTTAGGTCGAATCTTAACAAGTCGCCTAAAGTGAACCTAGCCTCCTTAAAGATTCCTACAACATCATAAGTTAATTTTAAATAGATCTCTCGAAGAAATCTTTCTATTATCAAGGACATGCTTAGGCTCCCTGAAAAATAATCCTTTTCATTGAGTAATCTTTCAACCAATGTCAAATGTGCTTTCAAAAATGGTGAAATTCCAGTAAAATCTTGTACTTTCTCAGCATACATTATTAGTTCTTGCCAAAAATTAGCTTTATATTTTCCCATTAAGTACATCGTATTTAGAATAAACTGCGTCTTACATTTTCTAAATTTAACAAAGAATGATCCCCTGCTGTATTTTCCATGATTTGTGCCTAAATCTATATTTGTTACGAAATCCAGCATGCTAACATCTTTACTTTCGTATTGCATAAATTGATAAATAGAAAAAAGCTCTATATACGTTAAAAAATAAAACTTGTCACTAAAATCCTTACAAATTGTTTCCAACTCTGCATATTTTTCAGAGTTAGTGACCGTTTGATATCCGCCTTTTGATTTATTTAGAATTTCCTCTGCGGCATTAAGCCTTTCTTTTATGAATATCTCTCCTTTTAATCCTAAAATACGATATCCTAACACATCCTTCATAAATTTGATTTGAACAATGTTATTTGCCGCTTTAAATTCAGCGGAATCTAAAAACAAGATTATTTCTTCTTTAAATTTCTTGTATTCTTCCTCAAAAACCATTTCTATTCGCATAGTGATTTCAATCTGTTGATCAAAGTCCCTTATGGACAAGGGGAAAAGTACTTTTTTTACCAACTCGACTTTTATTTTTGTGGACTTCAATGCTTCAAATATGCTATCAAAATGACTTCGGAGCAAAAAGTCATCAGTGGTATTAATGATTTCGTTCCAACATTGAATCCCTTTTGTATATGTAACGCACAATTTTAAAGTTTCATTTTTTATATCATAATCATCGTTCGAAAAAATTTCAGTAGCATGCAAATTAATGAACCTTATTATCGGTGCTTTTAATTCGTTATTGCTAATTTTCTGAATACGAGGTTCTGTATAAAATTCTATTAAGTTTTTTTTTAATTCTTCATTGGATATAAACTTTATCAGTTCTCTATACTCGAAAACAACTTTAATTTTTAGTAATGATTCATAATCTAATATAGATGTAGGCTCTTTCTGCACAACAGACAACACTGATTCATAGAATTCATCACGTCCACTTTTCAAGTCTTCGAGCAAGTTTTTAAATTGCATCCCTGTTGCCAAATCGTTAATTCCGTAATTTTTCACGGAATATTTCTCAAACAAGGGAATCACTGCTTTCTTAATAATTTGGAATAGATACGTATTTCCTTATATCAAGATTAGCGTATCAATAAACTAACGGCGTTACCCGTTCTAATAGTATATAGATACAAAATTCGAATAAGTCACTCTTTTTCGCCTCACCCTCAATAAGTTAAGTTAGATTATGAAATCCAGTATGGGCTGAGGAATACTTTTTCTAATATTATTTCTCTAACATTTTCGTCAACTTCCTTTATACAATTACAATCTCTGTAATTGTGCCCACACTTTGAGCATTTAGATTTTTTGATCCAGCAAGGTCTATTTATACCTATATTGTTTTTCCTGATAAATTTAATTTCTTCTTTTTTCAACTGTAAACTTATTACTTCACATTGTTTTTCCTTATCCCAATTTGACTTGAATTTTTGTTCACTTAGAAAATGTCTTGGTATTGTAAATGTTCCATTTTCGTTAAGCACTCGTTTAATATCCATTTTTGTGTCATTATTAAATAAATTTTTCATATTTACTGCTGTTTGTTCACACCAATTACCCATTTTGTCTTCTTCGGTTGGAAAATCAATAAAACCATCTTTAAACCATTTTAAGATATCATTCACATACCCAATATACGAAAAATAAATATCATTTTGCTCATACTCTAAACCTAGATTAAATGAAATTAATCTATTTTGTCCCTTACCTGCCCATGATTCACAAATTTTACATATATTATTTAAAATAATTCTAGCATTTGTAAAACTATCTTTTCCTTGAAATTTAACGGTCGCAAAATTTGTAATTAAGTCATTATACTCAATAAAATTAATATCACCATCAAGATCAATTTTAATGTGATCACTTTTCAGTAATTTAATTAGGCCCACAACACAGTTATCAATGCATTGTTGCTCATTTTCACCATCGTAAATGCATTCATTTATTTCGAAATAAACGTCATTGTTATAATTGGTTCCATGATGTTTTTTGTATGAAATCAATAATCTTACTCCATCTCCCGGATTTATTATTTTTGGAATATAATTTAAAATATTAAACTGATGTACTTCTTCTGCTGGTATATTCACTTCATTCTTTGATTTTTCCTGCTTGCCTTCAAGATATTCACCTACTAAACTGTTGTCTCTATAATAGTCTCCAATTAGTCTTTTCCATAGACTTACCTCTATTTGGCCATCTACTCTCCATAACTTGGTATACTTTGTGTTTTTTGGAGCATGTTTTATATCTATTTCTAATCGAGACGCCATTTTTTCCTCGTCATATAATCTAATAGCTCCGTCTAAATGAATTGGATAATTTGTCGAATCATCTAACATTGAATGAACATACCTGCATCCAAAATGATCATTGCTTATCCCGTAACTTGGTTCGTCTGCAATTTCTTCACATTCAAAGGTTCTTTTCCCATCCTGAAAATACCAACCTAATTCTGTACTAGAAACACCCATGAATAATTTCTCATCTTCACTTGCTTCATATATTGTCACACCATCTGGTATTACCGATAAATTATCTGTAAAGTAAGGGCCTCTCCAATATTGAAATTCAAATTTCATTCCATATGATTTTACAAGACCTATTAAGTCTTCATCTAAGGCTATTTTGACTTTTAAATCTTTATTCTCGCTCGTTTTTTGCAATAGTTCTAGAAATTCTATATTTAAACTATTCAATCTAGACAAAGAGCGTCTATAATAATTATGCGCAAATACAACAAAATCTTCTATCTTAAAAACTCCAGGAGCTATAGGATTCAGATTAGTAATATCTATTAACCCCTTCTTATCCTCATTTTTAAAAAGGTCTGGGAACACACGTCTCACAATTCCCCGGTCTACAACTGCTGCGCTTTCATTATTGCAATATTTTTTATTTCCCGTGTAATACTGCGACAATTTTGTATCTAGTTCATTTTTAAAGGGCATGACATCTTCTAATTCTTTAGCGTATTCATAACTCAAAACTCTGCTCTTAACTTTTTTTTCATCAATGGCATTTTCAGCAATATATCCTTCTCCCAACGCCTTTACAATACTGGGTTCAATAACTAAGCCAAGTGGCTGTGTCCAACCAATAGGCTTATGGTGATTATGACCAAAATATACTGGAAACCCATTAATTGAATTTACAATTGCTTTTTCCATTGCTGATATGGTCATTTTCAAATTTTTTTTATTTATTTCATCACTACAAAAAACAGATAACGCCTTCATCAATTGGATCACCTTCCTTAGCTATATATAATATTCATTTCAGTCTAGGTCAATTGTTCTAATATCTTATGATTGAAACTCTGAGAACTTTTGTTTCTATTACATAATGGTTAGGGGGTGATGGAATGAATGGTTGAACAAGCAAAGATCTTCTGTTTAGTCAGGTTGATAATCCAGCATTAGAGCCATCCAAGCCTTGCTTAAGAAATAAAAAACAAGGTCAGTAATTCAAAGAGAATGATCAGCCATTTAAAAAAATTGGTGATCTATACAAGTAGATGCAAAGATTTGGTATACCAAGAGCGCCTGGTGAAAGTCTGGTTTATGCTTCTCTGCACGCGCTTGGATTAAAGACAATTTGATAATGAATTCGAACCCTTACTACACTCGATAACTTCGTCATCGGTGAAAAATACACCTCGTGGGATATTACGATTTTTGCTCATAAATCATTAATATTATTAACCAACAGGTCAATTATAGCAAAGTTATCGGCCTAAACATTGTCTTGCCTGCCAAGGGTGATGAATTAGTTTCTCTTTTTCAATAAAGCCAGTTGAAAGGTTTTTTTGGCCCTCTTAGTTTCGTAGCAAATAAATAATGCAAGCATCAGCAAAACATATAAAGACGAAAAATAATTTTTCTGATCCCCCTCCCTCAAATATATTGATATTTGAGGTATCAAAATTACTGCTCGTTTAGGTATGGTTATTCTCTAAGCCAATTTTTTGCAAAAATAGCATTTTTCCCATCTTTAACGTTAATTCCGTTGCATTTTCAAATCTCTTCTTTGTAATTTATCATCAAAAAAGACTAAATCGAAAGAATCTTTGCTATTCATGTAGACTAGAAAGTTCCTCTTTATCGGATCTGATGCGACAAATGTTCCACCACCGTTACTATCTGCTTTTACGGTTGTCGGATATAGATATAGCTTATATGTATTCTTCCCAAGAGGCTCTAGTTTGTATTTTGCCATACCAGGAAGTCCATTGATTAAAGATGTATCTATTGTAACAAATCCATCTTTTGAATAAGACATTTGAATAAGGGTATGCGTATTATCTAGTAAGTCCTTGGATTCATATTTCCAATTACCGACAAGGAGCGGATTATCGACGATTTTTTTAGGTTTCTGCAAAGGCCATTTACTGTATATGTAATCAATGTAGGACATTTTAGCTCTGGAATCATCCGCGGCAAAAGATTGAATTTGTTCTGATGTTTTTCCACCTACATGATACTGATCATCAAATGTTACGCCCTTCAGAATATCGACATAAATTGCTCCATCGATCTTGCTAATTGAATAATTGTAATCTGTATACATCCGCTTTCTATTTCGGTATCCTTTTTCTGGTAGATACACGGAAGCTCCATCATCATCTGTTATTGACGCTCTCATCCCTTCAGGCAACATAACAACTGTGTAAGCCCCATCTACATATGTTTTTGTATTGTCCGCATCTGTGTAAATGCGTTCTCCCTTATCCCCCCAACTTTTTAGTAATGGATAATACACTTTTGGCCGCACTGATCCTGCAGAATCAAAACCTGTTACTGGCTTTTGTGTGTTTATACGATTTGAATTTTGTTGAGCTGAGTTTTCGGACTTGTGTTTCAGTGTATTTCTTGTCGCTTGGGATAAATTTTTTAGGAAAAATGGAGATTTTAGATAAACTACAGCACCTGAGCAAATAAAAGCAATACCAACAATGAAGACAAGGAATATCTTAGCAGCCCCCCCTTTTTTGTTTTTCGTTATTTTACTAATCGTCATCATCATGTAAGTAATGAGGAAGAACGTGCCAATCGCCAAAAAATAATAGGATAAGATTTTCATGTGTTATTCCATCCTTTTCTACATCATCATACAAATGAATTTCTATTGAATAAAAACACTAAAGAAAAAAAATGACAAGCATCATGTAATTGCTCGTCACCGAATTTAATTTCTGTGTTTACCTTTTCAACTGTACCAATTCTTGTAGGATTTGATCTGCACTAGTAATGACTCTTGCGTTGGATTGATAAGCTCTTTGTGCATTGATCAGCTCCGTCATTTCATCGGTTAGATCAACGTTTGATGCTTCAAGTGCACCTGCAATAATCTTTTTTTCAGTATTCAAATCATAAAGATCATCACCTGAGGCTGCATTATCCTGATAAATATTGTTACCCATTTTTTCAAGCCCCTGCGGATTTGGAAAACGTGCCAAAGCTATAGGGCCTGCCTCATGGTCTTCATCGTCTCCAGTCAATCGATAACGGACGATTCCGTCATCTGATATAGATACGCTTGAGACAATCAATTTTTTCCCACTGTTATCTCCTAGAAGATCCGCCTGTTTGGGAAGCTTGATATTATCCAATAAAACGGTTGATCCAAATGGCGGAACAACTTCACCAGTAATTGAATCGCGTAATCGTCCCTGAACGAATAAGCCATTCGCGTTGACTAAGAAACCATTGTTATTTAAATGAAAAGAACCGTCACGGGTAAAAAGGTTTGGGTCTGTGCTTGGATGATCGGGTGAGCTTAATATAAAATATCCACTACCATTAATTGCTACGTCCAAAGGGTTGCTCGTACGATTGACAACACCGTTTGTATGTAACGTATCAATGGCTCCAACATTTGTACCTAGTCCCACCTGCTCACCATTTTGTGATTTTTGTGCATGCGACAAGGTATCATTCATTGCATCCGCAAACGAAATACGACTTTTCTTAAATCCTGTTGTATTGACGTTTGCAATGTTATTGCCCACCACATCTAATTCTGTTTGAAATCCCTTTAATCCGCTTATGCCTGATTGTAATGAACGCAGCATAGACATATACGGTGTTCCTCCTTCCACACAGATCTATGAAATGGTCAAATCTAATTGAGTGAATACTTTCTTTGCTGTTTGTGCAATCACCAAATTGCTACCGACATTCACTGTCCCACCAATAATGCCGCCGATAACAGGAACAAATTTCCCGAGGTTAACAATTCCCTTTTGCCCAAATTTTGTAATCAGTCTGGTACCAACTTTCTTGTTAACTGTGACCAACACCTGTCTTGGAATTCGCTTAATCACTTGAATGGTTACCTTTTGTCCAATTTGTACTCCGGCATTAGCCAACATATTGACACCCGATTGTCCAACTAAACATGCGAAAACAAACGTTTTGACTTGATCGTCGTGTAAATCATAATTTCGGATATAAGCGATGACGGCGATCATGCGTGTTTGCACGTACAGTACAGAAGAAATATCAGCAGGGATGGCAACAGGAAGTGTAATCAAGCCACCTAACCCAGTGAGAAAACCGCTTGTCCCTACTTTGGCATGTTGCCAATGAATAAAGTCTTTAATGGCTGCTTCAGAATCATGATGATGTTTCTTGAGATACCGCTCAGCAAGTTCGGATGCTGACGGCATGGTTGGTAATCCATTTAAAGATTTGTCATAGCACCAGTCTAAAACCGACATCATTTTTTTTGTCGTTAATAAAGCGATGTTTATCCCTCCTCCTGGTCAGTTTGAATTCGTTGAGCATGTCTCTAAGGCGGCATGCATCGTTTTTTGAATTCTTCTTCATCAAAGGAAAAGGATGGAGGCAAGGTGAAAGATGCAGAATCAATTTTTATTGATAAATTCTCTCGAATCATAATGGGAACCGGTTTGAGACTATACTGTGTTTCTTTGTGAAGGGGTTCATTTAGAAGTGCGGCCAAGAAAAAATGTGATTGCTTATATACAAGGCCCACTGGACATAACGTATAAGCCTTATTTTCCTGTACCAGATAAAGCATTTTTTTATGTGATAAAGCTTGATAAACAAGCTCTACCTTGTCCAGCATGCGATTTTTTTGACGCTCAGATTTATAGTGATTAAGATTCGCACGCATATTGGCTATAAATTTCTGGTGTTTCTCTTTATCCAATTGTGATGCAACCGAATGGATAAATTGCATGCTTTCTGCTTTGGTTAGAAGTTGACTATCTAGCAGTACCTTTGATAGAGCGATCCATCTACTCCATGATAATTGAATGGATTCTGAGTAAATGAGTCTATAACCACCGACTTTGGGGTCATACATAATGTCTCTGTTGATGTAGAATCTTGCCATGTAATATTTTATATCTTGAATATCTCGACGAATTGTTCGTTCATGAACATTAAACTGAGTAGTTAGTTCACTTTTATATACGATATCTCCCATAATCAGCTTGTCATATAGGAAGAGGATTCGATCAATTCTGTTGCGCTCTTCTCCCACAAGGATCACAACCTTGTCCAATGAAACTACTATCTGTTATCTACACGAGGTTAATTTAGCAAATGGTTTGGACACTATATGTCCGTTCGTTGATTTTGTTAGGCATTTGGACTTATTTTTTTTGGGAATTTCCCAAATTGGTTGTGGGTTATATGGTTATTGAACCAATTGTGTACATCTTTTTTCCCTGTTGATCCAAAATAATATAGATAGCAATATCTGCATGGGCATGAATAAAACAAAAGCACTTAAAGAGGGTGTCGCCTTCTGGCAGCACTCTCTTTAAGTGCTCCATTTTCAACTGTTCTTTTCTAAATAGTGCATCATCTAAAATCCATTCATTATCATTCAAATGCGGACAATGTTCTTGAATGTATTGACGAAATATCGTGGTAATATTCATGATTATTCCTCCAAATGGCAATAGAATTTTGGTTACTCTTTTTGTCCTATAGATCGATATAGATGCAAAAAGAGGGGGAGAGATCATTTTTTGATCTCTCCCCCTCAACATTCAAGTACTGTAGGAGTTCCTTATTAAATTGAATCCGTATCGTATGAACCGTTCGATCTTCTCCAATGGTGATCTTGTCGATTAACAGCTCCATTAATCGCTTTCGCTGTTCCCGTGAAGAGGATTGTCGAAAAAACTCACCAAACCGATTCATGGTTTCCCGAATCATCTGTACAGAAACTTCACGCTGAGATTCATTATGCAAAGAATCTTCAATTTGTCCCAATCTAGTCTTGAGCTTCAATTGTTCACCATTGAGCTGTTCCATTCGCTCAGCCAATTCACTTTTACTTAGAATACTGTCTTCATAAAGTTCCAAGTCTTTCTTTTTTCTAAGTTCAATTTTGTCGATGCTGTCTCGAACCTGTTTTTTTTCCTTCTGAAACGGGGCGTCGACTTCTTTAGTTTGACGATTCAATCGATTGACAATATCACGAACCAAACGGTCACTATTGACTAATCGGCTTAGCTTTTTTAAAACGTATTGATCTGCCTGATCTATCCTCACCCCATTTGAATGACATACTGACGTACCTTTATTCTTCCATGCACCACACACATAGTACTCAAGCACTCGTTTAGAACCATCTTTATTTCGGTTCGTCGTTCTCCCAAGAACCATACTCGCACCACAGGCAGGACATTTGATCAATCCTGTCAGTAAATGTTCCCCACTATGCACACGGTTTGCCTTGTGGCTCCTGCTCTTGAGTACCGTTTGTGCCTTTTCCCATTGTTCATTCGTAATTATTGGCTGATGCTTTCCCTCTACCATAATAGGATGGGGGTTGATGTCGTTTCGTCTTTTTTCGCTCCAATTCCGCCGAACATTATAACGAATCATGCCGATGTAAATGGGATTCGTCAAAATGGTCTTGACGGTCGCAATGGAGAAGAGATTCCCCTTCTTGCTTCGATAGCCCGCTGTATTAAGCCGATTCACTATGGATTTGTATCCATAGCCTGATGTATACAGCCTGAAAATCTCCCTCACTGTATTGGATTCAGATTGATTGACGACCAGTTTTGTGTGAATCCTTTTCTTCCCATCTGATGGAAGCTTTACGATATCATACCCTAAGACTTGTCCACCATTCCATTCGCCTTCTCGAGCACGGGCCAACATCCCCATTTTGACGTTTTGAGCGATCGTCCCACGTTCAAACTCAGCAATCGCGGCCATCATGTGGAACTGTAAGCGCCCCGCTGGTGTTTCTGTCTCCAACGTTTCGGAGTAAGAACGAAAGGCAATATTATGGCGGTTCAATTCGGTGACAATATTCAATAAGTCCAGAATGTTACGAGCAAGCCGGTTCATTTTCCAAACAATCACGACTTCAAAGTGCCGGTTCATCGCATCATCAAGAAGGTGTTGGAGGGAGGGACGAGCTTTGATGCTCTTTCCGCTGATCCCTCGATCAGCATACTCATGATACACTTCATACCCTTCCTTCTCGCACCACTGGTTGAGTAGTCGGAGCTGTTCATCGATCGAATAACCTTCTTCCGCTTGTTCAATCGTGGAAACGCGGGCATAAATGGCAGCTCTTTTTAGTGGAGCAATTGATGCATCACCCATTTTTCTGCTTCTCCTTCCCCTCAATATATCTTTCTTTGTCGATATACTCAGAAACCATTTCTGCAATCATCCCGACAAACAAATCAATTTTCTGTGACTGATATTCTTTTTGCATCTATCTTCATTCCTTAAAATAATATAAATTCAGAAAACAATTTGAAGTCCCCCTGTTCCCCCACATAATCGAACTATGACATACTCATTTTAATAAATTTTTTTGCAAAAAATTTGATAAAATATAAATTTCAAGAATCGAGGGGGATAAGGGGGATATTCCATTATGCCTGTTCTTCCTCATCCAAAAAATCACTAATTATATTTCCTTCATATAAGATGCAATAAGTGTAATCGCCTTTTGGATTATATCCTGATTTACCTGTTGCCTGTTCTCTCTGAGCTTCTTCACTTTTCGAGAAAACGCCAATACGTTGTTGAAACTTATCTTTCTCATGATGCAGCAGCCCAAAGTCCTTTAATTGTGAAAGAAGGACTTTTTCATCGGAAAATTTAAAATCGTCCATGATTTTTCTGAACTGGTTTTTCAAGATATAACAATAGGTTTTTCCATTTTTTATCTCTATTCTGCCCCAGATCTCATTGTTTTCAGTTGTTGGCAATATGCCCTTTTTAAAATTCTTCTGGTATTGGATGATGTACTGTTTCAAGCTCTCATAAAAGTTCATTGCCATATCTCTTTCAGATAATGACTCTTCTTCTTGTTGAATCAACATTTTTAAAATCCCGTCACATGATAATTCAATATCAAACGTCTTCGAGAACACTTTCGCTGCCAGAATAATGAACGAAAACTTTGTCGCAATGCGATCTCTAAGCTTACTTTCCGGAAGTTCGTTAATAATCTGTTGCTTGATCTGAACCCAAAACTGAATTAGCGAGTCCATACCTACTTCCGTCAATTTTTCAATGAAAGGCTGACACAATACGCCATAATTTTTAAGTAATGTTTTTTGAATGGCATTTGCATTGTCTGCATCTTTAGTCCAAGGAATATTGGCAAACTCAAAGACTCGGGCTCGTAATCCAAGATTGTGATTTAAGTGTTGAATGATTGAACTTTCCCCTGTTGTAATAATAACTGTATCCCATGAATTAGCTTTCTCTATGTCATAGCTGTTTGTCACCGGGTTATTCCTGGATAGCCTTTCTCTTGCTGTTCCTTGTGCCACCGCATAGATAAACGTACTTAGTTGATTGTGATCCATGTTGTTCATTGTCGTTTCATCAAACACCATCGGAATACCATTGTTTCCTTCCAATAATTTGAGCATCGAATTTGGGGTTGCATTAAAAGAATGAACCAATGAATTTTCTGCTGCCACCTTTGGATTGCCAAACCCTGAAACTGCGAGCATTGCGGCTGTAGTTTTCCCAGTCGTCGAATTCCCTACTAGATGAATCAAGAGGGAATCCACGTTAATTCGATCATTCCCACCGATTAATGAAACGATTGGAGCTGCTAATCCTGAACAGAGCATTAACTCTAAAGGAGGGTGTCCAGTAACCTCGGCTTTGATCATGTCCAGATATTCTTTCAGTGAACCCTTAGGTGCAACATCAAACCTTCCGTCATACTCTGATTGATTCACATCAATTGAAAGTGCGCTTCCACCTGTATAGGGGATGATCTGATAGTGCTTAAAAGGTGGCGATTCAGGAGAAACATCATACGCCCATCCCAGTTTCCCGTATACTGATGTTGGCTTGATCGACTGCTCAGCTATACTGATAAATTCAATTACTTTTTGTGCTTTTTTGCCTTCCCCTAAAACATCCATTCCCAAAGCAGCTAGACGATCCATCGAACGGGGCTTAATGGTTTCTCTTGGAACAGTTTCCGTTACCCAGTCGTCATACGCCCAAAAAACAAGTTCAAGCTGAATACTTCCTGTTTCAATATTACGTAACACTCGTTTTACTCTTACAGCTCTTGCGATGGGTTTGTCTCCCTCAGTCATCAATAACAACTCTTTACCCTTCACTTTGTAAGGATAAAAAATGATCTCAGAGAATTCGCCTGAAGATTGAACTTGATTCTGATCTGACGAAAGATCAGCATCCTTATTTTTATTTGGATCACTTAATGTGGTACTTTGTTCATTACCATTACTATTTATGTCTTGAATTTCTCCACTCATTTCAAACCATATCCTTTACAAAAATTATTAAGGAATCGCTGATTTCACCTGCCTCGATCGGCCTGTAGTTAATGAACTAGTCTCATTACCATAACATTGGAGGTCTCAGCGATTCCCTATTTTACTTTAATTGTTATTCACATAAGAATCGTTCATGGCCCGCTTGAATAAAATACTGAGTGCTTATCGTATTTTCGTATAGAAGGTCTTATCATGAATTCGACTGCAAGTACGCCAAATGTAAACGTCGTTCTAGCCTTACAGACCTGGACAGTACCCTTAATCGCTCACACGGACAATCACCTGTTAATGAATACACTGCTAATTTTCCCGAAGATTCTTCCAAGTCCTTAATCCGCCATTGTGATGTTCCAAAGCAAGAGCGATATCCATTAAGAAATTGAGCAAATTCTGATTTTGGGTCGCGTGACACGTTACACGAATACAAAAATTCTGGTGTTATCCCTGTGGAACTGTAATCCAAGATTGATAGGAAGAAGAAGCATTGAAATTCCGTTCCTTTGCTGCCCTGCACTTTTTTCATATAGGCACGCTTCAGGGTAAAATCATAAACGCCTGGTGACAATAATGGTGTCTTTCTGACCTGAATACTCTGGTCATCTGTGAATGAAAAACCCATCGGATCTTCATTTTGCCGATCTATCATTGGTGAATGGGGTATTCCGTTAATCTTTAATGCGTACTGGTGATCCCAGTATTCAACAGGAGAAGAAAAACCAGATTGTTCTTCTTCGTCGTAAGCGTCCGGCAATGATTCTATTCTCATTAATGTCATGATTGTGCCTCCTAAGGATTCAATTCAAGTTAATTTCCAATTGCTTATAAAACTTTAATGTTTGAAAAATCCAAAACTATCCTTGCTTTTCGTGTAAAGCGATAAGAAACTACTGCCTCGAATACAATACCATGCAACTTACTTAGTGAAAGCTGTCCGTGCGGCTCTTCACCAAGGATACAGTATAAAAACCAGTACAAATTAATATTGTCATAAAGCAAATAGAATACCTTCTCGACTGTTAAACCGTCGCCAGTCAATAGTCTCAGTGTGACCTTACTCTGACCATCATACTTGCCCCACATTTCCTCCTGCCAGCATTTCATAATCATAAATTTTGTGAAACCTTCGGGAATATTTGGCCACTCAGCTTCATTTATTCCATCTGGGATTAGGCTGTCAGGATAAAAGGGGTTTTCGTTTTCTGACTCATTAAAGCGACCTACACGTAGGGACATAAGAAACACCTCCTATCAGATAAAGAAGATTAATTAACCGAATATTGAAAAAATATTTTTCATGATAGATCTTGAATTCAAATACTGGATTTAAAGTTTTCATTGCAATATATGATCTTCTATGGACTGCAATGGGTTACTCGGAAAAGAAATAAACTGGGAAATAATTGATTCATGTACTACTACACATAAAAATCACCTCCTTTTTTCAGTTGTCAAGGAACGGATTGAATAAAAATCATATTCCTAGCTAACGCAATCATAGAGCAAAGCGCTAAACTTAACGGAATAAGAATTCATCCAATTTGAGACTTATCAGAAAGAAATCGGATCCCCTAGAGCTGATCAATTCCTTCTGCAGGTACTATACAATAAAAAAACTGATCAGCCAAATAAAATTTGATAATTAAATATGGTACATTATTCGTATATAGCCCTTTTTTGAAAAATTCTCTATGCATTTATTTCAATTCTTTCGTTTTTGACACTTCAATGCTTGGTAACCAATCTCCTATGTGCTTTTCACGATTTAACCATTGATGACCTATCCCTTACGGAGATTTTCTCCCCAAAAAATAGTTAAAAAAAATGGAGGATTCAATTATGAGTACAACAAATGATAAGGAAGATAACATGGCAAAAAAGACAACGAAAAAGAAATCTAAAAGGAAAACACTTGATCCTGATATACTCCGAAAGGTGTTAAATAAACATCCAATAAAAACACTTGATAATATGGTTACTAAATTACAGGATTATGACGTTTACACAAATCGGTCAATGGTTAATAACACTTTTCATGAATTAAATATTAAATACGACGAAAATCACATTTATCACTTTCCTACAAAAAAAGAACTTGATTATCAACAAAAGTTCATTGAAAATGCTATTAAGTTAAATGAAATATTAAGTATAGACGAAGTCCACACAGTAATACTCAAAACTGATCCTGAAATAGCCCAAAGATTGGCAATTGCTATCAAGTCATTCATGGAGGATATTGTTTTGTATTATGATGTTAGACAAGATCACATCATCTTATATATAAAAGGGGAAACTAATAATTTCTTGAATATTTTCAAAAAATGCCAAGAAAGATCTAGCGAACAAATAGAATCCAACAAAATTAAACAGAAAGAAATTGAACAGAAAAAAAAAGAGAAGAAAATCAAATTGAGAAAATTACGGTGAAATTGGCTTCTCAACAATTTGATTTCCATCTTTTATACAAATCAAAACGAGCGGAACGTTGGTATTCTCATCACACAGAATACCAGCGAGCCACTCGCTTTTTTCATTATATGAAAAAATATGAACGATTATCCGATCGGGGAGCTTACTCTTTTGCTGTTTAGAAATTAGTTTGTCATCCAGTTCGTCTTTATATAAAATAATCGACTCTTCGCCAACCAAGCTTCTATCTATAATAATTCCAAACCCTTGCTGCATGAATTCAACAAAGTCATCTTTATTAAAATTGCACAACTTCGTACCCCCTTATATTTAGATCACCGCATTGAAAAGAACAGGCGTTTTGAATACTTCACAAGGATAAACAAGAGTTCAAGCTGCCAATGTGGCAAATGCTTATCAATGTCATCTGATTTTTGTATCCAATGAAACTACACAAGGTTTTCGCAATCTCTACATTTCAAAAAAGATTAAATAAATAGATACTCTCTTCTTGAGAACGTATGAAACAATTGCTGTAAAGCATACCTTTTTCTTCACCACCTTTAATGATATAAGGCACGATTGTTTTGCCACTTTAAAACTTCTTCTTGAGATAGAAGCCACAGTATCAATGCTATTTCCAAATTTAAGGTTTGACTAGACAATTAATTTATAAAATCCAAGCTTTATTTTCCATTTAATAATATAATTTTATAAAGAAATTTTGATGCGTTTTTCCTACAATAATCCCTAGCTAATTTAAATGTAATTACAATAATACATTTTCAATTTCTTTTTTTATCTAGTGATTATTCCTGTTATAAAGTAAAATCCTTATATATAATAACCAGACAATATTGACATTTTTTCTGATTAGTTATACTATAAAACCAATAAATTAACCAGACAATAAAGGAGCGGGATGATCATGGATAATCTTCTCACAGAAATTCAAAAGGTATATGAAAAGTTGTTTCAAGTTTCAATTCAAGCTCATTCAGGTGGTAAGATAAACAAGGCAATTATTGGCCAATCTCGTAGGGAGGCAATTTCTGACTCATTTGCGGAACTGCTTCAGCTATACCCAGATCTCCAACCATTCAAATTATGGCGAGAACTAGAAAAAGCACATGTTGCAAGTTTTATTAAAGAGAATATGGAAATGTCAGAACTTCCTCAGAACCCAAATGATTTTATTGACTTTCTTCTTGATAGCGATGTTTTAAAAACTTTTATGAGTGCTGAACAAAGCTGGAGACGTTCTTCTGGTGTTGCTTGGGAAAATTTTATTACGAAAAATCTGCTCCTTTCTTCTGACAAAATCAAGATTAAAATATTTACTCCAACTGAAATGAAATTACTCGTTAAGGGTGACATCATTGACGGTGGGATTTTAGCCATTCCAAAAAAACAAGAATACATTTCTTTCATAAAAAAAATTCTTGCTGAAATGAATTTTGATTTGTTTCTAGCTGAATATGTTCCTTCTTTTGAACAATGGCGGCTTTTTGGTCTAATACAGTGCAAAACATCAATACGGGATAGATTAAAAATTAATATGAAGTCAAGTGAAGAGGCAATGGAGCATAATTTGTGGTCTATAATTATTGCAATGGATTCTGACGGCTTTACTAGAAGTGGACAATATAATAGCTGTGCAAAGAAATCATGGAACGGGTTTTACGTCCTTGATAATGCCATAAAAACGGATTCCAGTATTTTTTATGGAAATACAGAGTATATGCACGAACTTATCGGTGATCATTGTAAACAGGTTTTACAATCACTTTTAATGGACACTTCGAGCATCAATTCATCCTGGCGTCCAAAAGTTTGATTAGTAAAAATACGAAAAAAAAATAAGGTCAATTAGCCCTTATAATAGAGTTAATTGACCATTTTTATTTTTGTAATACCCATCTTCCGCAAACGAAATATTTCCTGTTAATAAATCACTCATTGTATATTTTTCAAAAACTTTATCTCGAATTATTTCAAGAATTGATATTTCATTTTGAATAATCCACTGAACACATGCTTTTCTTTGCTCTGATGTATCTATTTTTAATGGTTTACTCAACAGATTTCTCTTAATTTCGTTAGCTAATGCAGTGGCTAATAACGGAGGAACAGCATCTCCTATTTGTTGATAAATATCCCGTCCATTTCCTATATCTGCATCGGTTGCCTTATATGGTTTTTGATTTTTGCCCTTTATAATATACCAATCGGGAAATCCTTGTAATCTGGCAGCTTCACGAGCAGTAAGGTTTCGATTATACAGTGGATGAACAAATTCTTCACGAACATGTGATGTAACAGTTCTAGCAGGTTTTGAATATGGAATTCTCCGATTCTTTTGTCTAAAAGTTCCAGTTGAAATTATCTTTTTCTCAAGAAGTTCATTAAATTCTTGGAGACTAAGTTCCTCCTCCAACCTATCTCTTAATTTGCCCTGACTTTCATCCTCTCTTAACAAACTATAACGATGTATAATTCTTTTTGTGTGATTTGGAAGAACGAAATTTCCTAATATCTCAACGTCTCGTATTGGTAATTCATTTGCATACCCATATGATTGACTAAGACCACGGCAAAAATTAGTAAAGTCATTTTTCGGTTGATCTCCATATTCTTCACAATAATATCCAATCGTATCCTTATGCATTACCTTTTCTTGATCCTTACCAACAATTTCATCTTGAGGCGCTGTTACCCTAGGCAAGTCTTGAAATGCTTCTTGTACTGTTTTCCATCGCGGTTCTTTATCCTGAAAAAATATAGGATTAGGAAAACTTAGGGGCAAGTCTTTATTTTTTGTTGCTAAGATAATAAGCCTTTCCCTAGTTTGTGGCGTACCATAATCTGATGCTTTAAGGATATTGCAATTGATATATTTAAAACCCTTCTCGTAAAGCTCATTCAAGATTACATGGAATATTTTTCTTTCATGCTTTCCTTCTGTGGCTTTATTGCTTAAGTCTGCCACATTTTCCATGACAAAGTACTTAGCATTTAATTCAGCCGCCACTTTTATTAATGATCTAAATAAAAAATCTCTCGGATCACCAACTTTTTTCTTGGGATTAGCAGAGGAAAAACTTCTACAAGGTGGTCCCCCCATCACAACGTCTACATCTTCACGCCCGGTTTTTTCTCTTACAATCTTTTTTAATTTAACAATATCCTCTTCTGTGAATTCAGCTAAATCCTTTTTTATAACTTCTGTATCGGGAAAATTAGCAGAATAAGTTTCTATGCAATCATCTTCATATTCATAGGCTACTACTGATTTAAAGCCCTGTAAGTGAAATCCAAGGCCAAGTCCGCCTGGACCAGAGAATAGTTCTACTATGCTTAGGACATTGTGTTCCATATTGTTCATTAGTGAATTCCCCTTATAGGAAAGTATGTTCTTATTTAATTATACTTAATACAAAAAATTATACAATTCAGCGCTTTGTATAAAAGTAATGCATAAATCATATAATAACATTCCTTCTATTAACACTCCACCACCTATAATTTGACTTCATTCCTTTTTCACTCCTCCCATAAAACCAAAAGAGCACATACATAAATTGATGTGCTTCCAAAAAATAATATATTTTTTTAATTTATTTTAATAAAACAAGAAAAATAATAACGATCACTATTAAGATTTTGCTTTAGTAATACTTACCCATTTCAATTTCCGATATTTTATCCTCAATAGTATTTATACATTCATCAAGATTTTTATTAATTTCAAAACCCCAAAAATGTAACTACCCATCCCATATTTTCTAGTTCATCCGTTATCTCTTTATCTCTTTTCATATTTCGTTCGATTTTTTTTATCCAGAATTTTTCATTTGTTTTAATTCTTTTTTTCTTATTCTCCCAATTGTATCCATGAAAAAATTCACTATCACAGAATATTACAATTTTGTATTTTACCAAAACAATATCGGGTTTTCCCGGTAATTTCTTATAATTTTTTCTATATCTATATCCTTTATGCCAAAGAGCTTTCCGCAATTTTAGTTCAATTTTTGTATCTTTTCCTTTAATATGACTCATATTATTGTGGCGCTGTTTTTTAGTTAATGGATCCAACTGAAAAAACCTCCATATTAAATCCTTATCTTTTTCTAAAAAAACCTCATTTACTTATGATACGGTTCACCCCTCATAATCTTGAACGCGCGGTAAATTTGCTCAATCAGGATCAGTCGCATGAGCTGGTGCGGGAAAGTGAATTTGGAGAAGGAGAGCTGGAAATCGGCGCGGCTTAAGACTTCATCGCTAAGTCCGTTCGATCCTCCAATGATGAAGGCGATATCGCTGTGTCCGTAGGTTGCAAGCTCCCTGATCTTTTCCGCGAAATCTTCTGATGGCATCTGTTTGCCTTTGATGGCGAGCGCGATTACATAGGCATTCGCAGGCAACTTTTTCAGCAGCCGTTCGCCTTCTGCCTGCTTTACTTGTTCAACCTCCGCCGCAGATAAATTTTCAGGCGCTTTTTCATCCGGAACCTCAATAATCGTCACTTTTGCATACGGTCCCAGCCGTTTTGCGTACTCCCCGATTCCTTGTATAAAATATTTTTCCTTCAATTTTCCCACCGTTAAAATCGTGATATTCACAACTTATCCCAACCTTATTCAGAGTTATACACAGAACTTATACACATATCCACAGGCCGTTGCTATATTCAGTATGGAATCACGCGTTTGCCACAAGATATACGCAATAGAAAATGATGAATTTTGGCGAATGTGGATAACTAATTTCATCAATAAAGCGTATTTTTTGTCAAAATTGATTGTTTTTTCTTAACTTAGTTTTTTAACTAGATTATACATTCTGCACATATGGTTTTATGCGATAAAATCAGGCTTTTCCGCCATGTAGACTATATCCTCTTCATTCGCATCACTTCATTTTAACATACATAATTGTGATGAATTTTCAGAGTTATGAACAGTTTTTACACAAACGTGGATAACTTGTGGATAATTATTCGCTAGTATGCACAAATTGTCCACAGTTCTTATGATTTTGTTCCATAATCATCCCTTATCCACTATCTAATCTGATTATTTTTTTATATACGCATTCATTCATAACTTTTCATTCTTTTTAAAAATATAAAACGGGCCAAAGGACTTTGATAATGTCCTTTGACCCGTTTTGATTCTTACCTTAAGAGAAGGTCTTGCTGCCGAGTTTCAGCTGTGCATTATGAACTTTACCCATCCGGTAGTATTTGATATTGACCGTCTGACCGGCACGAAGCTGAGTATACATGTATGTGGAGAATTCGATATAACTCTTAATTTGGTGTCCGTTTATTTCCGTGATGACATCACCGGCTTCAAGCCCGCTTGTCGAGGCCGGACTTGAATTCTGGACGTCCGTGACCACAAGACCTGTTTTCACAGAAGATGGCAGTTGCAGCTGATTTACTTCTTCATTCGGCACCATCGTCAGATCGACAATGCTGATGCCGAGCATCGGCCGCTCAATCTTACCACTGGTTTCGAGTTTATCGATCACTGGTTTCGCAACATCAATTGGAATGGCAAAGCCAATGCCTTCAACGCCTTCATTGGTTCCACTTCCTGTCGAAGCGATCTTGGATGAATTAATGCCGATGACCTGGCCGGCAATGTTGACCAAAGCCCCACCGCTGTTGCCAGGGTTAATCGCTGCATCGGTTTGAAGAACCTGCGCCTCGATCGACGCGTTGTTGCTTTCTACCGGAATGGTCCGGTTTGTCGAGCTGATGATCCCTTCCGTCACCGATCCTGAGAAACCGAGCGGATTACCGATCGCAATCGCCGGTTCACCACGCTTCAGTTTTGATGAATTGCCAAATTCAGCAACTGACTTGACGTTCTTAGACGGGATTCTAAGTACTGCCAGATCATAAAGCGCATCTTTTCCCAGAACTGTGGCGTTGGTTTTCAGTTCATCGTTCAGCCGAACTTCCACCTTCTGTGCACCGGATACCACATGGTTATTCGTAACCACATAAGCATATTGATTATCGCGCTTATAAATGATGCCTGAGCCAATACCTGATTCGGTATACTTATTGTCAAAGAAATTCGCTTTCTGCAGGTTAATCACGGCAACCACAGCCGGAGATACCTTATCTACGGCCTCCGTAACCGACGACGTGACATTGACATTCACTTGCCGGTTGAAGGTTGGATTGCTCACATTATTACCATTTTGCGCGCCCGTTGAAACCTGATATGGAAAAACGCCTAGATCCGATAGTATTGGAGCAAAGATCAGCAAGCAAACCATACCGACAATGGCGCCTATGAAGCCGGAGAAGAACCAGCCTCCACGCATACGTGTTTCTCGCGTTTGACGGGATTTTCCATCTGTCTCCGGATCATTCTCTATATGGTTGTCATCATAATACCCCATACACTATTCCTCCTCTTTTGCATCCATGAAGATGTTCAGAATACGAAAAGAAATGGTCGTTCTATGATTAAGAGCTTCCCGGTCTTCTTTTCCTTTCAATAAGGCGTGCACGACCTTATCAAAAACACTGAATTTCTTCTAACAGTTTTTCGTTATCATTAATGTACCACCGAATATTTCCATTATAAAAATTATGTGACTATTTCTATATGCTTCGTAAAATTGCCGTTGTTTCTATGTAAAGAATAACCACAATCTTGCGCTTATAAACCTAAATGGCGGTCAAAGAGGTTGCGTGATCTGGGTCCGTATCGTAAAGACCAACTTCCCGTCCAAGTTTCAGGCCGATACTTTCCAGGCGCTGTCCAACACTCATTCTTGCCAATTCTTTCATGTTGTTGTCTTTACTTAGATGGGCAAGGTAGATTTTCTTTGTCCGATTTCCGAATACTTCCGTCAGCGCTAGGCCGGATTCTTCATTCGAAATGTGACCGGTGTCACCCAAAATGCGCCGCTTTACACTCCATGGATAGCGTCCCATCATTAACATTTCTGTGTCGTGATTTGCCTCCATGATATACGCATCCGAGTCGCGAATCAGCCCTTTTATATGTTCAGAAACATAACCAAGATCCGTTGCGATCGTCAATTGCTTGTCCTGGTCGCGCACAAGATAAAACATTGGGTCAGCCGCATCATGGGAAACTGAAAAAGATTCTATATCCAGGCTGCCGAACGCTTTTGTTGTATTCGCCGCAAATTCAAACTTCTGCTCAGTAGGAATATCGCCTACCACCGAGGACATGGCTTGCCATGTCCTCCGGTTTGCATAAACAGGCGTGTGAAACCGCCTTGCAAATATGCCAAGCCCTTTAATGTGGTCGCTATGTTCATGCGTAACAAGAATACCATCAATGTCTTCCGGACGGCGACCGATCTGCTCAAGCAATTCAATCATTTTCTTGCCACTTAAACCACAGTCAATTAACAAACGTTGCTGTTCCGTTTCTATATAGAGCGAATTTCCAGTACTACCGCTTGCCAGCACACTAAAATTAAAAACCACTTCGACCCCTCCCAAGGGTGATCCGTAAATCGCAATCTATCTTCTCTCAAAATATCATTTAATTGATCGACTGAACACTACCAGAAACCGCATTGATAAAATAATCACTTGTCCCGCTCCCCGTGCGGACAACGATGTGCCATGCTGGGACAAAGATCAACGGATCTGAATTTTCATCAACAACCGTATTCACATAACTCAATTCAATCGATTTAATGTGTAATATTGAATAACCAACAAGGTCGGTCCGATCGACCAAATAATTAATCGCTTGTTCCGCATTGATAATGTCCACATGACTGTGTTTATTCGAGCTAAGCTTTAAATAGCTCTGACTGAACCCAACGACATGCTTGTTCTTCACCTTAAAATCGAGCATCTGCATCTTATTGCGCATACTGAGATAAACCGGCCGGCTATGGTATACCTGTACAAATTTTAAGATACCCTTACCTTCCCCAGATTGCCAATACGTGTAGTCCTCGCCTAAATAGACCTTACCAAGAAGATCCTTCTGTACGTCTTCGTTTTTTATGTCCCCTAGGGAGAGCGGCTTCGCAAATGTACCGATCATCTGCAATCCATTAGCATCAATATTGATCTTCTGTTTTCCGGTGTCACTCACAACATAAGACAGGTTTTCAACACCCACATTTTGTTGTGTAAAATCCACACGTGTTCCTCGAAGGAAGGTTACGTCTTGTGGTGGCGAAGGAAGCACTGTATCAATTTTATAATTTTTAGGAAGTCTTGATTGGTCAGCAATATCTTCGACGTTTTCATCTTGCTGCCGCATGTACATCTCAAAGACAAGAAAGACATCAAGCAAAAGGAAGCAAATGATGAAGATGGATTTTGTCCTGCTCCAATTCATGATGGGTCCTCCTTCTCATTGGGCAAAAGCGCACGAGACGCAGAATACCAGCGACCGCCTATTTTATAAAACCAATCTGGGGTAGCCACTATGGATTGATCATCATTCGGTTGCGGGTTATTCAGTTCGTATCCAATTGCCATGTCTTCAATTTTTTTGACCGGTACAGAGGTTTGGCTTAACTTATTCAGAATATTCTTTCCAGAATCAAGGATAATGTCGCCTTGATTGTCAACCAGATTCAGATTTATCAGCGTTCCTTTATAGTTGCTGAGCTCGCCGCTTTTCCATGTTAATTCGATCATGCTTAGATACCAGTTCGGATAATTTTCCGTATTGAAGACCATGTAGTCCCCTAAAGTCATGCGGAAAGTGACTGTTCCGTCACCACGATAATTTTTTAGTGCCGTGCCTTGATAGATATAGTCATCGGTCCATAATTTATAGCTGTTCATCCATACAAGGCTTCCGATGAGCGGATCCTGTTTTTGCTCAGTGCTTCTGATAATACTCGGATTTACAAACTGGATGACATTATTGGTTTGTTCAAGCTGGCGCGCACTATCGGTATATGCTGTTTTCCCCCGCGTTGGAAAAACGTTCTCCGGATCTGGAAATAGTATCGGTAGGAATTCTTCCAGCTTCAGCTTTTCATAGTAGCTGACTTCTGAATGCATCTTCGTTTTATCATCTGGCAGATAGACGACTTTACCTTTTAAAGGTTGGCGATCATAGGGATAAAGTTTCGTTCCGGTGAACAGCGCCTTTAAATTATTCATGTTCATGTGATCTACCGTTGCATACAGTTTATCCTTTTCATCAGGTGATGAGAAAATGGCCGTGATGCGCTGTCCGTTCGACGAACTGAATAGTTCAATACGGTCGATCAGAGCCTCGTTAGGAATCGATGACTTTTCATCAAACTGAAAGACCTTAGTCAGCGCATCGCGTGTGAGCGGGGCCGGAAAGATAAGTTTATAGGAAGGATTATCCCCACGGCTTACCTTATTATTGTACGTCGTCAGTTTGTTAAAAACAGATTGCTGGAGAAGGCTGTATACTTTTTGAATGCGTCCATAGCTGTTTTGTCCAAATTCGCCATTCGAGTTCAGTTCAAGCATCAAATTCGGGCGAATAACATCGGTCAATTTGCGTGTCTGCGCAATGGCCACTTGTTTCGCCGAGTTCGTAGGATAATTCTCGAAATCCGATTTATAGAATAGTATATTTGAGGTCATGGCCACACTCGCAAGCACAAGTGCGCCTAGCAAGATCGATTTGAACATTTCGCGGTGCATCTCAGTTATCCCTTCTATCCAGCGGAAGCACAAAGTGAATCGTTGTCCCTCTGTTCCAGTCACTCTCCGCCCAAATTTCTCCGCCCTGTGCCTCAATCATTTCTTTGGCAATAGCAAGTCCGAGTCCCGTACCGCCTAATTTTCGTGATCGGGCGCGGTCGACTCTATAGAATCGGTTAAAGATCTTCGACAGGTTTTCCTTTGGAATGCCGACACCTTGATCGCTGATCATGGTCCGTATGTTCCGTCCTCTGCGCGTAATTCTAAAGGTGATAATACCGCCTTCAGGTGAGTATTTCATTGCGTTTGAGATAATATTATCGATAACCTGCGTCAGTTTATCACGGTCAATCCGGACATAAAAAGAACCTTTTGGAAAATAACGAACGAATTCGATATTCTGCCTCTTCGACATTTCAAAACGGTCGATAATGCTTTCACAAAAATCAACATAATCCGTGCGTTCTAAGTTAATTTTATAATCCTTAGAATCGAGCCGTGACAGCTGTAACAGATCATTCACCAACCGAATCATTCGCTCCGTTTCCCTTTGAGTAACACCGAGAAACTTGGTAGCAAGTGCTGCATCTTCAACTGCGCCGTCTTGAAGTGCTTCAAGATAACTTTTCATTGTGGTTAGCGGGGTTCGCAATTCATGAGAAACATTAGCCACAAATTCTCGGCGCTCCATATCGACCTGTTCTTGTTCCGTCACATCGTGAATGACCGCGATCAAGCCGTTAGCCAAGCCGCTATCCTTCTTTACAACTGAGAAATTGGCTCTCAAAAGAATTGTTTCGTCATCCGTACTGAAGTCAAGGACGATGGAGTCGGTTAATTCATACAGATCCATGATCTTGTGCTCTTTGCGGATTTTCAGTAAATCTAGAATAGAGTTTCCGGTAACATCGTGACGATAGACACCAAGCAGCTGCTCAGCCCGATTGTTCATCAGGATGACGTTTCCTTTGCGGTCCGTAGCGATGACTCCATCTGTCATATAGGTGAGCACGGATTTCAATTTGCGCCGCTCTGATTCAGTCGTGGCATTCGCCTCACGCAGCTTCATCGTCATATTGTTAAACGACGTGGCAAGCTGGCCGATTTCATCCGGTTCAGACATTTGCACTTTCCGTGTAAAGTTCCCCTGAGAAACAGCGAGTACCTGGCGCTGCATTTGAACCAGTGGCCGTGTAATTGTTCTGGCGAGGAAGAAGCCAAGAATCGCGGTAACAAGAAGCGCAAAAATAGTCGCAGAAGCAAGGATTTGATTGATTTGCTGTAGCTGAGCATAAACACTCTCAAAGCTTTTTTCCACGTAAAGAACGTAGTGCTGGTTGTCCACCTTGATCGGCGCCGTTACAATGTCCACGCGTTCACCGTTGTTGTGATCGGTGCGACGATACTTATTCGTCACATTGGACGACAAATTTTGGATAATCAGTCGATTCGTCGTTCTTTTCCCGACGACGTCCTCATGCTTCTCATCAGCCGCTACAATTACGGTATTTTCATCGATGACTTCAATTTCTCTAATATTGTTATCGAGTTCCAGCAGTTGACTTCTAATCTGATTGGTCACATGATTTGGATCATCAACATTCGTATCCTTGGATTCCCGGATCGCTTCGCCAACGTTCCAAGCAATCAACTGACTCTGGCTTTCGAGCGATTTCTCAAAGCTGTCAAGCGTGATCGTTTTCACGCGATCAGAAAAATAAACACCAATCAGCTGCATCGCAAGCAAGATCAGCAGCGCGTAGATCAAAACGATCTTAAATTGAATCGATTTAAAGAAACCGACTTTATTCATCACTAGACTCCTGATTAGGTTCTTTCAAGTAATAGCCGACACCGCGTCTTGTAATAATCCAGGCGGGTCTGCTTGGATTGTCCTCAATTTTCTCGCGCAGACGGCGCACAGTAACATCCACAGTACGCACATCGCCGAAGTAGTCATAGCCCCAGACCGTCTGAAGCAAATTTTCACGAGTCATGACTTGTCCAATATGATCAGCGAGATAATGGAGCAGCTCAAATTCACGATGCGTGAGTTCAACCATCTTGCCGCGCTTGGTCACTACATAAGCATCCAAATGAATCACCAAGTCACCGATTTCGATGTTGTTTTCCTGCTTCTTTTCTTCTTCAGCGCCTTCCTGCCTGTGCCGCCTTAGATTCGCCTTGACACGTGCGATCAGTTCACGATTGCTGAACGGCTTCGTAACGTAATCATCGGCTCCCATTTCCAGCCCAAGCACCTTGTCGATTTCCGAGTCCTTGGCCGTCAACATAATAATCGGCATGTTATGCGTTTTCCGCACCTCACGGCATACCTCCATGCCATCCTTGATCGGGAGCATAACATCGAGCAGAATCATATCCGGATTTTCTTGCTCAACCTTTTCAAGAGCCTCCGCACCATCGTAGGCGCAAACGACTTCATAACCTTCCTTCTCCAGGTTAAACTGCAGAATATCTGCAATCGGCTGTTCATCATCGACAACGAGTATTTTATTTTCCATTTGTGCGGCCTCCTTGCGAAATCATGTGATTTTTTTCCCATGTATACGTTCTTTTTCAGCAATATTTATAGTTCTTAAACGGTGATCCAGTTCCGTGATTGTCATTTGAAACATTTACTATCTCATCTTCAGTTACAAAATGGCTGCCAATACATTGTCTTCTTCATTTTAACATAATCACAATCACCCTGTCATAATCAAGGAAACAGGAAAAAGCCCCTGGTTCATTACCAGAGGTCTTGTCCTGTTTAAGTACATATTTTTTATTAAGAGCGATAATCGCTTATGTTTGGCAAAAACATGGCTCGAGGCGGAATCGAACCACCGACACGAGGATTTTCAGTCCTCTGCTCTACCGACTGAGCTATCGAGCCATAATAATGGCGGATCCGAGCGGATTTGAACCGCCGATCTCCTGCGTGACAGGCAGGCATGTTAACCCCTACACCACGGATCCATTGGTTGCGGGGGCAGGATTTGAACCTACGACCTTCGGGTTATGAGCCCGACGAGCTACCAGACTGCTCCACCCCGCGACAATATGAACTTCAAAAGCACCCTTTTTGCGGCACAAGAAATATTCTACCATGATCATTCGATTAAAGCAACTTATTTTTAAATTAAAAAACGCTACGGCATTCATTAATGCAGCCGCAGCGTTCCATTCTATTGCTTATTAAGACTATTAATAGATCAGGCGAAAGGGCTTCGCACTTCAATCGTCTGCGTCCGATCCGGACCAACTGAGAACAGAGACAGCGCAACACCCGTCAGCTGGGCGATCCGTTCCATGTAGTGGCGGGCATTCTGCGGGAGATCGGAAAGCGACTTCGCTTTCGTAATATCCTCTGTCCAGCCCGGCATTTCTTCATAGACAGGCTCACATTCAGCAAGTGCATTCAGGCTCGCCGGGAATTCTTCGATCAGTTTGCCCTTGTATTTATAAGCTTTGCAAATCTTCACAGTTTCAAGACCGGTCAGCACATCCACACAGTTCAGTGAAAGGTCGGTCAAACCGCTGACGCGACGAGAGTGACGGACAACCACACTGTCGAACCAGCCAACACGACGTGCTCTTCCTGTAACGGTTCCGTATTCATGGCCCACTTCACGAATCCGATCGCCAATTTCGTTATTTAATTCTGTTGGAAATGGACCATCACCAACGCGTGTCGTATAGGCTTTCGCGCAACCGACAACATGGTTGATTTTTGTCGGGCCCACACCGGCACCAATCGTCACGCCACCGGCAACAGGATTAGATGAGGTGACAAATGGATATGTGCCTTGATCAATATCGAGCATGCAGCCTTGCGCTCCTTCAAAGAGGACACGTTTGCCGCTGTCAAGTGCGTCATTCAGTACAACCGATGTATCGCAGACGAGCGGTCTGAGACGTTCTCCATAGGCCAGGTACTCATTATAGATCTCATCGATGTCGAATCCTTCACTATCGTACATTTTTTCAAGAAGGCGATTTTTTTCTTTAAGGTTCTTCGCCAGTTTTTCTCGGAATGTATCAGGTTCCAGAAGATCTGCCATCCGGATGCCGACGCGGGCTGCTTTGTCCATATAAGCAGGACCAATGCCTTTCTGTGTTGTGCCGATTTTGGACGCACCCTTGCTCTCTTCTTCAAGCATATCCAGCTTCAAGTGATAGGGGAGGATGATGTGAGCGCGATTGCTGATGCGCAGATTATCTGTGCTCACACCGTTTTCCTTCATGTAATCCAACTCTCTGCACATGGACTTAGGATTAATTACCATTCCGTTCCCAAGGACACAGATCTTTTCCTTATAAAGAATTCCCGACGGCATTAATCGCAGTTTGTATGTCTTGCCGTTCCAAACGATTGTATGCCCGGCATTATCTCCACCTTGATAACGTGACACTACTTCCGAGTTTTCCGAAAGGTAGTCAGTAATCTTTCCTTTTCCTTCATCGCCCCACTGTGCGCCAACAACAACAACAGAAGACATTCATTTAGCCCCCTACTTCTACAAATAATATTTTAGTACACTAAAGCCACTGTTTAGTCTAACAGGTAATCGATTTAAAAGTCAATGAAGAAACGAACATTTCACACTTCATTTGTCTTATTGTTCGGAATCAGGAAACAAACAAAAATTCAAGCACCCCTCGGCACATCCTCATCACTGTGCTTCCGATCAATATTGACGAATTTACTGTACTCTTTGACAAAAGCCAGTTCCACAGTACCTACCGGACCGTTACGCTGTTTCGCAATTATTATTTCAATGATGTTCTGTTTTTCGCTTTCTTTGTTGTAGTAATCATCCCGGTAGAGGAATGCGACAACATCAGCATCCTGTTCAATACTTCCGGACTCACGAATGTCGCTCATCATCGGTCGCTTGTCTTGTCTGGATTCAACACCACGGGACAACTGGGACAGAGCGATCACAGGCACGTCCAGCTCTCTAGCCATGGCTTTCAAGGTTCTCGAGATTTCCGAGACTTCCTGTTGGCGGTTTTCTTGCCGACCGGCACCACCCGAACCCATAATCAGCTGCAGGTAATCGATCATCACCATGTCCAGACCTTTTTCCTGCTTCAATCGCCGGCATTTTGAACGAATATCATTCACACGGATTCCCGGTGAATCATCAATATAAATGCCGGCGCGAGATAGACTGCCCATCGCCATCGTCAGCTTCTGCCAATCTTCATCTTCCAAACTTCCTGTACGCAGCTTTTGAGCATTAATATTCCCTTCGGCGCACAACATACGCATGGCGAGCTGCTTGGCTCCCATTTCAAGACTGAAGATGGCTACGTTTGCGTCGTTTTTAATCGCAACATTTTGAGCAATATTCAATGCAAATGCTGTTTTCCCAACTGATGGACGGGCAGCGACAATCACGAGATCACTTTTCTGAAAACCAGCAAGCATTCGGTCAAGTTCAAGAAAGCCTGTCGGCGTTCCGGTAACATCATCATGACGGCTCTGTAGCATCTCAATATTGTCATAGGTTTCAATTAAAACATCTTTGATTGATTGAAACTCGCCATTCCGTTTTCGCTCTGCCACCTCAAGGATCTGTCTCTCCGCGTCATCGAGAATACCCTCGACACCATCTTCGCGCGTATACCCGTCGGAAACGATTTGTGTTGCTGTTCGGATCAGCCGCCTCAGTGTCGCTTTTTCGGCGACAATCGAGCAATAATACTCAATGTTCGCTGCTGTTGGTGCTGACCCGGCCAGTTCAGCAAGGTACGAGACTCCACCGATCTCCTCGAGGCGTTTGGAAGTCTGCAGTGCATTGGTTAGCGTTACGACATCGACCGGTTCATTCCGTTCTGACAAATCCAGCATGACGGCGAAAATAAGCTGGTGGCTTGTACGATAAAAATCTTCCGGAATCAGCAGCTCTGAAGCTGTAATGACCGTGGATGGTTCTAGAAAAATGGCGCCTAGTACGGCTTGCTCCGCTTCCATATTATGGGGAGGAATCCGATCGGCAAATAAGTCACTCATGTCGCGCCCTCCTTTCTTTAAGACATAAAATCCGCGGAATCGTTATTTGCGCGATGCGGATTAAAGCAATTATTCTTCCGTGACGTGCACCTTAACCTTGGCCATAACCTGAGGATGTAGCTTCAGCGGCACATCAGTATAGCCCAGATTACGAATGGGTTCCGGTAAATCAATTTTTCGCTTATCTATAGAAATGTCAGCTTTTCTTAAAGCCTGAGCAATTTGTTTGCTCGTGATTGATCCGAAAAGGCGTCCGCCTTCCCCAGACTTCGCCTTCAATTCGATCGACATTTTTTCAATCTTTACTTTCAGCGCTTCCGCTTCCTTGCGTTCATTTTCTTCGATCTCGTGCTGCTTCTTCTTTTGCGCTTCAAGCTGGCTTAAGCTCCCTTTATTCGCTTCAACCGCAAATTTTTTAGGAAGCAGATAGTTGCGGGCATAACCTTCAGAGACGTCCTTGATTTCCCCCGACTTTCCTTTACCTTTTACATCTTTTAAAAATATAACTTTCATTAGGATAGACCTCCTTCAAGATACTGATCAATCGCGCCTGTCACGCGTTCGGTTGCTTCGTCAATCGTCGTATCCGCCATCTGTGTTGCCGCGTTATTCAGATGGCCCCCACCCCCGATACTCTCCATTATAACCTGCACATTCAGATCGCCAAGTGATCTGGCGCTAACTCCAATCTGTCCATCCGTCCGTCGTCCAATCACAAATGAGGTTCTGATGCCTTCAAGCATCAGCATCGTGTCCGCGGTCTGCGCTAGCAATACTTGATCGTAACTTTGATCGCTCTCGCCTACAGCAATAGCAATATTGTTTTTGTAAATTTTCGTTCGCCGGATTAACTCTGCACGCTGATTAAACTGATCTAAATCGTCACAGAGAAATTTTGTCACCAAGATCGTATCAGCACCATGCGCGCGCAAGTAAGAGGCTGCATCAAAAGTGCGGAAGCCTGTTCTAAGCGTGAAATTCTTTGTATCAACTGCAATCCCACCGAGCATAGCTGTCGCTTCGATCAAATCAAGCGGTCGCTCATTAGGCTGGTATTCCAATAACTCCGTTACTAGTTCTGAAGTTGAGGACGCATACGGTTCCATATAGACCAGCACAGGATCCTTAATAAATTCTTCAGCCCTTCGATGATGATCAATAACCACGACACGTTGGACACTGGCAAGCAGCGGAGGATCAACAACCAATGAAGGCCGGTGTGTGTCGACTACGACCATCAAGGTCTTTTTTGTTACCTGATCAGCGGCATGGTCAGCTGTAATGAAATTGGACCATAAGTTTTTGTGTTTCTTAAGTTCCGCAATCAGCTTTGAAACTCCGGAGACATTATGCGTCTGATCCATGATGATCTTCGCGCTCCGCCCATTTGCATGCGCGATTTTCAGAATGCCAATGCAAGAACCAATCGAATCAAGGTCGGGGGCCCGATGCCCCATAATCATGACTTGGTCGCTTTCCAGCATGAGCTCGGATAAGGCATGGGAAATGACACGCGCGCGGACTCGTGTCCTTTTTTCAACCGGATTTGATTTTCCGCCATAGAATCGGACATCCCCGTCCGGACGTTTAATAACCGCCTGATCGCCGCCGCGTCCAAGTCCAAGATCAAGTGCGGACTGAGCATAGCTTCCCAAGTCCTCCAAAGTCGCTGTTCCCGCGCCGACACCAATACTTAACGTCAACGGTATATGGCTGAGCGGCACCGTAATTTCGCGAACTTTATCTAAAATAGAAAAGTGTTCTTCCTCTATTGAATTAAGCAGGCGCTCATTCAACACCGCAAGAAAACGATCCGACGCTGTTCGGCGCAAGTAAATACCATGCTGCGTCGCCCATGTCTTAATAACCGTGGTTGTCTCATTGTTGATCGTACTTCGCACTTGATCTTCGAGTCCTTGAGTGACTTCATCATAATTATCAAGAAAAATTAAGCCAAGTACTGTTTTTTCATTGTAATATTGTTTCTTTATTTCCAATATATCCGTGATATCTGTAAAATAAAGCAGACGTTCAGACCGCTTCAATCGGACACGGTATTGGCGTTCATTCAATGCGACAATCATCGATTCTTTGTCTGAAGCAATCAGCTTACTTAAAATTTCTGAAATTTCATTTAAAGGCTTGCCGATTACTGTCTTTCCTTCATCCTCAGCAATCTGGTTTAAATAAGGGTTGGACCATTCAACCTGCTCTGATTCATCGTAAAGAAGTATGCCAATCGGCATATTCAGCAAAGCCTCGTTTCCGACTTTCTTCAGCCGGTACGACAATCCTGCCACATAGTCAATCAATTCTTTATCAAACTGTCTTTCATTTAGCAGGAACCATAGAGCGGACAGAGCAAGAAGCACCAGTCCGGCGATGGACAACATCCAATTAATGAACGCGAGAAAAACGAGAAAAAGTAGAAACAGCAGCCCGATCACAATAAGGAGATCGCTGCGCCACCGATGTTTAAATTGGTTCGCCAAAATTTTTCAGCTCCTGCAGCCGCATTTCTCTTCATTAATACCGAGAAACGAAATAATAACAAATCAGACAAAAATAAACAGACACTTAATAAGGCCGGTATCTCAACTGCTGAGAATCATTTTCCTGTTTTCATAAGAAAACTTGCCGATGGCAAGTCGTTGGCGCTGCCTGAAGCTTAGTTGCACGGTCATGGAGGATCTAATGTCGGATTTGCCGCAAGAAGCGGCGTTATTTTCCGACTTCTGATACTATATTCCGCTAGTTACTTCCCAATTGTACAATATAGCATTTGTTTCCGACGGACAACTGATTCTATAATGCTCGGCTAATCGGCATCTTATGACTTTTTCTGATTCAGGCGCTTCCGAAGGTTGAAACCCAGGTCAATTATACCCAATATTCGTACCAATTGCAGTAGCAAGTACCCGAATAAAACGGCCAATATGGTTAAGGTAATCGGCACAATTACTGGGAACTTCTTGAGATGCGAGTAGTAAAACATCAGGCTGAAACCCTGTATCGCCAGAAGCATCTCCAAAATCAGCTCAAGGTTAAGGACTACCGTGTACAGTGGTGTACCTTGTTCGGCACCGAACCATCCAATAAAAACAACAGCCAAATAACACCAAATAACGCTTCTCGGTACCTGCCACATTCTAAATGGCACCCAGCGTGGGACTTCCAACTTAATTAACCTTAGAATCGGCAAACTAATTAATTCGACGAGCAGTGCATAGAGAACGCCGACTGTAATGAGAATCATAGGCGTGAGATACATAAGATTATCCATCTGGCTCTTATAAAGATCCATAATTTCTCCAGTGTCTTGTTCAAGCATTGGCTGCATCTGGGTAAGTGTCTGCTGAAGTGACTGATTAAGTGCAGATTGAGCCGCCGACACCGGATTAAAATGGAAAATCAATACCGATATGGCCAAATAGATAATCAGTACCGCAATGTTTGTGAGACTGCCCGCAAGCAAAAGCGCAAAAGCAGATTTCTTTAGTTGGATCATATAACCGAGCGCGAAACCAAGTATCATAAAGAACACAGGAAGCAGTATGTAGAATGACTGGTCAAGGATCACGAGAAAAATAAAGCCGATCCCGATAATGGCAAGTGCGCTCTTCCATCCATCCTTAGCAGCCAAAAACATAATCGGCAACGGAATTAGCCATATGGATAACAAAGAAACAAACGGCACAAAAAATGTTAGTGCGATTAAAAGATATAGCGTAAGCGTTGCAAGCGCTCCTCTTTTCAGAGCGTTTCGGTCTGTCATAGTGACACCTCTCAGATGGGTTCGATGCAGTGAATGCCTGCGTTCCCCTAATACGGATCGATTATTAAGTAAAACGTCATAACTCAGAGGTTACGCAGTATCTGCTCATAAGAATACCCATCACTTGATGTCCTTTGGGCTAAATAACTTCTGAATAAACACTGATTTTCTTGGCAACCCCATAATTTTCATTATAATACAAAAACACTTTTCATTGAAAGTAGTGATCTGTCACTTGCAATTTACACATACTCTTCATATAATTAAATTGTTATCTTCAAAAATAAAGAAAGCGTTTTATTTATTGTCTGTACGCTTCTATTCAGTTGAAAGAGTAGACTTGCTGCTTATTCTGATTATAGCCGTTGACAATTTATCAACCGAGAGTTGGTATCGTTATGACAACTTCAACTATAAAACTATACCTATTTTTTAAAAGGCAGTCCGCTTGCGGATTGCCTTTTCTGGTCCCCGACTTGCCTTTGGCAAACAATTTAAGGAGTGTGAATCATTATGACCTATGAAGGACCGAAAGCTCTTTTTGCCGCATGGGTCAGTCTGGTGAGCAACCTAGTTCTGACATTAATCAAAATCATCTTTGGATTGATTTTTCATAGTACCGCGCTTGTTGCCGATGGTGTGCATAATGGAGGCGATGTGATTGCCTCCATAGCAACCATAGGCTCAATGAAATTGTCAAATCACCCTGCTGATCGCGAGCATCCTTATGGTCATGGTAAGGCAGAAGATATATCAACAGCATTTATCTCGATCATCCTGATCGGGGCGGCTTCATTTCTGACTTATGAGGCGGTAAAAGCTTTATTCGGCCCAATATCATCCGTTAGCATCTGGGCATTTGCCGCTGCACTTGTCTCCGCTGTATGGAAATGGTTTCTGTACGTCTATACAAAAAAGTCAGCCGATCGCTATCACAGTAAAAGTCTGCACGCGACAGCTGCTGATCATTTAGCAGATATTTATGCATCCATAGCAGCAGCACTCGGTCTTGGCATTAGCTGGATAGGCAGTATCCTGCACATCCCATACACACACTACGGAGATCCTGTTGCTGGTATCGTCGTCTCCATTCTCATTCTGAGAATCGCGATCATCATGATCATCAAGGCAACTAATGTATTGATGGAAAGCAGTGTTGATGAAACGGAACAAGAAAACTATCGCAAAGTCTTCCTGTCCTTCCAAGAGGTGAAAAAAATTGATATTTTGCGCGCCCGTGAACAGGGAAACGTTGTGCTCATCGATGCCCAAATCCGAATACCCGCCTCTTTTAATATTCAAGAGGGGGACGATCTTACTGAAGCGATCCGGACAAAAATGCTCCGAAACTATCCGAACGTAGAAGAAGTACTGATTCATATCAATCCATGGTATAAAGACAAAGATTTAATTGAACCGGATTCTGTACCACATTTGGAAAACAAATGACGAATTTATGCTTTTTCAGTTATAGTATTAAGTAATCTTCAACACGGTTCGAAATAGATAGTAGGTATACCAATGATACGCTTTTGAGATCTTCCTAACTAAACTAATAGAGGTGATTGAGCTTGACGATTGATTCAG
This sequence comes from Sporolactobacillus laevolacticus DSM 442, assembly GCF_000497245.1. Lineage (GTDB taxonomy): Bacteria > Bacillota > Bacilli > Bacillales > Sporolactobacillaceae > Sporolactobacillus > Sporolactobacillus laevolacticus. The sequence continues at coordinate 253,602 of NZ_AWTC01000008.1, forward strand.
AGGAATACTCCGGCATTTCAGTCTTTGTCGGCGCACATGAAGTTGGTTTATTGATTAAAGACATCCAGGAAATTATCGAGCCTGTCTCAACTTTTCCTGTTCCGGTCACTGATTCTTCTCTCGAAGGACTGATTTCTCTGAGAGGCTCCGTTCTCCCGGTTATTGCATTAAAGCTTATTTTGCATGCATCTCAAAGCCCTTTTACGAATAAGGATAAAAAATATGTGATCTGCGCTGCGGATTCAAAAATTGCTGCACTTGATGTGGATGCAGTTGGGGATACTTTTACCTTTGATTCCAACCAACTCAGCGACAGTAATTATGATGATCAAACGGGAATCATCACGAAACAGGTAGAGCTTTCTGGAAAAACCCTACAGATACTCAATGTTTCAGAGCTTATCCAATTGACCTCGGGGTTGAATAAAACAACACGCGAGGCTATCGGCTATTCGCTGACCAACTGATCATGTCAATGGCTGTTAGTTAATCAAGTGAAGTCTATCATTTCATTCGGGAGGAGAGATTTATGGGCATTCATAAGTATTTTCAAAGCTTGTCTGACCTGGAGGGCATTTATCGCTGTCCAGGTGTTTTTAAATACCAAGAACATTCGGTTGCCAGCCACTCGTTCAAGGTAGCAACCATTGTGCAATTTCTAGCGACTGTTGAAGACCAGCACGGTCAAAAGGTAGATTGGAAAACAGTTTATGAAAAGGCAATTAATCATGACTATTCCGAACTGTTCACAGGAGACATTAAGACCCCCGTAAAATATGCATTGCCTAAGCTTCGAGAACTGTTTTCTCAAGTGGAAGGCTCGATGACACAGGAATATCTTGATAAGGAATTTCCTCAGGAATTCAGACAAGTCTATGAAGCACGTTTTAAAGAAGGTAAAGACCGCTCATTAGAGGGCAAAATCTTAGCAGTCGCTGATAAAATAGATCTTTTGTATGAAGCGTACGGTGAAATTCAGAAAGGCAACCCGGAGCCCTTGTTCTTCCAGATCTATAAAGAAGCACTCACATCGATTGTTCAATTTAATGACCTGGCTTCTGTTCGCTATTTCATCAAGGTTATTCTAAAAGAAATGATCGAAGAGGAAATTACATCACATTCACGAATTAAATCAATCACTGAACAATTACTGTCCGAAAAAAACACCTCGTCCTCGGGTGATAATCAAGCATAATTTGACAAATCATTTTCCTTGATTCCCTTGTACAACTCACCTATGATAAAGTAAATGTGTCTTTTTTATGACAAAGGGGTTGCCTGGTGATGCAAAATCAAATGGAGACAAAAGAGGTAAAGGACAAAGCGAAGAAAAACAAACGTTATGTCCTGTCCATCCTTGCTTTTTCCGTGGTTGCCGACGCTTTGATTCTTGTGCTTTTCTTTGCGCCGTTTATTGGCTATAAGGGGCACATCGGATTCAATGTGTATCTGCTTCCGCGATTCAACGCCATATTTAATAGTTTTACCTTTATTTTTCTTATGGCCGCACTGATTGCGATTAAGAATAAAAAAATTAATGTGCACCGCGGGTTTATTCTTGCCGCGTTTACTTCAACATTACTTTTCTTATTCTCCTACTTGTCGTTTCACTATCTTGCTCCACCACCCCATTATGGCGGTGTGGGGTTGATCCGACCCATATATTTCTTTATTTTAATCACACATAGTACACTAGCGGCGATTGTTGTTCCTCTCGCTTTGCTCTCACTTGTGTGGGGCTGGACCATGCAGGTAGGTAAACACAAACGCATCGTTCGTTGGACCATGCCGATTTGGCTCTATGTAAGCCTGACTGGTGTCGTTGTTTACCTGATGATGGCGCCATATTATTGATTAGCACAAAGCTCCGATTTGGTTCGGAGCTTTTCATGTTTATCACGAAGCCAAGGTTTCTAATACAATTATCTACACAAAAAGAGCGGCTGGCCCATAACCCTTAACTTAGGATTATGAGTCAGTCGCTCCATTATTATTTAATCATCATTCCGTTGTATACGGAAGCAAAGCCATCTGACGTGAGCGTTTGATCGCTCTTGTCAGCTGACGTTGATACTTCGCGCTTGTTCCGGTTACACGACGAGGCAAAATTTTTCCTCGTTCAGAAATGAATCGTCTAAGCAAATCAACGTCCTTATAGTCGATATAAGTGATGTGATTAACGGTAAAGAAACATACTTTTTTGCGCTTACCACGTGAACGGCGTACTGCCATGCTCAGCACCTCCCCTTATTTCAAATGTATACCTAAATCAGAACGGCAAATCATCATCTGAGATATCAATCGGTTTGCTGTCGTTTGCGAAAGGATCTTCAAAAGAAGGAGCGCCCTGGTTTTGACCTCCGCTATTGCTCTGGCGATTAGAAGGTGCATAACTGTGCTGGTCTGGTGATGAAGGTACGGGTGCTGCGAAGTTGCTGCCTTCAGCATGTCTTGCCCCCTTCGGTTCAAGAAACTGCACACTATCAGCAACTACTTCAGTAATATACACCCGCCGACCCTCATTATTTTCATAACTTCTGGTCTGAATACGGCCTTCAACACCGGCCAGACTTCCTTTCTGCAGGAAGTTGGCCGCATTTTCAGCTTGCCGTCTCCAAACAACCACCGGTATGAAATCAGCATCTCGGTCACCTTGCTGGTTCGAGAACGGTCGGTTTACTGCGATTGTAAAACTCGTCACAGCCACACCATTCGGTGTATACCGTAGTTCCGGGTTTTTCGTCAGCCTTCCAACCAGAACAACGCGATTGATCATCAGGATCATTCTCCTTTCTTAAGTTGATTCAATTATTTCGCTTCTTGAGGCTTGCGTTCGTCTTTAATCGTCATGAAACGGAGCACGTCTTCATTGATCTTAACTAGACGATCAAATTCGTTGATGGCTTCGCTGCCGGCGGTTACGTACAGAACTACATAGACACCAGTGTTCAAATCATTGATTTCATAGGCTAGGCGACGTTTGCCCATTTCCTTGACTTCATTGATTTCGGCGCCATTGTCCGTCAGAATGGAAGCCAGTTTTTCCTTAACGGCTTTTTCCTGTTCTTCTTCCAGATCCGGACGGAGAATGTACATAATTTCGTATTCGCGCACGAGATTCACCTCCCCTTGGACTAAGCGGCTCCAGTTATGGAGCAGAGAGCAATTTTACTCACTCATAGAAAAATATGATAGCATAGTTTCCAATACAATTCAAGTTTTTCTCAATGCTAGATTGCAATAATAAATTAGCCACTCTGAACATCCGGCGGTACCACTAGGTGTTCCTGCCGCCTAAGGCGGCAGGAACAAAAANTGCTAGATTGCAATAATAAATTAGCCACTCTGAACATCCGGCGGTACCACTAGGTGTTCCTGCCGCCTAAGGCGGCAGGAACAAAAAATTTGCCCATTTTAGCTCACCAGTTTCTGGAGTTCTTGCTTATACTCCTGAGCCGGCGTCCGGTAATTCAGGATCTTCCTAGGAAGATGGTCCATTGCCTGGATCATCTGACTGATGAACGTCCTGGAATAATTCGAGATCGGCCGACCCTTTGGAATGAACTTTCGAATCATCCCATTATGGCGTTCATTGGTCGGACGTTCCCAAGCAGCGTACGGATGGGTGTAATAAATGTGAGTGGCCTGATCTGTCAAACTGTTCACGAGGCCAGAAAACTCACTGCCATTATCTGCTGTGATGGTCTTGAACACTTTACCAAACCCTTGCCCGTACTTACTTTCCAGTTTCTTCAGACCATAGTCTACAGAATCTGGATCTTTGCCATCAATCTTCATGGAAAGAGTAAATCGGGTTTTGCGTTCGGTTAGAGTCAGAAGCACATCATCATCACTGGATTTTTTGCCGATCACCGTATCAATTTCCCAGTGACCAAACTGTTGACGCGTTTGAACCTCGGCCGGCCGGTTGTCGATACTGTCGCCCAGATGCTTGATGTTGGGTCTGTGTCGGGATTTTTTCGTTGAATAACGGAGTTTGTTTAGCAGATCCATATTCTTCACCTTCAGGATCCCCAGATCAATGTAATGGTACAGCGTCTTGGTACAGATTCTGATCTTGTACTTCCACGCCGGATCAATCCTAGCCGAACCGCAAACAGCATCTGGAGACCATTGATCACGGGACAGCATCTTTTTTTCGGCATAGGCGACAAATTCCGAAGCAGCTGCCAACTTCAGCCTGCGGCCACAATGGCTTCGGTTTCGTTCATAGACAGCCTGACCGGTCTCCGGAAAGTAGGCCTGGAAGCGTCGATGATTGGGGCCGATCTGAGTGGTCGTCCCACGGCGAAGTTCATTAAGCACCGTCTGATGGGTACAGCCGATCTCACGCGCGATGTCGCGTGAAGAACGATGCTCTTGGTGAAGAATCTGAATTTGTCCTCGCTGAAAAGCGTTCAAATGTGTAAACGTTCGATGTTTTGTGCTAGGCTTGGTGTAAGCCATTATAAAATCCGCTTCTTTCATTAGGGTTTGGTCACTTTAATGATAACACCGGATTTTATAATGGTGTTTTATTCCTCCAACCTAGCTGGCTAATTTGATTTTACAACTGGCC
>NZ_AWTC01000009.1 GCF_000497245.1 Sporolactobacillus laevolacticus DSM 442
GCCGTTAAGCTCTTCTGTGCCGATGGTAATTGGGGGCTGTCCCCCTGTGAGAGTAGGTCACTGCCAGGCAAATGAACCCCGCGTACTTTTCAGAAATGAGAGGTACGCGGGGTTGTTATATTTATAATACTTTATGATTAAAGGACACAGCGAGGGTTTCGATGGCCAAGCAGGTCGAGGAAACAAGGGAGCGAGCATCGGAATGTAGTGACTACATGAGGATGTGAGCGAGCACAGATGACGAAGAGATGCGCCGGCAAGCGAAAGCCGCAGCGGGCCGATGGTAATTGGGGGCGTCCCCTGTGAGAGTAGGTCACTGCCAGGCAAATGAAACCCGCGTACTTCTTGGAAACGAGAGGTGTGCGGGTTTATTATTTTTTATACATGTTTGATGTTCTTTAAAGGCACATCGAGGTTTTCAAGGGAATTTCTTAGTTCAGAGGGATTCCCCTTTTTTACAAGAAAAGAAAGTACAAAATTTTGGACTTAGTCACTAGGGTGATCGGTATTACCTCGCCATGATTTAGGTTCAAACACGAAAATGCGAGACTCCTGCAGGACTAGTATTGTTGATGCGAGCAACTGAAGTGGCATTGAAGCACAAGTTTGGTGAATTAAAGCCGTATAAAAAGTGGCAGCCAAGGACAGGCGCAGCTTGGTTTTTCTTATAATACAAAGAAATTATAGCCAATAGAAGAGTTATTGCAACAGATCACGGAAAATGGTCAGGTTTCATGAAGCCCAAATGGTACTGAGAAAATTTTCGAATAGAAAAAACGCATATTCACTATAACTTATTAATAATCATAATTAGCTAAACTGGGTTGATCTTTTTTAAAATATGTATAAAATGTGATTGATGAGTGATCAAATTGTGACGGTTTTAACCTATGAGTAGCTTAAGAGATCAATAGGAAATTAAAGGTAAAGGTCACAAGATAATAGAAAGAAGATGAGACTGATGAAAGTTTCTCTTTTTACGACATGTTTAGGAGAAATGTTTTACGTCGATGTATTAAAAGATGTAACAGAAATACTTGAGCGACTCGGTTGCGAAGTGGATGTCCCTGAAGGACAAATTTGTTGTGGTCAACCCGCGTACAATAGCGGTTATGCAAAGGATACAAAAGGGCCAGCAAAACAAATGATCAAAGCATTTGAAAACTCGGAATACATTGTCTGCCCGTCAGGGTCTTGTGCGGCGATGTTCCATGAGTACCCTGATTTTTTCGCGGATGAACCAGAGTGGCAGGAACGCGCAAAGAATATTGCAGAAAAAACCTACGAATTTACTCAATTTATTGTGCGTGTGCTTGGTGTAGTAGATGTTGGCGCTGAATATCATGCAAGAGCGACTCTGCATACATCATGCCATATGACACGGTTACTTGGTGAACGTGATTCCCACTACACATTGCTGAAACATGTAAAAGGGCTTGACCTAGTCCCACTGCCGAACAATTATGATTGCTGTGGGTTCGGCGGTACATTTTCTGTCAAGATGTTTCCCATTTCAGAACAGATGGTAGATGAGAAAATTCGCCATATCGAAGAAACAGATGCCGAGGTACTTATCGGCGCTGATGCAAGCTGCCTAATGAATATTGGCGGGCGGATGAAAAGACTCGGTAAACCGGTCAAAGTATTACATATTGCGCAAGTGCTGAACAGTCATCAAACGGAAGGAGATGAGCGCTATGCCGATGAAAGTCGGAAATCAACCGTTCTTTGAAGGTGTTGATAAGGCGATTCATGATTCTTTCATGGTAAACGCAGTTTCTTCAGCTCAAGACGGCCTCCGAGGAAGAAAGTTGAGCGCTACAGTTGGTGACGAAGCACTTGGTGATTGGGAAGAATGGCGCAGTTCTGGTGAAGAGATAAGAGCACATACACTGAATCATCTTGATTACTATTTGAAACAGCTCAGTGATAATTTTTCTGCTCGAGGAGGACACGTCTTTTTCGCAGAAACTGCGGAACAAGCCCGTGAGTATATTAAAAAAGTTGTCAAAGAGAAAAATGCGAAGCATATTGTTAAAGCAAAATCTATGGTTACAGAAGAGATCAGTCTGAATGAAGCGCTCACTGAAGAAGGATGTGAGGTACTGGAAACAGACCTTGCAGAATTTATCCTTCAGGTTGACCAAGATCGGCCATCGCATATCGTTGTTCCATCAGTGCATAAAAACCGGCAGCAGGTTCGCGACGCATTTAAAAAATTGGGCTATGAAGGCTCAGATGATCCGAAAGAACTTGCTGGATTTGCGCGGAAGACGCTGAGAAAAAAGTTTTTACAGGCTGATGTTGGCATTACCGGATGCAACTTTGCTGTGGCTGATTCCGGCAGCATCTGCCTTGTTACCAATGAAGGCAACGCCAACATGGTCACTACCTTTCCTGAAACACAAATAACGGTTATGGGGATGGAGCGTCTTGTTCCGACATGGAAAGAGTTGGATGTTGTTGTCTCCTTGCTTTGCCGGAGCTCAGTCGGTCAGCGCTTAACAACCTATGTGACTGACATTACACCAGAGCCAGATCAAGAGGCGGTAGACAGTCCCAAAGACTATCATCTGGTGATTGTTGATGCAGGAAGGTCAAACGCCTTAGGCACGGAGTTTCAGTCTGCTTTACATTGTATTCGATGTGCTGCTTGCATCAATGTATGTCCAGTGTATCGTCATATCGGCGGTCATGCTTATGGTTCGATTTATCCTGGTCCAATTGGTGCGGTACTTTCTCCAATTCTTGGTGGATACGAAGAATACGGCAAATTGCCATATGCGTCCAGCCTTTGCGCGGCTTGCACGGAAGCATGTCCGGTTAAAATCCCGCTTCATAAATTGCTGATTCGCCATCGTGAGAAATACGTCGAAGGCGGGGGACATCCACCGATCATGGAAAAAATAGCCATGAAGGGGTTCAGCATTGGCGCATCTTCACCATTCATGTTTAAAACGGGTGTAAAAATGGCACCGATCATGCTTAAACCACTTGTTCATGACGGATCAATTCCTAAGGGACCTGGTCCAATGAAACCATGGACACATGGGAGAGATCTTCCGGAACCTAGCCATGATAATTTCAGAGACTGGTTTAAGAAACGTCACCAAGAAAAGAAAACCAGTCAGGACAAAGGAATGAGTGAACCATTATGAATGGTACGATCGAAAATCGGGATGCATTTCTTAAGAAAATAGCAGAAAAGTTACATCATACACCGAAAGAAGTGCCTGAAAAGCTGCACTGGCTGCACACACCTCAAGAATCGGTATACCAGGACTACTCCTCTGATCAACTTGTTGATATGATGAAAAAGGCGTGTGAATCGATTCATACGAAAGTCTATCAAACAACCTCGAAAGCCATAGCCAGACAACTGGATCAAATCATTACCGACTATGGTGCAGGAAAAATTGTGGCGACGAAGGACCCAAGGTTTACTGAATTTGGACTCACAGAGGTATTAGAGAAGTACAAAATTTACTCCTGGGACTATACGGATGGGCATGTGACTATTGAAAAAGCTGCAGAGGCAAACATCGGGCTGTCCATTTGTGACGTCATGCTCGCAGAATCGGCATCAGCTGGACTTTTTACCGACAAGAACAAAGCAAGATCTGTCAGTCTTCTTCCTGAAACATCTATTGTGATTGTTCCGCAAAGCCTGATTGTGCCAAGGCTGACCCAAGCGATGCAGATGGTAGAAGATCGCGTGCAAAAAGGGCAAAACCTTTCATCCTATATCAACTTTATTTCAGGACCAAGTAATAGCGCGGATATCGAAATGCGTCTGGTTGTTGGTGTTCATGGTCCTATTAAAGTCGCTTATCTCATTGTTTCTGATCTTTAATGGATAGGTATTGAAAAAGACAGTTTCTCCCGTTAAAGGAGAAGCTGTCTTTTCAAATAAAGCATAGATTATTTTCGTATCTGCCCGTTGCCTTCGACAAGATACTTAATACTTGTTAGAGCGACAAGCCCCATTGGGCCGCGTGCATGTAGCTTTTGAGTGCTGATGCCGATTTCCGCCCCAAAACCAAATTCTTCGCCGTCAGTGAACCGCGTTGAGGCGTTATGATAAAGGGTTGATGCGTCAACGAACTGGAAAAAGCGCGCAACATGCTGCTTGTCTTCTGAAATAATTGATTCCGAATGCTGTGTGCCATATTTATTGATATGGGAAATCGCTTCATCGATAGTCTTAACGATTTTAACAGCAATGATTTTATCAAGATATTCGGTTGCCCAATCTTGTTCTGTCGCAACCTGGAGATCAGGGAATAGATCAGCCACAATCGGATCAATCCGACATGCTACTTGCGCCGTGCGTAGCGCATCAATCAGCGCATGTCCATAGGTACTGAACCAATGATCATGAACAATGACGGTTTCAATTGTATTGCAGACAGAAGGACGCTGCGTTTTGGAATTCAACACGATACTGATAGCCATCTCCGGCTTCGCCGTTTCGTCGATAAATACATGGCAATTACCGGCTCCGGTTTCCAGAACCGGGATGCTCGCTTGTTGGATGACCGTCTTGATTAACCGGCTGCTGCCACGCGGAATCAACACATCGATCATACCATTAAGCCTGAAAAACTCATTTGCGGTTTCGTGACTTGTATCTTCCAGAAGCTGGACACTATTTTCTGGAAGATCAGAGTTGTTGAGTGCTTCACGAATAACAGAAACAATCGCCTTATTTGAATCCAACGCGGATGCGCTGCCTCTTAAATAAACCGCATTCCCTGTTTTTAAGCAAAGTCCGGCGGCATCGACAGTTACGTTTGGACGCGCTTCATATACCATTCCGACAACACCAATCGGTACACGTATTTTTTTAATGTGCAGTCCATTTGGACGCTCCCAACTCTCCAATTCATCTCCGATCGGATCCGGCAAATCAGCGAGATGTTCCAAAGCGTTTGCCATTGAGTCAATCCGATCCGTATTCAGCATTAGGCGATCCAATAGTGACTCGTTCATACCGTTTCTCTTCGCACGTTCAATATCAATCTGGTTTGCTGAAAGAATCATTGCAGTTTTTGCACGTAGATTCGCTGCAATGGTTCGTAGGGCATTGTTTTTTTGTTCGGTTGATTTTGCGGCAAGAGATTGTGCTGCTGTCCTTGCCTGTTTTGCTTTATAAACAAGTTCATTCTCTTTTATTATATCGTTCATCATCCATTTCTCCTTTCGTTTGGCACCGGACGAAGTACTGCCGTCCAGGGAACCCAATTATCGCGATGCACGACTTCGGGATGGCAGACATTAACCAGATCCATAGCGCGCATACTTGGCAAACTTTTAATTTCATCCAGTTGTTCTGATGAATAGTTGACTTGGCCTTTTCCAAGAACGTGGTTTTGTTGATCTACGATTTGAATGACTTCACCAGCTAGAAAATGGCCACTGATTTGTTTTATACCGGCTGGAAGCAGGCTTTTGCCTTCGTTCATCAATGCATGCACTGCCCCGTCGTCAATTTCAATCTTCCCAGATATTGGTGAGTGGAGCGCGATCCACTGCTTGGAAACTTTTAGCGCAGGCTTAAGGCTTTCAGTGCCAATATAGGTACCATCGCCTTCGCCATTAATAATTTTCACCAATTTGTCTGCCCCGTTGCCAGTTCCAATAAATGTACGTACACCGAGTGATAGTGCAGTGCGTGCAGCGCGTAATTTCGATTTCATGCCACCTGTTCCAACTTTTGAACCGGAAGCATCGCTTGTTTCGCGAAGTAAGTGATCAGGAAGCTCTTTAAGAAAGTGATAGCGTACGGCATCTTCATACTGGTTGGGATTCTTGTCGTATAATCCATTTACATCCGTTAAAATGGCGAGAAAATCGGCATGAATTAAACCACTGACCAATGCTGAAAGCATATCGTTATCACCGAATGTCAACTCTGCGAGTGAAACAGAATCATTTTCATTGATAATGGGAATAACTGAACGCTTCAGTAACTCACTAAGTGCAGAATAGGCATGGCTCATTTGTTCACGCCGTTCAAAATCCTGACGAGCGAGTAGAAGTTGTGCAATCGTTAATCCATGTTTTCGGAAAGCATCCGCATAATTGTTCAGTAACATTACTTGACCAACAGCGGCTGCGGCTTGTTTTCCAGCGATCGTTACCGGTCTCGAAGGATAACCCAATCCGGAATAACCGGCTGCGACCGCACCTGAAGAAACGATCACGACTTCATGGCCATTTGCCTTTAATTCAGCAATCGCATTGACATGATCATGGAGTTTCATACGGTCCAATTGTCCATGGGCATCGGTCAGTGAACTGCTGCCAATTTTAATGACAATTCTTTTTGTTTCCATAAGCAATCCCTCTCATCTAAAAAAGCCTCTCTCCATCCTTAATAAAAGGACGGGGAGAGGCTTTACCCGCGGTACCACCTTTGTTAGCACAGCCTAATTGCCATGCTCTCTCAGAACTTCGTATCGTGAAGACGACGATCTGGTTTTGGCCAGACAGCTCAAGGGTAGGTTCAACGTGAAAGATACGGGGGCACCTTGCAGCCGATGGGTGCCGTTCTCTTGCGCTTTTCACTGTTTACTATTCCCTGTCAACGCTCGTTATAATTAACACCATTATATTCAAGCACCGAATTGAAGTCAAGAGATCAATCGGTGATGCAGATCTTTTTCATCAAAAAGGAAGCAGTGCTAAAATAATAATGAATAAACATGGTGAGGGGGCTATTCTATGTCCCAAAGCGTTTAATAAGAATATATGAAATTAGCTCTGGGACCTTCTGTGGTATTAAAGTGACTTGAATACCTCAGATATTTACTATTTGAAGCATGACAATCGTGATAAATAAAATAGCTGATAAAATATGGTGGCTTACATGCACACGATGAAAAAACGCTAAGCCATTCAATAAGCGACTTGCCAATACAAGTATAAACAGTGGAATTGTCAACCAAAATGGTACCTTATAAAGTAACATGAACACTGATAATATGAAGCAGTTACTGTGGGTAACTAGAAAAAAATAGAGCGAAAATTTTCGGATTCTTTTTTTAAAATAGTATAGTCCTGTTAGGATACAAAGTATTGAATAGATCATCAGTAGACTCCCTGAAATCATCTGTAATTCCCCCTTAGTTGTTATCAGGTATTATTTAAAAGGATGGGGTTTACCCCATGTCAAGTAGAAAAGGGGCTGCAAAAATGAAAATCGGTGAGTTTGTGAAAGTATGCGGAACCACTAAAGATACCGTTCGTCATTACGAAGACTTGGCGCTGATTCATCCAATTAAACCAAGTTTTTATAAAATTTACGGTCAGAGAGAACTCGATGATTTTCGAACAATTAAAGAAATGCAATCGCTTGGTTTATCGCTAAAAACAGTCAAAAAATTATTTGAGATGAAAAGTGAAAATGGCTGTGGGTCCCAGATGTTAATTGATCATGTATCTAAAGAATTGTTGATTCAACAAGCAGCACTTGAAGCTGAAGAAACAAAGATCCGAAAAAAAAGGAAAGCTATTGAAACATTAATCGCTGGAATCCAACAAATGAACAATCAAAATTTTTGAGGAGTGTGAATCAATGGCGCATACATACGACTTTGACTCAGTTATTGACCGGAAAGGAACAGCATCAATTAAGTGGGATGAAGCTGATCGTATATTCGGAGGAAAAGATTTAATGCCTTTATGGGTAGCCGATATGGATTTTCAAGTGCCCATTGAAATTACGGAAGCGCTAAAAAAAAGAATCAGCCATGGTATTTATGGATACACGGCTAGTTCAAACAGCTATCTTTCATCCGTGCAAAAATGGATGTCAGACCGACATCATTGGCCTGTTGAAAAGGAAGGGATTTGCCACAGTCCTGGAATTGTCACTGCGCTTAATCTGATTGTTGACGGTTTTACGGAAGAAGGAGACAAGGTGCTTATTCAGCCTCCGGTATATCCTCCATTTTCAAAAGCGGTTTTAAATCAAAATCGTCAATTAGTGACAAATCCACTCATTTATTCAAATGGTCGTTATACTATGGATTTTTCGGATCTGGAGAATAAGCTATCGGATCCTAAGGTTACTTTAATGATCCTGTGCTCACCACATAATCCTGTTGGTCGTGTTTGGACGAAACAAGAACTTGCGACCGTAGCAGAGCTCGCTCTGAAATACGATGTGCTGGTCATTTCTGACGAAATTCATAGTGACCTTGTTTTTCAAGGCCATCAACATGTGCCTTTCGCGACCTTGTCGGAAGCTGCAGCTGCTCATTCGATTGTATGCACTGCACCGAGCAAGACATTTAATCTTGCCGGACTTCAGATTTCAAATATTATTATTCCAGATCCAGCCCTAAGAAAACGTTACAAAAAACAAGTGAGTAGGTTCAGCTTGAGCGAACCCAATTCGCTCGGAGCGGTCGCGGCGGAAGCAGCTTATTCCTATGGAAGTGAATGGCTGGAGCAATGCCTGGAGTATATTAGACAGAACGCGGATTTCGTATCGAATTATCTACAGAAGCATATCCCCGATCTCAATATGGTCCCACTGGAAGGAACTTATTTGGGATGGATTGACTGCCGTCACTTGGGTTGGGATAAAATAAAATTGCAGCGTTTTTTTCTGCACGATGCTAAGATCGCGCTTAATCAAGGGTATACTTTTGGTGTAGAAGGTGAGGGGTTTGTACGGATTAACCTTGCTTGTCCGCGCTGGCTGCTAAAGGATGCGCTAAACCGATTGCAGACAGCTTTGGAACAAGAATGAAAGGGTTGAACGCAATTTCAATAAGTCTAAGTAACCGTTTGCTTTGGTTTTGAAACCTTTTGTACATGAATCCGTATAAATGATTATAGAAGAGGACAGGAGGCGTTAGTCATCCAATGAAAAAAATAATGGCAGTTTTTCTTGCTCTGGCATTGATTTTTACACCTGCCGGCAACTTTGTTTTTCATCAAACCGATCAACAGGTAAGCGCGAAAGGATACCGATCCGGTGTAAAGAGCTTTCAGTCGAACCGTGGAAGCGGCACAAACTCGTTCTTTGGAAACAGGCAGAATAGGACTCAGAATAGCCGGACAGCAACTACGTCGAGAAATTTTACGGGCGGCAGTTTCATGCGCGGGATGATTTTCGGAGGATTATCCGGACTTCTGTTTGGCAGTCTGCTTTCCCATTTTGGCGGATTTGGCATGATGGCCGGATTCCTGATCAATATTATTGCTATTCTGGTTGTGCTCGCTCTGATTCGATATCTCATCACCAGCTTTACGAACCGTTCACGAAAAAACAGATCTGAGGATTCTAATCCATGGAAGAGATAACGATTTCTGAGCAGGATATTGTAAACGCATTATGTCTTCATCTCGCAAGTAAGAAAGGGTTATCTCCAAATGAGATTCAGATAGAATTGATGTTTGATGATGATTATGGGTTCTCCGCCGAAGCCTATTTAGGTGAACGGAAGCAAATCTTGATTGAAGCAAACATCATTGAAGCTATCCGCTTTTGGATTGAGACAGAAAAGGGCGCGGATCCCTATGCAGCCTCACTTCGGTTAGAATGTGATGATGAACAGGGCATAGTTGCTTATTATCAAAACTGACTATATACAGAAATCTCCCTTGGCATAAGCCGAAGGGAGATTTTTATCTATGTGCTTTTGGGAAGATTAAATGAAAGGTTGTACCCTTGTTTTCCTCGCTTTCAACAGTAACCTTTCCTTTGTGGTTTTTAATGATGGTGTACGTGACCATCAGTCCTAGCCCCGTTCCAGTGGCTTTCGTAGTGAAGAAAGATTTTCCTAGGTTTTGAAAGGCCTGTTCAGGTATACCCTTGCCTGTATCACTAATTGTTACATGTTCTTCTTGATCGGCTGACCAGAGGTTTATAACAATATTTCCACCGGCGGGTATTGCCTCGAGAGCATTTTTAATTAGGTTGACAAATACTTGCTTTAGTTGTGTGCGGTCTCCAAAAGAAAGATGGTTCTCACCGTTCATGGAAATTTTCATTTCAGTCTGCTGTTTTATTGCCTGCGTTTCGAATAAACTGATTGTTTCCTGTGCAATTTCCGACAGGTCAAGTTGAGTAAAATGTTCACGTTTCGGTTTGGTAAAGTAGAGAAGTTCATTGGTGATTTTCTCAATTTGTACAATTTCTCGCATGATAATTCGCATATAATCCATATTGACTTGTGAACTGTTTTCCATTAATTGCAGAAAACCTTTAATGGATGTGAGCGGATTTCTTATTTCATGAAGAATGCCTGCTGATAGTTCGCCGATAACCGAGAGTTTTTCTGATTGTCTCATGCTCTCTTCAACGGCTTTGCGATCGCTAATGTCACGGATCGTAATCTGAACCATTTGTTGTTCATGATCCCAAAAAGGATGGCATGTGATTTCCGATGGGATTTTATTATTTTTACTTGACTGAATGGAGAGTGCGAAAGTTACAGTACTCATCTTGTTCGAACAGATCTCTTCCAGATGGCGGCGAAAAATCGGCATATCCGATGGGTCAATAAAAAGACCAAGCGATAAACCGCAAAGAGGTGTGTTTTCATCAAAGGATAAAAGTTTGTTTGCAGCACGATTTGAATATACAATTTTTTCTCTATTTAGGATGATAATTGCGTCAAGTATCTGATCGATCATTCGCTTAAAATCAAATTCCGTTGATTTGCTATTGCCTGACATTTCCAAGCCTCCCAAGAAAATCATAGGTTGATCAAACACGTTTGTAAATATATATGTTGCAATTTATCTACTTATTTCATCTTTTTTGTTTAATTATCGGTATTTAAGAGATTTTACGTCGTAAAATGTAGAAGATAATCAGCATGTCACTGACTGTCACGATAAATTCATAAATTTTTATTGTTAATGATTGCTAGATCAACTACAATTTAATTGAAAACAATTATCATTATCAAATATGATGTTTTCTTTTCTTCAGAGAAAATACTTATCTTGCCCCATGAATCATAAAACGAGCAGTCTATTCGATACGATAAAAGTGTTCGATTACATAAACAGTGAGGAGAGAACTTAAATGGAGAATACAGATGCAGTAGTTCAAAACAATTCACATGTATCAGATTGCCATCGGCCTACTCAGGCATCATCGTGTAGTCAGCAACTTCCGTTAAGCATGGTCCACGCTGGTGAACGTGTTCGGGTGAAATGTGTTTGCGGTAAGGATGAGACACGTCGTTTTCTGAGCAATTTAGGATTTGTTGAGAACGCGGAAATAGCTGTCATTACTGAGATGAATGGAAATGTCATAGTGAACATTAAAGGAACAAGATTAGCAGTCAGTAAAGTCATGGCAAGGCGCGTTATGACCTTTTAATCGGATTAGAGGATGGTATAGGATGAAAACACTTCGAGAAGTAAAGCCTGGGGAAACTGTTTTTGTTGGCCGCCTCAAGGGCGAGAGGGCTCTTAAACGAAGAATTATGGATATGGGCATCACAAAAGGTACGAAAATTTTTGTCCGTAAAATTGCGCCTCTTGGAGATCCAATAGAGATCACTGTGCGCGGATACGAGCTTTCTATCCGCAAGAGCGAAGCAGATAGTATTGAACTGATTGAAAAACCCTAATGAATTGTGACTCAATGCACTGGGAGGAGAGATGGAAATGAAGTATAGGATTGCGCTAGTCGGGAATCCGAATTGCGGCAAGACGACAATGTTCAATGCTTTGACAGGAAGCAGCCAATATGTCGGAAACTGGCCAGGCGTAACAGTTGAGAAAAAGGAAGGGAAGTTGAAAGGACATAAAGATATAATTATCACTGATCTTCCAGGAATATATTCACTTTCTCCTTATACGCTTGAAGAAGTTGTCAGCCGTAATTATTTGATTAACGAGAGACCGGACGCCATTATTAATCTTGTCGACGGAACAAATCTGGAACGGAACCTTTACTTGACGACGCAGGTAGTGGAACTGGGAATTCCTGTTGTGATTGCTTTGAACATGATGGACATCGTGAAAAAGTCCGGAGATCGAATCAATGTGAGAAAGTTAGGTGCTCTGCTGGGCTGCGCAGTAGTTGAAACGTCCGCTGTTAAGGGAATCGGCTTAATGGAAGCAGCAGAAAAAGCGATTGAGCTGGCTCAAAGCAACAAAACAAGTGTGTTAAAGCACGAATTCAGCAAAGAGGTTGAAGTTCCACTTTTAAATATTACCAATCTCATAAAAGATCATGTAGCACAAGAACGTTTGCGTTGGTTTACTGTTAAATTCTTTGAACGCGATGAAAAGGTGTTAGCCGATTGTCGTCTGCCTCAGAAGATTCAGGAGCGCCTGGAAAATATCATTGTTGGCATTGAGCAGGAATTTGAAGACGACAGTGAATCAATCATCACAAATGAACGGTATGATTACATTTCACGTATTGTGAATGAGACGGTACATAAGAAGGAGAAAACAATGACGGCATCCGACAAAATTGATCGGTTTGTCACCAATCGTTATTTTTCACTTCCCATTTTCGCGGGCATCATATGGCTGGTATATTATATCTCCGTAACAACATTGGGAACGATGGTCACCGATTGGACAAATGATACTTTATTTGGCGGATGGATTACTGAAGGCGCGGCCTATCTATTATCAGCAATTGGCACGGCAGCTTGGCTTCAGAGCTTAATCGTGGATGGCATTATCGGTGGGGTGGGAACTGTTTTAGGCTTTGTTCCCCAAATGCTTATTCTCTTTTTCTTCCTTTCAATATTAGAGGACTCCGGCTACATGGCTAGGGTCGCTTTCATCATGGATCGGATATTCCGTCGCTTTGGATTATCCGGGAAATCGTTTATTCCAATTCTAATCAGTTCCGGATGCGGAGTACCAGGAATAATGGCAACACGTACCATTGAAAATGAAAAGGATCGCAAGATGACGATCATGCTAACAACATTTATCCCGTGCGGGGCTAAGCTTACAATTATCACAATGATTGTTACAACGTTCTTCCCAAAGTCAACATGGATTGCGCCGGCAATGTACTTCCTCGGCATCGCAATGATCGCTATTTCAGGAATTATTCTTAAAAAGACAAGGCTGTTTGCGGGTGATCCGGCACCTTTTGTAATGGAATTACCGGCATATCGCCTGCCATCTCTAAGAGGCGTGCTTATTCATATGTGGGAACGTGGAAAACACTTTGTTGTCAAAGCGGGAACGGTTATTTTTATCGCGTGCGGAATCATTTGGTTCCTCTCTTCTTTTGGATGGAACTTACGCATGGTTGATGATATCAATCAAAGCATGCTCGCTTCCGTTGGTCAATTAATTAGCTGGTTCTTTGCACCACTAGGTTTTGGGACGTGGAAAGGCGCAGTAGCAACGATCAGTGCTCTGGTTGCCAAGGAAAATGCGATCGGAACTCTGGCAGTACTGAATGGCGTTTCTGATGGAGCGAATACTCAGGCATTAATTGCTGGTGTCGGTTCAATGTTTACCAGCGTCGGCGCACTCTCATTTATGTTATTCAATCTCTTTAACCCGCCTTGTTTTGCAGCTATTGGCGCGACCAGCAGAGAAATGGGCGGCTTTAAATGGACGATGATTGCTCTCGGTTACCAGACCTTGCTCGGTTACAGCATCGCATTTGTTGTCTATCAATTAGGCAGTGTGTTCTTCCTTGGAAAAGGTTTTGGTCTCGGCCCCATTCTTGCAATTATTCTTATTGCGGGCGTTATTTTCTTACTTGTTCGTCCTGCTCCAGGAGAACGGAAGGTATCACTCACTCACACAAGTGCTCGAGTGTAGCGGAGCACTACATTTAAGTTGATCCATAGGAAATGCTCTCGATTCATGAACGATGAATTTATTCATGCTTATAAGGAGGTGCGCGTATGAACTTACCCACAATACTTGTCTTACTTCTCTTAATCTCTCTATACGCGTTGGCAATCCGTTACGTCAGGAGAAATAAAAGTGCGTGCACAGATTGTGGTCTAAGCGGTGCATGTCCGATAAAAGATTTACGAAAGAATGCCATGAATCGTCAGTGCGCAGTGGCGGTTGAAGCAAAACAAAAGCCTACATTGTCTGAACTTAAAATGATGATACGAAAAGAATAGCGGAGTAAGAAGAAAGGATCTGTGAACATGGCGACAGTGTTTATTTGTGCAATCCTTATTATATTGAGTTTTCTGGCGCTTCGCAGCACGCGTAAAAGATTAAAATCCGGATGCTGTGGTATCGATGAGAAAACTGTAAGAAAAATCAAAGTACATGATCGAAATCTAAATCACTATCCTTTTGAAACCGTCTTAGAAATTGATGGGATGACCTGCAAAAATTGTGCCATACACATTGAAAATAAACTGAATTCTGTGCCGGGGGTGTATGCGAAAGTGAATCCGGATAAAAGAGAGGCGGTTGTGCATATGCAACAGAACCTGCTTGAAGACGTTCTATTTGATGCAGTTTCGGCAGCAGGCTACACCGTCATGAAAATCAGTGGCAAAAATCAGACTGCAGAGCGTATACCGCACAACAATTCAGTACAGTCTCACAAAGTATGAAGGCACTTATCGAATGAGTAGACGCGCTCTATAGCTCTGGTTCAGATCATTTGGATTGGTCAATAATGTGGAAAATAAAAAATGATAGCCTTTACATTTATGAAGAAAGGGTTTACAATATCAATGTTATGAGTTGTTAAATGCCCATCATAATACTTTGCACCTTGCATGGTTACCCAGTTATATTGATATGGATTAATAAAATCTTGGGTTAGCCGGATTGCCCATCACGGCTGTAAATGTGAACAACATTTGTTTGAGATTTTATTCGCTATCAAATCCATAATCGGTCTCCTGAGATTCGGGGGATCTTTTTTTAACACCTTCAGATAAAAATAATTAAAGGCAAAAAAAACACTCCGTTGGAGTGTTTTTTTACAGCATCCTTATTTTGTTTCTGCTGAAGGAAGCACTTCTTTATCGCTTGGGCCGTCTGCAGTCAGATAGTAGCGATTGAGCGGCTTAAGATCGTCGTCCAATTCATAAACAAGCGGTGTGCCTGTAGGAATGTTCAAGCCAACGATGGTATCTGCATCGACATTGTCAAGGTGCTTAACAAGGGCGCGAAGTGAGTTGCCGTGAGCGGCGATGATCACTTTTTTGCCTGCCTTGATTTGCGGTGCAATCTCGTTATTCCAGTAAACGAGTACGCGATCAACTGTGTCCAGAAGATCTTCAGTTAATGGCTGTTCGGATTCTGGAAGATTCGCGTATCTTGGGTCGTTCAACTGAGCAACGAAGCGTTCGTCGTCTTTTTCAAGAGCCGGCGGCTTAATGTCAGCAGAACGTCTCCAGATATGTACCTGTTCAGCACCATATTTTTCAGCGGTTTTTGCTTTGTTCAGACCTTGAAGAGCACCGTAGTGACGTTCATTCAGACGCCATGAGTGTTCAACAGGAATCCAGGTCAGGTTTAGGGCATGAAGAACATTCCAAAGTGTGTGGTTAGCTCTTGTAAGTACAGAAGTATAGGCTTGGTCGAAAGTAAAGCCGTTCTTCTTCAGGATTTCTCCAGCTTCTGTAGCTTCTGCTTCGCCTTGTTCCGTTAAGTCTACATCAGTCCAGCCGGTAAACCGGTTTTCAAGGTTCCAAGCACTTTGACCGTGCCTAATCAATACGAGTTTGACCATTAGTGTAAAACACTCCTCTCAAATTTGAAAACAAATCGATAGTCCCAATGTCTGCCCAATCAACATTTCTGGACGAAAAACATGTCACATTTTTCTGCTGATGAACATGCATTAAAAGTATCGACGTGATGAAGCCATTTTACTCAAATCACTTGCGTCAAGCGGCATAGAATGACGAAACAGTGATTTTCACATCAATTAATTATAGCATGGTTTTGTTTGTTTGACATTTTCATCTTTTAAAACAATGTGAAAGTCTTGTTATAGATGAAGGCTCATATTATAATGAGCATACTCAAAAAAAGAGAGAGAAGTCGTGAAAAATGAATGGTTTCTTAAGCTCGTTTCAAACGAGAGGAAGCAGGGAAGGGTTTGTGCATGAAGTTGCGGCGGTTTGTGTTCTGACGGGGAAAATCTTACTTCAAAACGGAGCGGAAACATTTCGAGTTGAAGATACGATGAACCGAATCGCGAAAAGCTACGCGGTGCACGACGCGCAGAGTTTTGTGACACCGACAGGCATCATTTTTTCCATTGAGGATCATGATGTGACGCAGCTGGTGCGGATTAACCAGAGAGGGACAAACTTACGTAAGGTGACGCAGGTTAACACTTTATCAAGAAGAGTTGCTTTAGGAGAAGTCTCCATTAAAGAATTGCATCGTCTGTTGCGCCAGATCGATCATTCTGAGGTAGCCTACTCAAATAGTCTGCAGATTTTGGCTGCTGCAATAGCGAGCAGCTGTTTTTTGCTGATGTTTCTCGGACAATTGCAGGATTTGCTGCCTGCTTTTCTTGCCGGAGGAGCGGGACAGGCGGGAATGATTTATTTCCACAAACTGGCAAAGGTAAAATTCTTTTCGGAATTTATGTCGTCGATCATCATCGGCCTGATTGCATTATTCAGTGTAAAACTAGGAATAGGTTTAGAGATGAATAAAATCATCATCGGTGCTGTGATGCCTCTTGTTCCTGGTGTTCCAATTACGAATGCAGTTCGCGATATTATGTCAGGTGACTTAGTAGCAGGACTCTCAAAAAGCGCAGAAGCGGGGCTCACTGCCTTTGCAATTGGTATTGGTGTAACCTCTGCCATTATGCTTGGTTGAGGTGGATAAGGGATGCATCTATTCATTGTCATCACCATTCAGGCTGTCACTAGTTATTTGGCAACTTGCGCCTTTGGAATTATCTTTAATATACCGATGAAACCACTGTTGCATGGCGGTCTCATCGGTATGATTGCTTGGCTGATCTATTTTTTTCTGTTCCAATACAGTGGAAATGATTTTGCAGCTACTTTTGCAGCATCACTTGTCATCGCAATCATGAGTCAGATTTTTGCAAGAGTATGCAAAAACCCAGTGATTTTGTACAGTGTTTCAGGGATCATTCCTCTTGTTCCTGGAGGATTAACTTATTCGGTTATGAGTAGGGCAGTTGATAATCATTTCGATGTTGCTATTTATTTTGCAGAAAAGGCCTTTGTGCTTTCTGGGGCAATTGCAATGGGATTAATCTTTGCAGAAGTGCTTTATCAGATTTTCGAGAAAATGAAGCACAAATCATCAAGAAAAATCACAACCAACCTTTTCTTTTCAAAAAAGTGAATCATTTCTCATGATTTACTGTAAAATCCGCCGCTGATTTGTTAGTATGTAGGCAAGTAAAACTATGCCGAATGTTCGAATATGTGTTGATTCGGCAATTTTAAGAGGTGAGCGGTTTTGAAAATGATCTGCTTTGGTGACAGTGTAACGCGAGGCATTACATTCGTACGAGGACGATTCAAGATTATTAGAGAAAATTATCCTGCACTATTGCAGCGTTTCCTTGGTGACGAGGATGAGGTCGTTAATAAAGGCGTTTTCAATGATAACTCCGATTTACTCGTAAAAAGATTAGATCGCGATGTTCTCGACCAGCACCCCGATCTTGTTTTGATAAATATCGGAGGAAACGATTGTAATTTTCCTTGGGATCAAGTGGCAAAGCTTCCCGACTCAGAGCATATACCGATCGTACCTCTCGACCGTTATTTGGCAAATGTTTCGGAAATGATTCGTCGGATTTCTGCTTCAGGTGCTGTTCCTGTTATTTTGAGCCTGCTTCCACTTGATCCTGCGAGGTATTATCAATCACTGATGAAGCACTATAACCATTCCATCGGTCACTGGATCAGTATGTGCGGTGGGATTGAGCATTGGCATGGCATGTATAACCGCGCATTGAAAGATCTCTGCAGCAGAACCGGCGCGTCATTGATCGATGTGCGATCAGCGTTTAAGAAAAAAGGAAATTTTAGTGAATTGATCAACGAGGACGGTCTGCATCCGACCGCGAAGGGTTATCAAGCGCTTGCCGAAATCGTGTTATCTTGCATACCCGATCTGAAAAAAACAGTTCAACAAATGCATACCGTATAATAAATAAAGCTTGAAAGCGCAGTGTGACCCAATTGTTGTTCTGTTCAATAATTATTAAACTGATGAAAATACCCCCATTGAGTAATCTATTCAAGGGGGTATTATTTTTAATTAATTTGGAAATAGGTGGATCAGGTTAAATCAAAAAATTAGATTCTAATGTGCGACATTGATCGGTTTTTTTCGCGATTCTTTCGGTTTAATTATCCTTTTAATCTTCTCTTGCTGTCGAAATTTTTTTGAAGAATTGTGAAGAAATCGTTATAATGTAAATCATAACTTAAAAAGCGCGCGGAAATTTAGGCTTTTTCAATCCTATGATGAGATCAATTAAGGTTAAATTTTCTCTATGATGAACTAAAGTATCGCACGACATGAAGGTTATTAGAAGATCTATCGTTACATAACGATATTTCTTCTTTTACCCTTCTAGTGCGTTAGGATTCGTGAATATCAGGAAAGGACTTTAAAAATTTGTATTTAGGGTGTGTCTATTTTAAAAAGAACATGGGGAAGTTCAGATTCCATTTTGGCTATTTATGCAGTGATAACTAATGAACCTTGTTTTTTAGTTTGATTTGATTGTGAAAAAGATCACTTTTTTGCTACCGTCTTCTACTGAAACTGAACCGGTTAGAGAGACACTTTTGATCTCAGACGAGTCCGTTTTTGCCTAAGTTTATGAACATGTTGAACAAAGGTAATAGAGGCCTTTTTTGTTTTTTTAGATATAGATTGAAAAACTAAATATTTTTGGCGCAAATAGATATAAGAAAACAGAAGGTGTGAAGAACAATGAAAAATAAAATGCGCCGTGAAATGCGTACTTTTTCCTTAACCATGACTGGACTAGGCTCGATCATCGGTTCCGGTTGGCTTTTTGGTTCATGGAAAGCCGCAAGTGTGGCAGGACCGGCAGCGATCTACTCATGGGTTATTGGCATGGTTTTGATTCTTTTAATCGGACTCACTTTTGCTGAATTAGGATCTTTGTTCCCGGCAACAGGCGGCATGGTCAGATATGGCCAATTTTCTCACGGATCATTAGTTGGATTTATTACTGGATGGGCGAACTGGATCGCCATTGTTTCCGTTATTCCAGTCGAAGCGGTTGCTTCTGCACAATATCTAAGCTCCTGGAAATTTGATTGGGCACATGGACTGTACAATGGTACTGAATTGACAGCAACAGGTCTTTTTGTGGCGGGATTTCTCGTCTTCATTTATTTTTTAGTGAACTATTTTACAGTTCAATTATTTGCGAGAGTCAACTCAGCGATTACCGTCTTTAAGTTTATTATTCCTACCTGCGCAATAGTAGGTATTCTATTTGTAGGATTTCACGGTCAGAATTTTGTCGAAGTACAGCATGGAGGATTTATGCCAAACGGCTGGTCCGGTGTATTGACTGCAGTTGCAACTTCGGGTATTGTATTTGCGTTTAACGGCTTCCAAAGCCCGATTAACTTAGCAGGTGAAGCAAAAAATCCGGGACGTTCCATTCCGATTGCTGTTATAAGTTCGATACTTATTGCCGGAGTAATCTATGTTTTGTTACAAATCTCTTTTATTGGTGGCGTGACACCAGATATGCTGGCGCATGGCTGGTCACATCTCAACCTTAGTTCACCATTCGCAGATCTAGCTATGGCACTTGGATTGAACTGGCTTGTTCTGTTATTATTTGCTGACGCGTTTGTGTCACCATCCGGAACGGGTATGACGTATACAGCAACGACTGCACGCATGATTTACGGTATGGAAAGAAATGGGTATTTTCCTAAAGTGTTTGGCAAAGTGAATCGTGCATTTGGCGTTCCACGTGCAGCTATGTGGCTTAATCTTGGTGTCTCTTATCTATTCTTGTTCCTATTCCGTGGGTGGGGTTCGCTTGCAAGTGTTATTTCGGTAGCGACGCTTATCTCTTACGTTACAGGCCCAATCTGTGTCATGGTCTTCCGGCGTTTCGGTCAGGACATCAACAATCCGCTTCGCATTAAGGGGATGCATATTATTGCACCGCTTGCATTTATTGCCGGTTCCATGATCTATTATTGGGCGACTTGGCCCCTTACTGGAAAAGTAACGTTCATCGTTATCGTTGGGTTGCCTATTTACTTCTATTATCAGGCAAAAGCTCAATTCAAAGGGTTTGCTAAGGATTTCAAAGCCGGTGTCTGGCTGATGGCATATCTTGGATTTATGGTTATCATGTCCTGGATTGGAAGCAGTAAGTTTGGCGGTCAAGATATTATTCCGTTTGGTTATGACTTCCTAGTTATCGCTGTGTTCAGCTTTGTGTTCTATATTTGGGGTGTTAAGAGTGGCTGGCTGACGGAGCAATTAAAGATGCGCGAAGATACGATGCGACAGAACAATACTGAAAACGAATAAATATTGATGATCGAAGTATTTGTAAAACGACAACAGGCAACGTCTCCATATATCTGGAGATGCTGCCTGTTGTTTTTTTGTGCAGTTTTGATTATATAGGGGAGTCAAAAGTAAAAGATGACCTAGCTTTTTTCGCGAGCGGCGATTTGTTTTTCAAACTTCATTGTAAGGGCAATGTCATCAAGGCCGTTAAGCCAACATCTTTGTTTGGTAAGGATCGACGTTGGAAAAGCAGGTCTTTAGCATATAATATCCACCTTATCAGATCATTTGGAAAACCACATTTAATGATCTAGGTTTATTGCCCACTAAATTTTTTTAAAGTGAATGTTTCTCATGTCTAAATGGCTTAATGAAGCCGAGTTTTCTAGTCTTTATTTTTGTCCATTGCGGACTTCAACGCATCCGCCAGGCTGTTTCCTATTGGTTCGCTGCTGCTGTTTAGTTTATTCAGTAATCGGCGCGTTTCTCTTTTATCTGCTTTTTTCTTTGTCTGGTCCGCTTTTTCAATAATACCGCATGTTCGGCACTGGAAGTAGATACCTGCTTTTCCATGGTGCATCTCCATTTTCTTGTGACAGTGCGGGCAGCGTTTGTTTGAGAGTTTAGGATCTTTACGTTTTCGAAAGCCACACTCACGATTGATGCAGACGAGAACGCGGCCGCCATCGCGATCACGAACTTCCTTCATCGGGGATCCGCATTCGGGACACTTAGAACCAGTGAGATTTTGGATCTTATAGGATTGTTCGCTTTCTTTGACTTCGCGAACAAGTTGAATCGTTTGTTTGCGAATGTTCTCCATAAACTGTTTCGGATTCCCATGCCCTTTGGCGATTTCTTCCAGCTGGCGTTCCCACTGTGCTGTTAATTCAGGAGATTTGAGGTCTTGGTTCACTAAGTCAATCAGCTGTTTGCCTTTTCCAGTAGGACGCAGGTGTCCGCTTACACGATCAATAGATTCAGCTTGCAGCAGCTTCTCAATAATATCTGCACGAGTCGCGGGAGTACCCAACCCGTATTTTTCCATTTTCGTCAGCAGATCTGCTTCTGAATAACGTGCAGGCGGTTCTGTCATCTTCTCATCGAGTCGAACATTTTTGATCGGCAATTTCTGTCCTTTCTCCAAGTGTGTCCTGTTTGCCACACCTTTTTCTGAGGCAGAAGCAGTAAGCTGCTTAAAACCAGCCTCAATCTGTGTGCTTTTTTTGAGAATAAACGTTTCTCCATTGACGTTTAATTCAGCGCGCAGGCTTTGAAAGCTGTATTCGGGATAGAAAAGGGCAAGAAACCGGCGTACGATCATATCATAAAGCTGGCGCTCATCTTCGGATAAGTCACTCATGAACACCGGTTCTTCTGTAGGAATTAGTGCATGATGGTCACTGACTTTCGCATCATTGTAGACGTAAGCAGCCAGCACTTTGCCATTTTGCCGATGTAGGATCGGCCGTGTCACATCGCCATAAGCGGAAGATATCGCTTTAAGACGCTCAGGCATAGTGGAGGCAATGTCATGCGTGAGATAGCGTGAATCCGTGCGCGGGTAGGTGACGATTTTATAATGCTCATAGAGATTTTGAAGCACGTTCAATGTTTTTTTGGCAGAAAAACCGAATTTTCTATTGGCATCGCGCTGCAATTCAGTCAGATCATAGGGGAGCGGCTGCTTTTCATGCTTCGTTTTGACTGAGAGCGTTTGAACAATCGCATCCTGTCCGATTATCTTTGTTTTTATTGCTTCAGCTTCTTTAAGCGATGTGATCCTTGATTGATCTCCTCGCTGCCATGTTGCCAGTGAATCTCCCAGATCGATATGTAGCGTCCAGTACGGCTCAGGCCTGAATGCTTGGATTGCTTGTTCTCTATTCAGAATCATGGAAAGTGTCGGCGTTTGTACACGGCCGGCAGAAAGCGAATCGTTGTACTTTGTTGTCAGTGCCCGTGAAATATTTAATCCGATCAGCCAATCCGCCTCTGATCGACAGACTGCAGAATGATACAGTTTATCATAGTCCTTTGCCGGTTTTAACTGGTTAAATCCTGTACGAATTGCCTTATCTGTCTGTGATGAGATCCACAGTCTTTTAATGGGTTTATGCCAGTTAATTTTTTCAATGATCCAACGGGCAACCAGTTCTCCTTCACGTCCTGCGTCAGTTGCGATAATCAATTCGCTGAGATCCTGACGCTTCGCAAGTTTCTGAATGGCCTGGAACTGTCCTCGAGTCTGTTTGATTGGCTTAATTTCCATTTGATCCGGAATGATTGGCAAGTCTTCAAGACGCCAGGTTTTGTATTTATTATCGTATTCCTCAGGCATCTTTAATTCGATCAGATGGCCGAGCGCCCAAGTGACGACATATCGATCGCCTTCAATAAATGAACGATTTGCATTTCGGCAGCCGAGCACACGCGCAATTTCGCGAGCGACACTTGGTTTTTCAGCCAAAACAAGTGATTTAGACATAACGGAATTCCTTTCTTTTCATGCTAGGATAGATACAGAACACTAATTATTATAGCGGACGGTATCAAAAATTTCAGTTGTGAGAATAAATATGGGTTCAGCGTGTTTCCTGTAAATGCATCGGATGACACGAAAATGAGTGAGGATTCGGAAAGAATTGATTTAAATTCTGATAAGATTCTTTCAATTCAGGGTTTACTTCAATTGGAAATAATTATATAATGGCTACATTGATTTCAAATAGGATGGAGGTGAACGTCATGAGAGTATCACATACAGCGGTTTTCGGAGTACGCAAGATGTTTGTTAACCCCGCCGGTGATCACCTGGCGTTCACCTCTTTTCCTCGGCATTTTTGACGATCTAACCGTCTGAAGTTTAGCGGTTTTTCATGTCTTTATAAGCCACTGGAGAAGAGCAATTCTGTTCTCCTGTGGCTTTTTTGTGCCGTAAAAAGAGTTGTTGTTTTAACAAGGAGGTAGTCGCGTGCGCATTTTTATTGATTTATGGTGGTTTTTTAAGCAGGAGCGGTTGAAATACTTTTTTGGGATTGTCTTTCTCATGCTTTCCAGCTTTATTTCCTTACTTCCGCCTTACGTTGTTGGAGTCATCGTGGATGACATCAGAACGAGAAGCTTATCATCATTTATTCTTGGCAAATGGATTTTGTTTTTAGTGATTATAGGCGTTGTTTATTATTGTACCGGTTATTTGTGGAGGCAGCTGATCTTCGGATCCTCAATTATTCTAGCAAATCAGCTGAGAAATGATTTATATAAGCATTTTACGAAGCTGTCACCAAACTTCTTTCAGAAAAGACGCATTGGAGACTTGATGGCGCATGCGACGAATGATATCAGCGCAGTTCAAAATGCGGCAGGCGAAGGAATTCTAACTCTTGTGGATTCCATGACGATGGGTGCCATGGTCATCGTAACGATGTCGGCATTTATAAGCTGGAAACTTACCTTAATCACGCTCTTACCGATGCCGATTATGGTTCTGCTGACCATGCACTATGGATCGCTTTTGCATAAACGTTTTGGGAAAGCGCAGGCTGCTTTTTCCGATCTGAATGACAAGGTTCAGGAAAATGTGTCGGGGGTCCGCGTAATCAAAGCGTTTGGCGAAGAAGATGCGCAGATCAATGTATTCCGAAAAGCTTCGAAGGATGTTGTGGATAAAAATATTGCTGTGGCGAAAGTGGATTCACTTTTTGATCCTACCATTACGTTTATTGTCGCTTTTTGCTATTTTCTTGCACTTATCTTTGGATCCAAGTATGTTGTCGAAGGCACGATGACGATTGGTAGCCTGACCAGTTTCACCTTGTACCTTGGACAGCTGGTTTGGCCAATGCTGGCGTTTGGCTTTCTGTTCAATATTGTTGAACGTGGAAGTGCGTCTTATGACCGAATTCGCCGGCTTCTTGCGGTCAAACCGGAAATCACAGATCTTGAGGGGGCATCGACTCAAGTACCAAGCGGTGCAATTGAATATAACATCAGTAATTTTCATTATCCGGAGAGTGGTTCAAATGTGTTATCAAACATTGATGTCACTATTGAACAGGGCCAAACGCTGGGCATCGTTGGAAAAACAGGAGCGGGCAAAACCACTTTGCTGCGTCTGATTCTGCGTGAATTTGA
The DNA here is from genome assembly GCF_000497245.1 of Sporolactobacillus laevolacticus DSM 442. Taxonomy (GTDB): domain Bacteria; phylum Bacillota; class Bacilli; order Bacillales; family Sporolactobacillaceae; genus Sporolactobacillus; species Sporolactobacillus laevolacticus. The sequence continues at coordinate 24,613 of NZ_AWTC01000009.1, forward strand.
TATCAAAGATGGCCAGATCCGCATTGGCGGAACTGCTATCCGTGATGTGACCATGGAAGCGTTGCGAAGCGCAATCGGTTATGTGCCGCAGGACCATATCTTGTTCTCAGCGACGATTGCTGAAAATATTGCATTTGCAAAGCCGGAGGCGACACAAGAAGAGGTTGAGCGTGTCGCAAAGCTTGCAAGCATCCATGAAGATATTCTCCATTTTAAAGAAGGGTATAAGACGGTTGTTGGTGAACGCGGGGTGACACTTTCCGGCGGACAGAAGCAGCGCATTTCCATTGCCAGGGCTTTGCTTGCCGATCCGGAGATACTGATCTTCGATGATTCGCTTTCTGCTGTCGACGCACGTACCGAGGTGTCAATTCTACAGGCGCTGAAACAGGAACGCCAGAACAAGACTACATTGATTTCTGCGCATCGCTTAAGTGCAGTTGAGCATGCCGATCTTATTATCGTACTTGATGAGGGGAAAATCATTGAACGAGGCACACACGAAGAATTGATTCAAAAGCATGGATGGTACGCTGAGATGTACGCGCATCAGCAGCTTGAATCGCTGGTTTCGGAAGGAGGAGGTAAGGCATGAACGAGGAACAGAATTTAACACATCTTTCCGGTAGCTACGTCATGAAAAGATTGCTGTCCTACCTGAAATATTTCAAGAGAAAGGTCGCAATCACTTTTATTGTTTTGCTGATCGCCACTGGGGCGGATGTGCTCGGTCCAATTGTTATGAAGGTGTTCATTGATAACTATTTGACACCACGTGTGTTCCCTGTACAGCCTCTTGTCTTTCTGGCAGTGTCATTCGTAGGCTTATATGCGATTTCGGCGCTATTTAATTATTACCAAGTGCTTTCTTTTCAAAAGATTGCTCTAAATATCATTCAGATCATGCGTGTCGAAGTTTTCGCTAAGGTTCAGCATTTAGGATTGCGCTTTTTTGATCAGACACCAGGTGGGAGCCTTGTTTCAAGAATTACAAACGATACGGAAACCATTAAAGATCTATATGTTACCGTGCTATCAACAATCGTCAACAGCACAATCATGATGATTGGCATCTTTGCAGGTATGTTTTTCCTTGATGTACGGCTAGCTCTGATCTGTTTTATTCTCATGCCTTTTCTTATCGTTCTAATGTGGGTATATCGTACACTCAGTTCTAAAATTTATCGCGTGACCCGGGTGAAGCTTAGTCAATTAAACGCAAAGTTAAATGAATCGCTTCAAGGCATGGCTATGATCCAGGCGATGAGGCAGGAAAAACGATTGAGAAATGAGTTTGGTCAAATCAATCATGATCATAAGACGGCGATGCTTAAGAGTGTACGGTTAAACAGCTTAATGCTTCGTTCCGCTGTTTATTCCGTTTATTTAATCGGCTTGATGATGATTCTAAGTTTCTTTGGCATTCAATCGTTTGATAATGTGGTGAAAATTGGTGTTTTATACGCGTTCATTAATTACCTTGATCGTTTCTTTGATCCGATTAACCAGATTATGCAACAATTGACCATTTTCCAACAAGCTATGGTATCAGCAGAACGTGTTTTTGGGCTCCTTGATGATGAACGGATGGCTCCGGTTCAACAGGGAGACTCAAGTCCAGCTGTAAAAGAAGGTCGTGTGGAATTCCGTGACGTGACCTTCTCTTATGACGGTAAAACTGATGTGTTGAAGCATATTTCCTTTACTGCGAATCCTGGTGAAACGGTAGCGCTTGTCGGCCACACCGGGAGCGGGAAGAGCTCGATTATTAACCTACTGATGCGTTTTTATCCGATTGAACGCGGCGGTGTCTTTATCGATGGTGAGCCACTCACCGGATTCTCTGATGATGAGCTGCGAAATCGAATCGGACTGGTGCTCCAGGACTCGTTCATGTTTGTCGGGGATGTCGCAGATAATATTCGGCTCAGTCATAATCAAATCACGGAAGAACAAGTAAAAGAAGCAGCTGAATTCGTTCAGGCAGACAAGTTTATAGAAAAATTGCCGAACCAATACCATGAGCCAGTTGGCGAACGAGGCGCTACGTTCTCAAGTGGGCAACGTCAATTGCTTTCATTTGCTCGAACAATGGCACAAAATCCAAAGATCCTTGTCCTTGATGAAGCCACAGCAAGCGTGGATACCGAGACCGAAGAAGCAATTCAACTTGCACTGTCCAAGATGAGAAGGGGACGGACAACGATCGCGATCGCTCACCGTTTATCCACCATTCAGGATGCAGATCAAATTCTTGTTTTGCATCGTGGAGAAATTGTTGAGCGCGGCACGCATCAAGAATTGTTACAAAAAGGCGGGTTGTATTTTAATATGTACCAGCTGCAGCATGGCAAGGGTCTAGAGAATGTGTCCGCTGCTAAGTGATCCATTCTTGAGCAGATCAAAATGAAGAGTCATTTAAGAAGGGGCTTGGGTAACCAGGCCCCTTTTTCAATTTTTTCGAACGTGTATGTTTATACTTCCGAAAGAGTGGGAGGATGACATATAATAAGAGTAGTGAAGGCGTGCCTAGAGAAATTGAGCAAGAGGTGATTTCTAACCATGGCAAAACAGATTGCATCCATCAAAGTTCCTTTAACATCTTCAGGCGGCTTAACCTTAAAACGAGCAATTCGATTATATGAAAGAATAAAAAAGTGCCGCTGCAAAGCTTACTTCTCCGATAACGGATCAACATTTCCGATTAAAAGTTTGCCACAGACGATTACTTTCTTATCCACTGTTAAAAAAAAGGAGATTTTGCTTGTTCTCGAAGGTGAGGACGCGATATCTCTGCATCAAAAAATCATGGAGAGCATTCAACTCGCGCAACAAAATGCCCGTGAAAATCCAGGGCTTTATCGGCATGGATGATTAGAACATGTCAAATTGATCTTACCGAACAAACCATTCAGAGGAAACAGGACACATAACGCTGTCCTGTTTTTTCAAATACAAAAATAGGCGGAAAATAGCGTACCCACTGATGCATCACATGGATGGGCCAAGCATAGAATGATTTCAGGTCATCGTTCTTCATAAGCTTTGATCGCGGACTTCCATAGGATGCGATGACTTAAATGTTGCTCAGGACATACTTCCACAGGAAGTTCCTGCGGTTTAGTGAAAGGCCCTTTTCTTATTAGCAGAAGTTCCTTTTTATCAATTGAATCCTTTTGACTTTTTCTCTGACTTTTCGAACACCCTCTTTAAACAAGGAGAGAACATTATGTTTCAACGTATTGCTGGAATCATCATTAGCTTAGCGGGTATCATAGCTGCTGTTATTCAATTGCTCTTTGGCGTTTTCTCTTATGTCGGCGCACGAGTTGATAGTACAACAGGCGGATACCTGCGGACTGAAAATGATCGTATTACCTCTGGCGGATCGCTCAACAGCCTATTATCCTTTGGCGGGCATGCCTTTATTGCAGGCATCCTCTGTTGTGTAGTATCGGCATTGGCACTATACCTTTTCTTAAAGAAAGGACAGCGGATACTGCCGGGTCTTTTATTTCTCCTTGCTGGCTGTTCCAATTGCTTGATTCTTTTTGGGGCAGGTCTTCCTGTCGGTATTATCATCGTGATTGCCGGTATTGTTGTAATTACTGGAAAACCTGATCCCCTGAATCACGGTCCATTGATTCAAAATAACAAACAAATGTCAGATTAAATGGTGAAAAACAAATCCGATACGGTGCTGCTTTTACCTCGTCACATAGATTAAACAAAACTTGCCATAAACAAAAAGAGAGTGCATCATCCCAATGAGCGCTCTCTTCTTATTTTTGGGTTCACAAGATAAACTGTTTCTTTAATTAACCATCATGCATCATTTCTGAAACTAAGAGCGAACATTCACCTTATAGATGCGTTACCTGGACTGCTGCCTTTGAGATTCTTTCTGTTCTATGGCTGTATCTTCAGCCAAATCATCATCTAATGGTTGCCCTTGTGCTGGGACAACCATTAGAGAACGTGCTTTAGCGAGTTCAACACCTTCATCTTGAAGGATTTCCAGAACAGCATAGTTATATTTTTCTTTTTCCTTCATCCACTCCTCAAAATCAGTCGTTTTAACAAAGAAATCAATGATTAGATTCATACTGCCTGATGTGATTTTGTCCAAGTAGACATATTTGCGCTCCTCATAAACCTCGGAATCTGTAGCCAGCATTTGTCTAATTTTTCCAAGACATTGCTTGATTTGTTCATTCGTTGTATCTAGATCAAGAGGCAGGTTGAACGTCACTCGTCTTTTGTCCATTTTTGAGAGATTTGTAATTGGCTGGTTGGCAAGTGTGGAATTCGGTACGGTAACCAATGCCTGATCCAGGGTTCGAATTCGAGTCGATCTAAAATTAATATCTTCGACGATTCCCTCAATCGAACCTGTATGAATTAAATCACCTATCGTGAAAGGCGCATCGGTGATGATTACGAATCCGCCGAATAAATTGCTTAATGTGTCTTTTGCCGCCATCGCAATTGCGAGACCTCCAATTCCAAGGCCTGTAATTAACCCGGTTACGTGATAGTTCCATTGATCAAGAATCATCGCGATCGACATGACGACGACGATGAATTTCATGATCTTCGCTAGGAACGGGATAATAATTGTATTGAATTGAAGATCAAAACGGTCGCCCATTCGATTGAAGAAAATGCCGATTGCATCTGAGAAGATGTAGAACCCCCATCCTATTGAAAAAATCGCTGCTGATTTATATAAAAGGGTGATCATCGTTTTCCATTGATGCGGCATTGGCAGATAAAGTAATGCAAAATAAATGCCAGTAAACAGCAGAATGAAGGATACCGGTCGCCGGAACGCAGAGATCAGTGCATCATCAATCGGTGTGCTGCTGAATTTCGATAGACGAGTAATAAATGTTAGGAAGTACTTGGAGAACAGTTTCCGGGCCAGAAAAAAGACAATAAAAATTGTTGCAGCAATTAACCCGTCCATCCAAGTTATTTTTAGGATCCAGTTAAATTGTTCCACGGTTTTCACTCCGAAAATATTTTACTCCTATCATAGCATGGAAAGCATAGTCTGACTTCATTCAAAAACAGGAAAACATTTCAGCAGCTATTGAAACTTAAATCCAATTGTGTATAATGAATATATACAGTATAAACGATTGGATGTTGCTCATGGATATTATTCTTTTGAATACAGCCGATCAGCCGATATATCAGCAGATAAAAAGCCAGATGATCACTCAAATTTTGAATGGTCAGTTGCCAGAAGGCGAGAAATTGCCTTCCATTCGGGGCTTGGCTAAAGAACTGAAAATCAGTGTCATTACAACAAAAAGGGCTTATGAGGAACTTGAAAACGAAGGCTTTATTGATACGGTTCCCGGAAAAGGTTCATTTGTTTCATCACGCGATAGAGACATGTTGCGTGAACGGCAGCTTCAGGAAATTCAGGACAGGCTGAAGCTGATCGTTGAAGAAGGCAAGAAGTACGATATGAGCATGGACAAAATGATTCATTTGATCAAGAAGTGGTATGGGGAGGACTGACGGCAATGGAAAATATTCTAGAACTAAGACATGTGACGAAAACCTTTAAAGGATTCGCGCTTGAAGATGTTAGTTTTGAACTGAAAAAAGGGTTCATTATGGGATTTATCGGTCCGAACGGGGCAGGAAAAAGTACAACCATCCGCTGCCTAATGGATTTAATTCATGTTGATAGCGGCGAAGTTCTTTTTTTCGGCAAGAACTTTCAGGGAGATTGCACTGAATTAAAACAGAAAATTGGCTTTGTTTATGATCAGGATGTGTTTTTTCAGGACTTAACCGCTGAGAAAAATAAAAAAGTGATTGCTCCTTTTTATAAGAATTGGGATGATCAGAAATTTTACCGTTATATTAAGGAATTCGGCGTTCCGCTAAACAAAAAAATGAAGTCGTTGTCCAAAGGAACGAAGATGAAGTTTGCGCTTGCTGTGGCGCTTTCTCATCACGCAGAACTAATCATTATGGATGAACCGACCTCCGGATTAGACCCCGTTTTCAGAAGAGAGCTCCTGGATGTACTTCTCGATGTGATTCAAGACGAGAACAAAGCGATTTTCTTTTCAACCCATATTACAACGGATTTGGAGAAGGTCGCCGACTACATTACGTTTATTCTTGACGGGAAAATTGTTTTATCAAAAGAAAGGGAAGAGCTTTCAGAAATGTTTAGGATTGTTAAAGGACCGAAAACAATGGAATCTGATATCAAACAGGCACTCCCGATCGCTTATAAGGAAACATCATTCGGATTTGAAGCGTTCATGCGAGATGACGAAGCTAAAAAAATCTCAAATAAAACTGGCATCCATTTGGAGCGTCCAAATCTTGATGAAATTATGTATTACATGGTGAAATCACGCAGAAATGTTTAAGACTTCGCAAATGAAGGGGAGATCACTGTGCTACAGCTTATGATGAAAGATTTCCGTATTCAGAATAAAAAAATAGTGATTGTATTAGTGATTATGGCCATTTTTATGCAAATGTCGATAGAGCGAGATTCTTTTATCAAAGTAGGTATAATTTTGGCTCTGATTGCAAGCTTGATGAGCATAAATGCAAACTTCAATAGCCGCCAAACAAGTGACGGCGACCAACTGAATTTATTGCTCAGTCTGCCGATAAAACGGAAACAAATCATTGCAGCGACGTATTTGATGATTGGTGTCTGGTATTTGATTGGCTATATACTTTTTTGCATAACCGATCTGCTCACAACATTTATCATTCAAAGAAAAAGTAGTGTTGACAATCCTTTCATCGATGTTCGGACATTCGTGTTCGGTTTCTGTCTTACATTGATTCTATTATCAATCTACTACGTTTCTTACTATCGGTTTAATAATAAAAGTGTGCAGATGACGACTCAGTTCATATGGGCGTCATTAATGGCTCTTGTTCCTTGGATGAAACTTAATCCACATCTTGATTCTAATCAAATGTCTCTAGAGATTATTTTGCTTATTGCGGTACTCGTACTCGTCATCGTCCCAATAACTTACTGGCGTACGGTTCAATGTTTCGAAAAAAAGGACATTTAGATGCTTTAATCAAGAAAAAAGAAAAAGAGGTGCTTGTGATGTATCAATTGATCATGAAGGACATATTAACCCAGCGAAAAGTTGCGTTTATTGCTCCATTCTTTCTACTCTTTTATTTCTTAACTGTTGGCAAAGATGTTACCACATTAGTCAGCGTGCAATTCAGTTTAGGTATTGGGTTCATTGCCTATTTTATTATGATGTATTCGAATTTCAATACCAATGAAGGAGATACGACACAAAATCAGTTGCTTCTGAGTATGCCTGTTTCACGCAGAAGTGTTATTAACGCCAAATATCTAATGATTGCTGTTTGGTGGCTCTGCTCTTTTATGATTAGTTTTGTATTAATTACTGTATTAAACCTCGTGCAAAAAAATGGTGGGTTCGGATGGTTGTCCGCGCAAGCTATAGTCGGATCGTTATGTGTGACCTATTTGTTGTCTGCCTTCTTTTATCCGTTCTTATATAAATTTGGATATCGGGTTGCTTCATTCTTAGGTGTGGCTATCTTTTTTGCAATTCCTGCAAGTCTTGGTGCGGTTATGAGATCTAATCTTCCCATAGATCATTTTCAATTTGTTGCATCACACCCCATGTTTTCACTTATTGTTATAACGTTCGTTATTGTTACCGCTTCGTATGTTGTTTCACATAGTATTTTTCAAAAAAAAGAAATTTGATGTTAACTATATCCGAGCATTTCACAAGTTCATCAGCTTGAGAAGTGAATAGCGGAACTATTGATAAGGATGTGAGGCCTGTTGACTGACAGACAAAAGAAATACTATCATTATGCAATCGCTGTTTTGTTTGCTGCTATTGGTATCTGGCAAACGGTCGACAAGAATGGATTTGCATTTCTGTTCTACTTTTCTGCGATTTTCTTTCTAAGCAGTGCAATGAGGATGGAAAAAAAATAAGATCAAAAAAATATGAAAAAGCGGTTCGGGTGCCAAAGGTCACCGAACCGCTTTATAGCGTATAAAAATCACATCTTGCCTTCCGTGAAAATCTGGAACGTGATCCCGAATTTGTCAGTAACAATGCCGTAAGCGGGACTGAAAAAAGTATCCTGAAGCGGCATTTTTACTTGTCCGCCCTGGCTAAGTGATTCGAATATCTTCGTTGATTTTTCCTTGTCATCGGAAGTGATACAGATGGTAATCTGATCTCCCTGTTGGCTGGACTGGCCAGGGAAGTTATCGGAAAACATCAGATCGGAATCGCCGATTTTTACCATCGCATGAGATATAAGGCCTTTCGCTTCTTCTGGAAGTGGAAAATTCGGATCCGCAGGCATTTCTCCAAAAGTTTGTTTGAATGCGACTTTTGCTCCAAGTGCTTCTTCATAAAAGTTAATCGCTTCTTCTGTAGTACCGTTCATCATTAAATAGGGTGCTAATGACAATGCCATCGTTGATCCGCTCCTTCTGTTTTATGATTAGTTTTGCAAAATCACAATTAAATTATACGAAAAAGAACATATGTTTGCAATTAAAAATTACTTTTTTTGACACATTTTGAGTGACTCGTTCATTATTCGATTGTTACGGCACTTTGTTACTCAATAGACATTTTGAACGGTTCTGTAATGAAAAGAAGCAGAATTGCAGCGATGAAAAAATAGAGTGCGACTTGAGCATGCCCGGCAGCATGCAACGCCCATGCACTTATCGCGGACACCATCAGTTTAAGCAGCATTTTTAGGCAGATCAACCGGAAAAACAGCTCTAGGAGCAAGAAATAATCCCCAGATAACGGCGACAACTAGTGGTGTACCAATACCCAGCACTAATTTTAAGGGCATGCCCTTTGGTACATGGAACCCCCAATAACCAAGGGCTGCAAGAGCTGTTAGTTCCGATAAAAAGACAAGTGAAAGTATGAACAGCTTTAGACCAGTCATTTGCTTCACTCCTAAAATTAGGTTTCAGACTGATTAGTTTTTAAGTAGTCAGAAAGCTGATCGGTCGGGTGAAAGACCGATTGCCCATGGCAAACTTCAAGGCGGGCAGGTTTCAAACGATCAACGATTGCCGCGCTTCGTACGGCTTCGGCCATATCACCGGTAAACATCGCCATCGGACGCCGCAGCTTACCATTCTTGGACGTGAACAAGTCTCCTGAGAGCAGTACTTTGTCTTCCTCATGATAATACACAACATGGCCGGGTGAGTGACCGGGGGCAAAGTAGGGAGTAAGCCCGCTGATCTTTTCGAAGCGTCCCTGTTCGTCTTCGGATAGTGGATTGGCCAATCCTTTTGCCACAGATGCTTGCGCTTTTTTTCGCCGCGGGTAGGGAAGATCTCCCTCCATATAGGGCATTTCCTTTGCGTTTGCATAAACAGGAACTGGATCGTGTTCTAGTATTCTTTTGATGGCTCCGACATGATCACTGTGACCATGTGTCAAAACGATGTGCTGCAAAGGCCCGCAATCAAGTTTATCAATAAACGTCAGAATACCTTTAGCCATGCCGGGTATGCCGGCATCAACTAATGTGACGCCTTTTTGATCAACAACAACCCAAACGGTAATCGGGATCAGGACCCATGTCTGTAAACTCCAAATATGTTCTGAAATCTGTTTGACCTTCATCTCAATTCACTCCGATCTCAATTTTAGAATGAACCCTGCGAGTAAAACATCGAATGCCTCATTAAAAGTTGGTGTCAAACGCTCCATCAATACATCAAGAGGTTCTTCTGAATCCATGTATGTCCCGATGATTCCCCGAAGCATATAAGAAAATATACGTGAACTGCTAAGAAGGGCAGAGTCTTCAATAGTAGGCGGCAGGCAATCTTTTAGTGCCAGCTTAAGTAACTGAAAAATGTCAATGCGTAATTTGTTAATTTCTAGTTCGGGTTGCGGTTCATCGACTCGGACGGACTTTGTTTCAAAGAAAATTCGATGCATACTGCGATGTTTAAGACAAAAACGGACAAAAAGTATACAGATGGAATGCAGCTTTTGCTCCGATTGAACATTACCTGGAAGTAGGACTTCCTCCATTTGCTGTTTCAATGCTAATAATGGCGGTTCTGATAAAGCGTGAAGCAAGGCTTCCTTATCCTTAAAGTAGATATAAAGCGTTGTGTGGGAGCACCCTGCTTTTTTTGCGATTTCACGGATGGTGACTGATTGATAACCTTTCTGGGAGAAAAGCTTGGCCGCAGCCAATAAAATTTCTCTTTTTGTGGTTTCTGAGTGTTGATGGAACTTAGTTGGCATGAACTTATTATCCTTTCATCTTTAATAACCGTTGGTTATATTATAACCGATGGTTATATTGACTGCAAGAAATGGTGTCGGTGCATAAATCATTTGTATCTCATGGGGAACAGGAGTAAGATAGGTTGTAGACAAGTAAGTGAACATGTAATTTGACTGTCACTGTTTATGTAAAGTCATGATGAATGAAACTTTTTTGTTGTACAGAACGTAGTTTAGTCATGCAAGAATAAGGAGTGACTTTTTTATGGCCAATAATTATGACCTGGTCCTATTAGGTGGTGGAACAGGCGGTTATGTGGCAGCAATTCGTGCCAGCCAGCTTGGATTAAAAACAGCTATCGTTGAGAAAGACGCGCTAGGCGGAACATGCCTCCATAAAGGCTGTATACCGACAAAAGCATTGCTCAGAAGCGCAGAGGTGTACGACGAAGTAAAAAAGAGCGCCTCATTTGGAGTCGAAGTATCCGAAGTATCACTTCACTTCCAAAAGATACAGGAACGCAAGCAGGCCATCGTGGAAAAGCTGCATCATGGCATTCAGCAGCTGATGAAAAAAGGAAAAATAGATGTTTATAACGGGTTGGGACGTATGCTAGGCCCTTCCATTTTTTCACCGCTGCCCGGTTCTATTTCGGTAGAGTTTGCGGATGGAAGAGAAAATGAAATTTTAACCTCAAAAAATGTGATCATCGCGACGGGATCCAGACCGCGTTCTTTAAACGGACTTGAAATTGACGGAAAACTCGTGTTGACATCAGATGAAGCATTGCGTTTAGAGGAATGTCCGGCTTCCATTTTAATTGTCGGTGGCGGTGTCATTGGTGTTGAATGGGCGTCGATGCTGGCAGATTTCGGTGCCGATGTCACAATCGTTGAATACAGTGACCGAATTATTCCGACGGAAGACAAGACGTTATCGATCACTCTAGCAAGAAGCCTGAAGAAAAGAGGTATTAAGATCGTGACCTCTGCAAAAGTGCTTCCCGAAACGTTAAAGAAAGAGAACGGAATCACAATTGATGCAGAAATCGGCGATAAGCAGCAAACCTTCACTGCTGAGAAAATGCTTGTTTCTGTTGGTAGGTTGCCAAATACAGAAGATATAGGCTTAATTAATACATCGATTGAGACCGATCATGGTTTTATTAAGACAAATCCATTCGGTCAGACAAAAGAGTCACATATTTATGCAATCGGTGACGTGATTGGCGGATTGCAGCTTGCTCATGTCGCTTCTCATGAAGGAATTAAAGCGGTTGAGCACTTGGCAGGACTTCCGGTTGAACCGCTTCATCCCGAACTTGTGCCAAGATGTATTTACACGCGTCCCGAGGTTGCATCAATCGGATTATCAGAGGCTGAGGCGAAGAAAGAACATGTCGTCAAGGTCGGAAAAGTACCTTTTGGTGCGATCGGAAAGGCGCTTGTTTATGGAGAATCTGAAGGGTTTGCAAAAATTGTGGCAGATAAAACGACTAGCGATATTTTAGGTATTCATCTCTATGGACCCCATGCGACAGACTTGATTGGTGAAGCGGCGGTCGCAAAATTGCTTGATGCGACGCCATGGGAATTATCTGAAGCAATTCATCCGCATCCGACGCTGTCCGAGGTCATCGGAGAAGCCGCACTTGCGGTAGACGGGAGGGCGATTCATATATGATTAAAGTAAACAAGGCAGAAACGATTGTGAAAAATCGTCACGAGGAACTAGGGTTATCAGATCAGGATGTACTGGATATGTACACCTTTATGTTGAAAGCACGACGTGTAGATGAACGACTCTGGCTGCTAAATCGTGCAGGCAAGATTCCATTTGTTGTCTCTTGTCAGGGGCAGGAAGCGGCCCAGGTCGGCGCCGCACTCGCATTAAATCGAGACAAGGATTATGTCGCTCCGTATTACCGCGATTATGGTTTTGTTTTCGCATGGGGCATGACAATTAAAGAAATGATGCTGAACAATTTTGCAAAGGCTGAAGATCCCAATTCGGGAGGGCGTCAGATGCCGGGGCATTTTGGTTATAAAAAACTACGCATGCTTAGCCATTCATCACCGGTGACGACCCAAAATCCGCATGCGGTCGGCATTGCGCTTGCTGCAAAGCTGAAGGGTGACGACATTGTCAGCTTCGTTACATTTGGTGAAGGTTCATCAAATCAAGGCGATTTTCATGAAGCCGCCAATTTCGCAGCGGTTCATAAACTCCCGGTTATTTTCTTGTGCGAAAATAACCACTATGCTATATCGGTTTCGCTCAGCCATCAGCTTGCTTGTGAACATGTTTCGGATCGCGCGACAGGTTATGGGATGTATGGGAAATCGTTTGATGGAAATGATCCACTTGCCGCTTATGCAGCGGTCAAAGAGGCTGCGGATCGCGCGCACCGCGGGGAAGGACCAACCCTGCTTGAAGCGAATTGCTACCGGATAATGCCGCACACAAGCGATGACAATGATATGACGTACCGAACAAAAGAGGAAGTTAACGAAGCTAAAAAACATGACGGTGTTTTGACTTTTGCAAGCTATTTGCGTTCGGTCGACGTCCTTTCAGAAGAAATAGAGAAAGACTTGGAAGAACGGATTCGCAAGGAAATTGATGAAGCGACTGATTATGCAGAAAAGGCTCCGTTTGCCGATCCCGATTCTGTTCTCCGCTATGTCTATGAGGAAAAGAACTGAGGGGGAGAGTATATGCCAGTAATTTCGTATATTGAAGCCGTAACTCAGGCAATTGATGAAGAAATGAATCGTGATGAAAATGTGTTTGTATTAGGGGAAGACGTTGGCAAGCGCGGAGGCGTTTTCCAAGCAACGAAAGGTTTATATGAGAAATATGGAGAAAATCGTGTGATCGATACACCACTCGCTGAATCGGCGATCGCTGGCGTAGGCATCGGAGCGGCGATGTATGGCATGCGTCCAGTCGCTGAAATGCAATTCTCCGATTTTATGCTACCTGCAGCTAACCAGATCATCTCGGAAGCGGCTAAAACACGGTATCGTTCTAACAACGATTGGTCCGTTCCATTGACGATTCGTGCGCCATTCGGAGGTGGCGTTCATGGCGGTTTGTATCACTCTCAATCAATGGAAGCAATATTTGCCAATGTACCCGGTTTGAAAATTGTGATTCCTTCTACGCCATATGATGTTAAAGGCTTGCTTAAGGCCTCAATTCGTGACAATGATCCGGTCATCTTTTTCGAGCATAAACGAGCTTATCGATTAATTAAAGGCGAGGTACCGGAGACAGACTATGTTGTGCCGCTTGGCAAAGCAGATATTAAGCGCGAAGGTACAGATGTAACGGTGATCACATATGGTCTTATGGTGCATTATGCGCTTCAGGCAGCGGATAAGCTTGCACAAGAAGGGATCTCGACCCATATTCTTGATCTGCGTACAGTTTATCCACTGGACAAAGAGGCAATTATTGAAGCAGCGCGAAAGACAGGAAAAGTATTGCTCTTGACCGAAGATACAAAAGAGGGCAGCGTTATCAGTGAGGTGGCAGCAATCATCGCTGAGCATTGTTTGTTTGATCTAGATGCGCCCGTCAGGAGACTTGCAGCCCCGGATGCGCCGGCGATGCCATATGCCGGTCCACTGGAACACGCGTTTATGGTAAAACCTGAACAAGTGGAAAATCAAATCCGCGATTTAGCTGAATTTTAATAAGGACGGGGGCAGCAACATGAGTGTGGAACAAATGGCGATGCCGCAATTAGGCGAAAGTGTAACCGAGGGAACGATCAGCCAATGGCTGGTTTCCGTCGGCGATGAAGTAAAGAAATATGATCCGATTGCCGAGGTGACAACGGACAAGGTCAATGCTGAAATCCCATCTAGTTTTTCCGGAAAAATCACCGCGCTACTCGTTGGGGAAGGCGACACGCTGCCAGTTGGCGAACCCATCTGCGCAATTGAAGTTGAAGGTACTGAACCGGCGATTGAAAAGTTGGCAAAGAGCACATCTGCAGCGCGCAATCTTACTGAGACAGAGCAACAAGATACATCAATGAAAAAACGCTATTCTCCGGCCGTCCTTCGGCTTGCTCAGGAGCATAGTATCGATCTTGAAACTCTAGAAGGAACAGGTAGGAGCGGACGCATTACGCGTAAAGATGTGGAGCAATACATTGCTTCCGGACAAGCGACAGATAAGATTCAGAAAAAGGAAGAGACGACATCAGAGCAGCCCGGTGCGGCTTGTTTCTCTGAGGCAGTGGCTAAGGCAGCGTCAAAGCCGACACCGGCACCAAGGCAATATCAGAATGAAGCAGGCGATCATGTCGTGGCGCTGACTGGTGTCCGCCGTGCGATTGCGACAAATATGGTACGCAGCAAGCATGAAATCCCTCATGCTTGGACGATGATCGAAGTTGATGTCACCAATCTTGTGAACTATAGAAATCAGATTAAGGGAACCTTTCTTAAAAAAGAAGGGCATAAACTCACGTACTTGCCGTTTTTCATCAAAGCAATTGTTGCGGCACTTAAAGAATTCCCTAGAATCAACAGTACATGGGCAGGGGACAAGATTATTGAGAAAAAAGCGGTTAATATTTCGCTTGCTGTTGCCGCTGATGAAGCGCTCTATGTTCCTGTCATCAAAAATGCGGATGAAAAAAGCATTAAAGGATTGGCTTTTGCGGTTGACGAACTTGCCTCGAATGTACGTGAAAACCGTTTGTCACCTAATGATATGCAAGGCGGTACATTCACGGTAAACAACACTGGATCCTTTGGCTCTGTTCAATCGCAGCCGATCATTAATTATCCTCAGGCGGCTATTTTATCCATCGAATCGATTGTCAAACGTCCGGTTGTGGTGAACGACATGATTGCTATTCGGGATATGGTCAATCTCTGTATTTCAATCGATCACCGTGTGCTTGATGGGCTGATTACCGGTCGTTTTTTAGCCCGTGTCAAAGAATTACTGGAAAACATCAATCCGGAGAACACTCCTATTTATTAATAAAATACTTATCAATGATACAAGCGTCGGATCCAGAGTCCGGCGTTTTTATTATGGAATAATAGTTCTTTACTGGATATGTTTTAGCAAACAGATAGATTGCAAAATAAAGACCCTTGGCCATATAACAGGTCAAGGGTAATTCATTTCAAGGAAACTATTGATTATTTTGCAAACCGTATTTTTCTTTTAGAATCGCCACGAATTGATCGACGGCTTCTTTCTTCGTTCCACAATTATTAATGGTATGATGAGAAAATTGCCGATAGAGCGGTAGCCGCTGATTGTATAGTTCGAGAATATGGTCACGATTGTCGGTGAGCAACGGGCGATCTTTAATCTCGACTTCCTGATAGAGGAGTTCAATCGGACGGTCAATAAAAAAGACAATACCACGCCTTGCTAGGTAATCCATATTTTCCGGGCGAGTAACAGCACCGCCTCCGGTAGCAATAATGGTTCCATGCGCAAGGCTGGCTTTACGAATGACCTCAGTCTCAATTTTTCTAAAATGATCTTCACTGACAGTGAACAGACTCGGGATGTCTCCGTAGTTTTGTGTGATGACGACATCAGTGTCAACAACTTGTCGTGTCATATGCTCTGACAGCAGCTTAGCTAAAGTCGTTTTTCCACTGCCTGGCATGCCGATGAGCACGATATTATGGCTTTGAAAGGCTTGTTTTAAGCTTGCCATCGCAGTGAATGAGTTCTTGTTTGGCCCATTTACATGTACCATAAATTTCTCCCCTTAAGAAAGCTGATCATGGCGATAGCTGCCTAATATTTTGTATGTTTCACAGATCCGGCCGACATCCTTTAGCGCCGATTGAACCGAACTTTGGTGTAAGCCGCCTTCAAGATCAATATAAAAATCATAATGCCATGGATTATTTTCCATTGGCCGAGCAGTAAGATTAAGAAGGTTCAAATTGTGCTGTGCAAAACAATGCAGCAGCTGGTACAAGCTGCCGGAAACATGAGGCACTCGGCAAAAAAGACTCATTTTATCTGTATCTTGCTGATAAATGGGTTGTGAACGAATGACCGCAAATCGTGTAAAATTATTGCCGGGATTCTGAATGTCTTCTTTCAAAATAATCAATGGGTAGCAGTCAGCAAGCTGCGGAGAACCAATAGCTGCAATACTGCGATCATCAGTTTTGGCTAACTCAGCAGCGGCACTGGCTGTACTTGTTCTCGGTTCGCGTCTAAAACCAATTTGATCAATATAGAGGCTGCACTGCTCCAGAGCCTGAGGATGAGAGATCACCTTTTTGATCCCATCAACGTTTGTGCCTGGCAAACCGAGAAGGCAGTGGCGAATGGGCAGCACAACTTCCCCAACGATGAAAATCTGGTGATCCCGGAAGAGATCTAATGCCTGCGCAATACTGCCATTCAAAGAGTTTTCAACCGGCAAGATGCCATATAACCATGTGCCTTGGATCACCCCTTCGACGATAGATCGAAAACTAGAGGCAGGAATTCGGTTTATTTTGTCCCCAAAATAGTTTTCCGCTGCTTTATCTGAGAAAGATCCTTGTTCACCGAGATAGGCGACGCCTTGAGCAGTTGATGGGTATTCTTTGTTTTCGCTATTAATGGGATTCTCTACATTTATTAAGCTGTGCTGATAGGCTCGACTCAGTGCCATCAATTGCCTGAAGAAGGTTTCATGATAATCCTTTAAATCTTCTCGGTCTGATCGTGCCTTCGCTTTGTCTATGACTTCTTGTTCCCGCTGATTATCCAAAACATGATTGTCATGTGCAGCCTTATAATTTGCAACTGCCCGTGAAACAGCCATCCTTTGATTTAGAAGGGTGCTCAGCTGTTCATCAATCGCGTCAATTTCTTGACGATAGGTGTGCAATTCATCCATTATACATGCTCCAATCCCTGATAGAGGTAATAAGCATCAAGCAATGAGAAGGCAATAGCTGCTTCAATAACAGGAACTGCGCGCGGAACGATACAAGGATCATGTCTTCCTTTAACAATTAACTCAGTCTTTTCACCATTTTGCATATTAACTGATTGCTGCGGTTTTGATATTGATGCAGTGGGTTTGATAACAACATTAAGCACAATCGGCATGCCATTGGTAATGCCACCAAGAATACCGCCATTGTGGTTTGATAGGGTGACGAGCCGCCCATCATCATCCATTTTATCGTACGCATCATTCGCTTGACTGCCCCTCATCGCGGCAAGATCAAAACCATCGCCAAACGAAACGCCTTTTACAGCAGGCACTGCAAAGAGCATCGAGGCTATGCTGCTTTCAAGGGCGTCAAATATAGGTGCCCCAACGCCTGAAGGAGTTCCGATCACCGCTGCTTCGATGATCCCTCCAGCAGAATCGCGATCCATTCGAGCTGCTTCTATAATTTCCTTCATCTGTTCACCTGACTCATCTGTGATGACCGGAAAATTTTTCTGGGCAATGGCCTCGAACTGATCGGCGGTCACTTTGATGGGATCAAAACGTTCATCGTCGACAGGACCGATGGATCGGATGTGTGCACCTACATGGATGCCTTTATTCTCTAAAATCTGACGAGCAATTGCACCTGCAAACACAAGGGGGGCGGTCAGGCGGCCTGAGAAGTGCCCGCCGCCGCGATAGTCTTGAAATCCGTGATAATGAGCTTGTGCTGTATAATCAGCATGACCTGGCCGTGGGACGATATTCAAATTGGCGTATGCCTTTGATTTTTGGTCCTTGTTTCGAATGAGAAAAGCGAGCGGTGTTCCAGTTGTTCGGCCTTCGAACAGTCCACTCAGCACTTCCCACGAATCGTCTTCATGTCTTTGTGTCGACCAACGATTTTGTCCTGGAGCTCGGCGTTTCATTTGAAAGGCAATGGCATCGAAATCGACAGCAACACCGGGAGGCAAGCCATCGATGACTCCACCAATTGCTGTACCATGCGACTCGCCGAAAATAGATAACTTGATTTGACTTCCCCAACAACTACTCATTGCAAACGCCTCCTAATTGTTTAACCACTTCGTAAAACTGAGGCCATGATTTGGCTACCGATTCGGCATCATCTATAAGCACCGGCTCTTTTGCGGAAACTGAAAGTGCTGATAACAGCATGGCTAGCCGATGATCATTGCAAGCAGACACTCGGCCACCATGGAGCGATGCGACCCCGTCAATGATCATTCCGTCTTCCGTTTCCTCTACACGCGCACCTAATGCTGTGAGGCTGCTTGCGACAGAGGTGATTCGATCAGATTCTTTGTCCCTTAGGCGCCGACCGCCTGTGATCACGCTTCGTCCGTTCGCAAGTGCCATGGCTCCGGCGATTACCGGTGCCAGATCAGGCGTTTGTGATACATCAACTGTACGTGCTTGAAGATGAGAGCGTTCTGCAACGAGACGATTTCCTTGCCAGCTCAACTTTCCGCCCATGGCTGATAATATATGTTCAATCGCTCGGTCTCCTTGACAACTATCTCGCTTAAGACCTGTGATTTCCACGTGGCCTCCAAGTACACCCATTAAGAGAAGAAAGGCTGCCTGAGACCAGTCTCCTTCAACTGTATAATCTGTTGAATGCGGTTGTGCGGCTTGTACGTGAATGTTGTTTTCTTTTCGACTCACTGAAATTCCGAAATCTTTGAGCACCTCACGAGTGATCTCGACATATCCACTCGACTCCAGCTGATCAATGATGGAAATGGTGGAATCTCCGTTGAGAAGCGGAAGCGCGAACAATAAACCGGTGATAAATTGTGAACTGATTTTTCCTGAAATAGGAAAAGTTCCTGGATGTAACCTGCCTTTCACATGCAGCGGAAATTGTTTCGGCTCTTGCTCCCATTCGATATGTTTTGATTCGAACAGGATTCGGTAAGGTTCTAAAGAACGCTGTCCCAATCGCTTTGTACCTGTAAAAACACCTTCCTCGCAAGTCGCAAGTACAATCGGAATAAGGAATCGTAATGTGGAACCAGATTCATTGCAATCTATGCGCGGAATGGAAGGCTTTACTGATTGATCTCTTCCGCTTACTTCTAGTGAAACAGTGGATGCATATTCTACTTCCTTTTTAATAGTGATCTTTGCTCCAAGTGCTTCCATTGCCTGTATCGTTGCTTTTATATCCTGTGAAAGGATGACCGGTTCTATCCGGCTGGTCCCCTGTGACAAAGATGCGGCAATGATGGCGCGATGTGTGTAGCTTTTCGATGGGGGAATTGTTGCGTTCCCCTGATAAGCAGATGATGATATCTGCAACAACATGATAAAACCTCCAAAACAATAGAATCAAAAGCTCATCCAAGTTCTTTCTTAATTGATGCTGCTTCTGTTAAATAGTTTTCTAAGTTCGCTTGATCACCATTCTGAATGAGTTGTTCCACTTCAGATAATTTTTCTATAAACAATTGTATTTCAGGCACTAAGTAGTTCCGATTACTGATGAACAGCTCAGACCACATCTTGCCGTCAATTGATGCTACTCGGCTAACATCTTTGTAGCTTCCCGCTGAAAATGATTTTGGCTGTCTGCCTGATGCTTCCTTCATGTACACCACGGAGAGTACATGAGGGATCTGGCTCGTATACGTTATCATGTGATCATGTTGCTCAGGAGACGAGAGAAAAACATTGCTGCTGCCTAGTGCATGCGCGAGTTGGCGCACTAAATCAATGGATGCTTCTCGATTCGTCTGCAAAGGCGTAATGATGTAATTGCATCCATCAAAAAGGGTTTCCTGTGAATAATCGAATCCACCTTTTTCACGACCGGCCATTGGATGGGCCGGTACATAATCAACATCTTTTCGTAAATGTTTTTGTATCTGATCAAGCATGGAGGTTTTAATCCCGCAAATATCGGTAATAACAGAACCGCTTCGGAATTTTTCATGATTGGTTTGCACAAACTTAATGGTCTCACTAGGAGTAAGACAAAGAATGATGAGTGTAGCCTCTTTCAAAAGATCAGTAACCTGATTCTGTTCATTATGCAAAAGGCCTTCTTGACGTGCTTGCTGAAATATATGTTGATTCGCATCTATTCCTATTAGATCGGAACAGCCGTGCCGTTTTAGGGCTTTTATGATTGATCCACCCATGAGTCCAAGTCCAACCACTCCGATTGTTGCAGATTGAAACGTACTGGAGGCATCATCCATTGAGTGTCAACTCCTCTTATTTTTAAAAACTTGGCGCTTTATCCAATCGCTTATACGGTTTCCTTCTAAAATAATTGCTATCCTAGATGAAAAAAAGAGAACTCGTATGAGCTCTCTTTTTGGCATGTACAGATTGTATCGTCCGATAGGAAACTCATTAGGGCTTGAAGTATTTTGTTGTATACAAAGAAGCCTGGAAATAATAATAGCCCCAGTTCGTAAAGCTTCTAAAGTATACAGCATACTTCTTATCCAATGGTCGTTCCCCCTCGATTAGTTAAAAACTATTCTAGTTGTTGTGCCACATCCTGTCAACCCTGCGAAGAAATTGAGAAGTTTAACCGTTTAATCCGGTGGACATATTTGTTTAAGAACTCATTCTTATCTTGTTAATTGCGTTCCGTATGATTATAATAAATGTAAAATTTTATAAAGTGACACGCGATGAAGAGAAAAAGTAGGTGGCGAATCTTTTCACAGAGAGCTTCGATACGGTGAAAGAAGCAAAGAAATGCTATCCGAAAAATGGCCTTGGAGCGGCATACTGAGTTTTCGCAGGGACTCTGCTAGTCCATTCCCAGCACCGAATCAGCTAGGCTATGACGAGTAATGGTTCTCGTTATAAAAACCACAGTATAAGAGCTATTGGAAGCTCCGTACTTGCAGAGACTAATGATGTGAATTATTAGTAAAATTAGGTGGTACCACGTGGATTATACCCTCGTCCTGATGCAATTGCATTAGGACGGGGGTTTTTTGCTTTTATTAAAAGGAGGAATGATCATGGCTGTTTTAATTGCGGGTGCATGGCCTTATGCTAATGGTGAGCTTCATCTGGGGCATTTGTCGAGTTTATTGCCGGGAGATATCTTAGCGAGATATTTTCGTCAGAAAGGGGAGGAGGTTCTGTACGTGTCGGGAAGCGACTGTAATGGCACACCGATTTCGATTCGCGCTCGTCAAGAAGCTGTTTCAACTCAAATCATTGCAGATCGATACCATCGATCATTTAAGCGATGTTTCGATAAGCTGGGTTTTACTTTTGATTGCTACACAAGAACGGACACGCCGCTGCATCACGAAATCGTTCAACACCTTTTTCAAAAGCTTTATGATCACCAGTATATTTATCATAAAAAGGTGAAGCAAACGTATTGTGAGTATTGCAGCCGATTTTTGCCGGACCGTTATGTAGAGGGGAAATGTCCGCATTGTGGTGCCAATGCCAGGGGGGATCAGTGCGAGCGTTGTTCAACAATTTTGGATCCGCTTGAATTAATTGATCGAAAATGCAAAATTTGCGGTAGAACACCAACAGAACGTGAAACAGAACATCTTTACTTTTCACTGAGCCATTTTCAGGAAACATTGGAACAATACGAGGGAGATGCTGAAAAACAGCATGCCTGGCGGGAGAATGCGATAAATTTGACGAAACGCTACCTCAAGGAAGGTCTTCAGGATCGCGCTGTGACACGTGATTTGCCTAATGGTGTCCCTGTGCCGATCAAAGGATTCGAGGATAAGAAAATATATGTCTGGATTGAAGCGGTATCTGGTTATTATTCGGCATCAAAGCAGTGGCAAAAGCAAACGGGTAAGGATGTGTCCCGTTTTTGGAATGAGGATACCGTTTCGTATTATGTTCAGGGCAAAGATAACATTCCTTTTCACACAATTATCTGGCCTGCTGTACTTCTTGGCAATGACATCCGGTCTCTCCCAACGCATATTGTATCGAATGAATACTTGACACTGGAAAAGAAAAAATTATCAACCAGCAAAAATTGGGCGGTTTGGGTACCCGATCTCATTGCACGTTATCATCCGGACACAATTCGCTATTTCATGACCATCAATGCGCCGGAAACCCATGATGCCGATTTTTCCTGGCGTGAATTTATTAACAGCCACAACAGTGAATTACTAGGGGCCTATGGTAATTTTGTAAATCGAACATTGAAATTTATTGAAAAAATTGAGGGTTTTGTATCAAGTACGTCAATTGCTGATCAGGAGGTTCAGGACAAGATAAACCTTTTGTATGCTGAAACAGGACGGCTGATCGAATCCGCCCATATTAAGAAAGCGCTGGAGAAAATTTTTGATTTTGTCCGTTATTGCAACAAATATTTTGATGTTCATGAACCATGGAAACTGCTTGAAGAAGATAAGGACACCTGTTGCCGTATTCTAAATACATGTCAGATTATGATTGCAAATCTAGCCCAGCTGCTGGCGCCTTTCCTTCCTTTCTCAAGCCAAGAGGTACAGAAAATGCTAGGATTAGGACACTTAACCTGGCAGCCCATTATCAGATTGGAAGCAAAACCAGTGAGTGTGCACCCGTTATTCCAGAGAATTGAACGTTCCCAAATTGATGCGGAAATTGATCGATTATATAATGGGATAAGAAGGTAAATGCGATGAAAGATCGATCTTTCCTGGTGTGGATAAGTTTAAAAATGTACGTGATTCATTAACTATTCTTAGAACGAAAGCGCGGTGAGAGCCGCGCTTTTACTCGTTCATTGACTCGATAATTTCTTGGGTAACTTCCGCGAAACACTTTGCAGCAGGTGAGGGAGGATTTCGTGTTGCAAAACTGATTGTTCTGTAGTTGTCGGATGAGAGTGGAATAGCTTTCAATGGCATGATATTTTCAGGGAGAACTAATTCGGGCAAAATGCTGATACCAAGATGGTGGGCGACCATTGCCAATATAGCGTTTTCCTCCATCAGTTCAAACCGGACATTTGGTTTGCAATGATTCTCCGCTAAAATTCGTTTGACCTCATGATAACCACCGAAAGCCGGCATGATGAATGGCTCTTCCTCAAGCTGGCTGAAAGAGATGGTGGATTGCGTGTAAAGCTTGCTTTCAGGAGATACAATGCAAAGGATACGGTCTTTCTTTAGTGGCGTCACATGAAAAGGCTTGAAAGCCAACTTATTGATGAAACCGCAATCCAGCTCACCACGGATCAACGCTTCCTCAATTTCTTTATAATTGCCCTCTGATAAGCGAATTTTCACAAAGGGATATTTTTCATCCATCGTTTGAATAATTTGTGGGAGCAGATGCCTGGATACACTGGTGAAAACACCGACTGAAACGGTCCCTTTCGTCACACCTAGAAGGGCAGAAGCTTCCTGATGTATTTTTTCATCCATTTGCAGCACAGTACGAATGGATGGCAGCAGCAGATCACCTTCGCGTGTCAAACTAATCCCTGAACGATCTCTGTTAATTAGTAGAAATCCAAATTTATTTTCCAGACTTGTGATGGCATGACTCACTGCGGACTGCGTCAGGCCAAGTTGATCCGCCGCCTTTGTAAAACTGTTCACATCCACTACTTTAGCAAGAATTTGATATTTGATAAGGCTCATTTTTAACCTCGATTTCCGAATGAAATATATTCATAGTTATAATTATAAACATTCATTTTATTAATACCAGGATACCCCTTATACTAAAAATGGAAATTGATTAATCGGCGAGTGAGGGCTGTAAAAAATGAATCAGAAAAAAGCGGATTTAATGCTTGTGATCGTGACGATCTTCTGGGGATCCTCTTACTTATTTATGAAAACAGGACTTGATACACTAGACACTTTTAATCTGATTGCACTCAGGTTCTTGATTGCTTTTGTAATTACTGCAGCGATTTTTTATAAATGGCTTAGAAAAACAGATTGGATCACACTTTTTTATAGTTTATGTCTTAGTGTGGTCCTTTTAGGAGTTTTTGTATTTATTATGTTTGGTATGAGATCGACTTCTGCCTCGAAAGCGGGTTTTCTAGTCAGTCTTACTGTTGTTTTTGTTCCACTTATTGAGGCGCTGATTGTTCGCAGAAAGCCGGAACGGAAAGTGGTTGCAGGCTCTTTTCTATCTTTGTTAGGCATTTACTTGTTAACAGGGGGAGGCGGATTGCATGTTGAGGCAGGCGATCTGTATTGCATCCTTGGCGCGTTATTTAATGCAGTCTATATCGTATTTGCCGATCGATTTACAAAACGCGTGAATGCGATCGCATTTGGGGTTTGGCAAATGGGTTTTGCCGGGGTGTTGGCACTAAGCATTTCCAGCTTTATTGAAGAACCTAGTTTACCGCAAACCCCAGACGCATGGATCTCTGTATTAGGACTAGGCCTTCTTTGCAGTGCTGCCGGATACATGATGCAGGCAATAGCGCAAAAATTCACTACGTCAATTCACGCAGGAATGATTTTCACACTGGAACCGGTATTTGCGGCATTTTTTGCTTATCTTCTTACCGGGGAACAGCTTTCTTCCAGAGGTTATGCAGGTGCTGTTCTTGTATTAGTAAGTATCGCAATAACGGAAATTCGTAGCGCTTTTTTTAAGAAACTTACGTTATCCTTTATAAACGGTGTGCGGAATGTATGCTTAAGTGTAGCAGAAAAATACAATAGGACCACCCGCACCTTAAAGCGTCTTTTGAAAATTTAGGTTTTGTTACAGGATCGTGTTCAATGCGTCGAAAGGATAACAATGATCTATTATTGAAAGCAGGATCTAAGGCATTGACTGAGTGTGTGAGCACTTAATCAGTGTCATTTTTTATTATTGGGAAGTATTCTGCTGGCCCGGACAAGCTTTGAGAGAACCATGAACGAGGGAAGTTCGAGCATGTGAACATTTATTTCTGTTCAGTTAAGGGTTGATTCATTTTCTGTTCATAGTTACACTGCAAAATAAAAAGATGAAAGAGTCGCTATGAGAAGGAGCTAGAAAGGAGCTAGATGTGATGAACAAAATACTCGTCGTTGATGATGATCCACATATTCGCGAGCTGGTTACCGTTTTTCTTGAGAATGAAGCGATGCCTTGCATTGAAGCAGAGAATGGAAAACGTGCACTGGAAATACTGGAGGAAGAATCAATCGGTTTGATCGTATTGGATATCATGATGCCGGAGATGGACGGGTGGTCGTTCTGCAGTGAAGTACGAAAGACATGGCAGACACCAATTCTGATGCTGACGGCAAAAGGCGAGACGATGCAGAAAGTAAGAGGTTTTAAACTTGGTGCAGATGATTACCTCGTTAAACCCTTTGAACCCATTGAACTCGTCATGCGTGTTAAAGCCTTGCTCAAGCGTTATCAGGTCTCTGTTTCGCAAACTGTGCGTGTTGGTAAATTAAGTTTGGATCGTAAATCCTATACGATATTCAACGGTTCTGAATCAATCATGATCCCAATGAAGGAATTTGAATTGCTGTTTATGCTTGCTGGAACACCAGGGAGAACATTCACCAGGGATGATCTGATCGAAAATATCTGGGGATTTGACTATGAGGGTGATGAACGTACGGTTGATGTGCATGTGAAGCGGCTTAGAGAACGATTCATAAGTGATAAGTTTGGGTTTGAAATTAAAACTGTCCGAGGACTCGGATATCGATTGGAAGAAGTATAATGCAGAAAAGTGCAATGAGACGATTGAGGGCATATGGATTAGTTATTTTACTTCTACTGTTACTCAATGCTTTTTGGGTTTTCTTTTACATGATCCTCGGGTTTGCGCTTAAATGGTATGGTTTCGGTGTGTCCCCTCTTGTTCTTCATATAGTGAGCGCATTGCTTGGAATCGTTCTGTTCGGATTCGTCATGACTCAAGTGGGCAAGTTTCTGCGGCCAAAACGTATGACCTATTTTCAAACAATCATTCAGGCGATGAGGCAAATGGCAAAAGGTAATTTTGAGATCAAGCTGGATATGCCGATCCCGGAGGAAGGTAAGCATCGCCATAATCCTTTTATCCAGCTTGCCGATAGTGTCCACTATATGGCAAAAGAGCTTGGCCAGCTCGAGCGGGTGCGCCAAGAATTTATTTCTAATGTCTCTCACGAAATTCAATCACCTCTGACATCGATTAAAGGCTTCGCAAGAGCATTGGAAAATGAGAACCTTTCCAAAGAACAGCATGATCATTATTTAAGAATTATTCAAACGGAAACCGACCGTCTTTCGAAATTGAGTGATAACCTGTTAAAATTGACTGCTCTTGAAAATGGCAGACACCCGATGCACATGACCCAATATCGTCCTGATCGACAAATCAGGTCATGCTTGCTGGCACTTGAACCTCAGTGGAGCAAGAAAAACTTACGAATGAACATTGAACTTGATCCGATCACAATTCATGCTGATAGTGAATTAATGAATCAGGTTTGGATGAACTTGATTCACAATAGCATTAAATTTACACCTGAAGATGGTGAAATAAAAATAGAGCTGAAAAAAGAAAGTGATGGGATTTGGTTCCGTTTGTCAGATACAGGCGTTGGGATCAAGAAAGAAGATTTTGTCCATCTATTTGAACGGTTTTATAAAGCAGATCGATCCCGCAATCGGAAGCAAGGCGGAAACGGACTGGGGTTGTCAATTGTAAAAAAGATCATTGATGTGCATCAAGGGGAGATTCATGTCCGCAGTGACTATGGCAAAGGCACTACTTTTTCTATCAAGCTGGAGGAAAGCGGAGTCGAGTAACCTTGCAGCGTCCATCTTATTAGAGTGTCTGACCGACAATCGCTATAATAAACACAGATACGGTCGATAATACGAGTGCGCCTATTACAAGATATATAACCAATTTAAATAATTTTTTAGGCATGAGAGAGAAGGTCCTTTCCTTTTGAATTATGTACTTATTATAGTAGAAGATCACGGCCATTTTCAATCATGATTCGCTAAATTGACGCTGCCAGTGTGATAAAATGAATAGGTAGCAATCGAATCGGGTGAGAATGAACAGAGCTTTATCTTTCTTACCGCGAATGAAATGGGTGAATGAATTGGTAGATGAAAAGCGATTAGTCGACAGTTTTTGTGAATTAGTCAAGGTGGATTCTGAGACAGGGAATGAAGCCCAAATTTTTCAAGTGCTCAAGAGCAAATTTGAAGCGCTAGGCCTTGATGTTAAGGAAGATAAGGCGAAGGAAGCAACCGGACATGGCGCAAATAATCTCATTTGTACATTACCAGGTACAAAGAAAGGAACGCCAATCTTTCTAGGTACTCATATGGACACGGTCTTCCCTGGCCAAAACGTCAAACCGATGATTGCAGATCGTTACATCACTTCCGACGGTACAACAATTCTCGGATCCGATGATAAGGCGGGTATTTCTGCGATTCTTGAAGCACTTCGTGTTATTAGTGAAGAACAGTTGGATCATGCAGATGTACAGGTGATTGTGACCATCGGTGAAGAATCCGGATTGTTAGGTGCTAAGGCGCTTGATACTTCATTGGTCCACGCTGATTATGGTTTTGCGCTTGACAGTGACGGACCGGTTGGTGATATTGTTGTTGCTGCTCCATATCAAACAAAATTTATTGTGGATCTCTATGGAAAGACAGCGCATGCGGGTATTGAGCCTGAGAAAGGTGTTTCTGCGATTACGTTGGCGGCGAAAGCGATCGCCAAAATGCCACTTGGCAGAATTGACAAGGACACGACAGCGAATATTGGCCGTTTTGAAGGCGGGAATGCCACGAACATCGTTTGCGATCATGTTAAAATACTTGCAGAAACACGATCGCTTGCAAAAGATAAAATGGACAAGCAAGTGAAGCGAATGACTGAAGCTTTTGAAAGCACTGCTGAGGAAATGGGCGGAAAAGCGGATGTTCAAGCGGACTTTATGTATCCAGGCTACCGCTTCAGTGCGGACGATGCTGTTGTCCAACTTGCAGCTAAAGCTATCGAAACCGTTGGCAGAACACCACACCTGTTACAGAGTGGCGGAGGCAGTGACGCCAATGTCATTTGCGGTAAAGGCATTCCAACGATCAATTTAGGTGTGGGTTACGAAAACATTCACACAGTTAAAGAAAAGATTGCGATTGACGAGCTAGTGAAGACGAGCGAACTTGTTCTTGCGCTTATTAATCAAGCTATTGAAAAGTAACAAGCAATGACCCGGACTAATCCGTTGGAAGGATGATTAAACGATGGTGAGCGCAAGAGTCATTTTTCATATTGATATGAATAGTTTTTACGCTTCTGTAGAAATCGCCAATCATCCTGAATTAAAAGGTAAGCCACTCGCTATTGCCGGGAAACCGGAGGAGCGTCACGGCATCATTGTGACAAGCAGTTACGAGGCAAGAAAAATGGGAATCCGCACGACTATGACTGTTCAGGAAGCACGTAAACTCTGTCCTGGGCTAATTGTCAGACATCCTGATTTTTATTTGTATCGTCACACATCGGAACAGTTATTTGAAATGCTTAAGGGGTATACGCCGCTTGTTGAAAAGGCGTCGATTGACGAGGGATATCTAGATGTCAGCGCGCAGATCGACCCAACGCATCCGCTCAGTCTTGCAGAGGATATTCAAAATCGTATTGCACGTCAGCTCCATTTGCCGTGCAGTATTGGTATTGCACCTAATAAGTTTCTAGCAAAGATGGCTTCAAATATGAAAAAGCCTATGGGTATGATTATCATTCGAAAGCGCGAGCTTCAAGAGAAGCTTTGGCCGCTTCCGATTGGGAAAATGCATGGGGTTGGTCCAAAAACGGAACAAAAGTTTCATACAGCCGGGATACTGACGATTGGTGATCTTGCTAGGCAAGATCCACATTTCATCGCCGCAAAATATGGATCAAACGGTCAAAGGCTCTATGAACTCGCAAACGGTGAAGATGCTCGTCCGGTTGATCCCGATGCTTGGGACCGCTATAAAAGCATTGGACACTCAGTGACTTTGGCCCGTGATACACGGTCCATTGATGTAATTCGCGATACATTGCACAAGCTGGCGGAAAAATTAACGCTTCAGCTAAAAAAGGAACATGTAACAAGCTATGAGCTCATGTTGACCATTCGCTATAAGAATTGGACTACAGTAACACGACACCGAACCACTGCACAACCAATACGAAATCGGGACGAGATCGAAGGACTTGCCTTTTCTATGTTCCGTGAAAATTGGAACGGCATCGCTGTTCGATTGCTCGGTATTACGTTAGCAGCTTTTCAATCCATCAGCGAGTCAACGAAACAGCTCGATCTCTTTACTTATCAGCAGGATGCCAAAACAGAGCGCTTAATAGGATTAATCGATGAGCTTAATAATAAATTTGGCGATCATGCCCTGAGCCCGGCAGTACGTTTGCTTGAAGATAAACGTTCCGCTCGGCAAGATGGCATGAATTCATAATCATTGATGAGAATCAAAGAGATAGTGTTTATGAGTAAAAAGGGTGGATAGAATGAACTTTACTTTTTTAGGCACGGGGGCAGGGATGCCGGCAAAAGAAAGAAATGTCACATCACTGGCTTTGGGATTTCCAGAATACGATGGAGATCTATGGCTATTTGATTGCGGCGAGGGCACCCAACGGCAAATCCTTTATACTCCAGTGAAATTGACGAAACTGACCGTTATTTTTATCACACATTTGCATGGTGACCATCTTTTTGGCTTGCCAGGTATTCTTGGTAGCCGATCCTTCCATGGGGCGGAAAGCACTTTGCAGTTGGTGGGACCAAAAGGTTTAAAAGAGTATGTTGAAACATCTCTAAGACTATCTGGTACTCATCTGTATTATCCAATAGCCATTAATGAAATCGAAACAGAAGGCAAGGTGTACGAGAATGCGCACTTTGTTGTTACAGCCAGCGAGTTGGATCATGGCATTAAAAGCTATGGATACAGAATTACAGAAAAAGACCAGAAAGGCGAGCTCCTCGTTGATAAACTTAAAGAAATCGGAATCCCCCCTGGCCCGATCTATAAACTAATTAAGGAACAGGATCAAGTTCAGCTTCCGGACGGAACCATGCTTGAGACAGCACCATTTATTGGTGAAAAGAGAAAAGGCCGCATCGTCACAATTTTAGGTGATACGCGGCCATGCAGTGCAGCCGAATTGCTTGCAAGGGATGCGGATATGTTGGTACATGAGGCGACTTTTCGAGGTGATTCCGAAAGGCTCGCTCATGATTATCATCACTCAACTTCGCTCCAAGCAGCAGAAACAGCTCGACAAGCCTTGGCAAAAACGCTGATTTTAGCTCATTTGAGTTCACGTTATCAGAAAAAGGAACAAACAGCCCTACTCAATGAAGCTAAAGCGGTATTCCCACATACATATCTGGCGCATGACTTATGGGACTATCAGTTAAAGCTTCAACCAAGGTCTTAAAGAAATGGTGTGAGCAAGTATATCGATAAACGTTTCTCCATCTTAATTTACGTTTTAATTGTATGACAAAAAGAGGTTCCCTTCGAAAAGGGAACCTCTTTTTTAATGTACTTTTTTAAAGCATTAAGTATTTAATTATTTTCCTTCAGTTTCGCCATAGCCGTAAGCGCCATGTTCGCTGATATCAAGACCTGCTTTTTCAGCTTCAGCAGATACGCGAAGTCCGATCGTTGCTTTGATAATTGAAAGAACGATGAGAGAAGCTACTGCAACGAAAACGAACGCAGTGATAACACCAAGCGCCTGAACGCCCAACTGATGGAAGCCGCCACCGTAGAAGAGACCAGCTTTACCAACACCGGCAATAGCAACGAGTTTCGGAGCTGCAAAGAAACCAGTGGAAAGTGTACCAATCACACCTGAGATACCGTGTACAGAGAATGCATAGATCGGATCGTCAAGGCCTTTAGCTTCAAGAGCGATTGAAGTCCAGTACGTAAACGCGCCGGCAACCGCACCGATTACGATTGCTGCCCAAGGTTCAACGAATGCACAAGATGCTGTGATGGCAACGAGTGCTGCAAGCACACCATTGCACATTGCGCCGATATCTGCAGTTTTCGAAATGATCATAGCTGCGAACAATGCGCCAAGTGCGCCGGCTGCAGCTGCGAGGTTTGTTGTCAGAGCAACATAGCCGAAGAACTGGCCGTAACCAGATGTTGCAACACCTGTAGAAACAGTACTTCCGGCGTTGAAACCGAACCAGCCGATCCAAAGAATAAAGGTACCGAGGAATACGAATGGAATGTTGTGAGCCGCAAAAGTTTTTGCTTTACCGTCAACGAACTTGCCGATTCTAGGTCCGAGGAGCAGGGTGGCGATCAATGCTGCAGTTGCACCTTGAAGGTGTACGACAGTTGATCCAGCGAAGTCCTGCATTCCAAGTTTAAACAGCCAACCACCAGAATTCCATACCCAGTGTCCAACAACAGGATAAATAATAGCGACGAATACAGTACCGAAAATGAAATAAACAGCGAGTTTGGCACGTTCTGCAAAACCGCCCCATGCGATGGCTAACGATACAGCGGCAAAAGCGAGTTGGAAAAGGAAGAAGATCGAATCATAACCAGCAGGAATGCCGCTCAAGAAAAATTTAGAATAACCAATGAATCCATTACCATCGCCAAACGCTACTCCATAACCAACTGCCCAAAAAACAATTGAAGAAATAGCAAGCGTAATAATTTGTTTCCCGGTAATATGTCCTGCGTTCTTGCTTTGCAGTGATCCGGCTTCGAGGAAGGCGAATCCGGCTTGCATGAGGAGTACTAAGATTGCTGCAACCAATACCCATAATGAGTTCAAACTTAATGTTATTGCATCTGTTGCTTTCATTAAATTGATGCCCCCTTTTTTATGATGAAGTAATTATAACATATCATGTCAGTAAAAGTTACAACTAAATATTAAAAATATTCTTTTATTTGTGTAAGCCTTTACATCTGCAACAAATTATTCAAATTTAGAGTTCCTTTGATTCTGGACGATATGACTACTATTCGATTTGATCCGACATGAATCGTGTCCACTCGCGAAAATAAAGATGAAACTACAGGATGCAAGGGGCAAAATACACAGGTAGGCTAGATTGGCGTCCGATCTATGACAACAAGTGATGTTCACGAAAACGGATTTTCACTATAATAAATAGGTAGTGTATGAATGATGATCTGACATAGAAGGTGCTGCGAATTGATGATTAAAGATAAAATCGTTGTTATTACTGGAGCGTCAAGCGGGCTTGGCAGCGAACTTGGAAGGCAGTATGCCCAAAAAGGGGCAACAGTTGTCTTGCTCGCACGGAATAAAGAAAAACTTGATGAACTTGAGCGTCAAATTCTCATTGAAGGAGGCAGCGCATGGAGTACTGTACTCGACATTACTCATCCAGAAGCTGTCGACTCAGTATTTCGAGAGATTCAGAAACGGTTTGAAAAGATCGACATTCTAATAAATTGTGCGGGATTAGGAAACTTTCAATTATTTAATGAGATGAAATTTGATAGCATGAAGCGTATGTTTGCAGTAAACGTCATGGGGTTAATCGCGTGCACGCGTGCCGCTTTGCCGTTAATGCTCCAAAGCAAACAGGGGCATCTGGTCAATATTGCTTCAATTGCTGGGAAAATTACGACACCGAAGTCTGTGGTCTATGGTGCGACGAAACATGCGGTCATTGGATTTTCAGATGGTCTGAGGATGGAGCTTGAACATGAAGGAATTCGAGTAACAGTTGTGAATCCTGGTCCGATCCGCACACCTTTTCTAAAATTTGCTGATCCTTCCGGCAACTACGCGAAGAAAGCTGGGCGCTATATGCTTGATCCCCGCAGCGTCGCTGAAAAAATTCTAAAAGCGGTTGAACAAAATAAGCGGGAAATCAACCTTCCACGGTATATGGGGATTGGCGCAAAGTTATATCAGATCTTCCCAGACCTCTTTGAAAAAGTGTTTGGCACCTTTCTCAAAATGAAATAATTACGTGAATGAACATATATTTATTTTGCATATGAAGAGCAAATAAGTTATTATTAATTCGTAAGAAACCGCTTACAAGAATGGTTTTTCCTTTTTGCGTGCGGTAAATGACGGGAGGAGTCAGAATGCAAACAGAAACACAAGCATCCGCTAAAGACATGACCGTTGAGAAAGCAAAATGGATTTATACGAAAATGCAAGAGATTCGTCAGTTTGAAACTGCTGTACATGAAATCTTTGCTAAAGGAGAGATTCCTGGATTCGTTCATCTTTATGCAGGTGAGGAAGCAGTCGCTGTTGGCGTGTGTGCACATTTAACAGATAAGGACAGTATTACCAGCACACACCGCGGGCATGGGCACTGCATTGCGAAAGGTTGCGATCTTAATGGGATGATGGCAGAAATTTATGGCCGTGCGACCGGACTTTGCAAAGGAAAAGGCGGTTCGATGCATATTGCTGATGTATCTAAAGGAATGCTCGGTGCGAACGGAATTGTCGGTGCCGGACTTCCTCTAGCGATAGGTGCTGGTCTAACTGCGAAAGTAAAAAAGACAAATGATGTAGCTGTCTGTTTTTTCGGTGATGGCGCAAGCAACCACGGTACATTCCATGAAGCTGTAAACATGGCTGCGATCTGGAAACTGCCGGTTATTTTTGTGTGTGAAAATAATGGATTCGGCGAAGCTTCAACTTTTGATTATGCGGCAGCTGCTGATCGCATCTCAGACTTTGCCAAAGTATATAAAATTGCCGGTAAAACAGTGGACGGGAAAGACTTGCCATCCGTTTATGAAGCGGCGGGAAAAGCGGTAGAACGTGCAAGAAAAGGTGAAGGGCCTACAATTCTAGAGTGTCTGACTTATCGTGACTTTGGACATTTTGAAGGTGATACTCAGTCATATAAAAATAAAGAAGTTCAGCAAAAAGCGGTCACGGAAGATGACGCCATTCTCCGATTCCAGAACTATATGAAAAAGCATAAAATTTTGTCGGAAGAAGACATTCATGATATTGACAAGCAAGTGAAGGCTGCTGTCGAAGAAGCGATTCGATTTAGTGAGGAGAGCCCATTCCCTGATGAAAACGAAGTGACGACTGACGTTTATGTTTCCTATTAATTTGATCGGATAAATCTGGAGGTGCTCGCAATGGCAGTCAAAATGAGTTATTCAGAAGCGATAAACGATGCAATTCGTCAAGCAATGCGCAAAGATGAAAACGTTATCTTGATTGGCGAGGACGTTGCAGGTGGCGCTGAAGTCGATCATCTGCAGGATCAAGGCGCGTGGGGCGGCGTTTTTGGTGTTACGAAAGGAATCGTTGAAGAATTCGGGCGTGATCGAGTGATTGATACACCGATCGCTGAATCCGGTTATATGGGTGCTGCTGTTTCAGCTGCAGCAACCGGTCTTCGACCAATATCTGAACTGATGTTCAATGATTTTATAGGAAGCTGCCTTGATGAAGTCATGAATCAAGCTGCCAAATTCCATTATATGTTCGGTGGAAAAGCAAAGGTACCGCTGACAATAAGGACAATTGACGGGGCAGGATTTAATGCTGCGGCTCAGCACTCACAGAGTTTGTACGCGCTGTTCACACATATACCGGGACTTAAGGTTGTTGTTCCGACAAATCCATACGACATGAAAGGTCTGCTGCTAAACGCCATCTTTGATGATGATCCTGTCATTGTATTTGAAGATAAAACGCTCTATGGAATGAAAGGTGAAGTCGGCGAAGGCTTTTACACGATTCCGTTTGGAAAAGCAGAAATTAAACGTGCAGGCAAGGATCTGACAATTGTCGGGATTGGAAAACAAGTGCACACGGCAATGAAAGCTGCCGATCAATTGGCAAAAAAAGGATTTGAAACTGAGGTCATTGATCCGAGAACATTGTCTCCGCTAGATGAAGACACGATCATAAATTCGGTGAAAAAGACCGGCCGTCTGATTATCGTTGATGAAGCGTATCCGCGATGCAGTGCTGCCACGGACATCGCAGCAATTGTAGGCGACAAAGCTTTTGATTATTTGGATGCACCGATCAAAAGAGTTACCGCTCCACATGCACCGGTCCCTTTTTCTCCGCCACTTGAAAAGTTGTATATGCCAACACCTCAGAAAATCATTGATGCCTTCAGTGTTATGGTCGGAGACAAGGTGTTTTCTGCAGTTTAATTCAGCGGCTCTATGAATGCATATGATGCCGCATAAGTGCTAATAGGCATCTTTTTGATTTTATCCGAAAGGAGCGAAAAGAAAATGGCGGTAGAAATCATTATGCCAAAAATGGGCATGGGCATGGAAGAGGGAACAGTAGTTGAATGGCTGAAACAAAAAGGCGATTCTGTAAAAAAAGGTGAATCAGTCGTTTCCATCAGTTCTGATAAAATCGAAAAAGAGCTCGAGGCTCCAGAAGAGGGCGTTTTGATCGATATTGAAGCAGAAGTTGATGATGTCGTGCCGATTGGCCAACCCCTAGGATATATCGGTATACCTGGAGAAAGTGTAGGCGAAAGTACCGGCCCAGCTCCATCTGTCGCGCCAATTAAGGAAGAACTTTCGGCCGAACCTGTTGCTCAACAAGCGGATGAACCAGTGATTGGCGAAGAACCTAGACTTCGTGTATCCCCGGCTGCAAGAAAACTGGCTAAAACAATGAACGTAGATCTGTCAACGGTGACTGGTTCCGGACCTATGGGCAGAATTACGAAAGTAGATGTCGCAGAAGCTGCTCAGGCGCAGCCAGCTGTTCAAACAGAAACTGTGCCACAGACTGAACCGGCTCCGGTAGCTCCCGTTCAGTTTCCAGATGGGAAGGCGAAAAAGGTTACCGGGATGCGAAAAGTCATTTCGGAGCGAATGTTCAGTAGTCTTCAGCAAACCGCACAACTCACGTTGCAGGCGACTGCGGATGTTACAGAGTTGCTCGCTTTCCAAAAGAAAGCCAGAGAAGCTTATCAAATTAATGACGAAGTACGTCTGACAATTACTGATTTTATTGCAAAGGCAGCAATTAACGCTTTGCTCAGCCATAAGGGAATGAACAGTCATTATCAAGGAGACATGATTACAACATTTGATGCTGTTCATCTTGGCGTGGCAGTAGCGCTTGATGAAGGTCTCGTCGTTCCGGTTGTTCAAGACGCGGACAAAAAATCATTAAGCGCGATTTCGAGAGAAATTCGAAAGGCGAGCAAATCAGCACGTGGCTCTGAATTGAACCAGCTCCAGCTGAGTGGATCAACCTTTACCATAACTTCTCTAGGAACTTACGGCATTGGCTTCTTCACCCCAGTGCTTAATCCTCCGGAAGTCGGTATTCTGGGTGTGGGAACCATCAGCGAGCAGCCGGTTTATTTTGGTGATGAGCTGAAAAAGCGGAGCGTGCTTCCACTCAGCCTGACCTTTGATCATCGAGCGGTTGATGGCGCGCCGGCAGCTGCATTCCTTGCAGAGGTTAAAGCGAATCTTGAAGCACCTTTCAAGCTAGTCTTATAAGCAGTATTAAACAATTCAAATAAATAGAATAAGGTTTTAGTTAACAGTTCTGTCCGTTAAAGATGGAACTGTTTTCTATTATCCTAGAATTATTGAATGGTCTAAAAGTAGATCAAGAGTTGGATTAATGAATGGAAAATAGGGTACAATGTGAGGAGTAGTTGTCAATCTCCACAATCGGTTCTTTGAAGGATAGGGGAAGTGTTATGCCACAGTCCAAATATTTTCGCTTCGCAGTTTGGGTATTGCTTATTCTAGTAATATTAATGGTAGGTTCTAAGCTAACATTCATATTAAGACCGATCGGAGTGCTCTTTACCTCACTTGCTGCTCCTTTGATCATTTCAGGCTTGATTTATTATTTACTTAGACCTCTGGTCAGGGGGTTGATACGCCTGAAGATTCCCAAGGTTCTTGCTATCGTAATCATTTACTTAATTGTGATCGGTCTGATTACCTTGCTCAT
The DNA here is from genome assembly GCF_000497245.1 of Sporolactobacillus laevolacticus DSM 442. Lineage (GTDB taxonomy): Bacteria > Bacillota > Bacilli > Bacillales > Sporolactobacillaceae > Sporolactobacillus > Sporolactobacillus laevolacticus. Next base: position 61,785 of record NZ_AWTC01000009.1, read on the forward strand.
TGTTTCATTCGGACCTTTATTGTACAATCAATTCTTGTCATTAATTACGAGTATGCCGGGATTGGTACAACAGCTCGGTGATCAATTGGTTAATTTCCAACAGAGTGAACTATTTTCGAAAATGCATTTAAATGAAATTCAATACTTGGATCTTGCTAATCGATTCTCCAAATCGTTGTCTACCATGGCGACAACACTAGGTAACAATGTGTTGTTCATTATCCAGTCAGTGACCGGTACGGTGCTCATTGTCGCAACGGTTCCTTTTATTCTCTTTTACTTCTTAAAAGATGGGGATCGAATGTCGCGGGGCATGATGAAATTCATACCCGATGAACATCGCGAAAAAGCGCAAGCGATCCTGAAAGATATGGACCAGACACTCAGTGGCTACATCCAAGGGCAAATGATCGTACTGCTTTTTGATTTCATTTTCATCTATATTTGGTATTTAATTATTGGACTTAAATATTCTCTAGTCCTTGCTCTCGTTATTCTGTTCACGAATGTTATTCCATTCATCGGCTCATTTATCGCAACAATTCCGGCAGTCATCGTGGCTTTTATTCAATCGCCGATTCTGGCGGTTTATGTCATCGTCGGTGTCACTGTTGTGCAGCAAATTGAAGGAAATGTGATTTCACCGCTTGTGATGGGAAGAAAACTTGATATTCATCCGCTGACAATTATCTGCCTGCTGCTTGTTGCAGGCAATTTAGCTGGGATTATCGGAATGCTGCTGGCTATCCCGGTGTATGCCGTCTGCAAAGTGATTGTCACCCGTGTCTATCAACTGATTCAGCTGCGAAAACAGTAAGTGGCATTTTTTCAGACAGTAAAGTGTGTCTAATTCATTCCAAATGAGAAACAGCTTCTCTCGAAAATGTTGAGGGAAGCTGTTTTTTTTAGCAATTTTTAAGAATTGGGATGTAATCTCAAACACAGGAATAAAAAACTTCAATCTTAGAGGGGATTCAAATGAGTAAACTCAACAATAAATGGGTCATTTTATGTACTGCAGCGATTGGACTAACCTATTCCGCGGGCTATGCGGTAACAAATACAGACGCTTCAAATGCTTCTGTGAAGGGATATTCGCAAACATCAATACAGCAGAACAATCAGAAAACGTACAGTAACAGCACCCAGAGTGGAAATTCAAACAGTTCATCAAGTACAAGCCAATCAAATTATAAAAATGGTACCTATACCGGTCAAGGCGAATGCAAATTCGGAGCAGTGGCTGTAAAGGTCACGATCAAACAAGGGAAAATTAATGCCGTAGAAATTACAGATTGCACCACCTCCTATCCGGAATCAGCAATTGAAGGCTTGCCTCAGGAAGTAGTTGATCGACAAGGTACGGATGTTGACAATGTTTCAGGCGCAACGTTTAGCACGGAAACTTTTAAAACAGCGGTTATGAATGCACTGGAAAAAGCAAAAGGCTAATCCTTTATTTAGGAGAGATGGAAATGGAGCGAATAAATACAGCTCAAGAAACAGTTTCAAACAACACCGAATCAAGAAAAAAAGGCACGCCTTCAAAGAAAAAAACAGGGATTCAAAAATTCGTACGAACGCCAAAAGGGATTGTATTATTTATTCTCGTGATTTTGGCAGTGACTGGGCTCTCTTACACTGGAGGTTCCGGGGGAATCAAGAATGTGTTATTAGCGGTTGGCACCGGTCTTATGGTGGATTTTGTAGTCACCTATATCACAGGACGCCCATTGAAAATTTCCGATGGTGCAATAATCACAGCAGTGATCATAAGTGTCATTCTCAGTCCTACTACATCTTGGTACAATGTAATGTTCACTACGGTTATTGGTTTGTTGTCCAAGCATCTTCTTAAGGACAAGCGGAAACCTTGGCTCAATCCGGCAGCTTTTGGGCTTCTTATTAGTGCAACTTTATTTTCCACAGGCGAAAGCTGGTGGGGCGGGCTATCCATGCTTCCTGCTTGGATGACGATCTTATTGTTGATCAGTGGCTTTATTATTGTGGATCGAATTAATAAATTTCCACTTATCCTATCTTTCTTTTCCGTGTATATGTTATTTTTCTTGATCATGGGTATTCTCGGTGTTGCATCAGTTGGTGATGCATTTAGAATGCCGTACATTAATGCGGCTTTATTTCTCGGCTTTTTTATGTTGACCGATCCGCCGACTTCCCCGGCAAAATATCGTGATCAGGTGTTGTTCGGGATTATTGCCGGTGTTGTAAGTGGACTTTCCTTCCTATATATAAGCAAGTTGTCTTATTTATTGTTTGGGGTTCTGATCGCAAATCTTTGGAAGGTCGTGCAATCAAAATACTTTAATACGAATAGAGCTAAGGATTCACGGATAGGTAATGTACAAAACAAACGTATAACGAGTGAATAACATGAATTTGTTCGAATCAATCATGTGGTATACTGATCGGGGGGATCGGATGCATGGGATATATCGAAGAGTTACGTTCTTTGGTCGGTCACAGACCATTAATACTTGTCGGATCAGTTGTCTTGATTTGTGATAATCAAGGGAGAGTGTTGATGCAAAAACGCAAATTTCCCAAGGGATATTGGGGACTGCCGGGTGGACTGATGGAGCTTGGCGAGTCTGCAGAGGATACTGCTGTGAGAGAAGTTTTCGAAGAGACGGGACTCAACATTAACCAGTTGAAGCTTTTTCGGGTGTATTCAGGAATGAAAAAAATGTCGGTTGCTGAAAATGGCGACCAATACTATCCGGTGACGATTTCTTATGTAACAAAGACCTATGATGGAGAATGGGCTATTGATCCCGCAGAATCTGAGACGTTTGAATTCCGCAGCCGTGACAATCTGCCCGAGCACATTTTAAGGAATCACAAAAGAATCCTTAACGATTTTTTATCAATACAATCCTTTTGAAGGAAGAAAAAAATCCGGCGGTTGTTGAACTGATCCCCAGAAGTTGGACAATAAAATCAAACTTTTGGAGTTCGGATCACGGTTGTCGGATTTTTTTTGCGTAGTAATCAGTTGATCGCTGTTTCCAGCGCGATGTTAATCATGTCGTTGAATGTTGTCTGACGTTCTGCTGCTGTTGTGTCTTCACCTGAGAAAATGTGGTCACTCACAGTCAGAATGGTCAATGCTTGAGCACCGTATTTTGCCGCAAGTGTGTACAGAGCTGATGTTTCCATTTCAACGGCCAGCACACCGTACTCACCTAATTTTTTCACGATGTCCATGCTGTCGCGATAGAAGACATCCGCGGAAAGAATATTACCTGCGCGTAACGATACCCCGAGTTCACTGCCTATTGTATAGGCTTTTTGCAAAAGGTCAAAATCAGCCGTAGGTGCAAAGTCTATATTTGGGAAGGTGCTGTGGTTGACTGAAGAGTCGGTTGTGGCCGACATCGCCAAAATGACATCCCGGACATGAATCCCTGTTTGGATGCCTCCGCAGGTGCCTACCCTGATCAATTTTTTTACACCATAATCGCGAATTAATTCGTTGACATAAATAGAAATTGATGGAATACCCATTCCGGTTCCCTGAACCGAAACCCTCTGGCCTTTATAGGTGCCAGTAAAACCGAGCATGCCGCGGACATTGTTGTATTGTGAAACATCTTCAAGATAGGTCTCTGCAATATATTTGGCGCGCAAAGGATCCCCAGGCAGTAAGATGCGATCGGCGATTTCGCCAATTTTTGCTTCAATATGAATACTCAAAGCTTTTCCTCCTTCAATTATGTATGAGTCCTACTTTATTCTATCACGTGAACGGTTATTGAATGAAGTTAATTACCCTTGATACAGTTCCAGAGGTAAATCGTCAGGATCTCTAAAAAAAGTGAATGGTTTGCCAGTGATGGCATCAATCCGTATCGGTTCGGTGTCGATCCCTTTCTCGTTCAGCTCGCGGGCAGCTGCATCTACATCAGGAACAGCAAAAGCAAGATGTCTTAACCCGCAAGCTTCCGGACGTGTAGGACGGGAAGGGGGATTGGGAAAAGAAAATAATTCAATCTGTGAACCGTTTCCGATCGAGAGATCCAGTTTATAGGACTGGCGTTCATTTCGATAGGTTTCATTAATGATTTTCAAACCTAAAAGATCAACATAAAAATGCTTGGATCGTGCATAATCGGAACTGATAATGGCGCAGTGATGAATGCCGGAGATATCCATGATGATCAACCTTCTTCTTCAAAAGTCTATTTTAATCCAGTATAACAAATCCAAGTTCTGACACGAGTAAATTATTAATGAAATAGGCAAAATCATCTTGACAGTCTTTAATGAAAGAATAATACTATACATATGAACGATTGAACATATGTTCAATCGTATGATGGCATTCTTTTCTGATGAAAGAGGCGATTTACAAATGGCAGTTCATGAAGACCATCATCATGGAATGACTCAGAGCCACGCACATCACCCTAATTCAGCCAATCAAAAAGCGTTGTTTATCAGCTTCTTGATTATCACCGGTTTTCTGTTTGTGGAGGCAATTGGAGGTTGGATGAGTCATAGCTTGGCTCTACTTTCAGATGCGGGCCATATGCTTAGCGATGCGGTTTCATTGGGATTAAGTTTTATTGCGATATTAGTTGGAACAAAAGTGTCTGTGAATAACCGTAAAACATTCGGTTACAAAAGGTTCGAAATCTTAGCTGCTCTTTTTAACGGTGTACTGCTTTTAATTATTTCAGTGTGGATTATTATAGAAGCCATTTCACGGATTACAGCACCGGTCAGTGTTGCGAGTGGCGAGATGCTAGTTATTGCCGCCATTGGCCTTATCGTTAATATTGTTGTGGCCTGGATTCTGATGCATGGGGAAAAGGAAGAAAACCTGAATGTCAAAAGTGCTTTTCTACACGTTATAGGGGATCTGCTTAGTTCTGTTGGAGCGATCGTGGCATCCCTGCTTATCTTGTTTTTCGGTTGGGAAATTGCTGATCCAATTGCCAGCATGGTCGTCTCTGTCATTATTTTTAAAAGCGGCTGGGGAGTCACCAAAGCATCAATTAATATATTAATGGAAGCAAAGCCGGACAATCTGGATCTTGATGAGATTCGAAATCGGATAAAACAATTAGATGGTATTCATGGCATTCATGATCTCCATGTATGGACAATCACTTCTGGCTTTCTGTCGCTTAGCTGTCATTTAACTGTGGATGATCACGTGAATCGGGACGAAATGCTGAGAGAAGTGGAAGAGGTGCTCAGTGACTATCATCTTGAACATTCAACCATTCAAATTGAAAGCATGCATTTTTCAAACTGCCGTTCCGATTGCGCGTATCAGCATCACCTTAATGCTCAATAATTTTTATAATAAGGCATTGTTATTTGGTTTTGTTGATTAAAAGGAACGCTCCGTAGGAGTCTTACAAATTTTGCAACTTTAAACTATGGATCATAATAATCAACAGTAGAAATGAACAGAGCTTATATAAAGAAACAGGAGCGTTTGCTTTTCCATAAGCTCCTGTTTCCTTTCTGTTTAAGATGGCTTAGTTATGCTTCAATCGTATTCAAATAGGCGCGAATGTCGTCCGGTGTCTGATCATCCGCCCGTAGGTGTGCAATTTTTTCTCCATTTTTAAATGCGAGAAGACTTGGAATACCTAGAACCTGGTAATCTTCACCAAGCTTTGGAAATTGATCGCGATCATTGCTATACCATTCAAAATCAAAGTCTTTAATAATATCGTCGATATACATATTCAGCCTTTTACAGTCCGGGCACCAGTTTGTTTCGAATTTCACCATAATCGTTTTCGGGCTGCTAATGAGCTGTTGAAATTGTTCAGTAGTTTCAATTGCTTTCATCACAAAAATTCCTCTTTTCAGATGGTTTGTTCATTTATTTTAGCAGAATTGATAACTCGCGAAAACCATTTCGTTCCAGCAGAATGCTGTTGCAAGAGTACAGTACGTGATAGAGTATAATTAAACAAAGAAAAGGGAGATATGTTCATGACGAACGAAGCGCTTCTAGTCATTGATATGAGCAATGATTTCGTGGACGACGAAGGAGGATTGACCGCTGGAAAGCCGGCACAACATATTGTTCCTTACATTGTATCGCTTGCCGAACGATTTTATCAAGAGGGAAAGCCTGTGCTTTTTTGCATGGATGCGCATGAGCAGAATGATCCGCATTTCAAGCTCTGGCCGCCTCACAATATTAAGAAAACTTGGGGCGCCGAACTCTATGGACAGCTTGGCAAGTGGTACGATGCACACAAGAAAGATCCAAAGGTTCATTTTGTTCCAAAGCCTGAGTACGACGCGTTTATTCGCACCGATCTTGATTCGATCCTGAAAGCATACCATGTCGAAACGGTTCATTTGACAGGGGTATGCACGGATATCTGTGATTTTTTGACAGCGTATGGCGCTTATTCGCGGGGCTACCAGACAATAGCGCACAGGAAGGGCATGGCGACATTTACCGATCAGCATGACCGATTCCTGAATCATATGAATGCAATTTTCAAGACAGAAATTGTAGACTGACACTAAAAAAAGAGGTGAATCGCTTGACTAATCTGTACGATGATGGAGTCGCGAGATGTGATTGGCACACCTCCGACCCAATTTATTTGGACTATCATGATCATGAGTGGGGAAGGCCGCAATATGATTCCCTCAAATTATTTGAAATGCTTTGTTTGGAAGGAATGCAGGCCGGTTTAAGCTGGATCACCATACTAAAAAGGCGCGAAAACTATCGAGAAGCATTCGATCGATTTGATCCTGTTGTGATTGCAAACTATACAGAAGAAAAAGTTGAAGAACTCATGGCCAATGCAGGAATTATCCGTAACCGATTGAAAATTAACGCTATTGTTGCGAACGCGAAAGCGTACCTGGCAATTGAGAAAGAGCAGCCGTTCAATCATTTTATCTGGTCATTTGTCGGCGACAAACCGATTATTCATCAGTACACAGAAATAAAAGCGATTCCCGCTTCAAGCAAAGAATCGCTGCAAATGAGTAAAACATTAAAGAAAAAAGGATTCAAATTTGTCGGTGAAACGATTTGCTACGCATTCATGCAGGCGACCGGAATGGTTAACGATCACGAAACCAACTGCTTTTGTTATAAAGAATTATCCGGAACACTAGAGCGCGAACTGTAAAAGCACTAAATAAGGATCATTAATGAAGGTCAATCAAAGTTGCGGATTGCAGGGATACAGAGGCTGATCGCGATCAACAGCAATGTGAAGCTGCTCAGAATAACCATTGCGGCAACACCGCCGATTGCGTTGGCAAACCATCCTGTTAACATAAAGCCGACCGGAATCAGTGCAAAAGAACCGAGCATGTCAATGCTGGCAACGCGTCCAAATGCTTCCGGAGCGACGAGATCCTGAAGACTTGTTTCCCAGATTAAGCCAAAAGTCATGCTTCCCAGTCCTGCTAAGGTCATGAGAAGAGTAAGTATCACTATGTTTTGAATAAAAGGCATCGTGATAAAGGCTAACCCGCCTGCCGCAATGCCAAGATAGGCAATCGGACCGCGATGGCGCCAGGTCTTGCGCATACCGAATATAAAAGCAGCAAGCGCAGCACCGACCGCGTCACCAGACATGACAAGGCCATAAACATAAGATGGAAAATGATGATGTACATTCATCAGCCAGGGAATAATAATCACTGTGACACCAGTTGTGCAGATATTGATGAAGCAAAAGGCGAGAATGGTGACCCACAGCCATGTATTTTGTTTGATGACTTGAATGCCGCCAAAACAATCACGAATAAATGAGGTCTGCTTAGCTTCGGATACTGCTTTTCTGATTTCCCCTTCCTTGGTCAGAAACAGCAGACAAACAAAAGAAATAAGGAATGTCAAGCCGTCAATGCCGAAACCAATCGGCGCCGACCAAACACTGACAATAACACCGCCGAGCGCCGGACCAAGTAATCTCATTCCTTGAACACTCAACTGATTTAGTGCGTTCGCGGATGTACGTATGTCAGGAGTAAATACTGTAGCGCGTATCGCGGAAAATGCGGGTTGAAAAAGCCCATCCATGATTCCCAGAACAATGGCGATGACAGAAAAAAGATGGATGTTCAGTGATCCGTTCAAGCCTAAAGCCATGATGATAAAAGCCATCATGCAGCGGACAATATCAGCAACACGCATCATTTTCGCTCGATTGATCTTATCAACGATCACGCCTGCGAACGGAAGTATGATCACATTGGGGAGCATATAGGCGGTCATAATGAAACCCATTGCCATTGTTGATTGAGTCAGCGAGTACACGAGAATTGGAATGATGATACCTGTAATTGATGAACCAAATACCGATAGCGTATTCCCAATCCATAAAGCTCTGAAAGCTCGTGATTGAAAGAGTGGAGAAAAAATCTGCGGCACATTTCTTTTAAAATGAGTCGTTTGTGTTTGTCCGTGATTGACCATGACCTTCACCTCAATGACTGATTCAGCATTTTTTACAGCACTTTAAACACTATAAAGCAAATACTGAGAATAGTCACGATATGTCTTGTCGATCATTAGCCTAAAAGAGGATGTTCAAAAAGTCCGGGAAAAAGGTAAGAAGGTTCTTCTGCTAAAATCATGCACGTCCTGTGCATAACGCAGAAGTCACCGCATCCTGNAGAAGGTTCTTCTGCTAAAATCATGCACGTCCTGTGCATAACGCAGAAGTCACCGCATCCTGCGGAAGTTCTGTGTCAACTTGTTTCTACGCTCCTCGCGTATTAACAGGAGAACTTCAACTAAGAGCGCGTACGTCCTGTACGCAACGTTGAAGTCACTACATCCTGTAGAAGTACAACTGGTGCTCGAAACTGCGTTTCCTTGATCTTCGACGCCCAGGACGGGCTAGTGTCAGGCATGCCACAGAACGTGGCGTTTTGCCTGACCTCGGCCCTTTTTGTCCTCCTTTTTGAACAGACTCTAAAAGGCAGTTTTTCTAATACGCTCACAGAAAAACGTTAAAAAGAAACGGAATTTCGATAAAACGTATATGCTGGCTGTGATAGAATGAAAACGGAATGATTTGCAGTGTAACAGCGAGAGCGCTAAGTGTGATGATAACTATTTCAATGAAGGATGTGTGCTTAATGGACGGATTAACCGAAAAGAAAAAGAGCTCGAAAGAAATATTTAAGGGGAGAATTGTTCATTTGTTCGTTGACAACGTTCTCCTTCCGAATGGGCAGGAATCTACTCGAGAAGTGGTTAAGCACCCTGGGGCAGTTGCTGTTATCGCAGTTAATAAAGAAGGAAAATTACTTCTGGTGAGACAATATCGATACCCTCTGGATGGCATTATTTACGAAATACCCGCCGGCAAACTAGAGCCTGGCGAAAATCCGGATGACTCAGCACTGCGAGAATTAGAAGAAGAAACAGGCTGTCAATGTGAACGATTAGAAAAAATTGCTTCCTTTTATTCTTCACCTGGATTCTCCGATGAATTGCTGCATGTTTATTTTACCGATAGTTTGATTGAAGGAAAGCAGCATCTTGATCAAGACGAGTTCTTAGAAGTTTGTGCGATTGATCTCAACGAAGCGATCAAAATGGTTGAGGATCATCGGATTTATGATGCTAAAACTGTGTATGCGGTTCAATACATGCAGCTCCGAGAGAATCAGAACAAGCATAATTAAAGAGAACAGCCCGACTCTGTCATAGTTATCTGTATGAATCATAGAATAAGATTATAGATTTCAGATGATAGAGTAGTCGGGAGGTCAGCGAGATGATCGTAGAACGGGTGAAGAAGGCTTTGACTCAGCATATTGGAGATTATCTATCACTGTACACATTTGTTACGGGATTGTTGCTGATGGGGATCATTTTCGGAGCGGTTGTTGTAAACTGTCTTTCCTATGAATCCAAAAGTGATCTTCTTCATTATTTGCAACAGTTTTTCGGCGAGTTAGCAAAGAATCAAATTGCAGATCCAAGAGCACTATTCAAAGAGAGTCTTTTTCATGATCTGCAATTCCTTATCCTGATCTGGGTACTTGGCCTATCCGTTATCGGTTTGCCGCTCATATTCCTGCTCATTTTTGTCAAAGGAATGTTTCTAGGTTTTACAGTGGGTTTTCTTGTCAGCCAGATGGGAATGAAGGGGTTAATGACAGTTCTTGTCAGCGTATTCCCGCAGAACCTACTTACAATACCTAATTATTTATTTTTGACTGTGCTTTCGGTAGCTTTCTCATTGAAGATGATCCGTCAGTTATTGATGAAAACAAGAAAGCAGCCAATGCTGCCGCAATTTATCAGTTATGGCATTGTTTTAGCAAGTACGAGCTTAATCGCAGCTGCTGCTTCTGGTTATGAGGCCTATGTATCACCGGCATTAATCCGACTTTTCATTTCATAACTGTTTGACTTTCTGAATGAATGTGCCTATTTAAAAATAAAATAATTATAATTTGAAAGTAATTATATTCAATTGACACTATTCTCAATAAGGATTATAATTTTCCTGTAAAAACCAGTGATCTGTTTGATAATGTGTTGCTTCTTCGGCAAATTTCATTCATGATCTCATATCATTGTCGGCAACCTTACATCATTGTTGCCGGTCTATTGATGGATTTGTTTTTGCGAAGGAGGGGCTTGTATGGAAGGCAGAATTAATCGGATCAAAAAGCAGCTTCATGCGCAAAAATACAAATTGACGCCCCAACGGGAAGCGACAGTCAGGGTCTTGTTGGAGAATGAGCAGGATCACCTCAGTGCTGAAGATGTTTACCTCCTTGTGAAGGAGAAAGCGCCTGAAATCGGACTAGCGACTGTATACAGAACTCTTGAATTATTATCCGAACTGAAAATTGTTGACAAAATCAACTTTGGCGATGGCGTATCACGCTATGACCTTCGCCGTGAAGGTGCGAGCCACTTTCATCATCATCTTGTCTGTATTGAATGCGGTTCTGTGGATGAGATCCAGGAGGACCTGCTTGGAGAAGTGGAAAAAGTTGTTGAGCGAAAATGGCATTTTAAAGTTAAGGATCACAGACTGACTTTTCATGGCATTTGCCATCGTTGTCTGGAAAAACATGAGGAAGAAAATCGCCTGAATAAAGAAAAAGAATATGAACAGGAAACAGAGAAAGTGTAACCGTTATGAAACCAACAGCCTGAGCTAATCAGACTGTTTTTTCATTGCCTAGCGGTATATTCATGCAGTTAGATAGATGCGGTCGGTTGCATAATGATCATCCGGCGCCATCACTAGGTCACTTCCCCGCAAACATACATCGTAAGATTCATTCAAAAAAAAGTATACAAGCAGCATGTTTTCATTACTAAGCCTCATATGAATGATTAATAACATATTCACTCATGGACAGGCGGGAATGTGAAAATGAATGATTACATTAGAATAGGTATTGAATTTTTCAGAGTGCTGATTCTTTTTGCGGTGCTGACAGCTGCTTTTTATTTGGGGATGACTTGGATGGACCATTATCAAGAAAGGGTTCATCGTTATGATGAGCCGGGATCTGGAGCGGTCAAAGTGAGTCAGGTCAGCGATGGACATGAAGGACTCTATTCTTGGAATGGGCATGACGTTTCGCGTTTATTTGAATTCTTAAGAGACGGAGAATAAGAGATTGAAGAAACAGTTAGATGATTTTTTATCTGTTCTGATTCAGGAACGTGGTCTATCTGAGAACACCATTGAAGCCTATCGAGGTGACTTATACCAATATCTTGATTTTTTAATAAAGAATACGGATTGCACAATATGGACGGATGTTACCGACTTGACTGTTATGAAGTATCTTTATTATTTGAAAGATCAGGGCAATGCAGCTTCAACACTTGCGAGAAAAGCGGCCGCGGTTCGCGGTTTTCATCGATACCTGTTGCGCAGTCACCAGGTGAATCACGATCCTTCCTTTAGCATGGATTTGCCAAAAGCAGAGAAGAAACCTTTGCCATCGATGCTTACTGTGAAACAAACGGAACAGCTCTTGGCGGCACCCGATACACAAACCGCGTTAGGAAGACGCGATAAAGCGATGATGGAGGTTCTGTATGCAACGGGTATGCGTGTCTCAGAATGTATCCAATTAAATCGTGAAGATTTGAATCTTGAATTGGAATTTATCCGTTGTGTTGGTAAAAAGGGCAGTGAGCGAATTTTGCCTCTCAATCAGCCGGCGATTCAAGCACTTGAGTCTTATTTATCACTGAGTGATGAACCAAAGGAATCGCATTTGGGACAGCCATTATTTATGAACCGATTGGATAATCGTTTGACGAGACAGGGCATTTGGAAGATCATCAAGCATTATGCAGAATTGGCTGATATTTCAATACAGATGTCTCCAGAGACACTTCGCCATTCCCTCACTGCCCATTTACTGCAAAATGGAGCGGATTTGGAATTTGTTGATGAATTGATGGGACGAGCCAATAATTCTGCAGCGATGAGGTATCCTCGGCCTAATCGACTGCCACTGAAAGAAGTTTATGCACGCTTTCATCCTCGTGCACATTCATAGTACAATTGATGGGGATCAAATTAGAGGGTGTTCAAAAAGTCCGGGAAAAGGTAAGAAGGATCTTCTGCTAATAGCGTGCACGTCCTGTGCGCAACGCAGAAGTCACCACATCCTGTGGAAGTTCTGCGTCAACTTGTTTCTCCGCTCCTCACGTATTAACAGGGGAACTTCGACTAACAACACTCACGTCCTGTGAGTAACGTCGAAGTCGAAAGTACGCTCTGGTGCTCGAAACGTCGTTTCCTTGTCCTTCTCGGCCCTTTTTGTCCTCCTTTTTGAACAGACTCTATTACATAAATGGAGAGATGAAAAATGAAGCCAATAGAAGAAGTAATGGAAGTAATTAAGAAAAAGACGAATCAATCACCGGTTATCGGACTAATACTTGGTTCCGGACTGGGGGATCTCGCTGAAGATATTGAAGGCGCAGTAAACATTCCTTACCGTTCCCTTCCGCACTTTCCCGAACCGACAGTAAAGGGCCACAAAGGTCAGTTCGTGATCGGCAAACTCGAAGGAAAGACAGTAGTCGCCATGCAAGGACGTTATCATCACTATGAGGGCTATTCGCTTGCACAGGTAGCTTTCCCCGCCTATGTCATGAAGGCGATGGGTATTCAAAAGCTGATCGTTACCAATGCGTGCGGTGGCATCAATGTTGATTTCAATCCTGGCGATCTTATGCTGATTACCGATCATATCAATATGCTTGGTGACAGTCCGCTGATCGGGCCAAATGACGACGAGTGCGGTCCGCGTTTTCCGGATATGTCGCGGGCTTACGATCCAGAATTGATTCAAAAGGCAAAGGATGCTGCTTCTGCGCTCAACATTAATGTTCGTCAAGGCGTTTATCTTGCAACACACGGACCACAATACGAAACACCTGCCGAGATCCGGATGATGCGAGTGATGGGGGCAGATGCTGTCGGTATGTCAACTGTCCCTGAAGTCACAGCAGCTAGTCACATGGGTCTCAATGTACTTGGTATTTCCTGTATCACCAACATGGCATGCGGCATACTCGATCAACCACTTAATCATAAAGAAGTTATTGAAACAGCAAATCGTGTGAAAGCAGATTTTACAGCGCTGATCAAATCCATCATTCGTTCAATATAAGAGTCATAGACATAGAAAAAAGAGCCCCTACAGGGCTCTTTTTTCTATGAATAGGTGCTGTTCAATTCTACTGTTGATTATGGTCCATATTTAGAGGTGCGAAATTTCACGTTGATCTACACTATCCTAAGGTTAAGGTGTTGTATGGTGTGTTTTCCAGCAATGAGCTGATTCTTGAAAAGACGTACCTGAATTTAAAACAGAGTCAGATTGCCGGTTTCTTTTGCATGTTTTTCAGCATAACGCACAAGGATGAAGGAAGCGATGATGAGACATAGAAGAATCAGAAACAATTCAAGCAATGGCTGGAAAATAGCGCTCAAATTTTTGCCATCCAAAACGATTGACCTTAATATGTTCAGAACAAAAGTCAACGGAAAGGCGTATGCAATCATCTTTGCCCATAATGGAAAGGCCATGACCGGCATACGCACGCCTGAAAAAAAAGCCATCGGAGCCTCAAAGATTGTATAAAGGAAACCTGCATCACGTGAAAAGAGGAAGATTGTGTTCAAAAATCCGCCCCAAACAATTGCCGAAAGCATTAAAATAACTACAGCAATAGGAATCAGCCACCAATGAGCGACATGAAGACCACCCATAAATAGGATTGTCAGCACTGCAAAAATTGAAAACAACCAAACCGCTTCGAGTAGATTGGCAGCTGCTCTGCTGAACATGACCAAGGTTCTTGGTGCTGGTGTCAGAAGAATTATTTCTAAGGTTCCTTGCTCGCGTTCATAACCCATCATCCATGCCGATTGCACAAGACTCCAGAAAAAGATATAGGCGAGGCATCCTGTAATTAAAAATAGACCAAGCTTTTCAACAGGTACAAACCGTGAAAGCGGACTATCTTGGCCTAGATTAAACGGTTTGAACGCGTAATAGGAGTCAACAAATTGGATGACCGGCCATACGAAGAGTGAAAAGTACATCAATCGATTATTAAAATTATGACGATGGCTTTTTTTCATCTCTGCCCAAATCACATTAAGGAGATTCATAGAAGCTCACGCTCCTCCGCGAGTCGAATGATTGCGTCCTCCAAATTGGGTTTCTTTGATTCAAGCCTAAGTAGATGAAAGTTTCGCTGGTGCGTGAGCGCAATAAATTGTGCAGTTAGATCAAAAGGCGCAGTCATATCTAATTGGGTTCCTTCATCCGTTTCGTTTTTTTGGGTATGAATGCCGCGATTATCCAGTTCCTGCCGGAGCCATGTCCAATCTTCTTGCGTCAGCCGATCCATAACAACAAGCAGAATGCGGTCTTTAACGATGGTCTGTATAATTCGAGTTGGGGTATCGTGCAGGAGCAGGTGTCCTTTTTCTATAATATAGACGTGATCACATAATTCTTCGACCTCTTCCAAATAGTGGCTCGTCAGCAGAATGCCTTTATTTTTCTTCTTTGCGAGGTCCTTGACCATGCCTCGCAATTGGCGGGCGACAGGCGCATCTAGACCGAGTGTTGGTTCATCGAGAAACAAGTAGTCAGGATCATTAATTAGCCCGCGAGCAATCTGCAGCCGCTGTTTCATCCCTTTTGAGTAGCGTTCAACCGGCCGGTCTGCAGATTCAGCCAATCCTACTTTTTTGATTAATTCATCACATTGGTTTTTGAGTGCGGATCCGCGCAGGCCATACAGTCTGCCAAAATACATCAGATTTTCACGGGCACTGAGCCGCCAATAAAGCATTCGTTCCCCACCGGCAATCATATTAATGCGTCGCTTAATCGCTTCTGGTTGCTGGAGTGCATCGATTCCGTCAATCGAGAGTGTGCCGGAGGTTGGCGCGAGCAAGGTTGAGAGCATTTTAATCGTGGTCGTTTTTCCAGCCCCGTTCACACCAAGCAGTCCGACAATTTCTCCTCTTTTGATGGTCAAGTCAAGCCCGTTTACCGCTTTAATTTGTTGTTTTTTTCTGGCGAACCAACCACTTTTCTCCTTCATTGTGTAATATTTAACTAATTTTTTCGCTTCAAGCATGTCCGTTTCTCCTCCTCAGCCAAAATGTTTTTCAAACACAGATTTCTCCATTTGTTTTATGAAAATTATGCCAATAAAAAAGTAAAGAATACCTAGAGCAACTAAAAGTAATAGATTCTGTAGAATTGCAAAGGAGAGCTGAGCCTTGGTCATAACAGCCCGCATGAGATCAAGTCCATAATAGAGTGGCATTATTCTGCTCAGGCACTGCATCCACTGAGGAAGGAATTCAGGCGGGAAACTGACACCACTCACGAGCATCATGACGACAAAAAGCGTGTTCTGAGTGATGTATGTATCACGAAATGCAAGCATGAAACTGCCGAGAACAAGTGCTTGGGCAAAAATAGCAAAGCAGAAGGCGGCCAGGATTGGAATGAGAAGTGCAAGATGTGCGGAAACCAGATTAAGGCCAAAGAACAGGCCAATACAAATAATGGTTACCCATTCAATCCCAGAGCGCATTAGTCCTTGAACAGCTGCACCTAAAAAATAGCCAAGTCTGGAAGATGGGGTGAGCAGCAGTGCTTCTAATGTACCTTCTCTCATTTCCGTGATCAGCATGCGGCTGACAATCATCAGTAACGAGACAGTAAACGAATTAAAAACACCGCCCATAATTACATAGGAGAGATAATCAGAAGTTCCCGTATAGCTGACGAATCGCTCGTTCAACTCTCCCTGAAAAATAAAGTGATAGGAAAGAAAAGCAAAAATGGTGATATAGACACCATCTAATATATGTCCAATGAAAAATGACCATGGATAAGCTCGGCGCATGGTGACGAGCTGTCGTTTAAAAGTTGCTGAAAAAGCGGTCCACATTAATTATTCTCCCCTTTATCAAGTTTTGGACGATCAAAAAACTGATCCATGTCGACGCGAACCATTTCCAGTTCGCGCGCTTTTGTCTCATAAAAGACGTAGTGGCTGCTGCGCTGACTTTCAATTAGTCCGGATTCTTCAAGAATCCGGAGATGCTTGGAAACTGTTGCTTTGGCGAGTCCGATTTGTTCGGCCAGCTGTTGTGTGCAGTAAGGGTTGTAGAGCATAAGCTGAACCATTTGAAGCCGTGTCGGGTCGGAAAGCGCTTTGAGCTTATCCAGCAAATCCTTGGGTACACCATCCTGCTTTTCGGAAGCAGGGATGAAAAGCTGTTTCGCCACAATGATGTCAGGTGAGTCGACATCGATCAGCAGGTGCGGCGCGATAAATGTTGACGGAACGATTCTTATTGAATTCAGGTCATCATAATCGTATGTGTAGGTCCTAGCTTTCAGAAATTGAATGGAGTGATCGCCGACAATGAACCGCGGATGAACCGCACTCAGAGTACCTACAGGATCTTTCTGAATGCCATCATTAAATTCATTGACCGAACGAATCAGCCAAGGTTCGATATGGTAGACCTCACGCGCGAAGAATGTTGTATGGTAGCTGTAAAGAAAACGGTAGAACGCTCTCCGATATTTTTTGGGGCGGCGAAGGATTTCCCGTTCATCGCGGTTCAACTGCCCGTGATCAAGAGCATATCGCGGACCAAGAATGAACTGAGTGAATGTGCGTTCATCGATGCAGTTCCACTTTTCAATCGAGTCTTCGACAAATCGATTCTCGAAACCAAACGCTTCCTCGCAATCCATCACAAAGAACCAATCATCCGTAACTTTTCCAAAAAACAATAATAACTCATACATTTCAGGTGTCATCGTTTGCAGCACATCTTGTGCCCAGTTCAACCGCGTAAGATGATGCTCTGGATTCATTAAGACGTGCAGGCTCGTCAGTAATTCGCGGTAAGGCGAATAGACAGCCCGAACATGTTTTCTCAACCATTGATTCAGAGTGTGCATGGCCATGCTCCTCTTTTTTGATTCGCTATTTAACGAATCAAATGGATAATTTTGCAAAATTATTAAGTATTATAGTGTTGGCCTATCAGGCTGTCAATATAAAATTTGGTAGGTTAACGGAACAGTTGCCTATTTAGGATATGAATCCCTTTTTTCTCTTAAAGTACCGTATAAAAGAGTTGTGCGTGGACAGAATGGTAAAGATCATAGTGAGGAGGTTATTGCATGAAGGCTTTTTTTGTATGGGCGATCTGCGCAACTCTTCTTTTTTCTGCGTTTGTTCCGGCAACATCGGCATTTGCAGAAACGGAAGGAAAAGCAGACAAGGAGACTGGCAAACTGAAATCGGCAATTGTCATAGAGGAGGAGACGGGAAAGATTCTTTATAAGGAAAATGAAAATAAAGAGCTTCCTCCTGCAAGTATGACAAAAGTCATGACGCTTCTCTTAATTTTTAAAGCGTTACAAGACCATCAGATTTCACTGAAAGATAAAGTGAACGTTAGTGAGCATGCCGCGTCCATGGGTGGATCGCAAGTCTTTCTTGAACCCGGTGAAACAATGACTGTGGACGAGATGTTGAAAGCAATCTGTATTGCCTCAGCGAACGATGCTTCGGTTGCTATGGCTGAGCATATTGCTGGATCCGATAAGGCGTTCGTTCAGAAAATGAATCAGGAAGCAAAGACACTTGGAATGACGCGTACACATTTTGAAAATCCGACCGGTCTTCCTCAATCTAATCATTACACAACAGCACATGATATGGCCGTGATGGCGCGCGCACTTTTGAAATATGAGAAAGTTCTTCATTACACATCCAAATATGAAGATTATCTGCGTGAAAATACGGATAAAAAATTCTGGCTCGTCAACACAAATAAACTGATCAAAACATATCCTGGTGCGGATGGTTTGAAAACCGGTTTTACAAATGAAGCAAAATATTGTCTAACTGCCACGGCTAAGAGAAATGGTATGCGAGTTGTTGCTGTTGTCATGGGTGCACCAACACCTAAAGAGCGAAACAAAGAAATCGCTGCACTTATGGATCACGCATTTGCGGCCTACACAACCAAACCACTTTTAAGCAAAAATAAGATGGTAGCAATGGTCAAAGTTAATAAAGGTGACCACAGTCAAGTTCCGATCGTAACTGAAAAGCCTGCGGTACTTCTTTTGAAAAAAGGAGAAAATGTGAAGGGATTAAAAAAATCAGTAGAATTAAGTGGCAGGCTTCAGGCACCTATTAAGTCAGGGACGGTTGTTGGCTATTATATTGTAAAAAAGAAGGGGCGAGTCATTTCCCGGACACCGTTAATCATTAAAGAATCTGTGAAACAGGCTTCATGGTGGCAATTATTTAAACGAAGTGCAGGATCAATTCTGACACACTGATCTTGAATTATTGGCAACAAAAAAGAACTTTTGCCGAATAAGCACTAGTTCTGTCAGTAGGCAGGAGTCACAGTAAGAAAGAGAGAAACTAGTATCATGAATCATTAGATCACGATGATTTTAATTGATTCAATGAACAATTGGGGCGAATCTTGAAATTAACGATTCCGTTCAGGGAGGGAGAGTGCAGCATTGAGTTTGAAAATGGATCTTGAAGTTAAGTATGGCGTGCTGTGTATCCGGCTTGAGGGCGAACTTGATCATCATACCGCAGATGAGTTACGTGAAAGAGTCAATACGGTTATGGAAGAAGAAATGGTTCAACATATTTTGCTGAACTTAGGAAAATTAACATTCATGGACAGTTCTGGGCTTGGAGTCATTCTTGGCCGTTACAAGCGCATTTCAGGATTGGGAGGAGAGATGGTGGTTTGTTCCATTTCTCCTGCTGTACGCAGATTGTTTGAGCTAAGCGGCATGTTTAAGATTATCCGTCTGGAAACGGATGAAGACTATGCGCTTCACACTCTGGGGGTGGCCTGAATGAGAAATGAAATGTCGCTAAATTTTTCAGCGATAAGTGAAAATGAGTCTTTTGCCAGGGTAACGGTTGCTGCATTTGTCGCACAGCTTGATCCAACTCTGGATGAACTGACTGAAATTAAAACCGTAGTATCTGAAGCAGTAACGAATTGCATCATTCATGGTTATGAGAATAGTGGGGCAGGAAAAGTTGAAATAAACGCCTCAATTGAGGATGGACTGATCACATTGACCATCCGCGATCATGGCGTTGGCATTAAGGATGTTGAACAAGCGAAACAGCCGCTCTTTACGACGAAACCGGAATTGGAAAGATCCGGCATGGGATTCACCATTATGGAAAATTTCATGGATCATGTAACGATTGAAACGGAGGAAGGCAAGGGGACAACGATCATCATGACCAAGGAAATCGCCCGTAACCGAGCAGTATGCAAATAGGGAGACATGCAGATGGAGCTTGATCGCAAAATGGCGTCTAAGGAACCGTTGCTTGATGATGAAGAAGTAAAGCAACTGATCAAAATGAGCCAGTCGGGAGATCATGACGCGCGTGATCGGCTTGTTCAGAAGAATATGCGGTTGGTCTGGTCAGTTGTGCAGCGATTTATCAACCGAGGTTACGAACCAGATGATCTTTTTCAGATTGGTTGCATTGGTTTGCTAAAATCAGTCGATAAATTTGATCTGTCTTATGATGTGCGTTTTTCAACCTACGCTGTACCAATGATCATTGGTGAAATTCAAAGGTTTATCCGCGATGATGGCGCAGTTAAAGTCAGCCGTTCATTGAAAGAAACCGGGATAAAAGTTAGAAAAAAGAAGGACGAACTGTCGAAAAGCTTGGGACGAAATCCAACGGTTAGTGAACTGGCCGATGCGCTCGACCTGTCTCCTGAAGATATTGTTCTTTCACAAGAAGCTATTCGCGCGCCTTCATCTATTCACGAAACTGTATTTGAAAATGATGGAGATCCGATTACAATTCTAGATCAGATCTCTGATAACGAGAGCAGCAAATGGTTTGATAAAATGGTTGTGCGCGAAGCTGTTGAACAACTGAGCGATCGTGAAAAATTAATTGTGTATTTACGCTATTTCAAGGACCAAACACAAACAGAAGTCGCCGAAAGACTCGGCATTTCGCAAGTGCAAGTATCCAGGCTTGAGAAAAAAATACTCGAAGAAATAAAAAGCCAGATGGCCGAATAATCGGTCATCTGGCTTTGTTTTGTTACAAGATAAGAAAGCATAAAACTCTGGCACCAAAACTAGGATCAGCGGCATTACGTTCAAAAAGATTCATATTCAAACACGGAAGTGCGAGACGCCTGCGGGAGTGCAGGTAGGCCACTGAAAAACTGTCGATTCTCAAAAAAACGAACTTTTTTGGGGGTCAAAAATGTCTCCCCATATAGAAAACGTCGCTTAGAAGCGAATCTGAGAGCTCGTTTTTCATCTGCAAATTTTTGATTTTAAAATGTTGGACTTTTTCAGTGGCCTCAGTGCAGGCCAGGGGAGACCCCGCAGATGCTCGGTTGATCGAGGAGGCTCCCGGACTGCCCGCGGCAAGCGAGCAGCTGAAGTGTCGTTCAAGCACAAGATTGATGATTCAAAGCTGCATATAGAGTGACAGCCAAGGACCAGGCGTAGCCTGGTTTTTCTCATGACGGTTATATGAAGAGAAGGCGCCGACTTAACGATTATTGAATCAAAAAGTACGACATATAGATCATATATATAGAGCTAGTACCAGCCGTTCTGTATAAAAAATTTATGGACATCATATAAGCACAGCTTCATTCTCACCTGTTTAAAACCTCTTCGAAATGAAAAACTCTATATTGTCTGCACTTCATTTGTTTACCTCCATAGCATTCCCAAGTCGATTAAATCGTTCACTGAGCATAATTTACAGCACTTGGCAAATACTAAACTCCAGCATAGCAAGCGAAAGGAGTTTATCTGGATGCTGAATGACCCGAAAAATTACAAAGAAAATGTAACTGCTTATCAACCCAAAATCCCATATTTCATGAATTGCCTGAATGCCTTTTGGGTTGGGGGATTGATTAGTCTGATCGGACAAGGAATTCAAACTTTTTACATGTATTTCTTTCACTTCTCGAAACAAGCGGCGGGAAATCCAACAGTGGCGACTTTGATTCTTATTTCTGCGTTAATGACTGGCTTTGGTGTCTATGACAAGGTCGCCAAATTCGCTGGTGCGGGAACTATTGTTCCGGTTACCGGGTTTGCTAATTCGATCACGAGCAGTGCGCTGGAACACAAAAGCGAGGGTATTGTGCTTGGTATTGCTACAAACTTGTTTCAACTTGCCGGAGAAGTCATTGTGTTTGGTGTTGTATCAGCTGCCGTTCTCGGAATCCTTCGCCTGTTTATAGAACAGATTTTCTGAAAAGGAGTGATCATATGAGTAAAGTAAGAAAACAGACTTGGCGATTTGATCATCCGATTTTCCTCGCGGCTACAGGTACTGTTGTCGGTCCACTGGAATCGAAGGGACCGCTGTCCGGAAACTTTGACAAAGAGTATCAGCATCTCAATTGCGGAGAAAAGAGCTGGACAGAAGCAGAACGCGCACTGATGCGACGCGCCATTGCGTTTTGTCTGGCCAAAGCTGGAAAATCTGAAGGCGATATCGACTTATTCCTGGCCGGGGATTTGATGGATCAGACGGTAACATCCAACTTTCTTGCTCGGGAGAACCGAATTCCATTTCTCGGTATGTTCGGCGCCTGCTCGTCGTCTATGGAAACCTTGGCGGCGGGTGCACAGCTGGTTGACAGTGGATTTGCTGACAATGTTCTTTGTGCGGTCAGCAGCCACAATGCGACGGCGGAACGGCAATTTCGCTACCCGACAGAGTATGGCGGGCCATCCAAACTGACTCAGACATTTACTGTAACAGGTGCCGGTGCAACGATCGTGACTAAAGAACCCGGGAAGGTCAGAGTGAAAGAAGCGACAATAGGAAGGGTCATTGACTGGGGCATTGATGATGCAAGTAATCTTGGCACGGCGATGGCGCCTGCCGCAGCCGATACGATTTGGACTCACTTTCAGGATACAGGGAGAAAGCCGGAAGATTATGACATGGTTGTAACCGGAGATCTTTCGAGCGTTGGGTCACCGATCCTTAACGAACTCCTATTGGAAAAGGGATTAGATATTACAAATGTCCATCAGGACTGCGGCACCATGATCTACACGCCTGATCAACCGGTTAACGCTGGAGGCAGTGGCTGCGCCTGCTCCGCAGTGGTTACATATGGGTATCTTTATAACCGTCTAGCTGAAGGCTCACTGAAAAGAGTGCTCGTTGTTGCGACAGGCGCATTGTTAAACAGCGCTACTCCGAAAGAAAAAGACACCATTCCATGTATTGCCCATGCGGTTGTATTGGAATCAGCTAAGGAGGGACAGAGGTGATATTTCTATATGCTTTTCTTGTTGGTGGGGCAATTTGTGTTGTCGGTCAGATTTTGATGGATGTATTTAAATTAACACCTGCACATGTTGTTGCCACATTTGTTGTGCTTGGTGCAGCACTGGATGTTTTTGGCATCTATGACCGTCTTATTGAGTTTGCCGGGGCCGGTGCGACGGTTCCGATTACAAGCTTTGGCCACTCTTTGTTGCACGGCGCGATGGCTGAAGGCCATGATCACGGCTATCTCGGGATTGCGATGGGCATCTTTAAATTGACGTCCGCGGGGATCACATCAGCAATTTTATTCGGCTTCCTTGTTGCTCTTTTCTTCAAACCCAAGGGATAAGTACAGATTGAGGAGACACATGCATGGAAAATCAAAAAGAAAAAAAAGCAATCAATGCTGATATTCTCGAAAACTCAGATGCGATGCAGCAAATCCTTGATTTCGGGCCACATAATTTTGATATTGGCGTGCGTGAATTAAGTTTGCTTGGACGAGACAGCAGAATATACTATACAAATAGTTTGGTGGATACAAGCATCCTCGTCCAGATGATGCGAGAATTCATGCGTCTCTCAAATAATAATTCAGGACAGGACCATGTTTTTCATGATATAAAACAGCATCTTGTTCATGAACAGGTTGAGGAAATAGAGACCATTGATGATGCCGTAGATAAAGTACTAACCGGCAGAATTGTGATTTTAATTGATGGTGAAACGAAAGGTCTTTGTATCGACCTTCGCCACTATCCGGGCAGGCAGCCGCAAGAGCCTGATGTTGAAAAAGTCGTCCGCGGATCAAAAGACGGCTTCACTGAGAATATTATTGAAAATTCGGGCCTGATCCGGAGACGAATTCGGGATCCGCGCTTCCGTTGTGAAATAACACAAGTCGGTGTGCGTTCGAAAACAGATGTATGTATATGTTATTTGAAAGATGTCGCTAATCCTGGGTTGATTAAGACAATCAGAAAAGAACTAAAGTCGATTAATATTGATGGCATCCCGATGGCAGATAATGCAATTGAGGAATTCATCTTAAAACAAGGCTGGAATCCATTTCCGATGGTTCGCTATACAGGGCGCCCGGATGTGTCGGCAGCCCATCTGCTTGAAGGTCATGTGGTGATCATTACGGACACTTCGCCGAGTGTCATGATCTTGCCGACCACGCTCTTCCACCATATACAGCATGCGGAGGAATACCGACAAGTCACTGCGTCAGGCGCATTGCTGAGATGGTTTCGATTTATTGCGATCCTATCATCTGTATTCCTCGTGCCATTATGGCTGCTGCTTGTACAGGATCATTTGCTGCCGGATTTTCTGAATTTTATCGGGCCCAACAACAAAAATTTTCACATTCCTTTACTTCTTCAAATACTGATCGCTGAGGTCGGGATTGAGACGCTACGGCTCGCTGCGATTCACACGCCTACATCTCTGTCAACTGCGCTTGGACTTATTGCTGCAGTGCTGGTCGGCCAAATCGCCATAGCGGCAGGTATTTTTGTCAACGAGGTTATCCTGTATACAGCAGTAGCGGCGATCGGGGGATTCGCGACACCTAGTTATGAGCTGCAGCTTGCTAATAAAATGGTACGGATTTTGCTCATACTTTCGGTCGGTCTTTTTCATGTTCCAGGTTTCATGATCACTACAACTTTGTTTATTATCTATCTAGCCCATGTTCGTAATTTGAACACACCTTATTTATGGCCGTTTATTCCGTTTAACCCAATCGGGCTCTACAACATTTTGATTCGGCGTGCTTTACCGACTTCAGTTATTCGGCCCAGCATCGTTCGTCCGCTTGATAAATATCGGCAGCCACCCAAGAGCAAGTCAAAATGAAACTTGTCATTGATAGATAATCATGATACACTAGCACTAAATTTTGACCGTTAGAGAGAGAAACAGAGCATTGAAAATGACCTAACTGGACGGCTTGTAGGGCGTTCGGAGGTCGTTTTATTGTTCGAGGGGGAGGGGTGTTTTTTTGTACGGAACGCAGGCAATTAATGAAAAAGGGCATTTATGCATTGGCGGCGTGGATACAACTGATCTTGCCAAAGAATTCGGCACACCGCTTTATGTGTATGATACCGCATTAATCAAGGATAAAATTAATCAATTCAAAGAAGCATTCAGCCAATTTGAACACGTGGAGTGGCAAGTGGCTTACGCAAGCAAGGCCTTCTCTACAATCGCAATGATCCAGTTGATTGATGAACAGGGATTGTCTTTGGATGTTGTGTCTGGTGGCGAATTGTATACTGCTTTGAAGGCTGGCCTTTCACCGGACCGTATTCATTTTCATGGCAACAACAAATCTGTAAGCGAGCTTGCGATGGCGCTTGATGCGAAGATCGGTGCTGTGATTGTTGATAATTTTTATGAGCTTGATTTACTGGAAACGATGTGTGCGGAACGCAATCAGGAAATAGCTGTATTGCTTCGGGTCACGCCGGGTGTTGAGGCGCATACACATGAATTTATTATGACAGGTCAGGATGATTCTAAATTCGGCTTTAATTTAGATGACGGAATGGCAGAACGGGCAGTTAAACAAGCATTATCTTCGCCACATCTTGATTTGAAGGGCATTCATTCCCATATCGGTTCACAAATTTTTGAGACTGAAGGATTTGCTCGGGCCATAAAAATTATGGTTGGTCATATTGAGGCTTGGCATCGTAATTTTGGCTTTCAGTTGGAAGTGCTGAACGTTGGTGGAGGTTTTGGTATCCGCTATACAGACAGTGACCGACCGTTGCCGATCAAGCGTTATGTTGAAACGATTGTCCGTACGGCACAGGATGAGATAGCACGTCTTAATTTACACATGCCAGCGCTGTGGGTAGAGCCGGGGCGCTCAATTGTCGGTGAAGCGGGAACGACCCTGTATACTTCTGGGGCATTCAAGACAATTCCGGGAATCAGAAAATACCTTTCTGTAGACGGAGGAATGTCTGATAATATCAGACCGTCACTCTACCAGGCGCAGTATAAAGCGATCTGTGCGAATAAAGCCTTGGATTCAGCTGATACTCAGATGGCACTTGCTGGAAAGTGCTGTGAATCAGGCGATATTTTGATTAAAGAAGCAGTGTTGCCCGAATCATGTTCAAGTGGGGACTTGATCGCTGTTTTTTCAACCGGGGCTTATGGGTATTCCATGGCGAGCCACTATAACCGTATCCCAAATGCTGCGGTTGTATTCATTGAAGACGGAGAAGCAGCACTTGCTGTCAGAAGAGAAACCTATGATGACTTGATTCGCCAGGATGTAGCACTTGAAAAACTTTCTCAGCGTGATTCATATTAAGATAAAAGTTATTACGGCGCTTCTAGCGCCTTTTTGCCATTTATTCTTATGGAATTGATGCACGGTTTCTTACTTTTGGTTATAATATAGACTGTACTATTCATTCAGTGCGCAATATGTGAAGATTTCGTTATCTCATAGTTATGAGGGGTTCAAAATGCTGATTCGCTATAAAAAGAGTTATGAAAAGATAGCCATGGGTCTGCTGTCTTTTGTCCCGTCTGAGAAAGAGATAAAGCTGCTTCTGCAAACGATAAAAAAATACGAAGACGATGATAGCTGGCAGCTGTTCTTGTGGAAGGATGATGAAGATATACTGGGTGTAATCGGTATTCAGATGACTTCTGCCGATGAAGCAGTTATTGAGCATATCAGTGTCAATCCTTCTTATCGTGCCGAAGGTGTTGGCAAACGCATGATTCTGGCACTGGGCAAAATGCTTGGAGAAAAAATCCGGCTGAACCCGTCTCAGGTCATTCAGTCTTACTTTGATAAATGTTTTGAAGAAGACGAGGAAAAGGAAACCAATCCGTAAAGATGGTTTCTTTTTTTTGCTCTGCCCATGGTAGGTGGACGAAAAAAAGATCAATTCACGGAATACATGTTCTATGCTATGATAATGGCATTAAGTTCGGAATCAGGGGGATAAAGCTTGGAATACAAAGTAAAAATCGATGCTTTTGAAGGTCCTCTTGATTTACTTCTGCATCTGATTAAAAAGCTTGAGATTGATATTTATGACATACCGGTTGCTGAAATAACAGATCAGTATTTGGATTTTATTCATCACATGCAAAAAATTGAACTAAATATAGCGAGTGAATACCTGCTCATGGCTGCAACATTAATTGCGATGAAAAGCAGAATGCTTCTTCCCAAACCAGAACTTGACGATGAAGACGGTGATGAGCCGTATGAAGATCCGGAAATGGCACGTGAAGCATTGATGCAGCAATTGATTGATTACCGACAGTTTAAGGAAGCAGCAGAAACACTGAAAATCAATGAAGGAGAACGGATGCAGCTATTTGCTAAGACGCCTTCTGATCTGAGCTCATTTGAAAATAATGATCTTACATCGATTCCTGTTTCAGGCAGGGCTACAGTTCATGATATGCTGCGTGCGTTCCAAAGGTTAATGCTGAAAAAGAAGCTAGAGCAGCCATTAAGTACAAAAATTGACCGGCAGATTTTGCCGATCGGCCATCAGATGAATAAGGTTATGAATGAATTAAAGAGGGCGGACCATCCACTGTCTTTTCAATCCATTTTTTCCTACCCTGATCGGACACATTTCATTGTCACGTTTCTTGCCTTGCTTGAGCTAATGAAAATGAACGCTGTCATTTGCAGGCAAAGCGATAATTTTGATGACATACTGATCAATCTTGGAGAAGGAGCAGATGAATTTGAAGCCAGCGAAGATCCATTCGATTATTGAGGGACTTCTTTACCTTACGGGTGAGGAAGGGCTGACGCTTGATCAAATTGGCAAGGTCCTTCCTGAATGCACCGGGCAGGAAATTACGAATCTTGTTGAACAAATGAGAAAAGATTATGAAGAAAATGATGAGAGCGGATTGATGATTGTCGACCAACCAAACGGATTTAGATTGACGACAAAGCCGTTTATGGCTGATTACGCGGAAAAGTTCGCTGTCATTCCAAAGACTGCCCCATTATCACAGGCGGCTCTTGAAACGGTTGCGATCATCGCTTATAAGCAACCTGTTTCACGAATTGCTATCGAAGAGATCCGCGGTGTCAAATCTGAGCGTGCATTACAAACGTTAATGGTGAAAGGCCTTATCAAAGAAGTCGGACGCGCCGAGGGCAGCGGACGAGCCATTCTCTATGGGATAACGCCTGTCTTTCTTGATTATTTTGGGCTGCACGATCTTAGTGAACTGCCGCCGCTATCTGAGATGATGAAGCATCAGAACGAGCAAATGGATGCATATGATCTGTTCTACGACCACTATAAGGAAACGATTAACGATTTATAAAAAGAGGCCGTGTCGTGCAGCGTTGTTGGATCATCAGGGGCTTCGTACTGGAGGAATCGAACATGTACGAGCATTTGAAAAAATATTGGAACCCTTTTATTGAAGACAACAGAAAGCAAGTCATTGTGTTTGGCTTACTCGCCCCGCTGCTTGTAGCTGTACCTTCACTGCTGGCTGTGATCATGGTACATGGTTCATTCGTCGCGGGAATCACTAATTTTCTGCTCCTGTTCCTGTTCTTTATTCTTTTCGCAGTCATGCCAGTCATGTTTCTTTTTCTATCTGTTTATCGATCTCATAAATTTAGAATATCATGGGCGGTGATCTCAGGTTTCTTTTTCATTCTATGGTGTGTTATTTTTCAAATAGCTAAATTCTATTTTTAAACCGATGCGGTGATCGAAGGAATCATATTCTGCTTGTCCCGGCATAACTTGTTATTAAGGGTGTGTAAAAAGTCCGGGAAACGAAGTGATTTCGATCTCCGTATATTAATACTCTTTCGGTGGCCAGGCTCTCTTTGCCTGATCCTCCCGGTTCTTTTTTGCCCCTAGCTAAAATAGTCTGATCTGGATCAGGACAGGGGATGGAATTCGTGGGGATCTTGATAAAGAGAGCTTTATTTTTGCTGTTATGCCTGTTACTTGTTTTTTCTTTTTTTCCACGCGCGTCTCAAGCTGCTGAACCAGAGGTTTCTGCACAATCTGCAGTGCTTATCGATCAGTTATCTGGACGCGTATTATTTGATCATAATAGCCTCGAGAAGCTTCCGATTGCCAGCATTACGAAAGTTATGACCGCCATTCTTGCCATTGAATCGGGAAAGCTTAATAAAACATTTACCGTCAGCCCGGAAGCATTGCGCACAGAAGGTTCCTCGATTTATCTAAAGGCTGGAGAAAAGATAAAACTCAAGGATTTGGTGTATGGATTAATACTTCGTTCCGGAAATGATGCATCGCGAGCCATTGCTGAGGCGGTTGCAGGCAGTGAACCTGGTTTTGTCCTGATGATGAATGAAAAAGCGCATGAACTCGGAATGACGAATTCCCATTTTACAAACCCAAATGGCCTTGAAAATCCAAATCATTATTCGACCGCATATGACATGGCGCTCTTGATGCGTTATGCGATGGGAAATGCCGAGTTCCGGAAAGTAGTTGGGACGAAGCTTCACCGCGTATCTGCAACCAACAAAGAGGGCATTCGTGTTTGGAAAAATAAAAATAAAATGCTCAGATTGTACAAATATGCGACCGGCGGAAAAACAGGATTTACGAAAAAGGCTAGACGAACACTGATTTCTACTGCTTCCAAAAATAATCTGGATTTGATAGCGGTGACTCTGAACGATGGGGATGACTGGAAAGATCATCAAGGCATGTTTGAATGGGCATTTGCTCATTTCAGGCCAGTGCAAGTGGCACGAAAAGGTAAATTAAAAGCCAAGGTCAACACATTTTATCAGGGACATTTATTCATACATCATTCTATTACGCTACCACTTTCCAAAGACGAGCAAAAATCGATTCGAAAAAAACTGATCTTGCTGAAACCGAAAAAAGAAAATAACTGGAAACCAGCTACACCGGCTGGACGTTTGGATATTACTCTGGATCAGCAAAGACTTTCATCAATCCCTGTCTATTATCAACCGGAAAAGAAGCAGAAAAAAGGATTCTGGTCGCGGTTTAATGGCTTTCTACACGCCATCATAACCGGAGAAGAAAGCCGGTAGACGTTATGATTAATATTATTTGGGTAGCGCTGTTCCTGATCGGTATGGGCTATGCAGCTGTGAATGGAACGATGGACAAAGTTAATAAAGAACTATTTGACTCGGCATCGGCAGGCATTCAGATCTGTATCGGCCTGATCAGTATTTTAATTTTTTGGCTTGGGTTAATGAAGATTGCGGAGAAGTCAGGTTTGCTCGAGAAGTTAAGCAATGTATTTAAACCAGTCATGAAATGGATTTTTCCCGAAGTGCCTCCGGATCATCCGGCAATGGGCTATATTTTGTCCAATACGATCTCCAATTTATTCGGACTGGGCAATGCTGCAACGCCAATGGGTATTAAAGCGATGGAAGAGCTGAAAAAGCTGAACGGCGGACGAAATACACCGAGCCGCTCAATGATCACATTGCTAGCTTTAAATACATCCGGACTGACACTGATTCCCACGACTGTGATCGCGATCCGCATGCAGAACCATGCCAGTTCACCAACAGATATTGTTGGACCGACATTAATTGCGACGTGCTGCACGACACTGGCCGCACTTGTGATCGACCGCTATTTTTACCATCGGCGGAAACGAAAGGGGAGAAAATAATATGGCTGCTGTCACCACAATTTCCACTTGGCTGGTTCCCTGCCTGATCGCCTTTATTCTGCTGTATGGAACTATTAAGAAGGTGCCATCATATGAGGCATTCGTCGAGGGAGGAAAAGAAGGCTTTTCGCTTGCTGTATCGATTATGCCGTTTCTAGTGGGGATGCTGGCTGCTGTCGGCGTTTTTCGAGCATCCGGGGCAATGGATGCACTCGTTCATCTTTTACAGCCATTACTCTCTGCTGTTGGTTTTCCTGCACAGGTTGTGCCATTAGCACTGCTTCGACCAATATCTGGAACAGGAGCTCTGGGCTTGATGGCAGACCTAATTCGCACATACGGTGCAGATAGTTTTATTGGAAGACTTGCATCGGTCATGCAAGGCAGTACAGACACTACTTTCTATGTGGTTACCGTCTATTTTGGTGCTGTTGGTATTCACCGCATTGGTGACGCTCTTAAAGTTGGATTGTTGGCGGATTTATGCGGTGTCATTTGCGCCGTATGGATCGTAACTCTCGTTTTCGGTTGAAAAGTTTAGTGAAAGTAAAGTGAAGTGGGCTGCTGCACATCCGGCGGCTTGTTGTCGTTGAAGAAATATTGTGTACAGAAAGTGAATAAAAAATGAAACTTGAGAAAACATTTTTGTCGCGGTATGATAACTTTGAGGTGGAAGGATGGAACGATTACAGAAAGTC
This sequence comes from Sporolactobacillus laevolacticus DSM 442, assembly GCF_000497245.1. GTDB lineage: Bacteria > Bacillota > Bacilli > Bacillales > Sporolactobacillaceae > Sporolactobacillus > Sporolactobacillus laevolacticus. The sequence goes on from NZ_AWTC01000009.1 coordinate 93,048, forward strand.
ATTGCCCGGGCAGGGCTAGCTTCACGAAGAAAAGCTGAGCAACTCATTTTGGATGGTAAAGTTCAGGTTAACGGCCAGACGGTAAAAGAGCTTGGCACGAAGGTTTCAAACAATGATAAGGTAACGGTTAATGGCGTCCCGATCGATAAAGAACCGCTTGTTTATTATTTGTTTTACAAACCAACGGGCGTAATCTCGAGTGTGAAGGATGATCGCAACAGAACGACGGTTGTCGATTTCTTCAAACATGTACCGGAACGAATTTTTCCAGTCGGACGTCTGGATTATGACACGTCAGGAGCGCTTTTGCTGACGAATGATGGAGAGCTTGCTAACCGACTGATGCATCCAAGTTTTGAATTTGACAAAACGTACATAGCAAATGTTACACCAATTCCAACAAATGACCAATTGCGTCAACTTGCCATGGGTATCCGGCTTGAGGACGGCATGACGGCAAAAGCTCGTGTGCAATTACTCGCTTCGGATAAAGAGAAGAAGACGGCTTCTGTTCAGATGACGATTCACGAAGGGCGGAACAGGCAAGTGCGCCGCATGTTCTCCGCGCTCCATCTTCATGTGCGTAAACTAAAGCGAGAACGTTACGGATTTCTAAGCCTTAACGGACTGCATCCTGGCGAGAGCCGTGAGTTGAAACCGCATGAAGTGAAAACGTTGATGCACAATACACGGTCAACTTAATAATTTATGCTGTATTTTTTAAAGAAATTGTTTAAAATAAGACATAGGATTGACACATATAAAAAGAAAGTTGTATTTTGTAAAGGCTTTGTTAAATGATTTTACTGATTTTTGACCATCAAACATGATTCACGAAGCCCTATGAGAGAAAAAGCACTTGCTCCATGTGGCTTTATGGGAAACGTGTACCTTGAAGCATGGTGTTGGGCATACGAGACGCATTTTACACGTTAATTCAAAAATCATCCGTTTAACACCTCTACGAATACAACTTTTGTAAAAAGAATGAACTTACGCAATTATTTGTTTTAGAATCGCGCTGCGTTTTGTTTTCAGCAAGCGGGATCGTCAAGAAGATTGAAATCACTTATCTTGAAGAAAGATCGAATTAATGAAAGAGAGATTATAAAGGATTTGGTCGGAAAAGGGAGGATCTGGATGGAAGAGAAGAAAGCGGCGGTTTTGGTTGTTGATGATGAAGAAAGAATTCGTAAACTTCTTAAAATGTATCTTGAAAGGGAAAACTATGTGATCGATGAAGCCGGAGACGGAGAAACAGCTCTCCAAATGGCTTTGGATAAAGATTATGATTTAATCCTGCTTGACTTAATGCTGCCGGGAATGGACGGCGTTGAGGTTTGTGAGAAATTGCGAGAGGCAAAGGCAACACCAGTGATCATGTTGACTGCGAAAGGTGAGGAAGCCAACCGCGTTCAAGGCTTTGAAGTAGGTACAGATGATTACATTGTGAAACCGTTTAGCCCGCGTGAAGTTGTGCTTAGAGTGAAAGCACTGCTCCGCCGCTCGTCAAAAACGAAGTTCTTGGAAACAGAAACGACAACGAAGAACGTTATCGTGTTCCCACATCTGATGATTGATCATGATGCGCACCGCGTAAAGGTCGATCAGCGCGAAGTCAACTTGACTCCAAAGGAATATGAGTTGCTTTACTACCTTGCTCAGAATCCTGATAAAGTTTTTTCTCGTGAACAGTTGCTCAAGGATGTCTGGAACTATGAATTTTTTGGCGATTTAAGAACGGTTGACACTCATGTGAAACGACTTAGAGAGAAACTGAATCGAGTTTCGGAAGAAGCTGCAGAGATGATTGTAACTGTGTGGGGCGTTGGTTATAAAATTGAGGTTGATTCCGCGACATGATTTGGAGAAGTATTATCGGCAAGCTTTGGGCAACAATTATTGCGATTGTGACCATTGTGCTGCTGTTTCTAACGCTTTTTCTTCTCCAATTCTTTGAAAACAGTAATATACAGCAAGCAGATCAGCAGATGGAGAAAATTGGGGTTAAAGCCGGGCTTTTGCTTGAACATGCCAAGGGTAGCAACGTAGAGGATACACTGCTCTCAATATCTGACATTGCAGATGTCTATGATGCTGATTACGTTTTGATCGTGAACGATCAAGTTTGGAGTGGCCCAAAAAAGAGTGCTATGGCAGGCTTAAATCGCCGTTTTTTTGAAACGGATGCGACACTCCGGCAGGCTCTGACAAATAATAGAACAGCCAATAAAATTGGCAATTTTAAGATGACCACCAATCATGTGAAAAAGAATCAGCGACTGCTCATTGTAGGCGTTCCTGTCCGAACTTCTTCAGGTGAACATGGAGCAGTGTACGTCATCCAGCCTGTCCAAATTGCTCAGAATGCATTAGACCAATCGAAGAAATTGATCTATCTTTGTGCGGGCTTGTCGATATTGCTCACTACCTTTTTTGCTTTTTTTCTATCCACAAGGATTGGATCGCCGCTGCGAAGAATGAGAAAAGCAGCACTACAAGTGGCGTTAGGCAATTTTGACATCACGGTTCCGGTAATCACACGCGACGAGGTGGGTGATCTCGCTGTCGCTTTTAATAATATGAGAGAAAAACTCAAAGCGAATATGACCGCGCTTAATCAAGAAAAAGAGCAGCTAGCGGGAATTCTACAAAATATGGCAGACGGCGTGCTTTTGATTGACACAAAAGCAAAAATCGTGGCCAGTAATCCACCAGCTGAGCACTTTGTTTACTCTTGGAACTATGAACATGATCATGACCCCGCTCAAATTCAGACACCAGATGATCTTCGTGACCTTCTGCTTGAAGTCTCTGAGGACGGTGTTCAGAAAATGCGGGAAATCAGTGTTCAGGGGCGTATATGGGTAGTCATTATGAAACCGCTCTATGATCAAAATAAGATCAGAGGCGCTGTGGCTGTACTGCGGGACATGACTGAAGAACGGCATAACGACCAAATGATTAAAAGTTTTGTCGCTAATGTCAGCCATGAACTGAGAACTCCAATTTCAATGATGCAAGGATATAGTGAAGCGATCATTGACGATATTGCGGAGAGTGCTCAAGAGAAAAAAGACATGGCGCAAATCATTCTAGATGAGTCTCAACGGATGGGGCGACTTGTCAATGAGCTGCTTGATCTGGCAAAATTGGAAACCGGTCATTTTCAACTTGATCGACGTAACATAGAACTTGGAGATTTCTTCCGTCATGTGGTTACGAAATTCAGTAATTTGGTGAATGATGCCGGTATCCGGCTGCAGGCAAACATTGATCTGGTTGATGGAAAGACATTCCTATTAGACCCGGACAGAGTGGAGCAAGTCATGACCAATCTGATTGATAATGCCATTCGCCATACACGCAAGGACGGTGTTGTTGCCGTTGAGGCACGCTTTGAGGATGAACTGCTTCATATTTTTGTCCGTGACTCAGGTGTCGGCATCGCGCAGGAGGACATCCCATTTGTATTCGAACGCTTCTATAAAGCAGACAAAGCGCGTACAAGAGGTAAGGCCGGTACCGGGCTTGGGCTGGCAATTGCGAAGCATATTGTTGAAGCACATGGTGGAGAAATAAGTGTCAACAGTATAAAAGGCGAAGGAACCACATTTCAATTTACGCTATCGCAGGATAAAGCGTCAGATAGATGACCTTTTCACAATCATCCAGAACAAAAAGAGGATTGAAGCCATTTGATAAGCTTCAATCCTCTTTGTTGAGGTTTAATTTAGATTCTTACATGCCTACAGGTTGGTCAGCATGGCCATTAAATGGAGATTCCGAGATACGAATTGATTCGGTCGGACAGCCATCATAAGCATCTGCAAGATCTTCAAGCAATTCATCAGGAACTGCAACATTTCCTTTGTTTTTGTCGAGAAGAGCAAAAGCTAGCCCTTCATCATCATAATCAAACAAATCTGGGGCAGTTGCCGCGCAAGCGCCACATGCGATACATGTATCTTTATCTACAATTGTATATTTTTCTGTCATGTTCATTTCCTTCCCATTCATAAATGATTTTGTTATTCATCGAACTTAGCCTCCTAATTTTAATGAAGCTGCTCATTTTTTTCAATAGGGATCAAGCGGCCAGTCGTTAACATTTGTCGAAACATGTCTTAAAAAAAGGTAAAATAAAGATAAGGTTAAGAAGCAGAGGATGGATGGCTCGTGGAATACCGTTACGCAATCATCTTATATCTTGTCAATCAATTCCGAGGTGAACGCACCATTTCCGGCATCTATCACCTTTTGAAAGGCAAAAAATCATCACAAAGCATTCAAGATAGTTTTCTCTTTCACGTTGAACCTTTCTTCCATTCCTGTGAGGATTTGGATCGCCGTGACTTCAAAGCATTGATCGACGAATGCATGAGCCGCAGATGGATAAGCTCTCCGGAACAAGACAGCCAACGTTTTGTCCTTTCTTCAGAGGGAGAGCGTGTGTTTTCCAGACTGGATGGACATCTTTTGACTCCGGAAGGGCTCAACTTCACTGAACAAGTGAATGAGGAGAGCCGTTTTTGGCTGAAGCTCCAACTTATGGTTCAAACACTTTCAGCGCTGCTTTACCACCAGAGGGCTTTTCTTCCGATTACCCGACAGCCATCAGTTACTGAAAGTGTTCGCCGCTGCATCATGGAGGCTTCACTCGGCCGCAGTAAATTGGCCGCTTATTTTTATCGCGAACTCGTTTATTTCTTGCAACGGTGTCCTGCGTCGGAAGCAGAACTTTTGACCGCACAATTAACCGGATATAAAATGTCGGGACTGACCGTCAAACAGATAGCTGAGCTTACGGGAAAAGATGAGTATGAATGTCGCATTCTCTTTAAATCTGCACTGCGACGATTGATGAGAGAAATCGCTGAATTTCCGAATTATTATCCATACACTGGACGTTTGCTGATTGTTAAAAAAAGCGCCTTGTCTTTATCCGCGGAGGAAACATTGAAACTGATAAGGAGCGGTTTGTCGCTTCACGAAGTGGCAAAGAAAAGGCGTTTGTCCCAAAGTACGGTTGAAGACCATCTCGTTGAAATTGCACTAAAAGATCGAACGATTGACATGTCCAATTACCTTTCTGATCGTTTGGAAAAACAGATTCTTGAGGCGGCGAGTGAAGCGAAAACAAAGCAACTGAAACCGATTAAGAAGTTGCTTTTGGATCGGGCAAGCTATTTTCAAATTCGTCTCGCTTTGGCGAAGGAAGCTGTACGTAGAGGAGAAGATCCTAATGGGACGACTGATGAATGACCATGAATCAGACTTGATTGCCCAAGCACGGGACATTTTGAAAAAGAAGTTTGGATACGATCAGTTTCGAAGCGGTCAACAGCAGGTGATTCAAGAAGTGCTGAGCGGCCATGATGTCTTTGCGATGATGCCAACGGGAAGCGGAAAGTCGATTTGTTATGAGGTTCCGGGCTATCTTCTTGAAGGGATCGTGCTGATCATTTCTCCATTGCTGTCCTTAATGGAGGATCAGGTCAACCAATTAAGGGAGATTGGTGAGAAGAATGTACGAGCACTGAATGGGTTGATGCATCCTGAGGAACGTTCACGAGTGCTGGCGCATCTACGAGATATACGATTCTTGTTCATTTCTCCGGAAATGCTCCGGCAACACTCAGTACTTACTGCATTAAGTCGGGTGAAGTTGTCATTGTTTGTCGTGGATGAGGCACATTGCGTGTCGCAATGGGGACATGACTTTCGACCTGATTATCTCTATCTTGCCGAAATCAGGTCGCATTTAGGGAACCCCGCCTGTCTGGCTGTTACAGCGACGGCGGATGAACGAGTAAGAGAGGATATTGTACGTTCACTTGATTTGAGAGCAGTCAACTATGTATTGATGAGTGTTGATCGCCGCAACATCGCCTTAGCGGTTCACAAGGTCAAAAGTAGTGAGGAGAAAATTGAGGAGCTGTGCAAGCTACTAAGTAAGGTGCAATTGCCTGGGATCGTCTATTGTGCAGGGCGTGACTGGACAGAAAAAATTGCAGATATTATTCGCCAGAAACTCGGTTTACGCACAGCTTTCTACCATGGCGGGATGGAAGCTGTTGACCGGAGAAAAATTCAAAATCAGTTTCTTGACGGCCAATTGGATCTTTTATGCTGTACAAATGCGTTCGGAATGGGGATAAATAAACCGGATATCCGTTTAGTTGTTCACTTTCATTTCCCAGCTACAATGAATGCCTACCTGCAGGAAATCGGACGTGCCTCCCGAGATGGCAAGCAAGGACTCGCCATCCTATACTACGCTGAACAAGATGAACACTATCCGCTCGGATTTATTGACGCAAATTTTCCTGATGACACGCTGCTCCGACAAGTACTGAGAGAGTTGGATCAAGGATTGTTGAAATTGGAAAAGAAAGAAACATTTCTAACTTCGCTCCAAGATCGAGGCGCAAGTGAGACAGCGGCCCGTTTTATCTTTGAAAATGTTCGCTTCGTTACACGGGGAATGAATTATTCATCCATTTTTGAGGAGTGCCGGAAGAAGATTACTGAGCGCCGATCGGTCCAATTGAATGAGTTATCAATGATGAAGCGTTATCTGAACAGTACAACATGCAGAAGAGCATTTTATCTTTCTGTATATAATGAATCGCAAAGCGAGAAACTGGATCTTTGCTGTGATCAATGCGGACTTAGTCTTGAGGCTTTTGAGCGAGCGTGTCCGCAAACTTCTGACGTGCATCCAGAACAAACTCTTGATTGGCATCAGAGGCTGGCAACGATTTTTAGAGAAAGTGAGCGAGATATTTGAATGAAACAAACAAAGATCTGACCAATAATGAGATTCGCAAGTCCCTATATTTGTCACAAGGACTTCTTCTCAGCATCTCAGTTGGCTTGATTATCTTTTTTGGAAAAGAACTACCACTAATGAATTGGTATCGAATTGATGGGAAGATATGTCTTATAGGTATTTGTGCCGGCATCGCGATGGTCTGGATTCAGAACTTTGCCGAACGTTGGATACCAGAAAATTGGCAGGACGATGATGGTATCAATGAACGTTTGTTCCAAGCTTTTCGCTTGCCGGTTTTAATTTTCGTCATGATCGGAGTGGCAATCATTGAAGAAGTGCTTTTCCGAGGCTTAATGCAACACTTTGTTGGCTATGTCGCAGCAAGCCTTCTTTTCGCTTTAATTCATTTCAGGTATGTCAGAAAACCTTTATTACTCGCTACAGTAATGCTCTTCAGTTTCTGTCTTGGCTGGCTGTATATCCGGACAGGCAGTCTCGCGGCACCAGTTATTGCCCACTTCATAATTAATGCGTTGCCTGCGCTAATCTATAAATGGAATGGCAACCGGGGAAACGGTCAAAGGAACCCAGGACGTGAATAATCGGATCAAGGAATGGATTGTCCTATTTTGATCATCACGCTCATAACTTATTATGAGAGAGGTGATCGGCGATGTCGCTCCAGGCATTTCGTGATAATGGGCAGATTCCTAGTATCACATATACTATTTTGACGGAACTCATCAAGCGCAAACAAAAGAAAAATACATGGAAACGAAGAGAGGCGGTGGCTAGTCTAAGTTTGATCGCCTGCTGCGGCAGCTTGATCCTTTATGTCTTCTTTTTTCATCCGGAAAGTCTCTCCTCCATGAAGGGCTTTCATACATTGATCAGTCGACCCGGAGTTTTGTTGATCCTGTTTCTCTCTGTTTTGTTTATCATAGTTTTTATATTCTGCCGGGGCGAACGAGAAGACGCTGAAGATGATTTTGATGATCTGCGTGATGAGGTAATTGATCGCACAGATGAGCTTTGGCTTAAGGAACAGGTCGATTTCAAAGGTGATTCTGCTCGCTACGTAATAATGAATTACCTGAAAAAAGAATTTGATATTAACCTGTTTTATAAGTAATTGCTATTCATAAAGATGGCTGCTTCGCGATGAGACGTGAAGCAGCCAAATATTAATTGTTTTTTCGTCAGAATCAGAACACTTTCTTTTTGTTTTGTTCTTCCTTGAGCAGCTCAACGGCTTCGCGAAACCGTTGCGAGTGAATGATTTCACGTTCACGAAGGAAACCAAGGGAATCATTAATCAGCGGGTCATCGGAGATATTAATAATCCATTGATAGGTGGAACGTGCTTTTTCTTCAGCCGCAATGTCTTCATACAAATCGGCAATCGGATCGCCTTTGGATTGAATGGGCATGTCGAACTTTTGACCGGCTGCGTTATGGTAATAAACTGATTTTCCATGATCGACATAATGCTCGCCAAGGCCTGCTTCTTTTAGTTGTTCAGGTGTTGCATCCTTAGTTAACTTGTAAACCATTGTGGCAATCATTTCCAAGTGTGCGAATTCTTCTGTGCCGATATCATTAAGCAAGCCCATAACTCGACTAGGTATCGTGTAACGCTGATTCAAATAACGGAGCGCAGCGGCAAGCTCGCCATCAGCGCCTCCGTACTGTTCGATCAGGAACTTTGCCATTTTAGGGTTGCAGATTCCTACTCGGACAGGGTATTGAAGTTTCTTTTCATAATACCACACAAATGTCCGCCTCCTCGTTTATCAGTCAGGGAATAGAGGTTAGACTTGCCACGGCCAAGGTGTGTCTATCCATTGCCACGGATAGGCAGAAAGACTATGGCCAAACTGTCTGAGCGGGCCGTATTTTGCTTCGAAAGTTTCGCGAAGTTCGGCACTTTTCTTCGCCGCTGAATTAAATTGTTTAAGTGCTTCTAAGTCATCGGGATGTGTATCAAGATAAAGAGTCAGTTCTACAAGCGTGAAGTCAATGGCCTGGAGCGATTTCAGATCGGAATAATAACTCTCTGGCACTTGTTTTGGCTCAGCCATTTGTGTCAATCCCTCTTTTCTTAAGCAAATATGGATTCGTATACGGGGTATAGAGCCCCGGCCATAAGGTGCCATGCGCGAGCGCTTCAAAAGGCGAAAATTGTTCCATACCCCTCGGTTGGAAACCTAGATAGAGCTGTACTGGTGTCTCATAGGAGACAGGACTGAGTGGCGGGCAAGGATCCATAGGACTGACATAAGGTGAATACCATTTTCTAGATGTAGCCAAGAAGAAACCTCCTTTCAGTCATTCATGTGAATTCATCATCTTTTTATATGCCAGTTCTGCTTGTACATAGACCGAAACCTTATAAATACGTTTAATTTTTGATTCTCAATGTCTTATAATCCGACACTCATGCGAATTGTTTATGACGTCTCTTAATGGGACGGGATCGTTCAATGTAATTTAAAGTGTGGAGTGATTTCATTTGTCCTTTCTCTACTTAATATTGGTACCGATTACATTAGTGCTGCTTACCTATATGTTTCTTGAAGGACGAATGAACCGTTTGATTCCGTTGGAATTGAAAATAAGCGGTTTGCCTGATCCTTTTGATGGAAAAACCATCTTTTTTATCTCAGATATTCATCGTCGTCTCATTTCCGAACAATGGCTCGACTCCTTTGAACAAAAGGCAGATTATATCGTAATTGGCGGAGATCTCACTGAGAGAGGTGTGTCGTTTTCAAGAGTGCGTGAAAATGTAAAACGACTTACAGAGCGCGGTCCGGTTTTCTTTGTATGGGGTAACCATGACTGGGATGCAGGTCCTGATCAAGTTGCGCGTATTTTAGAAGAATTTCAGGTAACTATTTTGAACAACTCCACGCATGTATTAGAGGAGAACAACAGCTTTCTAAATTTGTCGGGTGTTAACGATTCTACAAGACATTATGATGATCTTGCCAAGACGCTTGCTTCGAGAAGGCTATTTGCTCCAACTATCCTTTTAAGCCACAACCCTGATATCCAGAAGAAGTTGAATAGATCGATGGATATCGATTATGTTATTTCAGGACACACACATAGTGGACAAATCAACGTGTTTGGCTATACGTTGAAAGAAAAAGCTGGGGTAAAAAGACATGGATTTGGAACACTAATCATCAGCAGCGGTTATGGAACAACCAAGCTTCCGCTCCGTTTAGGAGCGAAGCCTGACGCGCTGATGCTTAGGTTAACAAAGAAGTAAAGCCTTTGATAAGTGTAAAAGCATGTACATTTTTCACATTGCGTTGTATACTACACTCAAGTCTTTTGTTCGCTGGCTGTTAAGCGAAACCGGCTTGTCTTTCGTGGTCTGAGTGATAAACAAACTCTAGACAGGAGACACCGAAATATGCCGAGATCATATAATTATAGTAAAAGTCTGCGGCGGTGCAAAGAAAAGATTAGGCTGGACGGCAAGGAGGACATTTGCGATGCGATTGGAACGTTTAAATGGTGACAGGATCAAAATATTCCTGACTTTTGACGATCTCAAAGAACGCGGCATTACAAAAGAAGATATGTGGCACGACTTGCCGAGGGTTGAGAAACTTTTCCGCGATATGATGCTAGAAGCGGACGATGAGCTTGGTTTTGAAGCGTCTGGACCGATTGATGTTGAAGTCTTTTCACTCCCGGCACAGGGAATGGTCGTTATCGTTTCCAAGGGTAGAAACGATCGTGACGATGATTCAGATGAAGAATTTGAAGATGACGATGATTTTATTCAGATGCAAGTCACATTGGATGAGAGCCAGGACGTTCTTTATCAGTTTGAGCAGTTTGATGATGTGATTGCTTTGTCGAAAACGCTTCACGATCTGAACATTAAGACAGGAAGCTTGTTTCTTTATGAGAATAAATATTATATCCACTTTGATGAAAATCATCTGAGCGATGAGCTTGATCTCGAAACGCTTGTCGCCGTACTTGCCGAGTTTGGCAATACATCCACGATTACTATTTATAGATTAGAGGAGTATGGAAAACTCCTGATGAAGGATAATGCGATTTCAGAAATCTACAGATACTTTATTAAAGCTCCGCATGCCTGATCACGCGGGGCTTTTCATTGCCAGCCGCTGAGTCCGAATGCACGGCTCAAATTGTTCTTAATAATTATTATGCATGAACATCTCTCCACATGAATGAAATAGGAGATAAAATAGATTAATACATGGTCAAAAGTATTCGGAAAGAAAATAGAAAGGACGATTTTTGTGTCGGTTTATCATCAGGACTATATGATGAAACACGAACAATGTCTGACTTCAGTTCGCTCACTTATTCAGCAATCTTTATCAGAACTGGGCTATTCAGAAGATGTTTTTGAGCTTTTGATCGAGCCCCAACGCACACTTGCTGTCAGAATACCAGTCAAAATGGATAATGGACATGTCAGGGTCTTTTCGGGATATCGCGTCCAGCATAGTTTTTCCGTCGGACCGACAAAGGGCGGCGTACTTTTTCATCCTGAAGTATCCGAGCCACAGATGAAAGCACTGTCCATTATGAATGGCTTGAAAAACGGATTGCTCAACATTCCCTTTGGCGGTGCGAAAGGTGGCGTGATTTGTGAGCCTAGAGAATTGTCATTTCGGGAACTCGAACTGCTAAGCAGAGGTTACATACAAGCGATTAGTTCTATGATTGGACCTTATCAAGACATACCTGCTCCAGATGTTTTTACCAATTCACAAGTGATGGCCTGGATGATGGACGAATACAGCAAGCTTTGCCCTGATCAGTCTGCCGGGTTTATTACAGGAAAGCCTATCGTGCTTGGGGGACTTAAAAGCCGTGAAAATTCCGCAGGTCGCGGCATTGTCTTGTTTATATCTGAAGCCGCCCGAAAAAAAGGAATTGATTTAAATGGTGCAACTGCGATCGTGCAGGGATTCGGTTCATTAGGCAGCTATGTCGCAAAGTCCTTGTCCGATTCAGGTGTGACCATTACGGGACTTTCCGATGCCTATGGAGCAGTGTATAATGCTTCCGGTCTTGATATGGATTCGCTTATTGAATGTCGTGATAGTTTTGGAACGATTACGAAGCTCTATAAACATACGTTGACAAGTCAGGAACTCATTGAAAAACCATGTGACATTATGGTACTCGCTGCAGTCGAAAATCAGATTGATGAGAAGAACGTGACAACGATTAAGAGCAAGATTGTGATTGAAGCTGCAGATGGGGCGGTATCGGACGAAGCAGCAGATCGAATGATACAGAACGGTATTTTGTTCATTCCGGAAATTCTGACAAGTTCCGGCGATATGACTTCTTCTTATATCGAGTGGGCGCAAAACAGGCAAGGGCTTATATGGAGCAAAGAGGAAGGCGAAATGAGGGTTCGACAAATATTGGCGGATGCTTTTTTAAGAATCCACGAGATAGCCGAAGAACGCCAAATCTCGATGAAAGCGGCCGCCTGCATTGCGGGCGTTTACAAAATGGCAGAATCCGCACGTATTCGAGGATGGTTCTAGAACCCTATGTTAGGGATAATTTTTATAAATTGAATCATTTGAAGCGGCTATGACTTGATCATAGTCGTTTTTTTTCTTGAACTTTTTTCGCATCTCTGATGTATTGTATCTTCGATCATAATAATTTTTTGACATCAACCTAACTTAAAGATCAGGAATGTATAATCCGAACTTTTCTTGGAAACATAAACCTGATTTCAGAGCTTAGCGTAACCACATGTACTATTGAGTGGTTTTATGCGTACTCAAGGGAGGATTAAGTCATTGAGAAAACGACTGATTCGAGACTTTTGCACTGCTATTCTCGCATCTGTCTTGCTTTTTCAGGCCGGAGCGGCTGATGCATTTTCAAATCGGGTAATTATGAGAGGTGATACCGGAGAGGATGTTGTCGAGCTTCAAGCGCGTCTTCAATATTCGAGTTTTTATAAGGGGAAAATTGATGGGGCGTTTGGGTATGGGACATACTGGGCGCTTCGAAATTTTCAGTATCAGTTTGGATTGCCGGTGGATGGTATGGCAGGAAGTCTCACCAAACTAAAACTAACAAAAGCCTCTCAGTATGATCGTGAATTTGTTCTACGTAATTTACGAGAGGGTAACGAGTTTACTTATTACGGAGGCGTGCCTCTGAATCAACAGGTGAAAAAGAAAGCAAAAAATCCTTCCAGTAGCGGAGGTGGAACCAGCAAACCACCACAACAAGGAAAGGGAAATTACACGATAGATAATCTTCCGCAGGGCTATTCAAAGTCAGATGTCAACCTGATGGCAAATGCTGTCTATGGTGAGTCGCGAGGTGAGCCGTATATCGGTCAGGTTGCTGTCTCTGCTGTCATTATTAATCGTGTTGCTGATCCGCGCTTTCCGAATAATATTTCAGATGTTATCTTTCAGCCAGGAGCTTTTACAGCGGTTGCCGATGGACAAATTTGGCTAACACCTAATGATGTGGCTAAGAGAGCAGTCATGGATGCAATCAATGGCTGGGACCCGTCGAATGGCGCGCTTTATTATTTTAATCCGGAAACAGCAACCTCGGCTTGGATTTGGTCGAGACCGCAAATCGGCAAGATCGGAAAGCACATATTTTGTAAATAAGGGGGGACGCGCATGAAACGCCGAACGTGGGTTGTTGTACTGTCGGTTGTGGCGGCAGCACTTCTGATTGGTCTTGGTGTCTGGGGCTATCAGGAGCATCAAATGAAAAAAGCGGTGATGATCTCTGCGGAAAATCACTATCAGCAAGCATTTCACGAATTGACTTATTATGTGGATTCACTAGAAGAATCTTTGGGAATGTCACTTGCCATGCAATCACGTGAGACCATGAGGCCGCAGCTTGTGGAAACATGGAGACTAAGTGCGCTCGCTCATGCTGCAGCAAACGAATTGCCTTTAACCTTGCTACCATTTAACCGGACTAACGAATTTCTCTCCCATGTTGGGGAATTCACCTATAATACGGGCGTGAAAACAACAAATGATCGCCCGCTCAGCAAAAAGGAATATAAAAGTCTACAGAAACTCTATAAAGAGTCCATGTCTATACGGGATGGATTAAGAGATGTGCAGGCAAAGGTGATGGCCCAACATTTGCATTGGATGGACGTAGAATGGGTACTTAAAGGCAAGAAGGAGAATCAGGACAATCAAGTCGTCGACGGCATGAAACGTATCAATGTGCAGGCAACCGATTATACACAGAGCTTCAGCCCGGAAAACCCAAAAAACGTTGTGCTGGAAAAGAAGAAAATTAATCCCATGAAAGGGCCGATTGTCTCTCGACAGCAGGCAGTTGCCAATTTAAAAAAATGGATGGCCCTCCCAAGAGCAAAGATAATTAAGATCAATGAGACAGGCAAAGGATCGAATACTCCTGCCTATGAAATAACTCTGAAAGATCATGGGAGAACATTAAATGCGTCAGTGACAAAAAAGGGCGGGCATGTGATTTGGTTTCTATTTGAACGAACAATCCGCAAAGAACATCTGAATCTCTATGAGGCTTCTCAAAAATCAGCTGTGTTTTTAAAAAGGCATGATTTGAAAAATATGGAGTTAACCAAAAGAAACAAATATAATGGGGTCGCTGTTCTTACTTATGTATTTAGAAAAAATAATGTACGTGTCTACCCAGCATCAATGCGAATAAAAGTAGCTCTTGATAATGGCGAGATTATTGCATTTGACCAGACCGATTATCTATTTAATAAATACGATAATGTGCCGCTTAAACCGAAACTTTCAGAACGCGAAGCCAGAAAAAAGTTAAACTCAAATTTAAAGATACAAGAGATGAATCTCGCTGTGTTTCAAAATCCGCTGCTCAAAAATGTACTTTGCTATGAGTTTTTTGCCACCAGAGATCACGATACGTATCGTGTCATGCTTAATGCTGATAATGGCGATCAGGAAAAAATCGAGCTGCTTAGAGAGTAAGGTTCATCTTGAACATGACTTTGCTGAACCAAGTCTTCTAACACTCGTCATTAGAGAAAAAAGAATAAAGAAAGGAGGAAACAAGTGTAAGTGGTCGGATAAAACGCCACGTCCTGTGGCATATCCGACATTAGGTCATCCTGACCGTCACGACTAAGGTTCATCTTTGAACATGACTTTGCTGAACCAAGTCTTCTAATGTATAATGAGGTTTAGATGTGAGACTTTTGGCACAAACTGCCAAGCCTGCTATTCGTGATTTGATACTTAAGATCAGTTCGGGGGAATGGTCATGAAATTGAAAATCGGCGAAACACTGATTCTCGAACAAAAAGATGACCAGAATCAGATCACGCGGTTTCGGTGCAAGATTGCCGAAGTAAAAGAGAGCGCGCTGTTAATTGATTATCCAATTGATGAAAAAACAGGAAAAACACCAATTTTTATCAACGGTATGGCTTTTATGGCCACATATATTGTAGATAATCAAGCGTTTCGTTTCCAAACGACTTTTGTTCACCGGATTGCCGGTCAGATTCCGTTAATGTTGATGAGCTTCGATGGCGAGGAAAATATGGTAGAGATCCAGCGCAGAAATTTTGTCAGAGTGGAAGCAAATGTTGATATCGCCATTCATTCTTTGAATGAAGCGTTTCATCCATTCACGACACTGACCAGTGATGTTGGCGGCGGCGGGATACTAATCCTTTTGCCAGACCATGCAGAAGTAAGTGAGGAGGATATGGTGGAATCCTGGATAAGCCTGCCTATGACAACCGGATCTTATCAATATATCAGGATACGAGGAATTGTCGTTCGTATTTTTATGGACAGGCTCACATCAAGCAAGCGAGCATCAATTCAGTTTCTACCGCAAACGGAAAGAGAGCGGCAGCCGATTATCCGTTTCTGCTTTGAAAAACAGCTCGAGGCTAGGAAAAAGCTGTTGGATTTGGAGTCACGAAGACAACATGACTCTAGTCGGCTATAAAGCTGAATGAATATAATCTGAACGGATCTTTTTTTCAAGAAATAGATAAGATAGATGGGAGTATGCACGTACATGGAGAGGTTATTTCAAGTAGCAATCGACGGTCCTGCCGCAGCTGGGAAAAGTACAGTGGCCAAGATTGCTGCAAAGACTTTGGGGTTTGTTTATATTGATACGGGAGCGATGTACCGCTCGCTCACATATAAAGCCTTGATGACAGGAACAGACATAAATGATGGTCATCAACTTAAACAATTGTTGGATCAGACTGAAATTGAACTTGTTCAAGAGGGTAACGGTCAGAAAGTCTACGTAGACGGCACTGACGTCACAGACCGCATCCGCTATCCAGACGTATCTGAACATGTGTCACTCGTTTCTTCTTTCGAGGAAGTCAGAATGGAAATGGTCAGCCGTCAGAGAAAACTAGCCGCATCATGCAGTGTTGTTATGGACGGGCGAGACATCGGCACGCATGTACTTCCGAAAGCTCAAGTGAAAATATTTTTGATCGCGTCAGTTGATGAACGAGCCATCCGAAGATATAAGGAAGAGGAACTGAAGGGAAGACATCCGTCTATTGAATCATTAAGGGAAGCTATTGCTCTTAGAGACAAGAAAGATATGGAACGTGAGGTTTCTCCACTTGTCAAAGCAGAAGATGCGATTGCACTTGATACAACTTCATTAAGTATTGAAGAAGTCGTTAAAAAAATTCTTCAGCTTGTAAAGGAGAAACAGTTATCTTGAATCTCTATCCAATTGGAAAGCCGCTTGTAAAAATCTTTTATCATTTGTTTTTCAGAATTACTGTAATCGGAAGCGAAAATATTCCCAAGCAGGGCGGCGTGCTGATCTGCAGCAATCACTTATCCAATTTCGATCCGCCATTCATTGGGGTGTCGATTACCCGGGCGCTAAGCTTTATCGCTAAATCAGAACTTTTTAAAGTCCCTGTTTTAGGTGTGCTTCTGAGGCATCTGAATTCTTTTCCAGTTAGGCGAGGCGAGGGTGACAGAGGCGCGATCCGCATGGCACTTAAACTGATCCGGGAAGGACACGCTTTACTGCTCTTTCCGGAAGGGCATCGTAATTTAAATCAGGATGCTCCGCTTAAACAAGGGCTCTCAGGTGCAGGCTTTTTTGCATTAAAAACGGATGCTGTTGTGGTACCTTGCGCAATTATTGGCCGATACAAATTCAGAAGCAAGATGAAAATTGTTTTCGGTAAGCCTGTGGATACAATGGCTATGAAAAATCAGAAGCTGAAATCATCTGAGGCAAGCACGGTGATCATGAGGCGGATTCAGGCATTGCTCGATGAGCACGCAGGTCCAACTGCTTGACAAAAGCGTCTATTTGTAAGAAGTTATGAGTAGGATATTTTCTCGTTTGGTTAATTAAAGGAGGTCCCGGAGAATGGTTGAAGAAGTAAATCACGAAATGGCGTCTTTCGATGCATTAAGTGTTGGAGATGTAGTCAGTGGTAAAGTAACTAAAGTAGAAGAAAAACATGCGTTAGTTGATGTTGGATATAAAGTAGACGGCATACTGCCTATTAGCGAACTTTCAAGCCTACATGTTGAGAAAGTCTCTGACCTGCTTCACGAAGGCGATGAAGTCAGTGTGAAGGTAACGAAATTGGAAGACGACGAACTCGTTCTGTCCAAGAGAGAAGTCGATGCAGACAGATCCTGGGGCGATTTGGAAACAAAGTTTAACGAAAAGACAACGTTCTCTGTTGAAATTGCTGATGTCGTTAAGGGTGGACTAGTGGTCGACTTAGGCGTGCGCGGATTTATTCCGGCTTCACTGGTTGAACGCCATTTTGTTGAAGACTTCAGTGATTATAAAGGAAAACCTCTTGATGTAAAAATCGTTGAACTTGATCGTGAGAAGCGAAAAGTGATCTTGTCTCACCGTGCGGTTTTGGATGAAGAAGCGGATAAGAAGAAAGTGGAGACTCTGCAGGGCATTAAAGAAGGTGCCGTGCTTGAAGGCACTGTTCAACGCCTGACAGACTTTGGCGTTTTTGTAGACATCGGCGGGGTTGATGGGCTTGTTCATATTTCACAACTTGCCCACTATCACGTTGAGACTCCATCTGAGGTTGTATCGGAAGGCGATAAAGTCAAGGTCAAAGTTCTCGCCGTTGATCCTGAAAATGAAAGAATCTCACTTTCCATTAAAGCAACTCAACCAGGTCCTTGGGAAACTGCGAAAACGAAGATTCACGGTGGAGATGTTCTTGACGGAACAGTTAAGAGACTTGTTCCATTTGGCGCATTTGTTGAGCTCATTCCAGGTGTTGAAGGCTTAGTCCACATTTCGGAAATATCTCATGAACACATTGGTACTCCTGAAGAAGTGCTGACTGAAGGTCAATCGATCAAAGTCAAGGTGCTGGATGTCAATGCCGACGAACAGCGCGTATCACTGAGCATTAAGTCGCTCGAAGAACCAAAAGTGGAAAAACACACGGAACAGCCTCAAGAAACACCTGAAATTGAAGAAGCAACATCCGGATTTTCACTTGGCGATATGATTGGCGATCAATTGAAAAAGTATAAATAACAAAATGATTGGTGATTATAGAAGCGGAAAATGATGGGAGAACTACTCTACTTCCTTCCTTTTCCGCTTCTTCAAGGCTACAGTCAAAATCTCTTGTCATTCGGCAGTATGCGGTCGTGTAAAGCCGGGAATAACAGAGATAGATGAGTAGTCGCAATGTAAGATTTCATCTTTGAACCTCTCCTGTTAAAGGAAAGGTTTATTTTATGCAAATACTAATGTATAAAAGACAAGAGATTAGCGGTATCTAGTATAAGAAAAACTAAGGCTCAGCCGGAGTCAAAGACTTGGATTCGCCAAGTTTTTCTTTATGCTAAGAATAAGCGTTGACAGGCAGGGCATTAAAAATATTAGACATTTTGCACGATCACTGGAGTGTGTAAAATGGATGATAAGACATCGCCTGCTTTGTCAGGATTAGTGTTGAAGGAGGAGCAATATGTCTAAACCCACGATAGCTATTGTCGGCAGGCCGAATGTCGGCAAATCGACCCTGTTCAATCGTATTGTCGGTGGTCGTATGGCCATTGTAGAGGACAAACCAGGGGTGACCCGTGACCGTTTATATGGGAACGGATCATGGCTGAATTATGAATTTCATGTGATTGACACAGGTGGTATCGAAATTGGTGATGAGCCTCTGTTGGCACAGATGCGCGCTCAGGCCGAAATTGCTGTAGATGAGTCTGACGTCATTCTATTCATTGTTGATGGTAAAACAGGGGTGACGGATGCAGATGAAGCAGTTGCACATCTTTTAAGACGTTCAAAGAAGCACGTTGTCCTTGGGGTCAATAAGCTGGATAATTTTAAACAACGCGAACAAATGTATGAGTTTTATTCACTAGGTCTTGGCGAACCTTATGCGATATCTTGCGCACATGGGCTCGGTATTGGTGATCTGCTCGATGCGGTAACCGCAAAATTTCCATACATCGAAACGGAGGATGAAGATGATGGCGCCATCCGCTTCGCTTTAATTGGGCGACCGAACGTCGGCAAATCTTCACTAGTCAATACGATTTTAGGCAAAGAACGGGTGATTGTCAGTGATATTGCCGGGACAACGCGTGACGCAATTGATACCCCGTTTACAAGAGATGGGCAGAATTTTGTTATTGTGGATACGGCTGGCATAAGAAGGCGCGGCAGGGTCTATGAGAAAACGGAAAAATACAGCGTTTTGCGCGCACAGCGTTCGATTGAAGAGTCGGATGTCGTACTTGTGTTAATCAATGGTGAAGAAGGTATTATCGAACAGGATAAAAAAATTGCCGGTTACGCCCATGATGCGGGTAGAGCAATCGTCATTGTCGTTAATAAATGGGACGCCGTTGAAAAAGACGGGAAGACAATGGACAAATTCAAAAAGAAAATCCGCGAGCAATTTCAGTTTATTGACTATGCGCCGATTGTTTTTCTATCCGCTTTAACCGGCAGTCGGGTTGACCAGATTTTGCCTGTGATTCAGCAAGTGGCGGAAAATCATAGCTTGCGTGTGCAGACAAGCTTGCTCAACGATTGTATTATGGATACGGTTGCAATGACGCCGCCTCCGTCAGACAAAGGAAAACGGCTTAAAATATACTACACCACCCAGGTCGCGGTGCGACCGCCTGTCTTTGTACTGTTTGTCAATGATCCGGAACTCTTGCACTTTTCCTATGTGCGGCATGTCGAAAACCGGATTCGGGAAACGTTTGGTTTCGTTGGAACGCCAATCAAGATTTTATCACGCAAGAAGAATGAGAAGTAAGAGGGGATGTTCGAACAATGCTGATCGCACTTTCGATAATAATTTCTTATTTGATTGGCTCAATTAGCTTCAGCTATTTAATCACAAAAAAAATCAAAAAGATTGATATTCGCAAAACTGGGAGTGGTAACGCAGGAGCAACGAATACAATGCGAGTCCTTGGTACGAAGTGGGCTGTCGGTGTCTTGCTTCTTGATGTTATAAAAGGCATCGTTTGTGTGTTGATTGCCAGAGCGATAGGTCTGCCTGAATGGGCTGTTGCCTTTTCCGGGTTGGCCGCGATTGTTGGCCACGATTTTCCCGTATATTTTGGTTTTAAAGGCGGCAAGGGCGTTGCAACGACGATCGGTGTATTTTTTATGATTATGCCGCTATATGCGCTTATCGCCGGTGTATTGACAATCCTGATCATTGCGATTACTCGTTTTGTTTCCTTAGGATCGCTATTTTTCCTTTTACTGACACCTGTCCTTGGTTGGTTCTTTAACGACTATTCCGCCGGAGTTCTAATCATTGCTTTTTTAATTTCGATTCTTGCTTATTACCAACACCGGGCAAATATCGTCCGTCTAATTCACGGCAAGGAAAACAAGCTTGGACATAAAAAAATACAGGCTTAATGATACTTATTGAAAGTCTTGCTGAAGGAGGCAGTGCGATGAAGAAAGTAGCAGTTATTGGCGCAGGAAGCTGGGGTACCGCACTTTCAATGGTTCTGGCGGATAACGGTTACAAAGTTTCACTTTGGAGCCATAGAAAAGAACAGGCAGATGAGATTCTGAATGAGCATACGAACGAGAAGTATCTTCCCGGTGTCGTTCTCTCTGACCGGATCGAAGGAACAAGCCAATTAGGTAACGCACTTGATCAGGCTGCGGCGATATTGCTCGTTGTTCCCGCTAAGGCAATGAGGGATGTTCTTCGTCAAATAAAAAGTAGTTTGAAACAGCCTGTGCTGTTTATTCATGGCGTAAAGGGAATCGAGCCAGGATCGTTTAAAAGGATGTCTGAGGTGATCGAGGAAGAGATACCTGAGACATTGAGAACGGCTGTGGTTGTCCTTTCAGGGCCAAGTCACGCTGAGGAAGTCTCGCTTAGGCATCCAACAACAGTCGCTGTTGCATCCTCAAATCTTGAAGCTGCGAAAAAAGCGCAGGATCTCTTCTTCAACCACTATTTTCGTGTCTATACCAATGAAGATACGGTTGGTGTCGAAATTGGCGGCGCATTGAAAAATATCATTGCGCTAGGTGCAGGAATATTGGACGGCCTTGGATACGGTGACAACGCTAAAGCAGCGCTCATTACGAGAGGTCTCGCTGAAATATCCAGACTTGGAACGAAAATGGGGGCGCATCCTTTAACGTTCATAGGTTTAACGGGTATGGGCGATTTGATCGTCACCTGTACCAGTATCCACAGCAGGAACTGGAGAGCCGGTAATTTACTTGGCAAAGGTGAAAAGCTGGATGCTGTATTACAACAGATGGGCATGGTTGTTGAAGGTGTCCGGACTGCTGAGGCCGCAAATGCACTCGCACTTAAAATGAACATTGAAATGCCGATTACCGCGGCTATTTATCAGGTGCTGTTCGATGGAAAACACCCGAAAGACGCAGTTGATGAGCTGATGGATCGTGACAAGAAAGATGAGATTGCTCCGCTTTCACACAGTCTTGCTGAAAAAATCGTTCGAGAGCAGTAAGCTTTGGCACACCGTTTCTTTTTTCTGCATACCATGTAGGGAATGCAGGGAAAAGGAGGACGTTCATTGGATTCCAATAATCCTTTTTTTGATAACATTGAAAAGAAGACGAACGTGAAGAAAGAGGATATCCTTGAGATAGCCAATTCAGTATCAAACGCTGATTTCAGCGATCCTAAGGTGGTCAGGGACCTGATTGCCAGGATTGGGAGCACGGCGGGGGTTCCGGTTTCAAAAGAAAAGGAAGAGGCAATTGTGAAAGCCATTACCTCTGGCAATATGCCAAGCAGCTTCTCATCTTTGTCAAAAATTTTTGGCCCAAAACATTAGTATTGGGCCGTCGTCAGCGACAAACGAAGTAGGAATAGCATAATTTATAGGTGCGTCAATCATTCTGCAAGAGCTGAAAGGCGTGGAAGGATTTAGTCAAACGGGAGAAAACATTTATGTTTTCCCCCGCTTTTTTTTATATTACAGGCATAAAAAAACAATTGGACAATATTTTAATAGGGATAGGCGGTTGAAAAATCGGCTGCTGGTCCAGTTTTGAATAGATCGCTTTGGAAAGTCCAATTTTATTGGCATATTCAATGGACAAAGTCATATGTTAAGAACGATCACCGAGGTAATTTAGTGCAGAAGGAGGAGCGGGAGGGTGCCAACTTTGGAAAAACTTGAACGAGTGGACATTTTTAAGGACATTGCTGAACGAACCGGCGGAGATATTTATTTGGGCGTTGTCGG
This sequence comes from Sporolactobacillus laevolacticus DSM 442, assembly GCF_000497245.1. GTDB lineage: Bacteria > Bacillota > Bacilli > Bacillales > Sporolactobacillaceae > Sporolactobacillus > Sporolactobacillus laevolacticus. The sequence goes on from NZ_AWTC01000009.1 coordinate 115,599, forward strand.
GGCCGTCCGAACCGGGAAATCGACATTTATCAAGAAATTCATGGAACTCGTAGTTTTGCCGAATATTGAAGATGAGGCAGATCGCGTACGTGCGAAGGATGAATTGCCTCAAAGCGCAGCGGGCAAACAGATTATGACGACAGAGCCCAAATTTATTCCCAATCACGCGGTAAAAGTAACCGTAGAGGAGGGGCTTGATGTCAATATCCGGGTGGTCGATTGTGTCGGCTATGCCGTCAAAGGAGCAAAAGGTTTTGAAGATGAGAATGGCCCGCGCATGGTGCACACTCCATGGTATGATGAACCCATTCCGTTCCAGGAAGCAGCGGAAATCGGGACTCGCAAAGTCATTCAAGAGCATTCAACGCTGGGTGTTGTCATTACGACCGACGGATCCATCGGTGAAATTGGCCGTGATGATTATGTGGAAGCGGAGGAACGGATTGTCGATGAACTGAAAGAGGTTGGAAAACCGTTCATCCTGATCATCAATTCCACGCATCCTTATCATCCGGAGACTGAAGCTCTGAGAAAGGAAATGTCTGAGAAGTATGATATTCCGGTGCTCGCGCAAAGCGTGGAGAACATGACGGAACATGACATCAATAACATATTACGGGAAGCGTTGTTTGAATTTCCTGTTCTTGAAGTGAATGTTAACCTGCCAAGTTGGGTCATGGTGCTGAAGGATGAGCACTGGCTGAGGAAGAGTTACGAAGATGCAGTCAAAGAAACGGTGAAAGATATTAAGCGTCTCCGTGATGTCGACCGGGTTGTTGGCACTTTTGGCCAATACGATTTCATCGAAAACGCACAGCTCTCAGGTATTGAGATGGGCAAAGGAACCGCTGAAATTGACCTCTTCGCGCCGGATAATCTCTATGATCAAGTGCTCAAAGAAGTGGTTGGTGTTGAGATTCGAGGTAAAGATCATCTGCTTCAACTGATGCAGGAATTTGCTCATGCAAAAAGAGAGTACGACCAGGTCGCCGATGCCCTCAAGATGGTCAAACAGACTGGCTATGGTATCGCAGCTCCATCAATCAGTGATATGAGTCTTGATGAACCTGAGATTATCAAGCAAGGTTCGCGCTTCGGTGTTCGCTTGAAGGCTGTCGCTCCATCGATTCATATGATCAAAGTTGATGTCGAGTCGGAATTTGCACCAATCATCGGTACAGAAAAACAGAGTGAAGAACTTGTCCGTTATTTAATGCAAGACTTTGAGGATGATCCGTTATCCATTTGGAACTCTGATATTTTCGGAAGGTCACTCAACTCCATCGTTCGCGAAGGCATTTCAGCAAAACTCGCGCAGATGCCTGAGAACGCGCGATATAAGCTGAAAGAGACATTGGAGCGCATCATCAATGAAGGTTCCGGAGGCTTAATCGCCATTATTCTATAAGGCTAGTACAGCCAGCCATTGAAGAACAAGATCCCATCTTAAGGGGTCTTTTTTCTTAGGCTTAAATGTTGATGTTAAATGTTGATGAAGATAGCAGGAACCAAAAATGAAAGCTATAACTTAACAGGGGAAAATCTGTTGACGTGTTTTTGCAACAGATAAAGACAACGACCATTATTTTTAGGCCAAATAGGGTTAAAAAGCCGTAGATATGGCAATATTTTTATAAAAGCTGTTGAAATCTTCCATCACATCGTATATGATAAGCGTTGTTGATGTTTCATCCAGCGCAAAAAGGGAGTTATTCCTTTTTTAAGGAGGTGAAAGTGTTGAATAAGACTGAATTGATTACTGCGGTTGCGGAATCTGCTGAACTGTCAAAAAAAGATGCTACAAAAGCGGTTGATTCTGTCCTGTCAACGATTGCCGACGCTTTAAAGAGCGGAAGCAAAGTTCAATTAATCGGATTTGGCAACTTTGAAGTTCGCGAACGTTCTGCTCGCAAAGGTCGCAATCCTCAAACGGGCGAAGAAATCGAAATCAGCGCAAGCAAAGTTCCAGCATTTAAACCTGGTAAAGCATTGAAAGAAGCCGTCCAATGATCTGCAATTACATAGGACGTACGTAAGCGGGAGCCATCCATAGGGATGGCTCTTTTTGAATGATCATCAACGCTCTCTCACTGTAACTTTTGAATAAATATTTGGTTAAGGTCAACTTTTCTTTATTTTTATGTTGGCCTATGCTAGAATTTTTTACTAGGACAAGTGAACAGCGATTACATAGTTATTTTAAGAAAGCATGGGAATAAATGCGCACACAAATGATATTTGTATAAAGGTGTGTTAACGATTTGTTCTTGCGGGCAGGATAGATTGGGAGGCAGCATCTGTGAATGTGGATCACGAGAAAATAGAGAAAGCCGTTAGGATGATTCTCGAAGCGATTGGAGAAAATCCTGACCGAAACGGGCTTCTAGAGACACCTCAACGTGTAGCGCGAATGTATGAAGAGATTTTCCAAGGAATGCGGCAGGATCCGAAAGCATATTTGTCGAAGACTTTTGATGAAGCTCACGAGGAACTAGTGCTCGTTAAAGATATTCCATTCTACTCAATGTGTGAGCATCACCTGGTTCCCTTTTTTGGAAAGGCTCATGTGGGATACATACCTAGAGGCGGACGTGTGACCGGACTTAGTAAGTTGGCACGAGCCGTCGAAGCGGTCGCCAAAAGGCCGCAGCTTCAGGAACGGCTAACGACCGAAGTAGCGGATAGCATTGTTGAGACATTGCGGCCGTACGGCGTAATCGTTGTTGTTGAAGCGGAACATATGTGTATGACGATGCGTGGTGTCAAAAAACCCGGTGCGAAAACCATTACTTCGGCAGTTCGAGGTGTCTTCCAGAAGGATTCGACAGCAAGAGCAGAAGCGATGTCATTAATTAATCATTAATCCATATCGGAAAGCGGGGAGCTGTTGATGGAATTGAGAAACGAAGAGGTATTGGGCGATTATTTTGTGATTAAAGCAGAAGCGGACGGAGTTAATGTGATCGGCTTGACTCGAGGATCTGAAACACGTTTCTTTCACACGGAAAAGCTGGATAAAGGTGAAGTGATGATTGCCCAGTTCACGGAACACACCTCGGCAATAAAGGTACATGGGAAAGCAACCATTCAGACCAAGCATGGTACGATAACATCAGAATGAAGGTACACTGTCCTGTAACTGCCATGGAAACGTTTCATGACTTTGGACAAGTTGATTGTTGACTATTTGCATGGGAGGTACTGTATTGTCGATCAATGAAGAAGTGGAGTTGGTCTATCATCAGCTTTTGGATGAGCTGAATCACCCATATGTTCATAAAATATTACCAAAACCCTCGATTGATCGGGATAAACTCATGATCTATTACTTAATGTTTCGAAATATAGAATCAAGAGTTGTTGCCGGTGCTTGCGCAAAGAGTATTATGGTTGCGGAAATAGGGCTGGGCACTCATGAAACAATGACTGTTCGTAAGCTGGACGAGAAAGATTCAGTCAAGAAAAGGCAATTGACTGTACTGTCTGGAGACTTTTACAGTGCTCTTTACTATTATTCACTCGCGCGACAATCGAAGCTGGATGTTGTCAAATGGGTTGCACAGGCTATTCAAGTTTTTAATGCTAGAAAATGCGATTTCTCTTATTCAAAATATAGTCTGGATTGGACTCAAACTGTAGAAGCTGTTAAGAAAATTGAGAGCGCTCTAGTGGCAAAAATTGCCGTACAATTAGGGCATGAACATTTTATCCCGTATCTGAGTGATTTTTTTCTTATTAAAAGGCTTGTTGTTGAAAGAAAAATTCAAGATGCCCCAGATTACTCGGGTTACTTTTCACGAAATACCAATGGTACATCTGTTCATTTCGTAGAAAAGCTTGATAGCGAAATCAAAATGAACGTGTCGCGCTTTTTTGAAGTATTGAAAAAAACGGATAAACACTCTGAATTGCTTTCACAGGTTCTTGAATACCTGAATGGGAGAATGGGACAGATTGCTGAATTGCGTTAAAGAAAGGATTTTCAAGGATGATGGATCAGGAAGAAAAACACGAGAAGGTTCATCGTGTTTTCCAAAAAATTTATAGAAAATACGACGCGATGAATTCACTGATCAGTTTCAACCGCCATAAAGCTTGGCGTCGAAAAGCGAATCAGATTGTTTCAGCTGAAAAAGGCGACCATGTGATCGATGTTTGTTGCGGCACTGGTGATTGGACGATTTCGCTTGCAGAAGCGGTTGGTCCAGAGGGAAGCGTGGTCGGCTTGGATTTCAGTGATAATATGCTGAAAATCGCCAATTCGAAAAAGGAAGCATCTCAACTGGAAAACGTGATTCTGGTTAATGGAGACGCGATGAGCATTCCTTATGAAGAAGGATCATTCGATCGAGCGACCATTGGTTTCGGTTTGAGAAATGTTCCGGACTACTTAACTGTTTTGAAGGAAATCAACCGAGTGCTGCGGCCAGGGGGAACGCTTGTCTGTATGGAAACCTCACAAACAAAAATCCCTGTGTACCGCCAACTTTATCTTTTTTATTTTCGAATCATCATGCCACTTCTTGGCAAACTCTTTGCGGGGAGTTACAAGGAATACGCTTGGCTCAACGAGTCTGCTTCTAAGTTTCCAGATCAGGAAACGTTAACAGGGCTTTTCGTGAATGCAGGGTTTGAACAGGTTTCAGTCAATTCTTTGATGGGCGGTATTGCAGCCATTCATTCGGCAAGGAAACCGGTCATTATTAATAAGTAAGCCCATGAATGAAACAAGGTGGAATGAACAGTTATAACGGATGGCAACGAAAGGTGAAAGAGATGACCCTGTCCAGAATTTATAGTGAACAAAAAAGAAACTTAAAAATGATTGAAAAAAGATTGGAATCTGTGCTTAAAACCTCACATCCAATCCTGAGCGAAGCGTCACTAGAACTTCTTAAAGCAGGGGGAAAGCGAATTCGACCGCTGCTGACACTGCTTTGTGCTCAGTATGGGGATCCTGATCGAAGAGAGGTCATGGATTCTGCAGTCATGCTTGAATTGATTCACATGGCTTCGCTCGTTCATGACGATGTTGTTGATGATTCTGAGCTACGACGAGGCAAGCCGACGGTTAAGGCAAAATGGGATAATAGAGTAGCCATGTTTACCGGCGATTATATTTTTGCGAAAGCAATTGAACTGATCTCAGATTTTAAGAATCCGGAAGTGCATCTCAGTATTTCAAAAGTGATTCGCGATCTTAGCTTAGGTGAGATTGACCAGATTAAGGAACTTTATAACTGGAAACAGAATTTACGCGTCTATCTGAGGAGAATTAAGCGCAAAACAGCACTGCTAATGGCGCTCAGCTGTCAGCTGGGGGCGCTCGCATCCGGCTGTTCATCATATGTAGCTATGAAACTCTTCTATTTTGGTTATTATATGGGTATGAGTTACCAAATTACTGATGACATTCTTGATTTTGTCGGGACAGAAAAGCAGCTTGGCAAGCCGGCAGGCGGGGACTTGAAAAACGGGAATATCACTTTGCCAACGTTTTTTGCCTTGAATACATTCGGCTTGCGTGAATCTATTCTTCAAGTGCTTGAGACAGATCATCCGGACGCGGAGACTTGGGCACAAGTGATACAATCTATACGCGATTCCGGGGCAATTCAAGCATCTGAACGCTTAAGTGACGCCTATCTGCGCAAGGGTCAGGAAATTTTGGATCGGCTACCGCAACAAAGGGTTACGCGTTCATTGAAGGAGATAGCAAATTATATTGGAACAAGAAACTATTAAATAAGCTGTATGCGAACTTTCTTCACGAAAGTAGGCTTGCCTGGTTACTGCAAACAGACGGTCAGCATGGCTTTGGGGGGCATGATGAAGATGGAGAGAACATTCTTGATGGTCAAACCGGATGCTGTGAGAAGAGGCTTGATCGGCAGTATTATCGCACGTTTTGAAGCAAAAGGATTTAAAATGGTTGCCGGAAAACTGATGCAAATTTCTGACGAACTGGTTAAGAAACACTATTACGAGCATGAAGGCAGGCCCTACTATCAAGATCTCACTACCTTTATGACGTCAGGACCGGTTTTCGCGATGGTTTGGGAAGGCGAAGATGTTATCAAACTCTCAAGATTTATGATGGGCTCGACGGATCCAGAAAAAGCGGCACCAGGAACTATTCGCGGGGATTATGCGACCCGGATGAACCGCAACGTTATTCATGGTTCCGACTCTCCTGAAAATGCAGAACGCGAAATTCATTTGTTTTTCGATGAGCGCGAATTTGTAATTAATAAGTGATTCAGACTATGAATAGCGGGTTGGGGAAAAGCAGATGAACGAAACAATCGATCAAGACTATGAACAATTTAAACGACTGTTCTTTCAGCTTACCGGCATTAATTTGTCTTTATATAAAGAGGAACAAATGAAACGCCGCCTGAATTCGCTCAGATTGAGGAAAGAGATCCCTTCATTTGTAGATTATTTTCACCAGCTGAAAGATAATAAACATTTGCTAGACGAGTTTTTAAGCAGAATGACGATTAACGTGACTGAATTTTTTCGAAATCGATCAAGATGGGATATCCTAGGGGGAAAAATTCAAGAATTAGCATCGTCCGGAAAACGGTTGAATGTTTGGAGTGCAGCGTGTTCAACGGGAGAAGAACCTTACTCCTTGGCTTTGCTGCTCAGCAAGTACATGCCGCAATTGAATTTTTCGATTGTCGCAACTGACATCGATCGAAGAGTTCTGGATCAAGCAAGAACGGGTGCTTACTTAGAAAAAGCGATTGAACCGCTGAATCCGGATGAACGGCAGCAGTTTACGCAAAAAGGCATGCTTTATTATGTAAATCCGCGACTGAAGCAAACGATTCAGTTTCTTCAGCATGATCTCCTACGTGATCCAAGTCCAGGAACTTTCGACTTGATTGTTTGCCGTAATGTGTTAATCTACTTTACCGAAGATGGAAAAAAGAAAATCTATCACAAATTTAGTGATGCATTACAGCCAAATGGGATTCTGTTTGTTGGGAGTACGGAGCAGATCTTTAACGCATCCACTTATCATTTGCGATCGACTGAAACTTTTTTTTATGAAAAGACAAATAATGAGTGACACGCATAAGTGGTTCAGCTCATTTTATTTGTTGAAAGCAACCAACCGCAATTGACAGAAGTTGCAGACTTGATTATGATGAGAATACGCTATTAGTTTGTTAGCTAATGGCTGGTCGGATGGCACCGCAGGGTGCGATCGGCCAAAGTTAGAGATGAGAAAAGTGAATGAGCAGAGTTGAGAAGAGCTGAGGGTTACCCACAATTATTGCCATTACACCCACAGGACTTCACCTGTGGTTTTTGTGTATCTGGCCTTTTATAGAGATATATCCCCTCTTTTGACACTCACACCCGCTCATTCCTCAAAATGAGGAGTGGAGCCCATGTTTCAAGAAAAGTTAAAAGATTTAGTAGCAGGAAAAAAATTGTCGGAACAAGAAGCCGCAGCGATGATGGATGAAATTATGGAAGGAAAGGCATCTTCAAGCCAGATCGCCGCTTTTCTATCCCTTTTAAGCATGAGGGGTGAAACAGTAGAAGAATTGGCGGGATCTGTACGCAGTATGCGCGCACATGCCAAACCGCTTCATTATGCCTTTCCTGTGCTTGACATTGTCGGTACCGGTGGGGATGGAACCGCGACATTCAATATTTCAACAGCCTCAGCTATCCTTCTTTCCGCACTTGGCGTCAATGTAGCAAAGCATGGCAACCGCTCTGTGTCTTCTACTAGCGGGGCTGCTGACGTGCTGGAAGCTTTGGAAATTGATATTCAGTCGACTCCGGAACTTGCAGCTTCTTTGCTTGACCGTACACATATGTGTTTCCTCTTTGCACCGCTTTACCATGCCTCAATGAAATACGCAATCGAGCCTCGAAAAGCTTTGGGATTCAGAACTATATTTAATATGCTTGGCCCACTGACCAATCCGGCTGGAGCGCAGCGGCAGTTACTGGGCGTTTACAGCAAGCCGCTTGCTGAAATATATGCTCAGGCGATCGTCAAGCTCGGGACAGAGCGGACGCTTGTCGTTACCGGAGAAGACGGAATGGATGAACTGACAATCGCCGGACGCACGGACGCTTTTTTGATTGAAAATGGCAAGATAACCACCTTCACCATTACCCCTGAGGAAGTCGGTCTAAACTCCGGCAGACTGGAAGATATTCAAGTCGAGAACCCAAAAGAAAGTGCCGAATTAATCGAGGCTGTTTTCTCTGGAAATACGAAAAATGCGACGGCGATAAATGCCGTACTTCTGAATGCCGGCGCTGGTCTGTTTGTTGCCGGAAGAACAAGCTCGATCGCTGAAGGTGTCCATGAAGCGAGAGAAGCGATTAATACAGGAGCGGGACTTGATCAGCTCAATCTGATGCGCCGCCAAACTAAGGAAGCTGCTCATGCCTGAGTCCATACTTAATCGCATTCTGCAGACTAAATTGGAAGAGTTGGCGGTTTTTAAGATGCCGGAGATAACCAGAGAAAAAGGACACTATTCTCTGAAAAAAGCACTGGATAATTCGAATCATGAATTGGGGCTAATAGCTGAAATCAAGCAGGCTTCGCCATCGAAAGGTGTATTCGCCCGCAGCATCAATGCAACGAGTGTTGCGCAATCTTACGAAAGAGCCGGTGCTGACGCGATCAGCGTTTTGACCGATCGCACTTATTTTCACGGATCGATTGAAAACCTGATAAAAGCTACAAACAACGTGCAACTGCCTGTACTCCGAAAAGACTTCATTATTGATGAACGGCAAATTGAAGAAGCCAATCGTTGCGGTGCTGATGCTATCCTGCTGATTGCCGCAGCACTTGATCCGCAGAAACTGCATGACCTGTACTTGGCGGCGAAAGCAAGAGGACTTGAATCGTTGGTCGAGGTGCATAGTACCGATGAAGCTGAGCGGGTTCTACGGGTATTCACTCCGGAAATAATGGGCATTAACAACCGGAACCTTAACACATTTGAAACGCGTCTGGCTGTCACGGAAGCTGTCGGTAAATCAATACCTGAGGAAGTGCTCATGGTTAGTGAATCCGGTGTTCATACGGCAGAAGATGTTCGTTTTCTTCGTAATCATCGGGCAAGAGCAGCACTTGTCGGCGAAGCATTGATTTGTTCGGATTCCCCAGAGCATAAAATTCGCGAATTGTTTGGTGAGGTTGTGAGAAACAATGCGTCCCTTGCTTAAATTTTGCGGCAATCATTCCTATGAGGATCTGAAATTAACGGCTTCAAGCAAAGCAGATTTTATTGGCTTCATTTTTACTGAAAAGAGCCGTCGGACAGTCTCAGCTGCACAAGCAGCAGGCTGGCTTGAACAGCTTGGAACAGTCCTCAAAAAGAAAATGGTCGGTGTATTTGCCAACGATTCACTTGAACAGGTTAAACTCGTGATCAAGACAGTGCCGCTTGACATTGTGCAGCTTCACGGAAGCGAGACACCGCGACAAACCGCGGCAATAAAACAGTCGTTAGGCTTGCCTGTATGGAAGGCGCTCCATCATGGAGCAGATACACTTCAACAGATGCGCCGGTATGATGGCTTAGCAGACGGTTTTGTCATTGACACTAAGGTAAACGGGCAGCTTGGCGGAACGGGTGTTTCCTTTGATTGGACAGCTGTTCCGGACTATATGCGCGAGGCTAAGCGCCAGCGCGTTCCCTGCCTGATCGCCGGTGGAGTGACGCCTGATAATATTGATGCACTGCTCAACTATCAGCCCATGGGCATAGATCTTGCTTCAGGTATTGAACGGGCATTTCACAAAGACAGTGAACAAATTCGGAAAATTGAAGAAAAGGTGTGGATGAATCGTGATCAGACAACCTCAACTGGAGGATAAATTCAGGATAGATGAAAAATGCAGATACGGAAAATTTGGGGGAAGATATGTTCCGGAAACATTGATGCATGCGCTCCTGGAACTTGAGCAGGGCTTTAAAGACGCGATCAATGATCCATCATTTTTGCATGAATATCACCAGATCCTTCATGATTATTCAGGCCGACCGACTCCGGTTACCCATTGCGAGCGGCTTAGCACGAAGATCGGAGGCGCGCAAATTTACTTGAAACGTGAAGACTTGAACCATACCGGCGCCCACAAGATCAACAATGCCGTTGGGCAGGCGCTGCTCGCTCGTAGGATGGGAAAAAAGCGGATCATTGCTGAGACTGGCGCCGGTCAGCACGGTGTAGCCTCGGCGACCGTAGCGGCATACTTTGGCATGCCATGCAAAGTGTTCATGGGAGCTGTTGACGTGGAGCGCCAGGCACTGAATGTTTTTCGAATGAAGCTGCTCGGTGCCGAAGTTGTTCCGGTGCACTCCGGTAATGGTACTTTAAAGGATGCAGTTAATGAAGTGCTTCGTTACTGGGCCGCAAATGTTGAAGATACTGCTTATATTGATGGTTCCGTGGTTGGACCGCACCCTTATCCAATGATTGTTCGTGATTTTCAGCGCATTATCGGCGATGAGGCAAGAGAACAAATGATACAGAAAGTCGGCAAGCTACCGGATGCCGCTTTTGCCTGTGTCGGAGGAGGCAGTAACGCAATGGGACTGTTCACTGCATTTCTCAAAGATCCTGTTCAGCTCTTTGGCGCTGAAGCCGGCGGAAAAGGGACGGATACAGATGAACATGCGGCTACATTAACAAAGGGTAGTGTCGGTATTGTACACGGTATGAAAACCTACCTACTTCAAGATCAGAACGGTCAGATCATAGAACCGTATTCTATTTCAGCTGGGCTGGACTATCCGGGAATCGGACCGGAACATGCCTACCTTGCTGATTCAGGACGAGCAATTTATGAAGCAATTACCGACGATGAAGCTGTGGATGCACTCATTGAGTTATCCGAATTAGAAGGAATTTTACCTGCTTTGGAAAGCGCACACGGACTCGCTTTGGCAATGAAGAAGACTAAGACCATGAACCCGAATCAGACTGTACTCGTTTGCTTGTCGGGCCGTGGCGACAAAGATGTGCAGACCATACTTCACGTGATGGAAGATAGGAACGGAGGGATTGCACAATGACAGCCAGAATGAGCGAATACGTAAATAAGAAAAAAGATATGATGTTTATACCCTTTATCACTGCAGGCGATCCGAACAAAGAGGCAACAATTGAACTAGCTCTGATGCTTGAGTCTGCCGGAGCAAACGCGCTTGAGCTTGGCATTCCGTATTCTGATCCTCTCGCCGATGGTCCTGTGATCCAGAAAGCATCGAAAAGAGCGCTTGAACATGGCATGACTTTGCGCCAAGCGATGCGGCTTGTAAAAGAAATGCGTGACAATGGCCTGAAAATACCTGTTATTATATTTACTTATGCAAATCTTTTGCTGCAGTTAGGAACGGATACTTTTTTCCAAGAGGCAAAGGAGAACGAAATCGACGGTTTGCTTGTTCCTGATCTCCCTTACGAAGAGAGCAGAGCGCTTGCCAAAACTTGTGATGAACAGGCGATTAGTTTGATTTCACTTGTTGCCCCGACGACATCAGACCGCAGGCTTCAAGCAATCTGTTCTGAGGCACAAGGCTTTGTATATTGTGTATCGTCACTCGGCGTAACAGGAGTAAGGAAAACGTTTCACCCAGACGTTTTTCCTTTTCTGGAGCGTGTCAGAAAGGTGTGCGATCTACCGATTGCAGTCGGGTTCGGTATCTCATCAAGAGAACAAGTCGTGGAACTTGAACACCATGCCGACGGATTTATCGTTGGAAGTGCCATTGTTTCGCAAATCGGACAGAGAGCAGACCAACTGGCAGATCCCAAATCGCGCCATTCTGCCCTGAACGAAATCAAGCAAGTGCTTTGCAAATCGCTGCTTATTAAGTCGATCGTCTAAGTAAAAGAAGCGAAGAATGTGCTTAGTTACTTTAACATTTTAATAGTGACAATCAGCCTTGCCTGTTATCACTGACGGCAAGGTTTTTTTCGTGATTTAATCTCCAAAATCAGTAGTTTGTTGATACGGGCTTAACAAAGGGTTATCACGTTCGGTGATTCATCTCATTTTATCAATGACAGTTGTCGTTCTTGAAGTTATCAGCTAAGTTGATTATGATGTCAAGAGAAGATGAATGTTCGGCTTATATTGGGAGGAATAGATGACATGCATGATTTAGAGACAGCAAACGCTTTACTTGAAAGTGGTCAGACCGATGAAGGAGTGAAAGTTCTTCAGGACATTCTGAAAAAGGGTGACGATCACGAACAGTTTGGCGTAGCATCCATCTATCAACAATTCGGTTTTCTTGATGAGGCAGAAAAGGTTTATGATGCATTGATCAAACGCTTTCCTAATGAAAGTGAACTCATTCTGCAGTTATCCGAATTGCTGATTGATAAAAATGAGGAATCACGCGCAATAAACTATTTGCAGCGCATCCATCCTTTGGATGAGAATTACCTGAGTGCTCAGGTAATGCTTGCGGATCTCTATCAAATGGAAGGTCTGAATGAAGTCGCTGAACATAAACTCATTGCCGCGCTTAAGCTTTCACCTCATCAACATGTGTTAATTCTCGCGCTTGGCGAGCTTTATCTGGCTACAGGCGAAGCAAGCAAGGCTGTTGACTGTTTGATGGAAGTTAAAGACGATCCAGAGCTTGTTGGTCAGAATATAAACCTGAAACTTGCAGAGGCTCTTAGCCTAAGCGGAAACTTTGAAGCGGCGCTTCAGGAATACGAAAAAGGACTGAAGCAGGAAAAAACTCTTGACGCACTGTTTGGTTATGCGGTAACGGCGATGCGTGTTCACGATCACAAGAAAGCAATAAAAGCTCTGGAAACATTAAAAAACATGGATCCTGGGTATAGTACACTTTATCATGTGCTGGCAGAGGCTTATGAACATGAAGGCCAGTTTGATCAAGCACTGGAAACAGTGGAAGCCGGACTTGAACAAGATGAATATAATGAGCGATTGTATGAGAGTGCCGGAAGATTAGCTGCTAAAACGCATCAGAATAAAAAAGCAGTCGAATATTTCAAAAAGTGCTTAGAACGAAATCCGGAAAACATGGCGGCTTTGACCCAACTTGTTGAATTATATGTACAGGATGAGGACTATGATACAGTTATCAGTCTTTTATCTACTTTAGAGATTGATGATCCAATGCTGCTCTGGTTCCTTGCCACAGCTTATAACCAAACCGATGAATTGACGAAAGCTGCAGAATTGTATGAAACTTGCCACCGACATTTTGCTTCTAATCCGGATTTTCTTCAGGAGTATGGTGAATTTCTAAGAGAGATTGGAAAAATGAAAGAGGGGCTCGTCTTGCTGGAGCAAGCGGCTAAGTTAAGTCCCGAAAATCAGGATCTTGCTGCATTTGTCGAACGAATCAGGCAGGATGAACACGAATGAACGGCGAATAACATAACTACCAAGATTTGATGGTTTTTGGGGAGGGATCGCAGGATGGAACAGATGGTATCAAATGTGCAGAAGAAAACGTTTCTTCGTTGGATTTTGGATCGTCATCTGCTGACTAACCGTGAAATAATCTGGCTGCTTCATTATTTGATGAGCAATGACCAACTACTGGGCATAATTCATATAGTTGATGATGTAGCGCGTTGCAATCGATTGATCACGATTGCAGCCCCCCGAAATGATGGGCTCGTTTTCCGTTATATAAAGGCTACTGTTGAAACAAATGATCCGGAAAAAGCGTTTCATGATTTGCGGATGAATCAGCAGGAAGATGTTTATCTGGAACTAGACATTGAAGCAGTACGTCGATCACCTATATATTTCTCTGTTTTGGAGGAGAACCCGAACAGCGCCATTGATGTTCATGAAAAATACGGCCATATGGCGGAGCATGCAACGAATGAAGCGGAGCGAATTTTCATCACGGAACGCTTGAATCAGGCGATCAATGAAGCACTTGATAATGGAGATGAAACATTATTTTATACGTTGACTAAGCAGTTGAATGAGGTAAAGAAGAATAATCTCAAATAACTAGCTCTGTCAATACCAAATGTTATTAATTACAGTGTTGCATATATTTGTTCTCAAATCCCACGTTATAATCAAGTAATTTATGGCAAATAGCGGCCGGTCTACTCTTGTCCTTCTTTTCATATAGTTTCATCAAGGAGTAAAAGGGAGGACAAACGATGAAAGCCAAGCTATTTGCCATTTTATTCTGCTTTATTCTTTTTTTAGTGTTCCCTGCACAAGGATATGCAGAAAATAACCGGAATGTCGTGAAAGATCAAGCTGAGAATCTGGTGAATCTGTCTGACCGGGTGTTCCAGTATACAGATGCGAATCAAGATACAGCAGCAGCCAGTCTTATTAATGAACTGGACAAACAATGGAATACTGCTGCACCGTACTATTCGGAGAGAGACAAGCACGTTGTGGATGCTGCGATGATAAAGCTAAAGCTATTGCTGAATTCCGATGGAGATCAAAGTGAGAAGGTTGATGCGGCGGTCTCACTTCGTCTGTGTTTTGACGCGTTGCAATCGGACGGTCAACCTCTATGGAAAAGTCTGCATTCAGAAGTGCTTTCTCCAGTGATTAAGATGAAAAATGCGCTGAAAGATAAAGATAACGATCGCTTTCAAAGTACATTAAATCATTTTCTGGATGAGTACGCAATGATCTATCCTGCAATGATGATTGACGGTCAGCCGGATGCGATCAATCTTGTGGATAAACGAATCACCAGTTTCACGGATAAACGGCTGCTCGATGTGAAAGCAAGCTCGAGAATACGCCAGCTTAACTCGATTGAAACTGAACTAAATCAAGTGTTTGAACAAGCATCGAATCAACAAGAAGATCTGATAACACTTGCGGCGATTATTGGAGGCCTCGTTCTATCAGTGCTTGCGTACGCTTCCTGGAGAAGATTTTTGGCTGAACGTGTGCGCAGAAGAACACGGTAAAACAAAAAAATATTTTCTTGAAATTTTGACAAAAATACGAAGTTTGACTAAACTTGACTATATAGGAGACTGTTCGAGAATAGGTTAATGGCCAGACGAACACAATATGCCTTATTAGCATGGGCATATCATTCAGAGTCATTTTCTTTGAACTTGAACATTTTCAATATGAGCAGTCTTGGAGGAATGTGCATGATCCAATACCTGATTTATTTGGCCGTGTTAATGCTGATCCCTCTTTGGGCGCAAATGCGAGTTCGTTCTACGTATTCACAGTATTCAGAGGTCAGTAATTCAACCGGAATGAACGGTGCCCAGACAGCAAGGAAGATTCTGGATGCCAATGGTTTGTATGATGTTACCGTGAAGGAAGTGGCAGGGTCATTAACCGACCACTATGATCCACGGGACAAATCTGTGAATTTGTCAACTGATATTTATCACGGCGCCTCAATTGCCGGAACTGCTGTCGCGGCGCACGAAGTCGGTCACGCGATTCAGGATGCGAATGATTATACATTCATGCGTGTCAGGAGCGCTCTTGTTCCTGTTGCCAACCTTGGATCAAATCTTTCTTACATTCTGATCATTGCAGGTATGTTGTTTGGTGCCTTGCAGCTTGCAACGCTTGGCGTGATTTTTTTCGCGGCAGCCGTACTGTTTCAATTGGTGACACTGCCTGTTGAATTTGACGCATCCGGTCGTGCTTTAAAACAAATTGTGTCACTTGGTATTGTTCAGGATGATGAACAAAAATTGGCCAGAAAAGTGCTCTCTGCAGCAGCCATGACCTATGTTGCTGCAGCTTTAGTATCGGTGATGGAACTTGTTCGTTTTATCCTGATGATTACAATGTCCAATCGTGAAGAATAAGGTAAGCCCAAAAAGAAGAACGATCAAAAAACCGTTTTCCGTAATAGGGGAGCGGTTTTTTTCACAAGATAAGAAAGTGTATAAAATTTTGAATGAATTCAGAATTCATATCAGCGGCGTAATGCGGAAAAAATTCTGATTCAAACACGAAAGTGCGAGACGCCTGCGGAGCGATCCCGTTGATCGCAGACCAAAGGGAACCCGCAGATGCTAAGTTGATCGAGGAGGCTCCCGGACTGCCCGCGGCAAGCGAGCAGCTGAAGTGTCATTCAAGCACAAGATTCATGATTCAAAGCCGCATATAGAGTGACAGGAATGGACCAGGCGTAACCTGGTTTTTCTAACAGTGTAAAGAAAATAAATTGACAAAAATTCTTTTTAGATTACAATAAAATAGTTTGAGCATACTGCTTACGTGGTTCGAAACCATCCCACGTTTATCAAAAAACTAAGGAGGAGTTTTTTAATGAAACTCAGATCGCTTGCGGTCAATGCCATTTTAGCGGCGCTGTATATTGTGCTGACTTTCTTCCTTCAGCCCATCAGTTTTTCGGCTATTCAATTCCGGATCGCAGAGATGCTTAATCATCTCATTGTTTTTAATAAGAAATATTTTTGGGGAATCATTTGCGGTGTCTTTATTGGCAATCTATTCTTTTCGCCAATGCTTCCTTATGACTTGATTTTTGGTACGGGGCAATCGGTGCTTGCTTTATTGATCACGATGTTTGTATCGAAGTTTGTCACAAATATCTGGGCTCGGATGATAATCAATACGGGGATTTTTACGGTCACCATGTGTATTATAGCCTGGGAATTGGCGATCGTATTCCATATGCCGTTCCTGTGGACTTGGCTGACTGTCGCGATTGGCGAGTGCGCAGTAATGCTCGTTGGCGCGCCGATCATGTATGCAATCAATCGTCGTGTCTCGTTTGAAAAATTGATATAAGTCAGAAAGAAATAAAAAAAGCATCCGCGGATGCTTTTTTTATTTTGGACTGATATGCCACAAGAAACCGGCGATCAGCCGGTCCACCTGAGGGTTTTCATGGAGCTGGCTATGTTGGGCACTTGGCCCGTAAACGATCTTCTCAGAGTAATGGGCCCGATTAAAGAAGTAGCGTCCAAAAAATGCACTCTGCAGCGGCACGACACCGTCGCCTTCTTGTGGATTATGTATTTCACCAGCTATCGCAAGGACAACCAAATCCTTCGGAAGACGTTTTCGATTCTGATAGAGTGAGCTTCTTTGTTTTAATTCGTCTATAGTATAATCCGCTTCATTCTGCGGGCCATTGATCCAATCAAACGGTGCTGCTATGGCTACATATTTCTCAACCTTTGGGTATTTATCCGGGTGATCAATCTGTTCTAGATAGCAAGTAAACGCCTTTCCACCCATTGAATGGGAAACAACATTCACACGCTTGATGCCCTCTTCTTTTTTGAGCGTACGAAAGACATTGATTAACCAACTCGCCTGTTTCTCCATTGATTCATGGTTATCCATAAACAATACTTGAATTAAAGGTATTTTTTCGTTGGTTAGTTTGCCGGAAATAGTAATCGCTCCATTTGGCGCAACTTTGACAACCATCCCCCGTTGCGGGCCATCGTAATTGCTTGATAATCGCTGAAACATGGTGCGGAATGAACGTTCAGAACCCTTCCACCCATGTATAAAAACAGTTGGGATGTGCTGCTTTGAATGATCCTCTATCTTACTCTCATGCTCTGCAGACGTAATCGGTTCGATCCTGGTTTTACTCACCTTATCTCCATGCACCCTGCCGAAGAATAGGTAAGAAGAGATCGCAATAAGCACGACGGCACCAAAAAGGATGAGCATTCGTTTTGTTTTCATTTAATAACACTCCAAATTAAGTGAATGTTATTAGCATAGCGCAAAAAGAACATCTTTAAAACTGTTTCTTGCTCCTATAAGTTAAAAACGTTCATGGTATAATGAAGTAAGATTACATGAAGAGGGGCGTTTTTTTGGCAAACCAACCGCAACTATTGCTTGTGGACGGTATGGCTTTGCTGTTTCGAGCATTTTATGCGACAGCGCCATCCGGCCAGTTTATGTTTAACGACCAAGGTATCCCTACAAATGGTGTACAAGGCTTTCTTCGGCATCTTCTGCTTGCGATTGAGAACAGGAAGCCAACGCATGTCGCAGTATGTTGGGATATGGGGAATAAAACGTTTCGCCACAAGCTATTTGACGGCTACAAGGCGAACCGCTCGGCACCACCAGTGGAAATGGTCCCTCAATTCGATTTAGCAAAAGAAATGATTGATGCCTTTGGGATTCCTAATATAGGTGTAGCCGGCTTTGAGGCAGATGATTGCATCGGCACACTAGCAAAACATGCGCAGCAAGAAGCCGATATATCAATTGTAACCGGAGACAGAGATCTGCTGCAGTTACTGGATCAGCGGATTAATGTGGACCTGCTCCAGAAAGGTTACGGAAACTATCGCAGTTATACGGAACAAGCTTTTTGTCAGCATTATGGCGTGTCACCACAACAATTTATTGATGTTAAAGCATTAATGGGTGATTCTAGTGACGGCTACCCAGGTGTGCATGGAATTGGTGAAAAAACAGCTATGAAACTGATTAAGCAATTCGGAAGCATCGAGTTGATGCTCGACAATCTGGAGCTGCTTCCAAAAGGACAGAAAATGAAGATCAGCACAGATTTAGACATGCTTCACTTATCGCGCAAACTCGCCAAAATTAATTGTCATGCACCGGTGACGCTAAATTTTGACGAAGCGTCTTATCAAGGCGTCCAAGATTCATTTGTAGAGAAAGTTAATACACTTGGAATGAAACTTGTGAAGTACGATCTTGTTCAGTTGCGCTGGAAACAAATGGAGCTTGATCATTCTGGCAGCGGTATGTAAAATCAATGGTAATAAGTATAAAACGGTTTCAAAAAGAAGACAGTCTTTTTTAGAGAAAGACTGCCTTTTTTTAGAATAAACTATTTATATTTTCTCTATTTTGACACAATAAGACGAATTTCGGTGAAGGATTTCCACGATTTCCGTTGAATCTTTTAATAAAAGAAGTATGATAAAAAAATAAATAACTTTGAAGAAAACAAAACTTAAGTGAAATAGAATTTGTTGCCAGTGATTACATTAAAAAAAGGACGTGGCGCAATGTTGACCGTAGAAAATAAGCCGCAATGGTCTCCAAATGATGTTGATCTGTATTTATTTCACGAAGGCACGCTTTATGAGGGTTACAAAGTTTTTGGTGCTCATTTTGATCAGGTTGAGGGAAAAGATGGCTTTCGTTTTACTGTATGGGCACCCAATGCACTGTCGGTTTCTGTTGTCGGTGACTTCAACGACTGGGATACCGGGACACATGTAATGACTCGGATCAAGCAATCTGGAGTATGGACAAGCTTTATCAAAGGTATCGGTATTGGCGAACGTTACAAATACGCAATCAAAACACCTTCAGGTACGGTGGTTTTGAAAGCTGATCCCTATGCGATTTATGCCGAAACGAGACCGAACACCGCTTCACTGACATTCAGGACCGATCAGTACCTTTGGAAGGACAGCAAGTGGATGAAAAAGAGAGAGAAGAGGGATGATTATCATCAGCCATTAGCTATTTATGAATGCCATCTAGGTTCCTGGAAAAAGAAAGAAGACGGTAAATTATTCACTTACAGAGAACTGGCGGACGAGCTCGTTGATTATGTTGTTGAAAACGATTTTACTCATATAGAACTTATGCCGATTATGGAGCATCCTTATGACCGTTCATGGGGCTATCAAATCACCGGATATTTTGCGCCGACAAGCCGATTCGGCAGCCCTGAGGACTTCATGTATTTTGTTGATACTTGCCATGCACGGGGTATCGGTGTCATCTTAGATTGGACACCTGCACATTTTTGCAGAGATACTCATGGCCTTGGAAAATTCGACGGCACTCCCCTCTATGAGCCTAATGATCCTAAGCTGGCTGATCGGCCGCAGTGGGGTACGTACAATTTTGATTTCAGCAAGAATGAAGTTGTTAGTTTCTTAATATCAAACGCACGCTACTGGATGGACGTGTATCACGTTGAAGGATTTAGAATCGATGCAGTATCTTCGATGATTTATCTGAATCACAATGGCGATCTTCCACTTGACGTAAAGAATAAGTTTGGCGGCTACGAGAATCTGGAAGCTATTGATTTCATAAAAAAGTTGAATGAGGCCGTTTTCAGCCGGTACCCTTCAGCATTAATGATTGCCGAGGAGGCTACCGATTATCCAATGGTTTCTGGACCGACAGATGCCGGCGGTCTTGGCTTTAATTATAAGTGGAACATGGGTTGGGTCCATGACATTCTCCGTTATATGAAACTCGACCCTTCTGACAGGCGTTATCACCACAATTTAATTACGTTCTCGATGCTCTATGCTTATTCGGAAAACTTTATTTTGTCTTTTTCACATGATGAACTTGTATATGGTAAACGATCATTGCTTAATAAGATGCCTGGCGATGAATGGCAGCGATTTGCGAATCTGCGGGTACTGTACGGTTATTTTATGACTCATCCTGGAAAGAAATTGCTTTTCATGGGTAGTGAATTTGCTCAGTTTGATGAGTGGAAAGATCTTGAACAATTAGATTGGAAATTGCTTGATTTTCCGACACACAAGGCGTTTCATCATTATTCAGTTGCGTTCAACCATTTCTATCAGGAAACCTCCTGCTTGTGGCGTCTCGATCATGAGGGGGAAGGATTTGAGTGGATAGACGCCGACAATTCAAATCAAAGTATTATTAGCTTTATAAGAAAAGGAAAACGAAAAGGTGACTATTGCATTGTTGTTTGCAACTTCACTCCAACGGTTTATCACAAGTTTAAGCTTGGCGTGCCTGCCAACGGCAACTATCTTGAAATGTTTAACAGTGATGCCGAGGCGTTTGGTGGTTCCGGACAATGCAACCGTGAGCCGCTGGCTTCGATTGACGAGCCTTACCACAATCAGCCGCACAGTGTGGAAATAACTGTTCCGCCACTGGGTATCAGTGTGCTTATGAAAGAGACAAAAAAAAGAAAATTAAGTGAGCCTTATGATCAAGTGTAACCGAAAAAATGTTGAAAATGCTGTTTTCCAATGAAAAGGGGAGAGAGAGATGAATGTCTTGTTTGCCGCGTCTGAATGTGTTCCGTTTATAAAAACGGGGGGACTCGGCGATGTTGTCGGTGCATTACCGAAAGCATTGCAGAAAGAGAATGTACGGGTAAGCGTGGTGCTTCCAAAATATCAAGATCTCAATCATTTGTTTACCGATCGGATGACATTCATCAAATATATATTTGTGCCTGTTGGCTGGAGACGCCAGTATTGCGGACTTTTTATGCTGGAAGAAGCAGGGGTTCATTACTATTTTCTTGATAATGAATATTATTTCAAACGATCCGGCTGTTATGGTTATGACGATGACGGCGAACGCTTTGCTTTCTTTTCTCGCGCTGTTTTGGAAATACTGCCGCATTTGGCAGAAAAACCGGATGTGATTCACTGTCATGATTGGCAGACAGGACCAATTAGCGTAATGCTTAAAGCACATTTTCGTAGCCAAGTTTTTTATGAGAACATACGAACGGTATTTACCATCCATAACCTGAGGTATCAAGGCGTGTTCCCAAGAACTGTTTTGGGCGATCTGCTTGGACTTGATGACCACTATTTCCATCAAGACGGGCTTGAATTCTATGGGAATGTGAGTTATATGAAAGCCGGGCTTGCCTATTCAGATTTGTTGACAACAGTCAGCAAAAGCTATGCGAATGAAATACAAATGCCTTACTACGGAGAAAATCTGGATGGTTTCCTCCGTTGGAATAGTGCTAAACTTCACGGTATTGTCAACGGTATTGACAACGAACTATATAATCCTGAAACAGATAAGCAATTGTTTTCGACCTATAGTACTTCTGATGGAAAGCTCGAAAACAAAAGGCGTTTGCAGGAATACTTACATTTACCTGTGAAACCAGATGTTCCGATAATTGCAATGATTACCCGCTTGACCAGTCAGAAGGGCATTGATTTAGTGCTTCGCGTTTTTCATGAAATCATGAATCTGGGCGTTCAGTTTGTACTGCTTGGGACCGGAGAAAGAAATGATGAAGAAACTTTCCGTTGGCTAGCCGGACAATACCCGGACGCTGCATCAGCAAATATCTTCTTTGATGACGGACTTGCCAGAAAAATTTATGCCGGTTCAGATTTGTTTTTAATGCCTTCAAGCTTTGAGCCGTGCGGAATCGGTCAACTACTGGCGATGCGCTATGGAAGCCTGCCGATTGTTCGCGAAACAGGGGGTCTGAAAGATACAGTGCTCTCTTATAATGAGTTCACCGATGAAGGAAATGGATTCAGTTTTACGAATTACAATGCCCACGACATGCTTTTCACAATTAAGCGGGCTGTTCACTTATTTAAGGGCAATAAAGAAAAATGGAGGCAGCTTGTTGAAAGTGCAATGAAATTAGATTTCGGATGGGAGCAATCGGCTAAAGATTACTTGGAATTGTATCGTTCACTTCTGAAAAATTAATGCCAAATTTTAATATATAAAAATTCAGAAATTAATCAATAAAAAGCTCCGAAATCACTTAAATCTGTTATATAATAGTTATGGGGAATATGAATAACTACTCATAACAGACCAGAGAAGTCAAGGAGAGCATGAGGTACTTTTAGGTACCTAAAAAAATTTTTTTTGCTGCTTTAAAAGGCTTGTCATTATTGTTGAAACAGTAAAAGTAAGCGGTTACATTTATCTGTCTCGGTTATTTTTCGTTTTATTTAATCTGCACGATCTTTCTGAATATGTTTTTACGTTCCTTTTCATACGATAGAGTATAGAACTTATTGAGCGAGTGAAGGAGGTGTGAGGAAGAGGGTGGTCTCCCATTCTTTTTCCAGAGAAAATGAAAAATGAAATGATCGCAATGATTTTGGCAGGTGGCCAAGGCTCCCGTTTAGGAAAGTTGACGAGAACAATTGCTAAACCGGCAGTTCCTTTTGGTGGAAAGTACAGAATTATAGATTTTTCGTTAAGTAATTGCTCAAATTCAGGCATTCGAACAATTGGTGTCGTGACTCAGTATCAACCGCTTGAGCTGAACAGTCATATTGGCAACGGTTCACACTGGGGACTTGACCATAAGGACGGTGGAGTCACCATTCTGCAGCCGCATTCAAGTCTTGACGGCGAAAAGTGGTTTGAAGGGACCGCTCACGCAATTTACCAAAATATCAGCTATATTGACAGCCATAACCCAACCTATTTGCTCATTCTTTCCGGTGATCATATTTATAAAATGGATTATGAGCATATGCTTCATTTTCATAAGAGGAAAAAGGCGACAGCAACGGTTGCGGTGATTCATGTGCCGTTAGAGGAAGCCTCTCGATTTGGCATTATGAATACGGACAATACGGATCGAATTATTGACTTCGAAGAAAAACCTGCGAAGCCAAAAAGCAATCTAGCTTCAATGGGTATTTATATTTTTACATGGGAAGTTCTCCGTCGTTATTTAACAGAGAGTCATGCGACAGGACAAAATATGGATGATTTTGGGAAAAATGTCATTCCATCATTCTTGGCAAACGGTGAAAATGTTTTTGCTTACTCCTTCAATGGATACTGGAAAGACGTCGGTACAATTGAAAGTCTTTGGGAAGCAAATATGGCTTTTATAAATCCGGATCATGAATTAAATATTCGTGACAAAAGCTGGCGTATTTATTCCAAAAATCCTGTCGCACCACCACATTATTTGGCGACAGGTGCAAAAGTTAAGGAATCGTTGATTGTTGATGGTTGCTATATTTCCGGAGAAATCAATCACTCTATTATTTCACAAAATGTAAAGATTGGCGCTAACAGTGTCATCAAAGACTCAATCGTGATGGCGAACACGGTGATCGGAAAGAATGTCACAATAGACCGGGCCATTGTTGGCGAACATGCGGTATTCGCCGATAACGCACAGGTCGTGGGTGATAAGTCAATTGAAGTTGTTGGATACAATGAAATTGTGGGAGGGTTGAATGATGAGGAGGAATAAAATTTGCGGAATACTCAACATAACGGAATCGAGGTTGGCCACCTATCCATTGACAATGAATAGACCAGTTGCAAGTTTGCCTTTTTGCAGCAGATATCGTTTGATTGACTTTCCGTTAACTAATTTAACCACAGCGGGTGTCGAAACGATCGGCATCTTTACCCACGATAACTTGCGCTCAATCTACGATCACGTTCGCAGCGGCAAGGAATGGGGGTTGGACAGTATTCACGGAGGACTCTTCTTCTTCTCCGAGCCGAGTTTGGATTCCGGACGCGGAAATCAAGGTGGACTGAACCTTGAAGGAGATATTTATAACTACTTCAATAACATTGAGTTCTTTGAGAAATCCGAATCTGAGTATACCGTCATCATGGGCACACGCATGCTATGTAATGTGGATGTTCAGGCAATATTGCGCAATCATATTGAGCAAGGTGCGGATATTACCGTTGTCTATAAATCAGTGGATCAATTTGACGACGGTGATCAACATGTCTCTTGTCTTACAATTGATGAGGATGGCCGCGTGCGTGGATTAAAATCTTGCGAACTGCATAAAAATGCAGGAAAGATGTTTATTAACATGGAAATATATATTATGAAGACCCGTTTACTGACGAAATTGATACGCAATGTTGTGGCTGAGAATGAACATTGCAATTTAAACGATGTGCTTCACAAAGCAATTGTTAATTTGCCTTCAAATGGATTTGAATATACCGGATATTTGAAGACGATCAATTCAGTAGGCGCTTATTATCAGGCCAACATGGATATGCTTCAGGATTCAAACTTAACGGCGTTGTTAAAGGGAAGCCAGACTATTCATACGAAAGTGAAAAATGAGGCGCCAACCTATTATGCCCGTTCATCGGAAGTTGAGGACTCACTCGTAGCTAACGGGTGCTTGATTTATGGTGAAGTTGCGCATTCGGTTGTATTTCGTAATGTTACCATTGAAAAGAATACAGTAGTCAATAGTTCAGTCATTATGCAGGGAAGTTCAATTGGAAGCGGTGCGGAATTGCATTATGTCATTCTTGATAAACAAGTCCGGATTGAACCGAATACGAAGTTGATCGGAACAAAGAATAAGCCTATTGTCATTGAGAAGAATTCGGTGATCAGCCGTATTTCCGAAGACAGTCAATCTCCTGAGATCCGTACTGCCAACCAAGGCAATGATAGAGAAAATTACAACACATTATTTTCATAAAATAATTTAATGGCAGGTGCGGCTTATAAATCCCACGTTTCTCGGCAATGATTGTTTCATAGCTGGCCATTAACGCTGCGTCCGCCAATCATCAAGAAGCAACACATCAGAAACAGCCGGACAAGAATGATAATGCCTTACCGCAACTTGGTTAACAATACGTGCGAGTAAGGGCAGTTCTTTCTCGGCTGTTTTTGACTACCATTTTTCGCTTCCGACAAATTAATAGAAGAACTAATATCTATGGACTAAGGATGGTAACTATATGGATCTCTCAAAACGAAAATTCAAAGAAGATTTTAAGAAAATGTTGACAGAAGTATATTCAATGGACATCTCTGAATCAGAGACAACCGAGCAATACGTCACTCTGGGAAATCTTATCCGTTCCTATTCGTCCAAGAATTGGGGACGGACGAATCAAAGGTACATTGAAAAGAAAAAGAAGCAGGCTTATTATTTTTCTATGGAATTCCTGCTTGGCAGAATGCTGAAGAGCAATTTACTGAATTTGGGAATTCTGGACACTGTTCGCGATGGGTTACGTGATCTGGGCATTGATCTTGAGGAAATTGCGCAAATTGAACCGGATCCAGGTTTGGGTAATGGTGGTCTTGGCCGTTTGGCAGCATGTTTTATAGACTCTATGGCGACAAGTGAAATCCCTGCGCATGGTAACGGGATTCGTTTTAAATACGGTTTGTTTAAGCAAAAATTTGTGAATGGCTATCAAGTCGAGCTTCCTGAGAATTGGTTGCAGAACGGTAATGTGTGGGAAACAAGAAAAATGCATGCAGCGGTCAATGTACGCTTTTACGGGAAAGTGTGGCTGGAGCAAACGTCGGCAGGAGTCCTTGAACCTCACTATGAAGATACTCAGGAGGTACTTGCCGTACCTTATGACACCCCAGTGGTAGGTTTCAACAATGATGTAATTAATACTCTTCGGCTTTGGTCTGCAGAGGTGCCTCCGCAGGATGACATCACGGATTATTGGTCCTATATTCATCAGAGAAATCAGATAGAAAGTATTTCTGAAGTTCTTTATCCGGATGATTCAAATTATGAAGGCCGTTTGCTGCGTTTGAAGCAAGAGTACTTTTTTGTTTCTGCGGGTATCCAGAGCATCATTCGGCATTATAAGAAAATGGATTTGTCTATGAATCATTTAGCGGAAAAAGTCGCGATCCACATCAATGATACGCATCCTGCGCTTTGTGTACCTGAGCTTATGCGCATTTTGCTGGATGAGGAAAAAATGGACTGGGAACATGCTTGGAATGTGACTGTTAACGTAATGAGCTATACCAATCATACCATTATGTCTGAGGCACTTGAAAAATGGCCGATTGAGATGATCAGCACCCTGCTTCCACGTATCTACCAGATCATATGTGAAATTGATCGCCGTTTTACAATGAAAATGAGCACGCTATTTGAGCGTGAAATTGTTGAAAGAACACGAATTATCGAAGGTGGCCATGTCAAAATGGCTCATATGGCAATTATTGGAAGCCACAGTGTTAACGGAGTAGCTCAGCTGCACACAACCATTCTTAAAGAAAAGGTTTTACACGACTTTTTTCTTGTCTATCCATCAAAGTTCAATAATAAGACGAATGGGATTACACAACGCCGCTGGCTGATGCTCGCCAATGAGCCGCTGTGTGATTTAATAAATCGTAAAATTGGCAACGAATGGGAAACAACTCCAACAGAATTAAAGATGCTGAAGGCATTCAGAGATGATGAGAAAACATTGCTCGAACTTGCTCAGATTAAACGGCTTAATAAGGAACGTTTTGCGGAGCATATAAAAAAAACTATGGATCTAACCATTAATCCAGATGCCATATTTGATGTTCAGATCAAAAGACTTCATGCATATAAACGGCAATTATTGAATCTGCTCCATATTTTAAGCCTGTATTTTCAGCTGAAAGATGATCCACAGGCGGATATTCATCCACGTGTGTTTATCTTTGGTGCGAAAGCGGCGCCAAGTTATACTTATGCCAAACAAATTATTAAGCTAATCAACTCAGTGGCAGATCTGATCAATCATGATGCGGCAATCGCTGATAAACTGAAAATCGTGTTTGTTGAAAACTATGGAGTATCTCTAGCAGAAAAGATCATTCCCGCTGCCGATGTCAGCGAACAAATATCGCTTGCTTCAAAAGAAGCATCGGGAACGAGTAACATGAAGTTGATGCTTAACGGTGCGATTACATTGGCGACACTTGACGGTGCCAATGTTGAAATCAGAGACCGGGTAGGCGAGAAGAACATTGTAATTTTCGGATTGCGTGAAGATGAAGTCTATCAATACTATCATGATGGAAGTTATCAATCACGAAGTTATTACGAAAACAATCCGGTGCTGCACCGCGTGTTGAACGGATTAATTGATGGAACAATTCCAGGTGCAGAAGCAGAAGGAAGATCAGTTTTCGACTCACTCGTGCAATATGGAGATGAGTATTTTGTCCTGAGAGATTTTGAAGCGTATGCGGATGCACAGAAACATATTGATCAATTGTACAGAGATACGCTGCAATGGCAAAAAATGGCATTGATCAATATCGCAGGAGCAGGCGTTTTTTCATCAGATTATACGGTGCAACAATATGCGAGTCAAATATGGGATGTCTCTTCAAAAGTACGGAACATCTGAATGTTTGTTCTCCTTGAGGAAGAGGGAGTTGCTTCATGACGTTTCCAGATATTTATTTTAATTCATGGTCTGAAACATATAGGCGTCCTTTCGGCGCGGTCAGAATCGGTAACAGTGTCTATTTTTCGATTAAGGTTGACGGAGTAAATATTTTAGCCGTTGATTTAATGATCCAAAAGGACGGCGAACAAATAAAAGCGTTGAATATGCTGCCGTCTTCCGAAAAAGAGCATTTCTATTATTTGAAATTTACAACTGAAGGGAACTGCGGTCTCTATTTCTATCATTTTAAGGTGACATATAGGGATGAACAGCAGGAGAAAACACTGTATTATGCAAAGGCTGAAGATAATTATGGTGGAGTAGGACGTATCCTTTATGATTCTGCACGCGTTGAACAATATCAGATCACATGTTTTGACCACCAGGACCCAGCTCCTGACTGGTATTTGGATGGTGTTATTTACCATGTTTTTGTCGATCGTTTTAATAACGGTAATCATCACAAAATGGTTTTAAATCCTAAAAAAAATTCATTTTTATACGCCACAGAGGATGACCTCCCCTATTACATTCGTGATAACAAAGGAGACATTGTCCGCTGGGATTTTTATGGCGGAAACTTAAACGGGATCATTGCCAGATTAAACGATCTCTATAAGTTAGGTGTGACGATCCTATACCTCAGTCCAATTTTTGAGGCAAGCAGCAATCATAAATATGATACTGGCAATTATTTGCGTATTGATCCGATGTTTGGTGATCAAAAAACCTTTGATAGACTCATTGCAAAAACGCGTCGCTTAGGGATGCATGTTATTCTGGACGGTGTCTTTAATCACGTCGGAGCTGATAGCATTTATTTTAATCGGTTTGGAAACTATGGAAACGGCGGCGCTTATTTGGATCCTGGCTCTCCCTATTGCGATTGGTTTACGTTTCACGGTGACCATGATCATTACAATTGCTGGTGGAATATCGATGATTTGCCGACAGTTAATAAAGAAAAGAAAAGCTATCGTGATTTTATCTATGAATCGGAAGACAGTGTCATCAATACCTGGTCTGCCACTGGAATTGGCGGATGGAGACTTGACGTGGCGGATGAGCTGAGTGATGACTTTATTGAAGGGATTCGCCATACACTGGATCAGCACATAGAAAAAGGAGAACGTAAAGTGCTGATTGGCGAAGTTTGGGAGGATGCTTCTAATAAAATTGCTTACGGGAAAAGGCATCATTACCTCGAAGGTGGCATGCTTCATGGCGTGATGAATTATCCTTTCAGATCGATCATTATTGATTTACTCATTGGGAAACAAAACGCCCGTCAGGTTGCGCGTGCAAGCTTCACATTGAGATCCAATTATCCACAGGATGCTTTTTTTGCAAATATGAACAATATCGGCACGCATGATACAGAGCGGATCCTAACGATGCTTGGCGATGATGAGAAGAAAGTACTGCTGGCGATATGGATGTTGATGACGTTGCCGGGGGTTCCGTGTGTATACTATGGCGATGAGGCTGGAGTCGCTGGAGGAAAGGATCCTGATAATCGCCGGTTTTATCCATGGGGAAAAGAAAACCAATCAATCCTAGCTGCATTCCGATCAGCCATTCAGACCCGAAGACAAGATGAAAATCTTCAAAAAGGTTTATTCTACCCTTTTTCAATCGGCAATTTATTCGGCTTTCTCCGTTTTCAAACTAAAGCTGATTATACTGCGATTATTTTTAACCCGTCCAATGAAACAACTAATGTCGATCTGTCTCAATGTATTGATGAGACAGAGGGTGAGTTGATCGGAAATAGTCTGAAGGATTTATCATTTGATGGGGAGCAAATTGCGGCTTGGGACTTTTCTATTAAAAAACTCAAAGAATAAGCATATGAAAATTAACGGACAATCTATTGGATCATCGGAGATTGAATCAAAGCGAAGCTAAAGTCTTTTTAAGTATCAATTCTTCCACAAAATATTTCATTTTTAGAAAATATCTCTAGTTATTTATGTTATTATATACGTACACAAAAAAAGGCAGAAGATTCGAGAGAATTGTTTGGGCTTTATACTTAAGCCCATTGCAGTTAGACTGAATCTTCTGTTGATATCAGAAACACAAGGAGGAGTTTGCAGTGTCAGAGAATTATGTGTTTTACCAGGGAGAACTTGTTAAGGAGGACGATGTAAAGATCAGCGTCCGCAGCAAGGCTTTTAATTATGGCCTCGGTGTATTCGAAGGCATCCGCGCGTACTGGGATGACAAGAATGAACAACTGTATGCATTTAAACTGAAAGATCATTACGAAAGGCTTAAGCAATCTGCGAAGACGGTTAACCTGGATTTTGATCTCTCTGTTGAAGATCTGTGTAAAGGTACAGTTGAACTTCTGAAAAAGAACAATTGCCGTCAAACCACTTATCTTCGCCCAATCGTTTATAATGATTCACAGGATATCGGACCAACTCTTGATAATGCCGATGTCAAGGTTGTTATCTACACACAACCACTGAATAAATATGCTGGAAAATCCGAACTGAGTGTAGGCGTTACCTCATGGCGTCGTCTGTCGGATAACCAACTTCCACCACGTACTAAAGCAACTGCTGCTTACCTCAACTCCGCACTAGCTGCACTGGAAACAAAACGTGCAGGCTTCGATGAAGCGATCTTCCTAACTGACGCGAATCATGTATGTGAAGGCTCTGGTGAAAATATCTTCCTATTTAAGAAGGGCAAACTCGTTACCCCATCAACTTCGGACAACATCCTCGAAGGTATTACCCGTGAACTTGTTATCAAGCTTGCACAGGAAGAATTAGGTCTTGAAGTTGTTGAACGCAGTGTGTCCAGAACGGAACTGTATGCAGCTGATGAAGTCTTCTTCAGCGGTACCGCAATGGAAGTAACGCCGGTAGTTGAAGTTGACCACCGCACGGTTGGCACCGGTCATGAAGGTGAAGTATGCAAGAAAATCAAAGAACTGTTCTTCGGATTGACACTTGGACAAAATCCAAAATATGTTGAAGATTGCACACCGGTTTACGACAAATAATTGAATTTGCCTACTAGACAATAGGCAATACAAAAAGGAGAGGGCAACCTCTCCTTTTTTGCGTTGAAAATATAGGATATCATGAATTTTCCGAGGGCTTAGGAAATAATGCGTCCTTTAAAATAATGAAGAAGAGAACAAGGCCAATTGACAGAATAATATGCCCCATACCTGCCATTCCGGCAATCGCCGGTCCTGATGATGCCCCAAGAACATCGCGAGTACCATGAATGACCATCAGTGTGACGGTCCAAATCACGCCAACATTATAAGTCCAAAAGAACATTGGAAACAGCTTGTTATTTGTGAATGAAAAGAGTTTTTCCATCACGATTAAAATTAAAAAGAAAAACATGCCGAGAATAAGCAAATGTGTGTGCAAAAGAGATAACATGGTCGTTCCATGGAACGACATCGCTTTTGTCAGTTCTCGATAGTAGATTCCGGACAGAAGTCCCGTAATCATATAGATCAATGCTGCAAAATAAAGTTTTTTCATGAATCAGTCCTCCATAAGTATGTATAACTCTCTACTATTATAGCTTGTAGATAAGAAAAGGATAGGGATTGCGTCGATCATGCAGACATTGATAGAATAAAATAGAATCGAAGTGTAATGGTACCAGACCAAAGAAATGAGGGGAAACATGACACTGACCATAGATCATCTAACAAAAAAGTTTCAGTCATTCACTGCAGTGAATGATCTTCAGTTCACAGCTGAGAAAGGCGAAATATTCGGATTGATCGGCCAAAATGGTGCCGGCAAAACAACGACGTTTCGGATGATCCTAAATTTACTGACGCCAACAACCGGCTTGATAAAATGGGATGATAAACCGGTTCATGCACTTGACCGTGACAGAATTGGCTATCTTCCGGAAGAAAGAGGTTTGTATCCGAAAATGCCTGTTGAAGAACAGTTGCTGTTTTTTGGAAAATTAAGGGGGAAGTCAACCCGTGAGTTGAAAACGGATATTCAGTACTGGCTTGATCGTTTTGAGTTGACCGATAAGCGGAAATCACTTACAGAAACGCTCTCTAAAGGGAACCAGCAAAAAGTTCAACTAATTGCTAGTCTGATTCATAAACCGCGGTTATTAATTCTTGATGAGCCGTTCAGCGGCCTAGATCCCGTGAACGCGTCATTGTTAAAAGATGCGATCCTGGAACTGAAACAACATGGAACAGCGATCATTTTCTCAAGTCATCGAATGGACCATGTTGAAGAATTGTGTGATCATATCTGTTTGCTGAAGCACGGCACTTCTTTATTTTCTGGAGCGATTGTTAATCTAAAACGTCAGTATGGGAAAATTAATTTAACCTTACGCGGTAATTTTACAGAAGAAGACTTGTCTAAACTACCCGGTGTTGTTTCCGTTTCTAAAGAAAAAGAAATGTACCGCCTGCTGCTTGGCCGTGAAGAGGACGCACAACCGATCTTTAAGACAGTGACTAAGAATGGGTTTATTGAACGTTTCAGCCTTGATTACTTATCGCTGGAGGAATTATTTAAGCGAAAGGTGGCGGGAGACCATGTCTAAATTTGCATTGCTCTTTTCTCAATCCTACATAAGCAAATTAAAAGCAAAATCTTTCTATATTACGACGATCATAATGTTATTGGCAGTATTTGGCTTCTTTATGTGGCCGACAATAAGCAGTTGGTTCTCTTCAGCAGACAAGCCATTGAAAATTCTCGTCATTGATCAAACGAAAGCGGATGCCGGTACCTATTTTAAAAGTGGAAAAAGGTTAGTCTTCAAATCGTCTTCTGATATGCCTGAGCAAGCCGGAAAACAGATCCTGAAGGGGAAAGCAGATGCTGCTCTCGTGCTTAATATGAAAAAAGAAGGCGGGTTGAATGCTGAACTACGCACGAAGAAGCCGTTACAGCTGAACGATCAGCAACTACTGGAACAAGATGTTCAATCGGCAAGCCAGTTGTTTACGATTCAACAGTTGAAACTCACACCGGTGCAGGCAGCACGAATTATGAATCAAAGTATTAACCTCAAACAAAAAGTGATCGCGCCTTCGGCAGATAAAGGAAAAACAAGTAAGGAAAAAACGACTGCAACGTTAGTTTCGTACGCTATAGCTTTCATCATTTATATTTTTGTATTATCTTATCTGTCGATTATCTCCTCGGAAATTGCTGCAGAGAAAGATTCGAGAATTATGGAAATCATTATATCCAGTTCGTCACCTGTTGTACATTTACTTTCAAGAGTCGCTGGAGTGCTTGCCCTGGCAATGACTCAATTTGCCGTCATGATCGGTGCCGCACTCTTGATGGCCCACTACTTTCAAGAAGGAAAATACTGGGATCTCCTGGGTGGTATCTTTTCAACACTATCTGCAGGATATGTTATTTTCGCTATACTCTTTTTCTTCCTGGCTTGTGTGCTCTACACACTGATTGGAGCAGTGCTCGGATCACTGGTGAATAAAGTGCAAGATGTCGGCCAAGCGATTATGCCAGTCACTTTTCTCTTAATGATTGGTTTTTTTGTCGCTATCAGTGGGATGAGCAATCCGGATACCTTGATTATTAAGATCTTTTCATATATTCCGTTTACTGCTTCGATGATCATGCCGATGCGTATCGGGGCAACCGATATGGGTCTGTGGGAGGCTTTTCTATCAATTGCAATTCTTATTCTAACAGTGATTGGTATGTTTGTATTTAGCTTGCGCTTTTACCGAGGATCAGTACTTACATATACCAATGGTTCCTTTATCACTAAAATAAAGCAAGCGATTCTGCTGTCAAGATAAAGCTTTGGTGTTGAATTGTAAAGAAGGTAGGGTTCATCTTAGCGATGTAATGCTCGGAAAAAATTCTGATTCAAACACGGAAGCGCGAGACGCCTGCGGGACTGCCATTGTTGATGCGAGCCAAGTGAGACCCCGCAGATGACTGCTTGTTTGAGGAGGCTCACGGATCGCTCGCGGCAAGTGAGCAGTTAAGCACAAGATAGATGATTCAAAGCCGCATATAGAGTGAGAGTAAAGGATCAGGCGTAGCCTGGTCTTTCTTAATTACTTTGACAGATAGAGTAATTGATGCTATTATTACTATATCAGATAGAGTAATGAATTGATGGAAATGGGGTGGTCCTATTCGCAGCGATATTCTAAGAGGTCATTTAGACTCGATTATACTTCGCCTGCTAAAAGACGAGGATTCTTACGGGTATGAACTTTCGAAGAAAATCAGCCAGCAGACTGATGGACGATTTGAAATAAAAGAAGCCACACTCTATGCTGTTTTTCAAAGATTGGAAAAAAAGCAATTGATTGAATCGTATTATGGGGAACGGTCGCATGGCGGGAAGAGAAAATACTATCGGATCACCGCACTAGGGAAAGCATATTTTCATGAAATGGTCAAAGAATGGCGAGAGGTCAAAGAAATTATGGATCTATTTATGGAGGAGATTGGTGAATGAAGCGTTTGACAGCCTACATTAATAAACTTTTTGAAGATCTGCCGGAGAGCGATCAAACAAAGAAAGTTAAGGAAGAGATTATCCGTGATTTAGAAGAAAAAGTGGCTGATTTAGTCGAAGAAGGCAAATCACAGGAAGATGCAATTAATAAAGTCATTGTCGAATTTGGAGATATCGAGGAAATAAAGCAAGAAATGGATTTGCCGAAATATCCGGACAACCGCAAGAAGGAACTCGCACGCCTAAGTCTGGAATACTCTTTATGGGGAAGCGGTCTGATCATCGCATTAGTAGTATTTATCAATTTTTATTACACGCCGCATGTCATCTGGTTTATTTATCCGGCATTCGCTGTCGCATGGTGGCCGCTCTCCATGTTCTATTATTTACATCGAAAAAAACTGGAGGGGAAAGGATGAGTAGAGCACTGCGCGAATTTATTGCAATGGGCTGCATCATGACCGGCATCTTCCTCCTAGGTGTCAATCTATTTACAGGTATTGCGAGCTTCTGGGCTATTTATCCTGCTGCTTCACTACTCTGCCCACTAGCTTGGTTGCTGACTGCAGATAAGAAAAAAGGATCAATCATCGCTTCAGGTTTATTTTTGGCGTTTTGTATCATACAGAATATAGTGGAGACTCCAGATTACTTCTGGTTTGTTTACCTCTTGCCAATTGCTGTTTCTTGGCCGCTTATCGTCTGCTTGGGAAAGGCTGCTCTAAAACGCTCTTTTTCATATCTAGTCAGCTTTTCATTGATTAGTTATTATGTGCTGCTGAATATTTATTTCGAACCAAGATTTCTCTGGTGCATTTTCCCTATTTTTACCTTGTTGTGGTGGCCGCTCTGTACAACATTCGGACGCTATCCGCGACGGTTTTCTGTATTGAGCGCTGGTTTGATCATTGTTTTCTTTGTAATTGTAAATCGTATCTCTTCACCAGAAGTTTTTTGGGCTATACATCCAATTTTTGCTGTCCTTTGGTGGCCGATCAGTATGTATTTGGCAAAAAAACCATTCTATTATTCAGCTGTAGGGGCAGGATTGACAATTCTTTATTTTTCCTTAGTAAATTTTATGACATCACCTCAGCAACTGTGGGCGGTGTACCCTGCGTTCGCTGTTTTCTGGTGGCCGCTGTCCGTGTACTATTTTGTCAGCCGTCCAGCACGATTCAGTCACTGAGATCCATAAGCATCTTTTTTGAAACATAGTTTGGACAGAAGACGTAATAAGTGATAAAGTGAATCGAGAATCAATGAAAACAATGAACAAAACGATACACTGAGTTGCTGAACAGAAGGGCAAGTTGTTTATTCAAAGGAGAGAATAAAAATGAGGTTAGCGATTGATGCAATGGGTGGAGATCATGCACCGGAGGCAATGGTAGAGGGCACGCTGAAGGCGTTAAAGGAGTTTCCGGAACTGCAGGTCACGCTTGTAGGCGATCGGGAGAAGCTGGTAACTTTGATTGGTGATCAGGATCGAATTGACATTCTGCACACAACTGAGAAAATCGAAGGTACAGATGCACCGGTTCAGGCCGTACGGCGGAAAAAACAGGCATCAATGGTTTTGGCCGTCCAAGAAGTACGAGAAAAGCGATGTGCGGCAGCTATTTCGGCAGGCAATACCGGTGCTCTAATGGCTTCAGGATTATTTGGCGTCGGGCGGATTAAAGGTATTGATCGACCGGCACTTGCACCAACACTGCCAACAATCCATCAAAATAAAGGCTTTTTATTCCTTGATGTTGGTGCAAATGCGGAAACGAAGCCGGAAAACATGCTTCAGTATGCGATTATGGGAGCAATCTATGCTGAGAAGGTTATGCATCGACCAAACCCGCGCATCGGCCTGTTGAACATCGGTGAAGAACCCGGTAAGGGCAATGAACTTGTGAAAGAGGCTTACAAACTGTTGAGCAGCGCTCCAATTAATTTTGTAGGTAATGTTGAGTCGCGCGAATTGCTCGAAGGACCGGCTGACGTCATTGTTGCCGATGGCTTTTCAGGAAACATGGTGCTTAAAAGTATTGAAGGAACAGCGATGTCACTGATGAAGCTCCTCAAAGAAACACTTGGCAGCTCCTTGTATACAAAAGTACTGACTGGTCTAATGTATGGAAAGCTTAAATCCATCAAGAATCATATGGATACATCTGCTTACGGAGGAGCTCTGCTCTTCGGGCTCGCTGCACCGATTATCAAAGTGCATGGTGCGGCTAAAAGTGAAGCAGTTTACACGGCAATCAAGCAAGCACAGCTGCTCATCGAAGAGGATGTTGTCGGAACAATCGAAAAAACGTTTCATGACAAACAATACGACTGGATGAACAGTAAAGCTTAATGAAATATATGAAAAACTCGGGTGCTGAGACCCGAGTTTTTTTGTTTCCTTTATTCATCATACAGATTCTATTTAGGTAATCATTACTCCCACTGATAAGGGGTTTCCTGATACACATAGTAATTCAACCAGTTTGAAAAAAGAAGATGCGCATGGGAACGCCAATGATTCAGGGGCTGTTTTTGGGGATCATCATTTGGAAAATAATGATTCGGTATGTGCGGATTCATCCCTTTTTTTAGATCACGTTGATATTCAGTAGCCAATGTCCCTGTGTCGTACTCAAAATGACCGGTAACCATAATCTGTTTTCCGTGATTAGCCATCAGAACGAATGGGCCGGCCTCCTCAGATCCGGAGAGCAGATGAATTTCCGGATGCATGGTTAATGCTTCACGATCGACATCGGTAAAACGTGAATGCGGTGCATAAAATACTTCATCAAAACCACGTAAAAGCTTTTCCCTAGGTTCATTAAGTGTATGACTGAACACACCGGATAATTTTTCGGGAAGCATTACCTTATCAATGCCAAAATGATAATAAAGTGCTGCCTGCGCGCCCCAACAGATATGCAGTGTAGAAGTTACATGGCTGTTTGACCAGTCCATAATCTCTTTTAGTTCATTCCAGTAATCCACTTCTGAAAAAGGAAGACGTTCAACAGGTGCTCCTGTAATAATCATGCCATCAAACTTTTTATGTTTCACTTCATCAAAGACGGTGTAAAACTGATCGAGATGAAGATGGCTTGTATTTTTTGATTGATGGGTTGCCGTTCGCATGAAGGAGACATTAACTTGCAAAGGCGTGTTCCCTAGAAGACGTAGCAATTGAGTCTCTTCCATCTGCTTTTCAGGCATGAGATTCAGAATTAATATTTTCAAAGGCCGGATGTCCTGTGTAATCGCACGATCTTCATCCATAACGAAAATATTTTCATTCTCAAGCACCTCCCTGGCTGGAAGCAACTTTGGAATTTTAATAGGCATAACATCAGTTCTCCTCATGGTTTACTTGGTGTTTCTATTATAGTCTGTTTTAATTAGATCTACCAGTTCATCATTTATTTAGCAAAATATTGAATTTTTATAAAAAGATGTCGAAAATAGAGAATGAGAACTAGGCATTGTTATTCGATAAGCTAATTTTGAAAGAAGCTAAATGCTTTTTATGACCTTAATTTTCACTCGATTTTATTATACTATCACACAATAGAGACGTAACGCGAGACGTTATATTATTTGAGTGGGATCGCCATGCTGAAGTTGAGCATCTTACAGATCCGAAAATTGGCGAATTACATCCTGAAGACTGGTATCGTCATTTAAAAGGTTTAATGAATTTCAAAAAAATGGTAAAAGCCGCTCATTTTAATATGGGCGGCTTTTACTAGTTAATGAAATTAGTTTACCAAAATTATGTATTTTTCTAATTAATATCATTATTTTTACAAATAATTTTAGTCGAAAATTACAGATAAATGAAAACGCTATTATTGGCGGTATAATAGCATTTTTGCTAACATAGATTAAAGTGATGAAGCAAATAGAGTGTCAGAATATCTGACATAGATAATGACTATAGTCGCATAATAAATTATTATGATTTCTAAAGAGCCGCATTAAAAAGAGAGAAACAATAGAAAGAAATTGCGGGGGTGAGTCCTACATAAAACTATCTGAGTTTTTAGAGTTGTTCCGTTTTTACAAAAAGGAGGGTTAAAATGAGTTTAAAGAAAATCATCCCATTATTGGCAGTTCTGGTATTATTGCTAGGTGTTATCGGTGGTTGCTCTTCAAAATCAGGTGGTTCTAAAGGTAAGACTGTAATCGAAATCGGAAGCCAATCCCCACTGTCCGGTGGTAGCGCAACGCTTGGCGATGCGATTCGTCTCGGAGCTGAATTAGCCATTGACGATCAAAAAGCTGCATTTGCTAAAAAAGGTTTTGATATCCAATTGAAGGATATGGATGATCAAGGAGATCCAAAGAAAGGTGTAGCAAATGCCCAGATTCTTGCCGCTGATAAAAATGTTCTGGCACTTGTTGGCCACTTGAACTCAGGTGTTGCTATTCCTTCTTCTGAAGTATATGAAAAGAATAATCTAGCAATGGTATCCCCGGCAACAACAGCAACAGTTGTTACTGACCGCGGACTTAAATCAGTAAACCGTATCTGTGCTCGTGACGACTTCCAAGGTCCTGCTGGTGCGAACTTTGCTGTGAAGACACTCAAAGCGAAAAAAATCTTTATTATCCAAGACAAAACAGCTTATGGCTCAGGTCTTGCTGAACAATTCAGAGATCAAGCGAAAAAACTTGGCGCGGATATCGTAGGTTATGAAGGTATCACTGTTGGTGAAAAAGACTTCAGCGGCGTGCTTAGCCAAGCAGTTGCAAAAAAACCAGATCTGATCTATTTTGGCGGTGTATATGCTGAAGGTGGTCTGATCATTAAGCAAGCGCGTCAAAAAGGATTTAACGGCCCGATCATGGGTGGCGATGGTCTTGAC
Source organism: Sporolactobacillus laevolacticus DSM 442 (assembly GCF_000497245.1). Taxonomy (GTDB): domain Bacteria; phylum Bacillota; class Bacilli; order Bacillales; family Sporolactobacillaceae; genus Sporolactobacillus; species Sporolactobacillus laevolacticus. The sequence continues at coordinate 154,839 of NZ_AWTC01000009.1, forward strand.
TCTTCATCTACTGTACAAATCGCTGGCGATGCAGTCAAAGGTGTTTACCTGACATCTGTAGCCGGAGATGTATCAAAGACTGAAAAAGGTCAAGCATTTGCTAAGAAATACAAAGAAAAATTCGGTAAAGATGTTGAGTCTTATTCAGCATATGGCTATGACAGTGCAGCTGTTATCCTGAAAGGCATCATGAACGCGATCAATGACAACAACGGCAAAAAGCCAACTCGTGCACAAGTCGAGAAAGCAATCCGTGGCATCAAAGATTATGATGGTGTGACAACGAAAGTAAGCTTTAACGACAAAGGTGACAACACATTCGCTAAAGTTTATATCTACAACTTTGAACAAGCGAAATATCCGCCGGTTCAAAAAGCTGAAATCAGCCAATAATTCATATTACCTTATGAATTTGGTGTAGGACATTGATGAATAACTGATGTGCACTAAAAGGGTATGGAGTAACAAGCTATACCCTTTTAGGATTTTTTTAGAACTAAATCACATAATACAGAGCAGAATGTTTAAGTACATTCATTGCAAATACATCCATTTTGAGTTTGTTCAAAACAGAGATCAAAATCACTGGAATTTTTGAACTACTTATTTAACAACTTGTAGGAAAGTGGTGAGATAATGCTCGCACAAATCATTCAGAACTTGCCTCAGGTACTCATTGATGGCCTTACTCTTGGCGTTGTCTACGCAGTTGTTGCGATTGGCTATACAATGGTTTACGGCATTCTTGAATTGATTAACTTCGCCCATGGCGATGTGTTCATGACAGGTGCTTTTATTGGAGCGACCGTTCTCTTTCTAATGTTAGGTATGGGATTTTTAGCAGCAATGCCTGCCCTAATCGTTTTTCTGATCGTGATCGTTGTAGCAGGGATAGCGACCGGATTGTTAGGTGTCGGTATCGAACGTGTGGCATATCGGCCTTTACGCCGTAAAAATGCGCCCAAACTGATTGCTCTAATTACGTCAATTGGTATCTCATTTGTTCTTGAAGATGCTGTCCGCTTTATCGCAGAGCTAAAGACGGGTAACTATATTGTTACGGCACCTTCAATGTTCAACCATAGATTTAATCTTAATCTGCATCACATTATGCCATTCTTTGATAATGCGACGTTCCAAGGTTCATTCCTGCTTGTGCTTGCGGTGACGATTGTAATGCTTGTCTCATTGGACCTCTTTGTCAATAAGACGAAATGGGGCATGGCAATGCGTGCAGTTGCACAAGACCGTGATACAGCTTCTCTGATGACAATCAATGTGAACCGCGTCATCTCTGTTACTTTCTTTATTGGGTCGGCACTTGGTGGAGCGACCGGTGTTCTGTTTATGATTCAATATGGAACAATTGATCCATATATCGGATTCATTCTCGGCATCAAAGCTTTTACCGCAGCAGTTTTAGGGGGCATTGGAAACATTCGTGGTGCAATGTTTGGCGGTGTTATGCTTGGTCTCCTAGAAATGTTCGCTGCTGCTAACCTTTCGATTATCACCCATGGTGCGATGGGTGCTGAATACAAAGACGTGTTTGCTTTCATTATTTTGATTCTGGTACTGATCTTTAAGCCAGAAGGTTTGTTTGGCAAAGCCGTCGTAGAGAAAGTGTAGGTGACAAATTTTGAGTGCATTGTTTGATAAGATCGCCCAGAATAAAAAAAATCAGGTCATTTTATTTATTGCGTACGTCGTTTTAACAGGACTAGGACTATTTTTGTTACCTGATTCAACGATTGCGTTCTTATTGTTACTTTTCTCGATATTAGTTTTGTATTATTTAAATTTCAATCTTAGAGCCAAATGGGTAACTGGAATTGCGATTCTCGCAGTCCTTGTGCCATTAATAGCTAGCCACAGTGATTCGTACCAAACGTACATGGAAGTAGGAACGCTTGTCGGCATTTATTGCGCCATGGCTTTAGGTTTGAATATTGTTGTCGGATTTGCCGGGCTGCTCGACCTTGGATTTATTGCTTTTTTTGCAGTGGGTGCATATACCTATGCGATTTTTGCAAGTGGCCAGGCCTCTAAATTTATGCCATTTGGTCATTACCCACTCCCTGGCGACACATTTTGGATATTTATCTTTGTTGGAGCACTAGTTGCAGCGCTGTTTGGTATTTTGCTTGGTATTCCGGTTTTGCGTGTCCGTGGTGACTATCTGGCAATTGTTACCCTTGGGTTCGGGGAAATTATTCGCATCCTACTAAATAACATGGACCATCCGTTAAACATCACCAATGGTTCTATGGGGATTGCGTCGATTACCCCACCTAAATTCTTCGGAATCAGTATCGGAAACGCAAGTCAGTTTTACTATATCGCGCTTGGTATCTTCCTCGTTGTAATCTATGTCGTGCGAAAACTGGAAAATTCTAAGCTCGGACGATCTTGGAAAGCGGTTCGTGACAATGAAATCGCGGCTCAGGCAATGGGGATTCCGCTTGTAAAAACAAAGCTTGCAGCGTTTGCGATTGGGGCTTCTTTCTCAGGTATGATGGGTGCTGTTTTTGCTGCAAAGCAAATGTTTGTTGATGCGACTAGTTTTACTTATCTCGAATCAACAATGGTACTCGTTATGGTTATCCTGGGTGGAATGGGCAGTGTTCCAGGCGTTATTCTCGGTGCAGCAGTCGTAATCATCTTAAGAACGCAAGTTCTAACCAATATTTCAGATTGGCTCTCTCAGATGAGTACGAACTACGGTATTCCGATTCCACCTGCACTTTCTCCTGAGAAGATGCAGTTACTGATTTTCGGATTGCTACTCATTATTTTTGCACTCTACCGCACACAAGGCTTGATTCCACATAAAAACCGGAAGGTTGATGTAGAGCTTCTGAAGAAGGAATCAGCTGCGGCTGCTTTAGAACGTGAAAAATCGACATCAGGAGGTGCCGATTCGTGAACATTTTGGAAGTAAAGAATCTTACAAAACAGTTCGGAGGTTTAACGGCAACCTCAGACATATCAATGAATATTGAAAAGAACTCGATTACGGCGGTCATCGGACCCAACGGTGCAGGTAAGACAACCTTTTTCAATATGATTACGGCAGTGTACAAACCAACGTCAGGTGATATTCTTTTGAATGGGAAGTCGCTTGTCGGATTAAAGCCGCATCAAGTTTCGCAATTTGGTATTGCTCGTACTTTTCAGAACATTCGTTTGTTTAATGAAATGACCGTTCTTGAAAACGTATTGGTGGGTATGCACCAAAATCTGAAAGCTCACTGGGTCGGGACTCTACTTCAGCTTCCGCATATCCGCAAAATGGAAGAAGCGGCGAAAGTTGAAGCATATGATATCCTGAAGTACGTTGGCCTTGAAGATTATGTCAATGAAAACGCAGGCAACCTTGCTTACGGCGCACAACGTCGTTTGGAGATTGGCCGCGCAATGGCAGCAAAACCTAAGGTTCTTCTTCTTGATGAACCGGCGGCAGGCATGAATCCAAAGGAAACAGAGAAGTTAACGAATTTGATTTATGACTTGCGATCAAAGCTTGATGTCACCATCATTCTCATTGAACACGATATGAAGCTGGTCATGAAAATTTCTGATTATATTTATGTTCTTGATCATGGTGAGCTTATTGCTTCTGGAGAACCTGACGAGATAAGAACAAACAAAAAAGTAATCGAAGCCTATCTCGGTAAGGGGGCGGTCGCTAATGACTGAAACAGTAGCAGCCAAGCACTTTCTTGAAGTGAATAAAATTGATAGCTTTTACAGCCAGATTCAAGCCCTGAACGGTATTGACTTGTTTATTGATAAAGGTGAAATTGTGACCTTGATTGGAAGCAACGGTGCCGGTAAATCAACAACATTGAAGTCGATTAGCGGACAAGTTCGTCCAAAAAACGGTTCAATTATTTTCGATGGGCAGGACATAACGAAAAATCAGGCGCATCAAACAGCACTATTAGGTATTGCTCAGGTTCCTGAAGGCAGACGGATTTTCCCGAGACTTTCTGTCCGTGAAAATCTGCAAATAGGCGCTTTCTCAGTCAAAGATAAAAGTGTTGTTGCCGAACGGATGGAACGTGTATTCACGTATTTTCCACGTTTGAAAGAACGATTAGGTCAAAAAGGTGGGACGATGAGTGGCGGTGAACAGCAAATGCTTGCTATTGGTCGCGCTTTGATGATGAAACCGAAATTGTTGATGCTCGATGAACCATCAATGGGGCTCGCACCAATAATTGTTGAGCAGATCTTTGATATCATTAAAGAAATGAATAAAGAGGGCATGACAATCTTACTTGTTGAGCAAAATGCGTATCAGGCTTTACAAATTGCTGACAGAGGCTATGTCATCCAAACCGGTCAAATTGTTCTTGAAGGAAAAGGTGACGATCTAATGAAAAATGAACAAGTTCGAGAAGCTTATCTTGCCTGATTCATTCCGATAATTAGGTCAATTTCACAGGTGCTTTGCAAACGCCAGATTAACTCACTTACGGGTTATTCTGGCGTTTTTTTGCCAAAAATGACAGAGACAGGGTGAGACGCATTATTGCTCAACACACACAGGGGCTTTTATTTGATTGGCTATCCACGCAACCTTTATAATAATTACATCAGCATTAATCTGGAGGGAGCTGTCCAATCCATGAATTGGCTGCGAAGATCTATTGGCAAGCCTTTACGTTCTTTATTTGTTGGAAAACGATGCGCACTTTGTCATCGACACACAGCGGGATTGAGAAAATACATGGATGACCACGGAAAAATAATTTATATTTGCCCCTCATGTAGTAGCTATGCAGAACGAAGAGCGTTCAGGAAAATGCCATAAGTAAAAGGGTTTGGTTTAAGGAGGATGATCATGAATGGCGATACAACATAAGGTGTATCCAGCTGAAAGCGCGGATATCAAGCACTTTGTCTCAGGCGAAAAAAAGAAAAATGACCACTATTTGCATGCCGTCATTCGCTTTAATTCTCAAATCAATGAACAGTTATTAACACAAGCAGTAGAGGCAACTTTATCAGCACTGCCGCTGTTGTCCTGCCGCTATGTGGAAATTGACGAAAAGGCGTATTGGGAGGAAGCGGGGTGGACCGGAAAAGATATGGTGCATGTCACCATTCCGGATGATGCGGAAGTCTCTATTCAAAAAAACCTAACTGTAAAATTAGATGAAAAAACAGGACCGCAATTAAGCATTACCATCATCAGGGAGAATCATCAGGATACGTTAGCAATTGTGCTCAATCACATGATTTGTGACGGCGGAGGTTTCAAGGATTATTTATATCTTCTCAGTGATTGTTACTCAAAGCTTGCGGAGCATCTGCCTATTCCTGTTCCACTGATTGCAGATCCCTCGGCACGGAGCATTCATCAAGTGTTCGATGTGATGAATGAGCAGCAGCTGAAACAGATTAAAAGCGCGCAATTGACAAAGTATGAGCAGAGTGAGAAGGATTGGCTTCCATTAACCGGAGATGAGCGGAATCCATTTGTTTTGACACAACAGATTGATGCCCTGCAATTTGATCGCATCAAAGATTACGCCAAAGAAAAAGGTGCTACGATCAATGACGCGCTGTTTGCAGCTTATATTTGTGCATTGACTGATACGCTGAGCGCAAATCCAATCGTACTCGATTGCCCGGTTAATTTGCGTGCGTACTTACCATCTGGAGCGCAACCGGGCTTTTGCAACCTAACGTCTAACATCACTTGTGTTGTGCCGAATCACGTTGGAGCAACCTTTGATGAAGCTTTGACAAGCGTAAAGAAAGTCATGGATGAAGAGAAAGGGAGTCTCGAGCCATTGCGGGTGTATTGGGATTTGGAAGAAGCCTACCAAACCCATCCACTTGCTAAAGCCAAACAGATTTTTCCTACTATTTACAGTATTCCCGTGAATGGTATGACCAATATTGGAATAGTAGATGAACGAAATCTTAAATTCGCTGATCTGTATATTCGAGATGTTTTCATTTCCGGATCAATTAAGTATGCGCCTTATTTTCAGATTGCGGTAACGACATTTCGCAAGAAAATGACATTTAGTACAAATTTCCATGGTACGGATGAGGATAAGCAGTGGTTGGATGTATTTGTAAAGAATATGATTCATTATTTGCCACGCCCATAGTTGAATCAAAACCACCCTTCAATGAACTGACCCCCTGAAGTTGGACGATCAGAATCCAATTCAGGGGGTTTTACTATGACCAAGTATTCAATCGATTTTAAAATTAAGGTAATCAATGAGTATCTTCGAGGACTGGGAAGCACTTCGTTGTGCCATAAATATCACATTCCTTCAAAGAAAACAGTCTTAAATTGGGTTCATCATTATCAGACAAACGGTTTATCTGGATTTAAAAATCGTGATCAACGGGCAGAATGTTTTACCTTACATTTCAAATTAAAAGTATTAAAGTGGATGGAGGAGAATCATTCATCACTCGAAAATACGGCCTGTCATTTCAATATTTATTCTCCTTCCACGATTTATCAATGGAATCAGCGTTATAGATCCAAGGGAGTTGATGGGCTGATCAGTAAGAGAGGGCGTCCGCCGATGGGGAAACACAAGAAGATAGACGAAAAAATTCAAAAGAACTCCATAAAGGTTAATCAAGACCAATTACAAACAGATGCAGAGCGTCTGAAAGAACTTGAGAAAGAAAATGAACTGCTTCGTATTGAGAATGAGTACTTAAAAAAATTGGACGCCTTAGTTCGCCAGAGAGAGCAACGCGAGCGAAACAAACGCAAGTAGTTACTGAACTAAGGCAGAAATTCTCTCTGACTTCTATTCTTCAGGTAGTGAAATTACCTAAAAGCGTTTACTACTACCAGATCAAGCGTCAAAATAATGAGAGTCAGGATGCACAACTGGTGTCTGAAATTCAGGCAATAAAACAGGCTAATCCAGATTACGGTTATCGCCGAGTCGTGTTAAAGCTCCACCGTCACGGCGTAAAAGTCAATCATAAAAAAATCCAGCATCTCATGAGAAGGGAAGGACTGCAGTCAAGAGCATATAGGAAAACGTTCCGTAAATACAACTCCTATAAAGGAACTATAGGACAAATTGCCAAAAATCACATAAACCGCCGGTTTATGACGGATCGCCCTTATCAGAAGATCGTGACGGATGTATCCGAATTTCGCTGGGGGCATCAGACCATTCATGAACGGATCTATCTCTCACCGGTTATGGATCTTTACTCTGATGAGATTCTGGCATTCAATATAAGTGATCACCCGACGATCGAATTTGTGCTTAAACCGCTTCATGAAGCTTTGGAAAAGATACCGGAACATCATTATCTTACATATATTCATACGGATCAGGGATTCCAATATCAGAGTTCTGCTTGGCGCAAAGAGTTAAAAGTACATCACGTCCGTCAAAGTATGTCCCGTAAAGCGAACTGCTTGGATAATGCCCAAATGGAAAGGTTCTTTCACATCATGAAAGCTGAAACGGTAAGGAACCATCATTATCAGACACGACACGAAAAGAGCTGGAAACAGCTATGCGAGACTGGATTGAGTATTACAATACGTCTCGAATCAAAGAAAAACTCGGTGGTCTAAGTCCGATTGAGTATCGGATTTCAACCACCGAGCAAGCAGCTTAATAAAAATGTCCAACTTTTGGGGTTCGGATCACATAGCGGGTGGTTTTTTGTTTCGCACGCTACGCGTGCTCAACGGACTAAAGTCCATAAAAAAATCCGAAAGTCAGAAGATCATGACTTTCGGATTTATTTTTTTTATTTATTTTGAGTTATTCTTGAGAAGATTATAGGCTGTATCACTGATTGTAACGTGATCGGAAGAAGATGATGCTTGGAACGATTGTTCTGACTGAATTTGCCGGATCTGCCGATTCAGTCCATTAATGTTCTGTTCGATATGAGCCAGTGAATCTCGGCTTATATGGTCACTAGAATGAAAGTGCATCTGATCCACATCATATTCTAACGTTCTTTTTTCCTGTTGAAGCGCTGCAAGCTGATTATATGTATTCTTAATGGACTGCCCGGTCGTAATGACGGTCCGAATTTGAGGAACCTGCATCGATATCCACCCCGGATCAATGATTTGATTCCATTATAATTGTTTATCTCGGAGAAAAAAGGGACTTATGTGCTTATTTTCAAAGGAAACACAGCCAATAGGGACAAAGGTCTTGCTTCGAGGCGATCAATTCTCTTTGTTAAAAAGAGAATTGAGAGAAGGGGTGCCAGATAGCAATGTGAGAGCAAGGGTAGACGATTACTGTTTCTGAATGGCGTTAACCTTATGACGCTTGAACAATCTTTTATAACAATAAAAGAGAAATACAGCTTTAACGGTCAGATCAATGCCTTGTGCAATCCAAATACTGGCAATACCCATAGTATATTTGATGCCGAGCAGATAAATAAAAACAACACGGATGCCCCACATGCCGATCGCAGTACTGTACATCGGTGTTTTTGTGTCGCCAGCTCCTTGCAGAGCTCCAGCAAGGACGAGCCCAATTGCCAGAGGCGGCATGAAAAAGGCATCAATACGCATGGCTAAAGTAATCATATTTGCTGTGCTCTGCTGATCGGTAAACCAGTCGGCAAAGAATGGAGTAAAGAAAAATAGCAGGATTCCTGTGATGCTCATGATTGCGACAGATATAAGTGCAGATAAGAGTCCGTATTGATAAGCTTCATGGATCTTTTTCGCACCAAGCTGTTTTCCGACCAAAATCGTTGCGGCGACACCTAGTCCAAGCCCGGGCAGATAGGCGAAGGTTTCAATATTCTCAGCAATCGCATTGGCTGCATAAATTTCTGTTCCCATATGGACAATCATGCCTAAATAAACAACTTGTCCAAGACGCATAATGAGACGTTCACCAGTCGCCGGTATGGATAGTCGGATAATTTCCCATGTAAGCAGTCTGCTCGCGCGGTTCTTCTGCCAGAATGAGAAACTGATCGATGAGCGGCGGATCGCTATAAAGAGCATCGCTGCGCCTATCGTTCGTGTCAGTACCGTTGCGACTGCGGCTCCGCCTACGCCATACCCAGTAAAGTTAAAGATGCCGAAGATCAGGACATAATCGAGCGCAATATGGATCAAATTCATCCAGAAACTGATCAACATGGGTGAAACTGTATTTCCTGAGGCGCGCAGCACATTACCGAAGTTGATCATCAGTGAGATGACGAGAGATGGGATACCGACAATGCGAAAGTAAAAAGCGCCTTCTCTCAATACATCATCTCCTGCCCCCATCATCTTCAGAAGCGGTTCTGCGAAAAACAAGGTGAGCAACCCAAATAGCAGCCCAGCAATCAGTGTGATCCAAGTGGATTGCCGTGCTGCGTTTTGAGCGGCTTCATGATCTTCAGCCCCAATATGCTTGGCGATAATTGACGAAGTTCCGATGCCGATTGCCATGAATACAGCGATGTAGACGGCAAGCAGGGTATTTGCGACACCAACCGCCGTCACTTCCGCTAGCCCAAGACGGGCAACAAATAGTGTATCAACAAAGCCGACAACGGTCTGCAGTAAGCTCTCCACCATTGAGGGGATCGCCAGTGATAGGACTTGACGGCTTTTCTTCCATAACGATGCATCCAATAGCTAAACACAACCTTACCTGATTCCTGATGCCAATTTCGTCCGAACTAAGTCATATAACATGATTAAACGTTATATTCTCCTGCTAGTTCCTGTTTTGAAACAATGTTCAATTCTTGATCGAATTCATACACAACCGGAACACCCGTCGGGACATCAAACTGAACGATTTCTTCATCGGAAATCTGTTCAAGATATTTGACAAGCGCGCGAAGTGTGTTTCGATGGCTGACAACGAGCACATTTTTCCCATTCAGTAGTAATGGGGCGATCTCATCCGCCCAGCACGGAAGCACGCGATCGAGAGTAGTTTTTAAACTTTCGCCGCCAGGAAGAAATCTTGGATCGACATTACTGTAGCGCCGGTCATGGATCGGATGCCTTGGATCGGTTAGTTCAAGCATTGGTGGAAGCGCGTCATAGCTTTTCCGCCACCGACTCACAAGTTCTTTTCCCAGTTTATCCGCTGTTTCTGCTTTGTTCAACCGCTGCAATGCACCGTAACTGCGCTCATTCAGGCGCCAGGTTTTATTAACGGGAAGCCACTCTTGATTCATTTCTTCCAATATATAGTTGAGAGATTTGATTGAGCGTTTTAATACAGAAGTAAATGCGTAATCAAAAGTGATCTGTTGCTGAGCAAGTTTCTGTCCCGCATTTTTGGCTTCTTCAATGCCATTTTCGGTCAGTTCAACGTCTTCCCAGCCTGAGAATAAATTGGATTCATTAAATTCGCTCTCACCGTGCCGCACAACAACTAGTTTCATCTTTCATACCCCCGTACGAAGCGATCATTCAGTTAATTTTCACGCACAATTGAAAAGTCTTGTTAATTGATAGTATACTTTATTGAAATTAAATTTCCAAACGTAGCCCGTCTTGTATGACAAGAAAGATACGAATAACTTATTAAGTAAAGGAGTGTTATTATAGGCTTTAAAGCATTTTTTTACATAATTGGTGGTTACTGATCTTGTACCGTTATATAATGTCTGTAATAAAAGATGGCGCAAGACCGTTCAGAGAGGGATGATTTAAGTGAAGCTGACAGCAACAGAGATTGAAATTGCAGAGATTCTAGAAAAAGATGCACGCTTAACCAATGAAGATCTTGCCAAAATGACGAATCTGAGCATTGATCAAATCAATCAGATCGTTCGCAAGTTGGAAGAAACAAAAGTAATTGTTCGCTACGTGTCGCTTGTTGACTGGACGAAAATTGATGGGCACCAGGGCGTAACTGCGATGATTGATGTTAAAGTAACACCGAAAAGAGATGTTGGGTTTAATGATGTTGCAGAACGTATTTATCGTCACAGTGAAGTAAAATCTGTTTACCTGATGTCAGGTACTTACGATCTTTCTGTCCAGGTGGAAGGGCAATCGGTAAATGATGTTGCTCATTTTGTGAGCCAGAAATTGTCGACGATTGAAGGCGTCATTTCAACGACAACACACTTTGTCTTAAAAAAATTCAAGCATGACGGTACAGTCTATGATAATGATGATCATGATAAGCGAATTGTGGTGTCACCGTAATGGAACTGAAAACGTCGTATCTTGCTAAACATGTTCGAACGCTTCAGCCTTCTGGTATCCGCAAATTTTTTGACGCGACAGCAGGACTGACCGACGTGATCTCTCTTGGAGTCGGTGAGCCTGACTTTGTGACGCCTTGGAATGTGCGTGAAGCCGCCATTCTTTCGCTGGAAGATGGCTATACATCGTATACAGCGAACGCTGGGCTGCTCGAGCTGCGTGTGGAAATCTCGAACTATATCGATAATAACTATTGTGTAAACTATGATCCTGAATCAGAAATTACAGTCACCGTTGGGGCGAGCGAAGCGATCGACATTGCACTGCGCGCCATTCTAGATCCTGGTGATGAAGTGTTGGTCGTTGAACCTTGCTTTGTTTCTTATGCACCGCTTGTTACCTTGGCCGGCGGAGTCCCGGTTATCGTTGAATCAATGAAAGACAACGATTTTAAAGTGTTGCCTGAACAATTGGAAGCAGCGGTTACCGATCGAACAAAAGCGATCATGATTTGCTCGCCGAACAATCCTACCGGTTCAATGCTCAGCAAAGCGGAAATGGAGCGGATTGCTGACATTGCTAAAAAGCATGATCTGCTCGTGCTTTCTGATGAGATCTATGCGGAGCTTGTCTATGATGAACTTTATACTAGCTTCGCTGCAATCGAAGGCATGCAAGAGCGGACCATTCTCGTCAGCGGATTCTCAAAAGATCTGGCAATGACCGGATGGCGACTTGGCTTTGTGTGTGCGCCAAAGGAAATTACGGAGGGCATGTTGAAAATCCATCAATACGCGATTATGTGTGCTTCTACGATGGCGCAGCATGCCGGTCTTGAAGGATTAAAGAATGGCCGCCGAGATGTGGCGGAGATGCGCAAAAGTTATCGCCAGCGCCGCAATTACATTGTGCAGTCACTGAATGAAATGGGGCTTAAGTGTTATAAGCCTGAAGGCGCATTCTACACATTTCCGAATATTGAATCAACCGGAATGGACTCAGAAACGTTTGCGACCCGATTGCTGAAAGCTGAACGTGTTGTTGTTGTTCCTGGCAACGCCTTCGGCGCAAGCGGAGAGGGTCATGTTCGCTGTTCCTATGCCACTTCCATGGCACAGCTCCAGGAAGCAATGACACGAATGCGTCGCTTTGTGGAGAAATTGTAAGAAGAGCCGTTCCAGTTAAATCTGTGAACGGTTATTTTACATATAGAGATTTTGAATATCATCATTAAAGGAGTGGACGAATGTTTCCGATCTTAGAAACTGAAAGACTATTGTTAAGGGAAATTGTTAGTGAGGATGCTCAAAGTATCTTTGACTGCTTTTCAAATGATGATGTGACGCGCTATTATGGACAGGATAGCTTAACAAGTATCGAACAGGCACAGCAATTTGTAACTTTTTTTACAAAAAACTACAGCGAAAAGCGCGGCATTAGATGGGGCATCGAACGAAAAGGTCAGGAAGGGCTTATCGGGACGATTGGCTTTAACGCCTGGTCTTCCAAGCATCGAAGAGCAGAAATCGGCTACGAACTTCATCCTCAATACTGGCATAATGGATTTGCGAAAGAGGCTGCTTTAAAAGTTATATCCTATGGATTTAACGACCTTCATTTAACACGTATCGGTGCTGTTGTTTTTACTGAAAATACTGCATCGAATGGATTATTAACCAAATTGGGTTTCGAAAAAGAAGGTCTCCTAAGGAACTATATCTATCAAAATGGGGTAGCGCATGATACGATTGCTTACTCAATACTGCCAACAAAATGATATAAGAAAAACGCTCGGTTGTTCCGAGCGTTTTTCTATAAGTTTAGGATTCTTGTTCGATTAGATCAAAGTTCTTCTGTCCGCCCGATGTAATCAAGCTGGAAGTTTTGTTCGTTTACGTTCAGTTTTGTAACGCTACAGTTAGGCACCTTGCCAATAGTTAAGTCTTCGGCAATCAATGCATAAAGCATGCAGCAAATATAGAGAGAGTGGGTAACAACGAGGATGTTTGAAGCCTCAGTTTGCAGGAGCGTATCCTTGAGTGCGAGAATGCGTTTTTTCAGATCCTGAAAATCTTCTGCGTAGTTAATCGTATCAAGATTTTTGATTCCGGTTAACGCTTTGATTTTCTGATCGATCGGAGATTTTCGGCTCATGCCCTGTTCACCGACCGCTTTTCCTCCCTCTTCCCACATCACATCGTTATCCGCGCCTTCAAAGAGCCCAAATGATGCTTCTCTTAATTCAAAGAGTTCTTGAATTGGTGTTTCGCGGTTTCCAGAATGATCAAGAATGACTTGTGCGGTTTGTCGCGCTCTACCGGTATCACTAGAAAAAGCCGCGTCAAAAGTGATCGCCTGATTCTTCAATTTTTCTCCTAGATCACTAGCTTGCTGAATACCTTTTTGAGTCAATGGAGAATCCGCCCACCCCTGCGAACGATTAAGGAGATTTAACATCGTCTCCCCATGACGGACAACATAAATTGTTTTCATGTTTTTCACCCTATATGTATGTCGTTTCAATGAGTTCATCGTAACATGAGGCTACCTAAATGTAAACGGTTAACTAAATAGTGAAAAAAGCAATTGTGAATCACTTTGAAAGGCGTAAATTCTTATCAAAGATTTGACAAATGAGTCTGCATGCGCTATAAAAATAGTGTTAGCACTCTTAATGTTGGAGTGCTAATCATTACGTACAAAAGATAATTTTTATAGATGAGTAAGCGAAAGGGGATTACTGATGGCTACGAAAGAATTTAAAGCAGAATCCAAAAAATTGCTGGATATGATGATTCACTCCATCTATTCACAGAAAGAGATCTTCCTGAGAGAAATTATTTCCAACGCAAGTGATGCGATGGACAAAATTTACTATCGGGCACTGACAGACGATAACCTGAATTTTGAAAAAGACAACTATTATATTCAGATCACTCCTGATAAGGACAAGCGAACTCTGACGATTTCTGACACAGGCATTGGTATGACTGAAGAGGAACTTGAAGATAACCTCGGAACGATTGCTCAAAGCGGTTCATTGAAATTTAAGACTGAAAATGAATCTAAGGATGATCACGACATCATCGGCCAGTTCGGTGTTGGTTTTTATTCGTCCTTCATGGTGGCCGATAAAGTAACGGTCATCAGCAAGGCACTTGACAGCGATCAAGCATATAAGTGGGAATCGGAGGGTGCAGACGGTTATACAATTGCTCCGGCAGAAAAGGACTCGGTCGGAACAGAAATCATCCTGACCTTGAAGGAAGATACGGAAGACGAGAAGTACAGCGATTATCTTGAAGAATACCGACTGCGCTCAATTATCAAGAAGTACTCCGACTTCATCCGCTACCCAATTAAAATGGAAGTAACGGAAAGTCGTCCGAAGAAAGACAACGATAAAGAATTTGAAGAAGTCAAGGAAGTCCAGACAATCAATAGCATGGTACCGATTTGGCGTAAGAACAAGTCGGAGCTCAAGCCTGAAGACTATGAAAACTTTTATATGGAAAAGCACTATGGTTTCGACAAACCGCTGCGCTACATCAACATTCAGGCAGATGGGATGATCCGCTATCACGCGATTCTTTATATTCCTGAAAGCATTCCATTCGACTATTATTCCAAGGAATACGAAAAAGGCTTGGAACTGTACTCCAATGGAGTCATGATCATGGAAAAATGCTCCGACCTGTTGCCGGACTATTTCAGTTTTGTTAAAGGTATGGTAGATTCTGAGGATCTGTCATTAAATATATCTCGTGAAATTCTCCAGCAAGACAAGCAACTGAAACTGATTGCTAAGAATATCAATCACAAAATTAAAAAAGAACTCGAAAAACTGCTTAAAGAAGACCGTGAAAAATACGAAACCTTCTATAAAGCATTCGGCCGTCAGCTGAAATACGGTGTCTACATGGATTACGGCCAGCATAAAGACGACTTGCAGGATCTTTTGATGTTCTACTCTTCGAAAGAGAAGAAGATGGTAACACTTGACGAATATGTGTCAAAGATGCCTGAAGAACAGAAGTACATTTATTATGCGGTTGGCGAATCCAATGAGAAAATCGACAAGCTGCCGCAAACCGAGTTGGTTGCCGACAAAGGTTATGAAATTCTCTACTTTACTGAAGATATCGATGAATTCGCCATCAAGATGCTTCAAAAATATAAAGAGAAAGAATTCAAGTCGGTGTCTAGCAGTGATCTCGGCATCGAAGATGAAAAGGACAAGAAACAGGATGAAGCTGAAGAAAAGGCTAATGAAGGCTTGTTCGGCAAGATGAAGGATGTGCTCACCGATAAAGTCAAAGGTGTACGTGCTTCCAAACGTCTGAAATCTTATCCGGTTTGCTTCGCTACCGAAGGCGAAGTGTCGATTGAAATGGAAAAAGTACTGAACGCGATGCCGAACAACGAAAACGTCAAAGCGGACAAAATTCTTGAAATCAATACAAATCACAACGTGTTTAAAGCTTTGAAGGCTGCGTTTGATTTAGATGACCAGCCAAAGGTTGAGCTCTACACAAATCTGCTTTACAATCAGGCTCTGCTCATTGAAGGCTTGCCGGTCCAAGATCCGGTCGCATTCTCAAACAATATCTGCGAATTGATGGGCTGATCCCAATCAACAGAAATTCAAAAGGCTTATCTCCTGAGAAAATGGGGGATAAGCCTTTTTTATACTATAGGAAAGAATATAATTTTAAGGATTATAGTATAAGTGCAACTATGACTTCACCTTAGTCGTAGGCTTGGCAAAGCCAAGTTTTCTAATGTTATGAAAGTATTATTATTCATTTCCTTTTTCTTGTAATAAAACTTGGATGTCATCTTCGATTTCTTCAGGCTTTACTTTTGAACCATAATGACGAATAGTCGTTCCATCGTGATTTACGAGAAACTTATTGAAGTTCCAGGTAATCTTTTTCTCATCTGCTTCCTTTATGAGCTCTTGAAAAAGCGGATTCATCTCCTTGCCCTTCATTTTCGATTTTTTGAAGAGCGGGAAGGTGACACCGTAATTCAATTTGCAGAATTCAGCTGTTTTCTCAGCATCAGCAAATTCTTGCTTAAGAAAACTGTCACTCGGGAATCCAAGAACAACAAATCCTTGATCCTTATAGTTTTCGTAGATCCGTTCGAGTCCTTCGTATTGAGGTGTAAACCCGCATTTGCTTGCAGTATTCACAATCAAGAGTACGTGATCTTTATAATCAGCCAGCGAGATTGATTGATTTCCTGTTAATTTTGGAAACGCATAGTCATAGACTGACATCAGAAGTCCTCCTTTTTGAATTTGATGTATTAATGAAATTAGTGTAACGGGTAAGGAAGAAAACATCCAAGAAGATGCCTGAGAAATGTAACAATCGACCAGGTTATAAAATCTAATGAATGAAAAGTAACTAACCTGCTGAATAAATAACTGACCTGTTGAATAGCTCACTTCCTAATTAAGTAGCGAGATTAAAGGTTTGGTTCATACAGTTAAATCATTGAATCTAGATAGAAAAACTATATGTATAGGTCATTCAGGTCCAGCCACATTTATTCGCTTTTTGAATGATCGTAATTTTAGGTCGCAAAAAGTAATTCGAAGTCCACATATGAAAAATAGATTCTTGGAGTTTAATAAAAATCACCCTTCAAAAGCAGTCTTACCTAAAATTATTCAGCTTGTTTCGCACCATCCGTTGAATGATCACCACCCCAAAACTCTGGTCTCATCAGCTCAGGAAGAGTAATCGCCAATGATTTGATCAAAGGTGTCCTTTGCCCATGTACTCATACTCCAATGACTTGACTACACCGAAATTGGAAATGTCCAACGTGTTTTCATACAGATCCTAAAGTCTATATCAGCGTTTTACGTGATTGCCGTCTTATCTTAGGCCCGAAAATCACAGGCCAAGACTGCAAACATTTCCTTAAACTAGACTCCACTTCCTCATTTAAATATTTGCTCCAAACAACCCATCCGAATTATTCAGGGAAACAAAAGACAGAGTCTATTACTTAACAAAGTTTTGAATTGAACTAACATTATCTTTGTAAAAAATAAATATGAAATTCAAGTTTTTCTAAATGAAATATCCTGTGAGGATGAGGACTTTTAATTGATAGAATGGATAAAAATTTACGTCTATCTGAGTTAATATTGATATAATCAGAACAATGTTTAAGTTTAATTTATAGATACAGCTGGATTTGTAAAAATTTATATAAAGGAAGGTAACAGCCATGGGATTAATCAAGCCACTTTATGATGACATCTGTGACATGCCAAGTGGAACAAACAATCTGATCACAGATGTGCCTGGTGTGACTGTCGGTCACTGTACGATCCGGACCGAGACTTTGAAGACCGGTGTCACAGCTATTTTGCCTCAGCAGGATAACTTGTTTCTTCATAAGCTTCCAGCTGCCGCACATGTCATTAATGGCTTTGGCAAAAGTACCGGTTTGATCCAGATCAATGAACTCGGTTCATTGGAGACGCCAATCGTGCTTACTAATACATTTGGCGTCGGCACTGGGTTCAATGCGCTGGTTAAGTATATGCTCAACCAGAATAAAGACATTGGCGACACAACCGGAACGGTTAATCCGGTGGTCATGGAATGCAACGACGGGAGAATAAATGATATCCGCGCAATGGCGATAACTGAAGACCATGTGCAGCGAGCACTGACTGGCACGAAAACAAATTTTGCAGAAGGTGCGGTTGGTGCTGGAACCGGTATGTGCTGCTATCAGTTAAAAGGTGGTGTCGGTTCAGCATCACGGCAGATTGTTGTCGATGACAAAACGTTCATGTTAGGAGCGTTAGTCCTTTCGAACTTCGGTTCGTTGCCCGATTTGGAGTTTTACGGATGTCGTATCGGCTCCAAGCTAGCCACATTCGCACAAAGTGAGAAGGCAAGCGAAAAAGGAAGCATCATTGTGATCATCGCAACTGACCTGCCTTTGGATCATCGTCAGCTAACTAGGATCTGCAAACGAGCGAGTGTTGGCATCACACGTACAGGCGCTTTTATCGGAAATGGCAGTGGTGAGATCGCACTCGCCTTTTCTACCGCCAATCGGATCGCTCATTATTCCGATCGTCAACTAAGTACAAAAACTACGATTAGTGAAAATCAGATTGACCGCTTGTTCCGTGCCACGGTTTCCGTTGTTAAAGAGTCCGTACTGAGCTCGCTGCTGCATGCCGAGACGACCATTGATCATACCGGACATTCGCACCAAAGTTTTATGGATGCAGTACGAGACATGCAGAAAGCGCAGCCGGATCCGGAGGTAGATGTGCTGCTTGAGCATTTGGGTGTCGGCAAAGCGATTTGAATAAGTATATTCACCACTTAAAATAGTGAATCTAAGTACGTGTGCGCAGACCATCAGCATTACACGGCTGAAGAACGGGACAAGAAAAAGTAACAGCTCTAGAGCCATTAACGGATGAAGCAATGGCATAAGAAACGTGTACGTTATCGAGTTCGTTCTTGCGTTGTCTTCTGAACCATTGCTTTTTGAATTTTCAAAAGAAACTTGATTAACGTCTGTTTTTAATTCGCTACTTTTCACCGTTACTCATCCTTTCTTTTTTACAGATCCATAGAAAAAGCTCCCATTTTTTAAAATGGGAGCTTTTTGTCTGACTCCCATCCAACGCGAATGAGGACCCAGACAATCGTTTAATTTTAACGGTTGCCAGGGCCCTAGCTAATAATCAAGACGCGGACTTTGAATGGAGTAGACATAATATGATCTCCTTGTATGAATCGGTTGAAAATTTGGTATGGTCAAATATATCACGCGTCAAATTGGATGTCAACACGTAGAGCAATTTTTCTTTTAGATCAATTCGTTTCCTAATCGATAATTAAGACGATTACAAAAATATCATCGGAGATGTTGCAATGAGGCTGTTTTGTTCGTCTTTCGGAACAAAATTTAATTTTTTTTATAAAAAAATGGTCGAGTTTCTTCAATAAGTGCCAAGTGAAATGATTGGAAAAAATCTGAAAATGGGGGTTGACTGAATTTTTTTCGAGGATTAATATGTTTGGCAATCCCCACAAATTCTCATTCTCATCCATTCGCTCCGGTGAGGATTGGGATTCAAGTAGGGAGAGCAGAAAAAATAGTGTTCACTAGAGAGCAGAAAGGCATAGCCACTCTCTGGTTCCAAAGAAGGGAGGAAAAAAAGTGACCGTGACGGCAAAAACTGAGCATGAACTAAAGATGAATCTTGTGACCGGTGCTGATGTTCTTATTCAATCCATACTCCAGGAGGGAACCGAAGTGATTTTCGGTTATCCGGGTGGTGCGGTATTGCCAATCTATGACGCGCTTTACAGGCAAAAGGTCAACCATGTCTTGACCCGCCATGAACAAGGTGCAATACATGCTGCGGAAGGTTATGCGCGAGTGTCCGGGAAACCGGGGGTTGTCATTGTGACAAGCGGACCAGGGGCAACCAATATTGTCACGGGATTGATGGACGCGTTCATAGACTCGCTACCCCTAGTCGTTTTTACCGGACAAGTTACAAGAGCAGTGATTAACTCAGATGCCTTTCAGGAAGCAGATATTATTGGCATAACGGCATCAGCCACCAAGCATAATTTTCAGGTCAGACATGTCCGTGATTTATCACGAACGGTGAGAGAGGCGTTTTACATTGCTACAACTGGGCGGCCAGGACCAGTGCTTGTTGACTTGCCGAAAGATATATGTGCTGCACAGTTGGTTAATGAGCCGCATCATTCTGAGATTAACCTGCCCGGATATCGGGTGCCTACACAGGTGAATGAGGGAGATATTCACCGTTTTGCAGAAGCGATCAAAAACGCAAAACGACCGGTTTTATTGGCCGGAGCAGGAGTCCTTCATGCGAATGCTAGTGATCAGCTTCGTTCTTTTGCCCAAATCCATCACATTCCTGTAGTGTGCACATTACTGGGACTTGGCAGCTTTCCTGCTTCCGATCCGCTTTTTCTTGGAATGGGCGGAATGCATGGCACCTATGCGGCCAACATGGCATTATCAGAATGCGATTTGTTAATTAATATTGGGGCACGTTTCGATGATCGGCTGACAGGTAATCTTGCCAAGTTTGCACCGGAAGCAAAGGTTGCCCACGTGGATATTGATCCTTCAGAGATTGGCAAAAACGTTCAAGCGGATTATCCGGTCGTTGGTGATGCCCAATCAGTTCTTGCTCAGCTAGAAAAAGTAATGGACGCTAATCCAAATACTCTCGAGTGGCTGAACACATTAAATGGCTATGCGGAAAAGCATCCGCTCCATTATGAATGTTCACTTGAGAATCAATCGCTTCTGCCGCAATTTGTAATCGAGCGCGTTTGCCATTTTGCCGGATCGGATGCAATTATTACAACTGATGTCGGGCAGCATCAAATGTGGACCGCTCAATATTATCATTTTGAGCGTCCGAATCGTTGGGTCAGCTCTGGAGGGCTTGGCACCATGGGTTTTGGATTTCCTGCCGCGATTGGCGCACAGATTGCTGAGCAGAAGAAAAGAGTCGTGGCAATCGTAGGAGATGGCGGTTTTCAAATGACTCTGCAAGAACTCGCTGTCGTTCGAGAGTTAAATTTGCCGATCAAGATAATGATCTTAAACAATGGAGCTTTGGGTATGGTACGTCAATGGCAGGAAGCGTTCTACGGGAAAAGATATTCCCACTCCCTTCCACCAGTTCAACCGGACTTTGTCAGACTAGCTGAAAGCTATGGTATATCTGCCCATCTTGTCGAGAAGGCAAATGAACTCGACACAGTTCTTGAATCTGCAATGGAAAATGGTGAGCCTATGCTGATTGACTGCCGTGTGAAACAGTTGGAAAACGTTCTTCCAATGGTTCCTCCGGGAAAAGGGTTAAAAGAAATGACAGGAGTGTGAGGGAGGATGTTACGAACGATTGTCGCCACGGTTTCCAGCGGATCGAATGTGTTGATACGTATGACCGCACTAATGGCCAAAAGCGCGATTCGAATTGAATCACTGCATATGCAACGATCCAACACACAAGAAAACATATCGAGAATCAGTATGCTGGTAGATGTTGAAAACGAACGCCAAACAGCACGTTATGTTAATCAATTAGACCGATTGGTTGATGTTATTTCTGTGGCGGATATGACCTAAGCATTAGTTAGGTGTTTAGAAGATTGAGAGATTACGAAAAAAATAGTTAAAGGGGATAGACGAAATGACAGCAACAATTTTTTATGACAAGGATATTGACGACAGCGTACTTCGCAACAAGAAAATAGCTGTTATCGGCTATGGTTCACAAGGACATTCTCAGGCTCAGAATTTACGCGACAGCGGATTTTCAGTAGCAATCGGTGTAAGGCCAGGCAGGTCATGGGACAAAGCAGTTCGTGACGGTTTTGATGTTAAGTCCGTCAAAGAAGCCGCTGCAGAAGCAGATATCGTTATGATTTTACTACCAGATGAAAGACAGCCGGAGGTTTATTACAAAGAAATTGAACAAGGACTGGAACCAGGCAATGCGGTTGCTTTTTCACACGGCTTCAACATCCATTTCAAACAGATCGTTCCGCCGGATTTTGTTGACGTCTTCATGGTTGCACCGAAAGGTCCAGGCCACTTCTGCAGGCGTACTTATCTCGAAGGCGGCGGCGTCCCGGCTTTTGTTGCCGTACAGCAGAATGCAACCGGCGACAGTGAAAAACTTGCCTTTGCATGGGCAAAAGGTCTTGGAGCAGCCCGCGGCGGTGTTCTGGTAACGACGTTTAAGGAAGAGACGGAAACCGACCTGTTCGGCGAACAAGCTGTTCTGATGGGTGGACTGACTCATCTGATCCAGGCTGGATTTGAAACACTGGTAGAAGCAGGCTACCAACCGGAAAATGCCTATTTTGAAACGTTCCATGAAATGAAGATGCTCACTGATCTGATGTATGAAAACGGACTGACAGGTATGCGCTATTCATGTTCTGACACATCAAAATGGGGCGATTTCACAGAAGGTCCATACGTCATCAATGAAGATACAAAAGTCCGCATGAAAAATGTGCTGAAAAAAATCCAATCCGGTGAATTCGCTAAGGGTTGGCTGCTTGAAAATAAAGTAGGCAGACCGATGTTCAATGCACTGATGGAAAAAGAAAGCAATTCTCAACTCGAACAGGTCGGAAGAGAACTGCGTAAGCTGATGCCTTTTGTCAAAGCCGGGAAGCAAGACAGCGAAGACATCACAGCAAATGTAGCTCAGTGAACTACAAAACAACAATTAGTGTTTGCTCAAAAAGGATAAAAGGAACAAGGTCAGGCAGATCCTCTTCTTATCAGCAGAAGTTCCTGCCTGACTTTTCTCAGACTTTTTGAACACTCTATATATTACTAAATTCGATCGAATATGTCATCATTCGACGATTAATTCATTATCCGTAAGAAGATATCTAGGAGTGTGAGGAACATTGGGGATTGCTTACAATTAGCTGACGTACTGGAAGCTATGCGCTGTCTAGCGCCTGTGGTGCATCAGACACCTATGACTGAATCGGCAACGTTTAATGCTTTGACTGGATCACATCTGCACTTTAAGCTTGAGAATTTGCAGCGGACAGGCTCATTTAAATTGCGGGGGTCTTATAATAAGATTTCTCACTTGAGTTTGCAGCAGGCGGCACAGGGAATTGTGACAGCTTCAGCGGGAAATCATGCCCAGGGTGTTGCCTTTTCCGCCGCGGAGCAAAAGATAAAAGCCAAAATCTTTATGCCTGAAAACACACCGAAAGCTAAAGTACAAGCAACCTCTGATTACGGGGCACAAGTCGTTCTAACTGGAGAATCTTATCAAGAGTCTTTCGAGGCCGCTTTGATGGATCAACAGAAAACCGGTGCAACCTTTATCCACGCATTTGATGACTATCAGGTGATGGCCGGACAAGGCACCGTTGCTGTTGAAATGCTGAAGCAATGCCCCGAATTACAGACTGTTTTTGTGCCAATTGGCGGCGGCGGTCTTGCAGCAGGTGTAGCCACATATCTTAAAAATATAAATCGAGATATTCGTGTCATCGGTGTGCAGTCCGAATGTGCTCCAGCTGTGTATAATCGCTATCATCAAAGAGAGGATTCAATACCAGAGCATATCTCAGGAATTGCAGAAGGTATTCTCGTTAAAAAACCCGGTCAAAAAACGTTTCCGATTATTGACCAATATCTAGATGATGTCGTTACCGTTTCTGATCAAGAGATCGCTCAAGCAATGATCTTAATGCTTGAACGGAGCAAACTACTCGTGGAAGGAGCAGGAGCGGCGGCTTTGGCAGCAGTGCTCTCCGGCCGGGTTCCGGTTCGGGGCAAGCATGCCGGCCTGATCATCAGTGGAGGAAATACAGATTCGGAGCAGCTTCCAGTGCTGAAACAGATGGCTCTTTCTAATGACGCCGTATTATAGAATTTGACATAGGCTTAATTATCAGAATAAAACCGCACAATTAGGGGGCTTAAACAAATGATCATCAATGCCGATCAGATCAGCTGGCGACGTGAAAATAAAGTTGTACTCAAAGATGTCACGTGGCAAGTGAGAAAAGGCGAGCATTGGTCACTTGTCGGCTTGAATGGCTCAGGGAAAACGACATTGCTGAAGATGATCAACGGGTATATTTGGCCCTCAAGCGGAACGCTGTCGGTTCTCGATCAGTCATTTGGACAAACAGATCTTCGTGAATTGAGAAAGAGGATCGGTTGGGTCAGCTCTGCCTTGGCGGAGCAATTAAGACCGGTCGAAAAACCGGAATCAATTGTCCTCAGCGGGAAGTTTGCATCCATTGGGTTATATGACTCAATCACAAATGATGATCACCACCAGGCCAAAGCGTTGCTTGATTTACTCGATTGTCATCCCTTTGCCGACCGACCATTTGGGACTCTTTCACAAGGGGAGAAGCAGCGCGTACTTATTGCGCGGGCGCTGATGGCTTCACCAGAATTGCTCATTTTAGATGAACCATGCAATGGGCTCGACATTTTCGCGCGAGAGCGGCTTCTGACTATCGTTCAGAAACTGGCTTCCCAATCAGATTCTCCAACCATGATCTTTGTAACCCATCATGTCGGCGAACTTCTGCCGTGCTTTGAGCACACCCTTTTGCTGAAAGCAGGCAAAGTCTATCAATCTGGTCGTACTGAAGACCTGATGAGCCCAAAAAATATGACTAATTTCTACGGCGGAAACGTCGTCGTTGAACGGCATGGTGAGCGATTGTCGATGGCGATTCATTCTTGATCAGAAAGATGAAATGAGACACAACATATAGAGAACGGTATACATGCCGGTTGCCTCTCTTCGTGAGGTATGGGGGTACGAATAGAGAATTTAGGCTAATACAGATATACAAAACAGAGACGAAGGTATTCAAAAACCTTTTACCACTGCATTGATGAATGGAATGCAGAAATAAAAGGTTTTTTTCTTTTAAGATGAACGCAAGGTACCATTTTATGAACTGAGTATTTAGTCGGGGATGTTTTTGTCAGAAAAAGACGAAGAATAATTGAATGCGGGATTTTTAGGTAGAATGACCGTGTTCATAATTTTGACACTTTTTTATAATGTTTTAAGATAATTATCTTTGCTTCTCTATCAGCAGGACTTGATTGTAACAGGAAGTGAAAAGATGTTTCATCGATTGATCATGATCTATCGAAATGATCGAAATGAGGATCAGGGCTATACTCTTTTCTTAGATCAAAAGTCCGGAAGAATCTACAAGGCTTATCATCGAAAAGTAAACCAAACGTTTTATTGGATTTCTTTTTTCTTGACTTTAGTAGTGTTACGAGAATTGAATACAGCACATCTCGCAATTAAACAGCCGTTGCTCATGATATTAATTTTGGTTTTTGAACTAATTGTGAGCTACTTCATCGGGCGTGCGCTCTATAAAATGTACTATATGCCACTTTTAAAAGAAATCTATATCACAAAAGATATGCTGGAAGATTATGCGTATAAAGGGAAGAGCGTTCTTAAGAAAGATGTGATCATAGCGATCATTCTAATTCTTGTCTTAATTATGTTTACGTTGTTGTATGTGTTCACGTTTTGGTTCATCTGGCTGCTTGGATCATTTTTTGTAGCTGTCCTTATCTCTTTTATGCTTTGCTTTTTTTCAAGAGAGCGCTTCAAAATGTGTAAACGTGTTTGATTACTGAAAAGCATGCTCAAGAAAAAGAATCAGCTTCCCAAATAGGAATGCATTGGGAAGACTGATTCTTTATTATCCAATCGTGTTACCCAGTGATTAAGCAGTCGGCAAACCGCCGGTAACGCCGTAAATCTGGCCGGTGACATAGCTCGAATCATTTGACGCAAGGTATACATAAACACCGGCAAGTTCTGCCGGTTGGCCGGCGCGTTTGAATGGCGTATTTTGTCCGAACTTAGAAATATCTGACTTGATTTGTCCACCGCAGACTTGCAGGGGTGTCCAGATTGGTCCCGGTGCAACTGAGTTTACCCGAATTCCTTTTGGTGCTAGTTCCTTAGCCAGGCCTTTTGTAAATGCAGAAATCGCACTTTTTGTTGGTGAATACGAAAGCAGTTCTGGGCTCGGACTGAAGGCTTGGACAGACGATGTTGTGATAATCGAAGCACCCTTTGGTAAATGAGGCAATGCCGCTTTGACCGTCCAGTATAACGAAAAAACATTCGTTTCAAAAGTCTTGCGCAAAACATTTGTCGGCAGCTCGGCAATGCTTTTATAGGCTTGCTGCATGCCGGCAACCAAGGCCAAGATATCCAGCCCGCCAAGTTCTTGATTGGCCCTATCCACCATTTCCTTACAGAAACCTTCATCGGTTAAATCGCCAGGAATCAGGAGTGCTTTTCGCCCTGCTTCTTCGATTAAGGCTTTTACATCTTCCGCGTCAGACTGTTCATAAGGTAAATAATTGATTGCTACATCGGCGCCTTCGCGTGCATAGGCAATTGCGGCCGCACGCGCAATGCCGGAATCGCCGCCGGTAACAAGTGCTTTTCTGCCTAGCAGTTTTCCGGATCCCTTATACGTTTTTTCGCCGCAGTCCGGAACAGGGGTCATTCTTTTCTGCAACCCCGGAGCAGGTTGTTCTTGTTTCGGATAAGTGCCGGATGTGTATTCTTTTGTCGGATCTTCAACGGACGTGTAAACCATAACATCGCTCCTTAATAAATGTAGATGAAAAACTCTTTGTTAACTGGTTTTCCTTGCAACTTGCCATTTAGTTGTAGAATGCGTCAATTAAGAAAATTTATGAAGAAAATTGGAAATTAAAAAGTGAGATCTAAACAGATTTATTAATTATTCAACAGGTAAATCACCGCAGGTAACGGAGAAAAACGGTTTGAGCTGAGGACATATGTCCTTTCCAAAGGACTAGGTTTTATCTTTTAATAAAGGTGAGAACGTTTTAAGGAGAGAAATGATGAAAGGGAGCCTATTCGCATTGCTTGGCGGCGCATTGATTACATTGCAGGGTGTTGCTAATTCTCGGATTAGCCAGGATATTGGCACTTGGCAAACTGCCACCGTCACCCAATTCACCGGATTTATAGCGGCATTACTGATCCTGATTTTTGTTCGGGATCGAAACTGGACAAAGCTAAAACAAGTCAATCCATTATACTTAAGTGGAGGCGCTTTAGGCGCATTCATTATCTTCAGCAATATTACCGCAATTCATCATATTGGTGCGACGCTTGCTATCTCTATTGTCTTGATTGCTCAGCTTTGTCTGACCTTTATTATTGATATCAAGGGATGGTTCGGTGTCTTGAAGCAAAAAATGAGTCTTTCCCAGTGTATCGGCATCGGTTTGATGATTGCGGGTGTCGTGATTTTAAGGTTTTGACAACTTGGTTACCTGAGGAGAGACAAGAAAATGAAAGAAATAACAGAAAAAGAGCCTATAAACACATATTTGCATCAGCATCAAATCGAATCGATATTTAATGATGAACTTATGCCCTATCTGTCCTTGTATAGTTTCGATCAGGGCGAGCTGGTTTGTTCACAAGGCGAGCCTTCGCAATACTTATACGTCCTTGTTCAGGGAAAATTGAAAATCTATACCACTTCTGCCGAAGGAAAAACACTGATTCTCTCTTTTAAAACGCCGCTTGAAGTGGTTGGGGATATTGAATACGTGCAAGGCAACGACCTGATTAATACGGTTGAAGCTGTATCTCCGGTTCTTATGATTGGCGTTCACTATCGCTGGTTGAAGAAATACGGGAGCGATCATTCACCTCTTCTGAACTTTTTGTTGAAAATTATTACATACAAGTTTTGCATTAAATCCAATTCACTGAGTTTTAATTTGATGTACCCGGTCGATGTACGTCTCGCCAGTTATTTGCTGTCTGTTTCGTTCGATGAATCCAACACGCAATTTAAAGGCCAGCTCAGCACTACCCATTTAAAAGACGCTGCGAATTTAATTGGAACGAGTTATCGGCACCTGAATCGGGTGATCCGGAAGCTCTGCACAGAAGGACTGATTGAGCGGAAAAATGGCTTCATCCATGTGAAGGATAGAGAACGATTAAGCAAGTTGGCTATTGATAATATCTATGAATGAACAACGTTATAAAAAGAGGGATAAAGAATGATTGCCGGACTATTCTTTGCTTTTATCGCAGGGTCGCTGGTTGGTTTGCAAAATATATTTAACAGCAAGGTCAATGAACATGCAGGATCGTGGGTGACGACAACCCTTGTTTTAGGCTTGGGATTTCTCGCATCACTGACGCTCGGCCTGATTAACGACGGGAGAAATCTCTTCATCATTCACAATATGCAAATCTGGTGTTGGTTCAGTGGACTTATTGGTGTAGGTGTGGTCGTTTGTCTCATGAATGGAATCAAACTGCTTGGCCCGACTTTTGCAATTTTACTTGTGATGACCTCGCAGCTTGGCTTTGCCTTATTATGGGATTCATTAGGCTGGTTCGGTCTGGTTGAAGTTCCATTTACACTTAAGCAATTCATTGGTGTACTGGTTATTATGAGTGGGGTTTTGGTATTCAAATTAAGTGAAAGACAGAAGATAACGCGGAGCAAAAACAGATTGATTGTAAAACGTTCAAAAAAGATCATTTCATAAAATCAAGTTGCAGAATCAGTATTTGTAACGATAATTAGTAAGATTCATAAAATCGTCCTTCCAAAAATATTTCCGATATTTTATGAAAGTGGCTCTTAATCCTTACGTCTTAAGCGTTTTGAAAGAAGACTTTTATCCTTTTACGCATTAAACCTTTTGAAAAAGGTTGACAATTTTATGATTAATGAATACACTAGTTTTACCTTAATTATAGGAGTTATTAAAATGGTACTTGCAAAACAATGTTTCCATTCACAAGTGAATCGATATTATTACTTTGGTTGGTTTAGGTAGTGTTTGCAGCTACAGACAGTGTAGATGCAAACACTAACCTGTTTGCATCTATACTGGCCAAAGTCGTTTTGCATATCCATTAAAAACGAAGCCACATAGATGTTGCAATGAAAAATTGTCAATAAACTGTGTGGCTTTTTTATATCCTCAATTTTTGTGAGGTTAGTTTCTCTAAGAGTCCCGCGGTTTACTGACAACCGTGGGACTCTTTTTTCGTGCCCATAGCATGGCGGTAACCATGTGGTAAAAGGGAATGCAGGTAACCAGAGAAAGGGGCGTGGGCATCATGAAGTTTGACGAAATCGATCAGTTAAGTGTGAATGCAATTCGGATGCTGAGCTGTGAAAGTATTGAATGCGCCGGGTCTGGGCATCCAGGATTGCCGCTTGGTGCGGGTCCGATGGCTTATGTTTTATGGCGCAACCATTTATGCATCAATCCTAAGGATCCAGAGTGGTTTAACCGTGATCGATTTGTTTTATCGGCAGGTCACGGCTCAGCTATGTTATACAGTTTACTGCATTTGGCAGGATATCCTGTGTCGATTGACGATTTAAAACAATTTCGCCGTTTGCACAGTAAAACACCGGGACATCCGGAATGGGGCGTAGTCAGTGGTGTCGATGCGTCAACCGGACCACTGGGTCAAGGGTTAGGCATGGCTGTTGGCATGGCTATGGCTGAGGGTCACTTAGGTTCAAAATATAATCAGGAGCAGACCGAAGTAGTCAGCCACTATACCTATGTGTTATGTGGTGATGGCGACTTGATGGAAGGCATTTCCCATGAGGCAGCGAGTTTGGCGGGGCATCTGAACTTGAACAAATTAATAGTCCTGTATGATTCTAATGCTGTATCATTGGATGGACCAGCCTCTATGGCATTCTCAGATGATGTAGGCAGCCGATTTAAAGGTTATGGCTGGCATTATGAATGTGTTGCGGATGGCAATGATCTCGATGCGATCGATGCAGCGATAACTGAAGCAAAACAACAAGAAAATAAGCCGACTCTTATTGAAGTTAAAACGGTGATTGGTTTTGGCGCCCCAGATCAGGGCACAAGTAAGGTTCATGGAACTCCGATTGGTGTATCAGGGATGGCAGAACTGAGGAATCATTTAAATTGGACCTTTCCGGAATTTACTGTTCCCCATGAAGTTTATGATCGTTTCGAAGAAACGCTTGCTCACCGTGGTGCATTAGCGGAAGAAAATTGGTGCCGCAGCTTTACGAAATTAGCGTCTCGTCAACCTAAGCTCGCGCAGCAGCTGAAACAATCTTTGGAAAATCAATTACCGGATCATTGGCAAAGCGATTTACCAAAGTATCACGAAGGCATGAGCGAAGCCGGCCGTTCGACAAGTCATTCTGTGATCCAGAAACTTGCTCGGCGTGTTCCGTTCCTGTGGGGCGGTTCCGCAGATTTGTCGAGTTCGAATAAAACGAGTATTGAAGATGAAGGATTATTTAGTCCGAGCAACCGATCCGGCCGCAACATTGCGTTTGGTGTTCGTGAATTTGCTGAAGGAGCAGCCATGAACGGCATCATGCTACATGGAGGTAGCAGGGTATTCGGCGGAACATTTCTCGTCTTTTCCGATTACATGCGTGCCGCCATTCGTCTTGCGGCCATGCAGAAACTTCCAGTGATTTATGTTTTCACACATGATTCAATAGCTGTAGGTGAAGATGGACCAACCCATCAACCGATTGAACAGTTAATGAGCCTGCGGGCAATGCCTAATGTTTCAGTGATCAGACCGGCAGATCCGAATGAAACCGTTGCTGCATGGACGGTTGCGTTACAAACACAAGATCGTCCAACCGTGTTAATCTTGACAAGGCAGAATTTGACTGTTTTACAGAATACTGTAAAATCAGCTCAGGACGGTGTTAATCGCGGAGGTTATGTTCTTTCCCCGCAAAGTGGAACAGTTCCAGAAGGCATTTTAATTGCAACAGGTTCTGAAGTTCACTTAGCCGTGAAAGCACAACATGTATTACGCAGCAAGGGTCATGATGTATCCGTCGTATCTATGCCAAGTTTTGACCGATTTAACCGGCAAAGCTATACGTACCGCGAATCTGTATTACCGACTGCGGTGCGCAAGAGAATGTCCATTGAGATGGGTGCAACACTTGGTTGGGAACGCTATGTCGGGTTAGATGGTGTCAGCTTAGGCGTGGACATATTCGGTGCAAGCGGTGCAGCTGATGATCTTCTTCCGGCCTATGGGTTCACTGTAGAACGTTTGGTGGCTGCTTATGAGCAACAATTCGCACCTGAAATACCGGAAGATAGTAAGTATCGCAACGGAAATAAACAAATTATATAAAAAGTGAGGAAATTCCATAATGATTATTCAATTTAAAAAACCAGTCAATAACCAAATACTCGAAGAATTAAAAACAAAGTTTGCGCAAATACCAAAGCAGGTTCTGGTGATTGATAACCATATGGCTGTTATTGATCTGGATCACTTTGATTTTTCCGACCAGGAATCTTCGGCGATTGATGAAGTCATTACGAAAACGCCAACCTATGTACTGGGCAGCCGCTTATTTCACCCTGAAGATACAATTATTAAACTCCCCCATTCGGAAATCGGAGGCAATACATTTACGATGATGGCTGGCCCATGTTCTGTCGAATCTGAAGAGCACATTAAGCGTATGGCCATGGTAGCCAGAGAAGGCGGCGCAACGCTTTTACGCGGTGGGGCATTCAAACCACGCACCACACCGTACTCTTTCCAAGGCCTAGGCGAAGAAGGTTTGCGCTTTATGCGAGAAGCAGCCGATGAACTAGGGATGGATGTCATTACTGAAATAATGGATGAAACTCATGTCCCAATGGCAGCTAAGTACACGGATGTCATCCAAATCGGTGCACGCAACATGCAGAACTTTTCGCTATTAAAAGCAGTGGGCAAAACACAGATTCCGGTAGCACTGAAGCGAGGGCTGGCCGGCACGATTGATGATCTGCTCAACGCTGCTGAGTACATTGCCAGTGGCGGCAACCACAACATTATGTTGATTGAGCGTGGCATACGTACATTTGATAACAAATACACGCGCAATACATTTGATTTGGCTGCCGTTCCGGTACTACAAAAGCTGACCCATTACCCAATTATTGTAGATCCGAGTCACGCGGTTGGTGCTTGGGATCTTGTAGCCCCAATGGCTTACGCCGGTACGGCAAGTGGTGCAAGCGGCATGATTGTTGAAATACACGACGACCCTGCACACGCTTTTTCTGACGGTGCACAATCGTTAAAACCGGATACCTACTTAACGATGACCAAACATGTTTTTGCACTTAAGCAGTTAATGGATTCCTGGGAGGACTGATCGTGGAAACCGTTCCGGTAGATTTACCAGAGAAACATTATCGCATACACATTGAGTCCGGATTAATCAGCCGTGTAGGCACTTTAGTAGCTGAACTTTGGACACCGCGTAAAATTGCCGTAATCAGTGATCGCAACGTTGCACCGCTTTATGAGCAGAAAGTGATTAAACAACTCATAGCAGCAGGTTTCCAAGTCACAGCTTATCAAGTAGACGCGGGAGAATCCTCAAAGAGTTGGCAAACAGCCGTTCAACTATTCGAGAAACTAGCGGAAGATCACTTTACGCGTTCAGATGGTGTGCTGGCGCTAGGCGGAGGTGTCGTCGGCGATCTAGCAGGATTTGTCGCTTCCACATTTATGCGGGGGCTCGCGCTCATTCAAATGCCAACGTCTTTACTAGCACAAGTGGACAGCAGCGTCGGTGGCAAAACAGCGATTAATTTAGGTACAGGCAAAAATTTGGTGGGTACTTTTTATCAGCCGGACGCAGTGCTCATTGATCCAGATACTCTAAATACCCTGCCACAACGTTATGTAGCAGAAGGTTACGCGGAGATTGTCAAGATGGCCGCACTCGAAGGCGGCACGTTTTGGCAGGTGATTGAACAGATTAACCGACCAAAGGAGATACTAGAGCACGCCAACGATTTGATTCAAAAAAGTGTTGCGTTTAAAGCAGGTGTTGTCATGGATGATGAAAAAGAACATGGACGCCGGCAGATTCTCAACTTCGGCCACACGATCGGCCACGCGATTGAACTATTGGCGGACGGACAATTGGCTCATGGCGAGGCAATTAGCATCGGAATGGTTCGATTAACCCAGATTTTTGAAAATTACAGACTGTCCCCGCGCGGAACAACAAACATGTTGACCCAGCGATTGAAGGCGGTGGGGTTGCCTTTGGTTTCTTCTTTGATTGGTACATCGGCATTTTACGAGAAATTAAAAAATGATAAAAAAAATCATGGCAGTCGGCTAAATCTCGTTTACCTAAAAGCTCTGGGTCAGCCCGCACTTTATCCAATTGAGATTGATAAGACTCAATCGTTTTTATCCGGGAAAGGTCAATAAAAATATAACCATAAATCTTATCGCGCACTCCGAATGTTGGCCATCAAAAGCTAATTATTGGAGTGTTTTTTTTGGTTGAGAAATTTATTTCGGCTATTTTAATCCTCTGAGTAACTATATAAATATTTGTAGTTTTGGGTACAGGGAAAAACAAGACTAAGACAGAATTTCGTTCTTACACTAGTTGAAGAGATCTTGATATAACGTATATGTCCTTTATTTAGAAAGTTTAACAACAAAAAACATTTTTTTCTAATTGTGATATGTAGGCCGGGAATGTCATTTCATTAAAATATAGATTCATCCATTGGGCGGTGAGTTTCTACACGAGTGAGGAGTACATGTTCATTAGGGGGCACAACACCAAGGAGGTAGTTCTCATGAAGAAACCAATGATACCCATTGCACTTGCCGGTGGCGTAATTTTATCAGGCACGATGAATACTCATGTGGCTATGGCTGCAAGTCCGGCTGATGTTGCAAAGGAACAACTGCATACGCGTTATCAATGGGGACAGAATGATTGTTCGGGATTCACAAAAAAGGTGTTTGCAAAATTTGGGGTTGATTTACCGCATAACTCGGTGGAGCAGGCAAGGTTTGGCATTCCGGTTAGCAAAAACAACTTGCTTCCAGGAGATTTGGTTTTCTTCAATACTTCAGGCAGTAGGATTTCTCATGTTGGTATATACGTTGGTGGTGGCTGGATGATTAGTTCCGAGAATGAGGAAACTGGTGTTCGTGAAACACAGATTTTCGGTGGAGGTTCAGCTAGTTACTGGGAACCAAGATTTGTAACCGGACGCCGTATAGATAGTAATGCTTCAGACGGTGTAGAGAATTATGAAAAGACGACAAAGACCACGCCAGATTCCTCGTCAACTTATTCCATGGAAAAGTACAGAAAAATGTCGCTAGGCGATCCATCTGAATCTTCCTATTCCTCTCAAAACACAAAACTTGTGAACCAAAAAACAAATTATATAGTCAATCAAGGTGATACTCTTTCTGAAATCAGCCTGCGTGTTCATGTATCCGTATCTGAACTTAGAGCACTTAATGGAATTTCAGATGACCTGATCAAGGCAGGACAAGTGCTGCGGTTTAACGCAGGGCACGCTCAACAAAAAAATCGAAGTGCAACACCATTAGTACAGAAAACTTTAATGATTAAGGCCGTTCTCGATAAGAATACTCATGCTTCTCGATCGGTTGAACATCGCACTACAGGTACATCTACTCACATTTACGACGCTCAAACAAATTCCCTATGGGCGATACTGTCGGAACATGGTATTACAGTATGGAAATATAAGAAATTAAATCATCAGGACACCATCAGATTCTTTCCTGGTCAGAAATTATTTCTGCAATAAGCGCTTCTCCAGGTTTGGGTTCTCTATCTATTAAATGCTTTATTATTTAATCATCTGATGAATTAATGCTTTATTTGAAGTGACAGCTTTTTTACAGTGTGTATTATGTTTTAAAAGACGAAGGAAAAAAGCTTTTTGCGAAAGGTTTTTTGAAGGATCTTTTTTAATACACAAATTGGCACTTGAGTTGCTTATTTAAAATGAGGACATGAACATGGAAAACACTGTCGTTCGGACATCGCCATCTGCGAAGCACATGTCACCCTTATAAAAAAAGAGCCATTGTTGGCTCAATCAGTTTTCCTTGCCTTTTTATCCTACTAATGATTATGTGATACTCACAAAAATAGGTGAACAAATACCTTAATCTTTTACCAAACCAGTTCGCAAATCTGTTACTCCCGACTCTAGATACGCTTTTAAACAGGTCAGCATAAATACCCAGCCTTCTTTGTCATCGATCAGTCTTTGCACAAAATGATTGTCCGTTTCTTTGATCCTTCTTCATTAACCGTAACAATGCTCGTCGTGTGATCCAATTCACTTAGAGTAATCGTCACGATATAGTTTTCATCGATTGGACCCCATTGGAATATGATTTCTTTGTCTTTCTCAACTTTTAATACATGAATATCCAGTTGCGCGTTGTATTCTTCGTAAATCAGTGTGATCGTTTTTCCTTGTTCCCATCGCTCTGAACTGGATGAAAACCAGAAGTTTCCGATCTTTGACGGATCCACAAACGCTTCAAAAACCTCACTCGTTGGTTTCTCTATTTTTATTTTCGTTAGGTTGTTCATCAGTTCTATCATCCTTTACCCGTTTAATGCTTTCATCTTACCCTTGTGGTTGGAACGATTCAACAGGATCGTTATGACGTGTCAGTATAGATGAAGATAGATTAATTATTATGGTAATGTCTTATTTAAATGAGACAATTAAAGGAGCTTTGTTTTGCCAAATTAACAGTTCTTGCAATAACTTCTTTTGAAAAGAGGGAGAAGTCCGGTCTGATTGTCAACAGAGAAACAATCTGACAAGATATTTAGGTAGATTCAAAGAAATATCTAACAAACAGTGGTAAAGGTTCATTTTAAGAGATGATGAAATTTTTTTCAGAAAGTGTTGACGAGTAGTTTGTGAGATGTTATTGTATTTATTGCCGCGATTTTACGAGTACAAAATCTGGCAAACTAAAAACATCTTGACTTGGTAGATTAGTTGAGATATAATAATTTTTGTCGCTGAAAAACGACGGAAATAATCGATTTAAAAAAGTGTTGACAGATTCGAAACAGCATGGTAATATATAAAAGTTGCTGTTGAGAGCAACACGAAGAAATGTTCCTTGAAAACTAAACAAAAGCCAAGCGTGATTTAAAAGGGCAAACCCCTAATAAATTCAAAATTGCTATGGATCTTATGAAC
>NZ_AWTC01000010.1 GCF_000497245.1 Sporolactobacillus laevolacticus DSM 442
CGATCGTCAAAATACAGACGATCAGCGACCTTTTTTGTGTCAATAGTCTCGACCTACCAAAAAAAACATGAGTTTTTCAGTGGCCTCCTCCAGCTCTTGCCCTGATTCCACTCTTGAAAAGGACGGTACCCTAATTCTTCTAAAAACCATCCCCAGAAGTTTATGGATGCTTCTAGTTTAGAAACATTAATTTCAATATGATGAATAAGTCCCCGTGACATTAGATGGTCCTCCCTATTGAACATCAGTAATTGTATGAGCACTTCCATGGTAAGGAAGGGGTCATGGACTCAACCCTATGGTGCTGTATCGCTTGAACGAATAGGAGTAGATTTTTTTAAGCATCACTGACGGTATTTGTTCATGTCCAAACACCTTTTTAGCTCTTCTACCCCTTCTATTATCTCTTCCTTGGTCAGACCGCCATAACCCATAATGATTTGCTGCTTGTGCATGCCTTTTTTCAGGGCATACTGCTCGACAGGATAAATGTGTACACCCTTCTCCTTGATTTTGTTAACGATGTCGTCCGTAAAGGTAGCACCTGGAATGTCAACAACAAGGTGCATCCCTGCTGCCTTTCCGATAGTCTTAGCCTCTTTAAAAGAAGACAAAACACACTTCTCGAGTATTTCTCTTTTTTTCCTATAGATCTTTTTCATTTTGCGAACATGGCGATCCAGATAGCCTTCTTCGATAAATCGGGATAGGACTAACTGATCAATCGAAGCGGTATGACGGTCGTGGAACCACTTTAAATTACGGAACGCTTCAACCAGATGAGCTGGAAGCACCGCGTAGCCTACCCTGAGCGCCGGAGACAGAATTTTACTGAACGTGCCAACATAGATCACCCGCTCCGGATCAAGCCCTTGGATCGAGGGAACCGGTGCACCTTCGTAGGTAAATTCACTATCATAGTCATCCTCAACAATGTAGTTATTCATTTTTCTCGCATATTCGATAAGCTGTACTCTTCTTTGAATCGATAAAATGCCTCCCATCGGGAACTGATGCGATGGAATGACAAATACAAAACCAAGTTTTTTCCCCTTAGGAAGGTGTTCCGGCAATATTCCATTTTCATCAACGGGTACGGGAAAAAGATCGGCTCCTGCATTAATAAAAATATTGCGCATTTCATCTGTTACAGGATCTTCGACAGCGATACTAATCCCATCTTTGATCAGCAATTCCGTTATAAGGCGCAACGCCTGAGTAGCGCCTTGTGTAATCATGATCTGCTCCGGATCACAATGAACGCCTCTTACCCTTTGAAGATACTTGGCTAGTGTGATTCTGAGTTCTTCAATTCCGCCCGGCTCCCCATAGCCAAAAATACGGTCTGGCGCTTCTCCGCAAACTTCCTTGGTCAGCTGACCCCATTTTTTCCTTGGAAACTGGTCAATCGCCGGATTACCACCCCGAAAATCAATGAGCTTTGGCTCAGAATCTGTCCGAAACATCCTTTGATCACGATGTACGTTGTTTTCGTGCAGCGGTAAAGAAGATCCTTTGGCGACAAATGTGCCTGATCTGGGTCTGACCTCTACGTAGCCCTCAGCAATCAGTCGATCATAGGCTTCCAATACAACATTTCGTGAGACACCAATTGTAGAAGAAAGGCCTCTAGAAGAATCCAGACGCTCCCCTTCTTTTAACTCCCGATTCAAGATGTCTCCACGAATCTGCTCATAGATTTGCTGAGTCAGTGATGTCGTACTTTTTCGATTGAGATTGATATACAGCATTCCCATCACCCGATTCAAAAACTGGTACTATAAAAGTTTTCAATTACTGTACCTGTTATAGACCAGTATACCATGCTACGATTTATAAAAATCAAGAGGAGGTTTTCTTAATGAAAACAATCGGTCTGATCGGTGGATTAAGCTGGGAGTCAACGGCAGAATACTACCGCTACATTAACACAAGGGTACAAGAAGAACTGGGTGGCTTGCATTCGGCAAAATGCATAATGCACTCATTCGATTTTGAAGAGATTGCAGCGCTTCAAAGAGCAGGAGAATGGAGAAAAGCAACTGAGGTTATGATTCAAGCAGCTGTCACCCTTGAAAAAGCAGGTGCGGATGTTCTTGTCATTTGCACAAATACGATGCATAAGATGGCACCGGAAGTACAAGATGCCGTTTCCATTCCGCTGATTCACATTGCCGATGCAACGGCAAAATCGATCCAGAAACAAGGATTAACGAAAGTCGGCTTGCTGGGGACAAAATTTACCATGGAGCAAGACTTTTATAAAGACCGGTTGATGAAGTACGGTATTTCAACAATCATTCCGGAAGAGGATGATCGTACGGTGATTCATGATGTTATTTTTGGGGAACTCTGTCAGGGTAACTATTCACAGGCCTCAAAAGAAAAGTATTTACAGATCATTGATAAACTCCTCTCTAAAGGGGCGGAAGGTATCGTTCTCGGATGCACCGAGATTCCGCTGCTAATCAAACAGCAGGATTGCCAGGTTCCGGTATTTGATACAACCTACATTCACGCAACAGAAGTCGCCTCTTTTGCATTGGACAAGGTCAATAGTTAATTTAATACAAGATCCATTCATAAATCTTATTACAAATTATTCCACTAACAAATAAGGACTGGCAATTTATACTGCCAGTCCTTATTTGTCTCAGTGTGAGGATTAATTATTAAAAGTTGATCAACGCGTTACTAAGTCGTGAACTAAATTTCAGATCATAATTCTATATCATATTCCATTCGCTTAGCCGTTTGCTTTGAAACATCATTACTGTAGAGTCGAGAGATCAAATGAAAGGACATGTTAATGCCTGCTGATATTCCGCCAGAAGTGATGACGGAGCCTTCATCAACAAATTTGACATTACGTTGAACCGAGACTGAAGGAAATTGTTGCTCTAATCGATCTAAATCCATCCAATGGGTTGTTGCACGTTTTCCATCGAGAATCCCTGCCTCGGCTAGAAGAAATGCTCCCGTACAAACAGAAGTCATAAATTCTGCTTTTGAACTTTGCTTTTTTATCCACTGAATGACATTAGGGTTATTAATTTCAATTTCTTCAGCACCATAACCGCCTGGAATAATAACGATGTCTAATGACGGATGTGATTCAAAGCTATAATCCGGTTTAACCATTAAACCATTTCGCGCTTTAATTATTTCACCATTTTCAGAAATGGTCTTGACAACAAACGGTTTGCTTTTAGAGTCAGTCAACGTTGTGAGAGAAAA
The DNA here is from genome assembly GCF_000497245.1 of Sporolactobacillus laevolacticus DSM 442. GTDB lineage: Bacteria > Bacillota > Bacilli > Bacillales > Sporolactobacillaceae > Sporolactobacillus > Sporolactobacillus laevolacticus. The sequence goes on from NZ_AWTC01000010.1 coordinate 3,238, forward strand.
AACTTCAAATGGTCCTGCAAAGTCCAAAACTTCTACTTCATTGAACAATAGGATACCAACCGTGCGTTGAGACGTCATGTATTCATCACCTTTTATTATCGTTCATTTAATAATATCATTTCTTACTAGAAACGAGACTACAAAATCTTCTATCGTTGAAGGTGCCCCTGAATTTGGAAAATACTCCTGCTTGCTCTTCAACAAAGAATAACTCACTTGATATAGGAACAGCAATAATCGGATAGCTCTACTGCAGTAATTTGAAATTTGGTGTGAGCGGGTATATCAAAGGTTTCCCCTTCTTCAATAGTCATCCACGCTTCGCTTTTAGGAAGCAGCACTTCAAGTTTTCCGGCTAACAGTTCCATGTGTTCTTTGTCTGCAGTTTCAAATTCATAGCGTCCAGGCATCATCACTCCCAGAGTTATCCTTTCTTCATTTGCAGAGATCACTGTTCGACTGGTTACTTTCCCATCAAAATATACATTCGCTTTTTTTACAACAGACACATTTGCAAGTGTATCCACTTTAGATCGCCTCTTTTTCATTTTTTAAAGTTAATGAACTTCCCTAAGTTTCTATTGATTGATTAATTTGCAGAAAGCTACATAGTGAGATTGATCAAGTGGCCAATCTCCTTAGATATTTCCTGACTCCGATTCATTCCTCTTCTTAATGCTGTGATAAATAACTCGCCATCCTTTAGGCTATTAATAATTGCTTCTGTAACGCCGCCTTCTGTGACCATTTTCGCTATATATTCATTTTTTTCTCTTTCTCTTTCTGTAGCCAAAACGGGTATAACTCCTTTTGACCACGTATAAAGTTCTAAAAACCACGCGTAGTCCTTTTCCAGTTCATTTACAGCGTCATGTATATTTTTGTCATTGTCTTCTTGCAATAATGCCGCCGGCAGGCAAACACCTGCTGTAAACATGTTTAGATCATTTTCATTCGAAAGTTTAAATAGTGTCAAACTCATTTGACTTATAAGATTGCTAACAAAACGATTATAAGGATAGATTGCAGCAACTCCTTTTTCTGAAACAAGGGTATCCGGACCGCTAACCATCATTCTAAAAGTTTCTCTATTGAAGATCTTTTTTAACATTTGGGTCGTTAATCCAGCCACACAAGAGATAATTCGTATATTTTTTGATACTGGTATATTCTTCAAGTGAATAACATCCTGCGGTCTGACGGTAATAAAAATAAGGTCTACCTCAGTAAATATTTGCTCATTCTCTGAAATACAGCTGGCAAGTCCAAGTTTTTCAAGGTGTTTATATGTTGCTGGATTTCCTCTGTATGAAATAAAAATGTTATGCTTAGAAAAGCCGTGATTAATTAGCGATTCCGTAATCGCTTGTCCTAAATGGCCGCATCCGACGATACCGATCTTACTATTTTTTAGGTCATATAAATAATTCATCTCTGATTCCACCTTCTTTCTCATTTGGTTATAAACCTTTGTACGCCTAACGATTTTGGATGAGATAGGCTAACATTTCATTGCTCTCACACAAACTTCTAAATTTTTCATAACCTAAGGCATCCACTAGGACTTTGCCCCAAATATCGTGTTTCATATACTCTTTGGCTGTAAGAACAACGCTTGGCGCATTGGTCCATATTCCGGTTGTCTCTTTATTTCCATTTATTTCGCTGATCACGACTTCCGTTGTATCACCCGCTACAACGGTTAGTCTCTTTCCGAGACGTTTTTTTGAAGTTAAGCCACAGGATTTAAGATTTATCATTCCGCAGTCAACTAAGTCACAGTCTCCAAATACTCCACCAATAACTCTAATTCCTCGATTTTTTGCCGTAATCACGTGCTCTTCTAATAGGGCAGCTTCCTCTGGCCATAGGGAAAGGAGAAGCAGTTCGGAAACATTTTTCATCACATCGATCATCTTATCGATCACTATCTCATAGCCTGACAAGTTCCATGTTATGTCGATGTTCGGTATCGGCTGAACCTGAGTTAACTGCCCTTCTAAATCGTCAACCGTTGTTATAAATTCATTTTTTATTGAACTTAAAAGGGCTTTAGGATCTTTGGGATAATAATATACAGGTTCTGAAGCGCTGGAAATAACCATCCCCTTATTTTTCAGGCTTGTTAAGGTTTCATATATTTTTGCCGTTGGAATTTTAGCAATTTTACTCACCTCATAACCAATTGCTGGGTGCTTCTGTAATAGAGCATAATACGCCTTCGCTTCGTAAGAGGAAAATCCAACCTGAGTCAGCTTAAAGATAATATCGTTCACCCTTGCACCCCCTTCTCATTTAATAGCTATATACTACTATGGGGGTAAGAACTCAGCAATAACTACTCAAGTGGGGTATATGAAAAAAATTTAAAGTGACGATCCAAACCATCAAGTCATGTTGTTAGACGTGAACAATAGTGAATGCTACACTGAAGCTGAATAAAGAAGGGAGAGAGTCATTGACCATGAAAATTGGATTTATCGGCAGTGGAAATATCGGACAAGTTGTTGCGGCAAGCGCCATTCAAGCAGGCTATTCCGTTGTAATGTCAAATTCACGCGGACCTGAAACACTGACTGAACTTGTAAAGAAGCTGGGACCACAGGCCGAAGCAGCTACTGCAGAACAGGCGGCACGTGAAGGCGACATTGTGGTCGTGACCGTGCCATTGTACGCACTTTCTCAACTTCCCGACTTTGATCTAGATGGAAAGACCATCATCGATACGATGAACTATTACCCTCAGCGGGACGGACAGATTGCCGCTCTAGATAATGGATCGACGACAACGAGCGAACTCACGGCTGAGCACTTTCCGAACGCTCATGTTGTTAAAGCGTTTAATTCAATCTATGCAGCAGACATCAAAACTACAGCAAAGCCAAAAGGAGATCCAGAACGCAGGACGCTTCCCATTGCCGGTGATGATGCCACGGCAAAGAAAATCGTCACCGAACTAATTGAATCTATTGGTTTTGATGTCTATGATGCAGGTCCCTTGCATGAAGGATTTCGTTTTCAGAATGGCACACCGGCCTATTGCGCACGCGTCAATCGAAGCGATTTGATTCAATTATTAAACCAAGCAAAAGAATGATGTTTGAGTATTCCAATCAAATATAAGTACGCTCTAAAAAAGGTGAACACTTCAGATTAATATCTGAGATGTTCACCTTTTTATTTATAAATTTTTTTCATGTTCATCATCACTGTACGGGATCACGTCATTATCGAATAAAGTTTCCCGGATTCACCGCGCCTTTATGAGGCGCCGGAGTCCATGGACCTTCATAGAGTTCAAAGTGCAAGTGAGAGCCGAATGATTCGCCCGTATTCCCCATCCCGCCAATCTCTTGTCCTTGAGTCACGCGTTCGCCGGCAGATACATTGTAAGCGTTCAGATGAGCATAGACAGACGTATATAATTTTCCTTCAATTTGATGGGACACCATCACCGTATTTCCATAACTTGAGGATCGATACGCTCTGAACACCACTCCGTCAGCTGCTGCCATGACCGGCGTTCCCTCATTGTTCGCTATATCAATTCCTGGATGGAAGCTATTGTCAAATGAGCGGTAACCAAATCCAGATGAAATATACCCTTGAGCCGGATTAATAACTATTGACTTGCTGAAAGACAGCTTTTTATATTCCGGTGACGCTGCATTACTCTTTAGTGCACGCTTTTGATCTAGTGCCACTTCCCTCTCTTCCTTTTCACCCATGATCTGTTCTTTAATTTTCGACGCTTCTTTTCTGAGCAGCGTTAATTCACTTTGCTGGTTCTTCTTTTCCTTAAGAAGATCCGATTCCAAATTTTTCAAATCTGCCAGATTGCGCTTCATCAGCTTCAGTTCGTCCTGAAGTGCCTTTTCTTTAGTGACTTGTTCTTTCTTATCATTTTCCTGAGCAGTCAAAATTTTATTATCCGTCTCAGTGATCGTTTTCAAAGCAAACAATCGATCCAGAAAGTTTCTGAAGCTCTCCGCACCCAGAAGAACATCAAGATAATTGATTGTCCCGCCATTTATGTATATAGAACGAATACGTTTTTTTAATAATCCATCTCTAACCTTGATCTGTGCCCTGAGCCTTTTAATCCGATCCTTCATTAGTTCTGATTTGATTTGGCTGTTTGTAATTGCCGATTGTCTTTCAGCTGCACGTTTCTGTATTTTTTCAATCTGCCTTCCAGATGCTTTAATTTTTTTAATGGTGACATCCTGCCGGCTATTATTCTTTGACAACTGTTTTACAGAGGATGAATTCTGATCGCGTTTGACCCCTGCTTGTTTAACCAACGCAGCATTAGCGTAGTTTTCCGTGTAACCTGTCGTCAGTAAGACTGCCATGCCAAAAACCATTGCTGAACGTAAATACCTTTTATTCACTATTATCTTTCCCCTTTTATGCATCTTCTCTTTTTTTGAGTATTAAGGTGAAAGACCCCCGCAGATTTGTTAACATCATATCAATCTTATATGACAATTTTCGACACATTAGGATAACAATGATGTTTCAAAATTTGTGGTTATATTTGGATGAATCGGTTCTCATCTCTTGCTGTTTTTTTATGTGTATTAATAGTGAAATACTTATGAAATAGAGACGAAAAACCCAATCGAGTTTTCGTCTCTATAAAAAGCAGTCATTAGAATCTTTACTTTTTTGCAGATCAATGATGACGTCCATTACCCTTTTTCATCATAGCCGGCATCATGAGTAGATGCATTAACGGGCAAATGAGTACGGCAGCAAGTATGAGCAAGCTGTTTGATCCTGAAAATCCGCCTGTGAAGAACAGACCGACAATCACGGCTATTGGGATAATAAGACATACAGCCATCATAAAATTATGGTTGGGCTGATGTTTTCCATGGGCATTATGGTTTTCATTTTCGTGATTATGATTCTTATTTATCTGATTGTTATGATCATGGTTTCCGCAGCAATTCATGAATCATTCCTCCTTATCTTTGTCCTATTTACTTTTAAGCTGCTGAAGTTCTTCGCGTAGGAGATCATTCTGTTCCTTCAATGCGCTTAGTTCATTCGAAACTTTTTGGTGATCCGAGCGATCCTTTTGCGAATGCCCGCCTTTCATCATCAATAACATCATTGGAAGCATCATAAGCGGACAGGCGAGCAGCGCTAGCCAACTTAAATCCATAGGTTTGTTCCTCCTCTCTTCCTTTACTAAGGATTGTAGACAAGAATTGTGTGGAATCTGTGTGGAAACCATGTAGATTAAAATTAGTTATGAAAATCATAAAAGCTTGAAGCTCATTTACTTTTTTTTCCGAGATAAAACCACAAATAAAGAATAGCAAGAAGCATCACCGGGCAGGCCATCCACATGCATACTTGAAAAAATGCCCTTCCAAAAGAGAGAAAACTCTCATGCCCAAAAGCATTAGCAGAGAAGAACAGGCAGGTTAGTCCCATGATTATCAAAAATAGTGAAAAAATCCAGTCCAATTTTTTCATGAAATCATCCCGCCCTTCTCATGCTTTTCTTCAAAGGGAAATGTCAATGTAAAAGTAGTTCCAACGCCTGCTGTACTCTCAACATGAACCGTTCCGCCTTGTATTTCGACATACTTTTTAACGATGGACAAACCTAAGCCGGTCCCGCCGTATTTGCGCGCCCGCGATTTTTCAACACGATAAAACCGTTCAAAAATGAAAGGAAGTTCCTCATTGGGAATGCCAATTCCGGTGTCCGCCACAATGACAACCCCAGCATTATTTTGTTTCTTCAATTGAACAAGAATCGTCCCGTTCTCTGTAAATCGAATCGCATTTTCCAGTAAATTGAGCAGCACCTGTTCCATGCGTTGACGGTCTCCATGAATACATGGGACGTGTTCATGGACATCTACTTGAAGACTCAAATGCTTGTTTTCCGCCTTCAGTTTCACTTTCTGAAGTGCCGCTTTCATGGGTCCTTTCAGATCCAGTGATTCCATAGTGAGCTTTATCTGCCCCTCCTCCATCTTTGAAAGGTCGAACAGATCGTTAATTAGACGTTCGAGACGTACGGATTCTTGATAAATGATCGATAAGTACTGTTCTTTTTCTTTGTCGGATTGAACCATTCCGTCTGCCAAAACTTTAGTATAGCCCTGAAGGTAAGTCACCGGCGTTCGCAGTTCATGTGAAATATTTGAGAAAAAAGCTTGTCTCGTATCTCGATAGCGTTGAAGGCTGGCCGCCAGATCATTTATGGAACGTCCAAGCATACCGATCTCATCACGGCCCCCGATCTTAAGCCGCGCGTCCCAGTCTCCTTTTGCCATTTTCCCAGTCATATGCTGCATTTGAAGTAGCGGACGGGACAGCAACTTGCTCATGATCAAGATCATGCCTAAAGCGAGCAGAAAAGCGCCTAATCCAGACAGGATCAGCAAGCCACGCAAACGATACAAAGAGTTATCTATTTGTTTCATTGAAGAAGCAATGTAAATCGCGGACCGAGTGCTTTTGTCACGCTTTACCGGTTTTCCGACGACATAATACCGATTATGCTGACCGTCTTGAAATCGGAATTCAATGGCATGACCGGAAAGCAACCGCCGATTTTCTGACTTTCTTACAAATGAAGGACTTGGCTGCTCTTTCTTGCCTTCAAGGGTCAGAACTCTTCCATCAGCATATAACCAATAGACCTTTACATTTGAAAACTCGGCAAAAGTTCGGATCATCGATTGGGATGAATCCTCCCCGGATGCAGCCATAGTGGTAAAATGAGCAGCGATTTCGTGAGTATCTTCTTTCATTTGCGCATCATAAAAGGTTGTGAATAAACGGTCGACAGCTAGCCCAAGCGAAAGCAGGATTACGATGATCAGCACCATGATGGCGACACCCAGTTTCAGCCCGATTCGATTCATTGTCATGACTTTCCATCCTCAGAATTGAATTTATAGCCAATCCCCCATGCCGTCTGAATTGGTGAATAGTGCAACCCAGCCTTTTTCAGCTTTTCTCTGATATTTTTCACATGTATGTCGACCACTCGTGCGTCGCCCTCAAAGTCAAAGCCCCATATCTTTTCAATCAGTTGCTCTCTAGATAGAACACGTCCGTTATTCATTGCGAGCGTGTCAAACAGATCGAACTCCTTTTGGGTAAGTTCAAGTGGCCGATCCTGAATCATGACCTGCCTGCCGTCTCTGTCGATAATCAGTTCCGGAAAAATCAGTTTATTTTTATCCAACTGGCCGGCTGTAACTGTAGATCGACGGATTAGTGCATGAACACGGGCAACCAGTTCGGCAGGATCAAATGGTTTGGTTAAGTAATCGTCCGCGCCAAGTTCAAGTCCCTGGACTTTTTCTTTTGTCTCACCTAAAGCAGTCAACATCAGAATTGGGACCGATTTCACTTCTCGTATCGATCGGCAGACCTGCCATCCATCCATTTCAGGCATCATCACGTCAAGAATGATCAAATCGAAAGAGTAATTTTTAATCTTCAGCAACGCTTCATTGCCATCTGCTGCCTCAACTGTATCAAAGCCTTCTTTTGAGAAATAGATACGTAGCAAATTGCGCATTTTCCAGTCATCATCTACGATTAGAATTTGCAATTTTTTCATCATGATCACCTTTTCTTATCTTACAGTAAACTTTATTTTTTTGCTGTTTTCGCTCAATAACTCTATATACGAAAATTCGTATGGTCTTCTGTTCTGTCCACTCATTATCTCCTGTATTTATAGACTAATCTCGAATTGTGTAGTTTTCGTTAGATTGTTATTTCTTCACAGTTTCTTCACATTTTTCTTTTACACTAATTTCAATCGAATGGAGGAGTGTGCTCTATGAAAAGATTTCTTTTCGTCGCACTTGCAGCTTTTACTTTACTCATGATCACTGCTTGTTCCGCAACAACAGCGGACAACAATCAAAAAAAGACCAATATGAATGGCAATGAATCAGCTGCTTCACAAGCACCCAAAATATTAAGAAGTCCGAATATTACGCTTGTTGCCCAAAAGGGCACACAAAAATTGAGCAACGGTGTTATTGTCCCGGTTTGGACGTTTAATGGTTCCGCACCAGGACCGGAAATACGTGTGCAAAAAGGCGATAAGATTCACGTCACTTTAAAGAATGAGTTGCCTGCACCTATTTCAATTCACTGGCACGGTTATCCGGTTCCAAATAAAATGGACGGAATTCCGGGCGTAACACAGGACGCCGTGGCACCGGGAAAGAGCTTTACTTATGAATTCGTTGCTGATAAAGCAGGCACTTACTGGTATCACTCGCACCAAGATTCAGTGAATCAGGTGGACCGAGGGTTATATGGGGCATTCATTGTTGAAGACTCCAAAGAAAAATACGACAAAGATTACACCTTGATGCTGGATGAATGGGTGACAGATAAAAATCAGATTAATGGGCAAATCAAGGCAATGACTCCGGGGACAAGTAAAAAGAAAAGCGGAGACTCCGGTATGGACGGTATGAACATGGACGGCATGGGCCATGGTAGTTCAACTGAAAACTCATCAAATAACCATGATGGTGGTATGAACATGCCTGGGAATATGATGGTCGACAATATGAGCATGTATGACTTGTATACCATTAATGGAAAAAGCGGCAAATTGGTCAAACCTCTGAATGTCAAAAAGGGGGATAAGGTTCGGCTGCGTTTCATCAATGCCGGCTATCTCCCCCACAACATTCATATTCATGGTCACAACATTAAAGTGATCGCGACTGATGGTCAACCTATTAATAATCCGCAGACCGTTAAAAATCGGGTGATTTCCATCGCGCCAGGTGAACGCTATGATGTTTCCTTCACTGCTGACAATCCAGGAAAATGGTATATCGAAGATCATGGAACAGCAAAAGGTACTAACGAGATGAAGGCTTTAATTAACTATGAAGGCAGCAAAGCTACAAGCGGTCAGCCTAATGCAAGTACACAATTACCAGCGATTGATTTTACTGATTACGGGGCTAAAGCAAAACCACAGTTTACCTTGAATCAAAAATACGACGTCACTTATACCATGAATCTCAATGCTGGAATGAATAGTAATGGGATGATCTATACAATTAATGGGAAGAGTTTCCCGAATACAGATCCGATCAAGGTTAAAACAGGTGATCGCGTAAAGGTCAAGCTGGTCAATCGTGATCATATGAATAATCATCCAATGCATCTGCATGGTCACTTTTTCCAGGTGTTAAGCAAGAATGGCAAACTGGTCAGCGGTTCTCCAATCTACAAAGATACACTGAATGTGAAACCGGGCGAAACATACGAAGTCGCTTTCAAGGCCGATAATCCAGGCAATTGGATGTTCCACTGCCACGATCTGCATCACGCAAACGCAGGCATGGTTACCGAGGTGAATTATACAGATTTTCAGTCAAATTATGTGCCAGACTCTGCAAACGATAATAAGCCAGAATAAATATAGAGCAAAAAAACCTGTAAGCATCATTATTTTGTTGAAAAAACGTATTCAGAGATGAAATAAAGAAATTTTTCACGTAAACTATTAGGGTGGAATCCCCCTGAAAGAATATGGGAAGTCCGTTAAATCAGAAAGACAATTGTTTTCATGATAAAATGTTTCCATAGGTTACTTTGAAAAGGATGAGTTAATTGTTTAATGATGTATTTCTGAAAGCGTGCCGAAAAGAGGCTGTCCCTTACACACCCGTATGGTTCATGAGACAGGCAGGTCGCTATCAGGCTGAATATAGAGCCATTCGCGAACGTTATTCTTTTTTTGAGATCAGCCACCATCCGGAACTATGTGCACAGGTTACCCGGCTTCCGGTTGAGAAACTCGGAGTTGACGCAGCCATCCTCTTTGCCGATATCATGACGCCGCTAAAGGCAAGAGGAATAGAGGTTGAAATTGTTGAGGGTGTTGGACCTGTATTAAATCAACCGATCCGATCCGGAGCTGACTTTGCTCAATGGAAGCAACTGGATCCTGCTCGCGATCTTCCTTTTGTTTTGGATACAGTTGAGTTGCTGCATCAGCAGTTGAATGTTCCGTTAATCGGTTTTGCCGGTGCGCCATTTACTTTAGCCAGTTATCTGATTGAAGGCGGACCGTCCAAGAATTATCATAAGACAAAGGCATTTATGTATACCCATCCGGAAGACTGGGCGGCACTCATGGACGACTTGGCGGATATGACGCTGAACTATTTACAGGCGCAAATCCGGGCAGGCGCTCAGGCCGTGCAAATTTTTGATTCCTGGGTAGGCGCGCTAGGCGAAAAAGATTATCAAATCTACATTGCGCCAACAATGGCAAAAATCTTTACTGAACTGAAAAAAACCGGAGCGGTAAGCCTGTATTTTGCTGCGGGAGCAGGCCATCTTCTAAATGAATGGAATAAGCTCCCTGTTGATGTACTATCCATCGATTGGCGTACCTCTGCAGACGATCTGGACAGGCTGCAAATCTCAAAGGCGATTCAAGGAAATCTTGATCCTTCGCTGCTGCTTGCCCCGCTGCCGATTCTTAAGGAACGCGCAAAAACTTTATTAGACCAACTAAGTAATCGACCGGGCTATATTTTCAATCTCGGTCATGGCGTTTTCCCGGAAGTCAGTGAAGAGAATTTGCGGGAACTGACAAAATTCGTTCATCATTATCCAAAAGTTTAAGATCATGAACAAGAAAATAAGCATTAGAAAACTTGGCTTTGCCAAGCCTATGACTAAGGCGAAGTCATAGTTGCACTTATACTATAATCCTTAAAATTAAATACTTTCCTATAGTATAAAAAATCCGGACCGTAAATTTGTCCGGATTTAATCGTTCACTGGATCAGGGCAACCTTTTCCAGTTTTTCTTTTTAAGTAGTAATTCATCTTTTTAAGCGTCAAGATTCAGCAATTTCACGAAACGCGTATTCGGCAGCCTTGATCGTTTTTTCAATATCATCCATTGAATGCTTCGTTGAGAGAAAAACCCCTTCAAACTGCGAAGGCGGAAGCGAGATCCCTTGTTCGATCATCGCTGTAAAATATTTTTTAAAATGATCCAGATTGGATGACTTCGATCTTTTATAATTAATAACCTTCTGATCCGTGAAGAAAATACCCATCATGGCGCCTGCCTGGTTCACGGTTAAAGGAATACCATACTTTGCTGCCGCTGATCGGTACCCATCAGCCAAACGATCTGCTTTTTCACGGAACGCGACATAATCTTCCGGTTTCAGCTGTGACAGGGTCATGTAACCGGCAGCCATGGCTAGAGGATTTCCTGAAAGTGTTCCGGCTTGATAGACTGGTCCCTCCGGCGCAACCTGTTTCATAATTTCACGTTTGCCGCCATATGCGCCAACCGGAAGTCCGCCGCCAATCACTTTCCCCAGCGTAGTTAGGTCAGGCGTAACACCAAAGTAACCTTGCGCACAATGATAGGCAACACGGAACCCGGTCATTACTTCATCAAAAATGAGCAGCGAACCATATTCATTCGTAATTGCTCTTAGAGATTCCAGAAAACCTGGGATCGGTGGAACGACGCCCATATTGCCTGCCACAGGCTCGACAATGACACAAGCGATATCCTTTCCAAACTGTTTGAAAACTTCTGCGACGCTTTCAGCATCATTATAGGGAACGGTTAGTGTATCCTTTGCCAGTTGGGCGGGAACACCAGGACTATCCGGCAATCCGAGTGTCGCTACTCCTGAACCTGCTTTGATCAGCAGCGAATCAGCACTGCCATGGTAACTGCCTTCAAATTTCAGAATTTTGTCTCGACCAGTGTACCCGCGAGCGAGACGTATCGCGCTCATCGTGGCTTCTGTTCCGGAATTAACCATTCGAACCATTTCTATTGATGGTACACGGTTAATAACGAGCTCCGCCAATTTAGACTCCAACACATGCGGTGCGCCGAAACTGAGCCCTTTCGCTGCCGTTTGCTTTACATATTCTACGACCTTCTCATCGGAATGCCCGAGAATCAGCGGTCCCCAACTCAGCACATAATCAATATATTCATTTCCATCGAGATCATAGACCTTCGATCCCTTGCCATGGTCCATGTAAATCGGATCTAAGTCAACCGACGGAAACGAACGGACCGGGCTGTTGACCCCGCCCGGCATCAAGGGCTTTGCTTCTTTGTATGCAGCAATGGATTTGCTGAAATCCATCATTCACCCTTCTTCCTGGAGCCAGCGAACAGCGTCTTTGGCATGATAGGTAATAATCATATCGGCACCGGCACGTTTCATCGCGGTCAGCGACTCAAGAACAACTGCTCTCTCATCGATCCAGCCATTCAGGGCTGCGGCCTTTACCATCGCATATTCCCCGCTCACATTGTAAGCGACAAGCGGCAGATTCACTTGATTGCGCACATCTCGCAGTACATCAAGATACGGAAGCGCTGGTTTAACAATAATAAAGTCGGCGCCTTCTCGAACATCAGATTCTGCTTCCCTAAGCGCCTCGCGACGGTTGGCAGGATCCATCTGATATGTTTTCCGATTGCCAAATTTCGGTGCACTCTCAGCAGCATCGCGGAACGGGCCGAAGAAAGCCGATGCATATTTTACTGCATAAGACATAATCGGAATCTGCGTGAAGCCGGCTTCATCAAGAGCTTGACGGATCGCAGCAACAAACCCGTCCATCATATTTGAAGGGGCAATGATATCCGCACCAGCTTCAGCCTGTGACACAGCAGTTTTGGCAAGATAGGTAAGGCTTTCATCATTATCCACATCACCATCATGAATAATACCGCAATGCCCGTGATCCGTGTATTCGCACATGCACGTATCCGCAATGACGACCAAGTCCGGATACTTTTCCTTTGTCTGGCGAATCGCCTGCTGTACAATACCCTGTTCATCATACGCACCTGAACCGAAGGCATCCTTCTTTTTTGGAATACCAAAGAACATGATGGACGGAATCCCGAGAGAGGTCACTTCCTTCAATTCCTCATCAAGGCGGTCAAGCGAGTACTGATACACACCTGGCATTGAAGGAATTTCGGATTTGATGTTGCTCCCCTCTTCAGTCACAAAAATAGGATAGATGAAATCTGATGGCCGCAGAAATGTTTCCCGCACCATATTTCTGATAGCAGGAGTTCGCCTAAGCCGGCGGTGACGATCAAATTCAAGATTGCTGTTCATTGCAATGACTTCCTTCTTTATTAGAATAGTAGTTTGCCAGCGCGTCAATCATATCGACAGCTGTAAATCGAGCCGGAATAACGTCTGGGGAATTGCCGAGTGTTTTAAGTGCCTGCGCAGTGGTCGATCCAATCACTGCAATCGTACATCTTTTCATTGCGCCGCGCCATACGCCCTCTGTCAAAAGTTCAGTAAAAAAACGAACTGCGGATGGGCTTGTAAACGTGATCGCGGATAAATGCCCCGATTCGATAATATTCTGAAGTCGAGGTTGAGCGGAGCGGTTCGCTACAGTCTGATAGAGGACACAACTTGTTACCTTGATTCCCAAATATCTAAGTCTTTCAAGCCATGTCGTGTCTGATAATGATCCTAGCGGAACGGCTACTCGGCTGGCTTGTAATCGTCCATCATTAAAAGCTTTCAACAAACCTTGCACAGTAAACGTCTCAGGTATAAAGTCAGCCTGGAGTCCATGGGTCTTGAGCTGTTCAGCGGTTTTTTTACCGACAACTGCCAGTCTGACTCCGCGTAGCTGTTCGACGTGATCCAAAACGCGTATAAAATAATCTACACTATTCTGGCTCGTCAAAATCACCCAGTCCGCCTGCTTAACGGACTTAAGCCAGTTTTTCTGCTCTTCTAAAGTAAGCGGCGTCTGGCGATAATCGATAAGCGGAACATGAACAGCCTCCCCGCCATATGCGTGAATTCTGGCGCACATGGCAGCGGACTGATGCTGCGCACGAGTAACCAGCACCTGCTTTCCCTTTAAGAGTGCCGGCAAGTTTTCATCTTGCATCAGTATCACTTTCCGTTCCAAGGTCCGACAAAATCTTTCCTGCTCCTTGAACCAGCAAATCTTCTGCCGCCATAATTCCGAGTGCTTCAGGCTGATCGCCTAAACGGCTGGTCTTTAACAGCTTTGTCCCATCCGCTGAAGCAACGAGACCGCTCATAGCCAGCATGCCGTCCTTCCGCCGGTCACAGAATGCGGCGATCGGAACCTGGCAGCCGCCATTTAACCGTTTCAGAAAAGAACGCTCCGCACGAACGGTGACCGCTGTTTCTTCGTTATTAATTGTTTCAAGCAATGCTTTCAGTTCGATATCCGACGACCTGCACTCAATCGCCAGTGCGCCTTGTCCAACGGCCGGAAGCATAAGATCGAATGGGAGATTTTCGCCTTTTTCCTCCACACCTAACCGCTTCATTCCTGCCGCAGCAAGAACGATAGCGTCAAAGTCGCCGGATTTCAGCCGTGCAATCCGCGAATCCACATTTCCGCGCAGCGAACGGATGGTAAGATCTGGCCGGATATTCAGAATTTGTGCGGCACGGCGTAGGCTGCTTGTTCCGACGACAGCCCCTGGTGAAAGTTCCTCAAGCTTTTTGTATTCACGGGAAATTAGTACATCATGCGGATCTTCACGCTTAGGAATTGATGCAATCTCTAGACCCTGCGGTAATTCAGCGGGCATATCTTTCATGCTGTGAACTGCAAAATCAATTGATCCGTCTAACAAAGCTCGCTCAATTTCTTTCACAAATAATCCTTTCCCGCCAATCTTGGATAACGTCACATCTAGAATCCGGTCACCTTTCGTGACAATATGCTTTATATCGAAGGAAAAGTGATCAGACTTGCTCGAAAGACTCTTGATGACCATACCGCTCTGAATCAAAGCGAGCTTGCTCTTCCTTGATCCAACTTGAATTGTTCTCATTTCGTAGCCCCATTTCTTTCTTGACAGGCAGTTCTCTAAATCATCAGGCAAACGTTCAGCCGCCGTGGATCGTCCGTTGATGAACGTCTTCTTCAAGCTCTCCATCTGGGAGCAC
The DNA here is from genome assembly GCF_000497245.1 of Sporolactobacillus laevolacticus DSM 442. GTDB lineage: Bacteria > Bacillota > Bacilli > Bacillales > Sporolactobacillaceae > Sporolactobacillus > Sporolactobacillus laevolacticus. Next base: position 18,240 of record NZ_AWTC01000010.1, read on the forward strand.
CTTTAACTCCCGCACCTGTTCAGATTTTTCTGAACGTTCCACGCCATCTGCGATATTAAAAATTTCTGCAAAATGATCAATCGCGTGTTTGCCATGCTCACAGCAAGCGAGTTCCTTAATATTATTGATCGGATCACGAAGCAATTGGTTGATCATACTTTTCGCCTGCTTACTGATGACCTTGCGTTCCTGTTCTGTCATCTCGGGCAGCTTATTTTCAATACGTTTCATCGTCTCCGAATGAATTGAGAGTGCTTTTTTCCGCAGTGCCGAAATCACAGGAACAACGCCAAGTGTGTGCAGCCATTCTGTGTATTTGGCTTGCTGCTGATCAATCAAGCGCTCAATCTGAAAAGCTGCGTTTCTGCGTGCTTCCTGATTGCTGTCGATAATTCTCTCCAGATCATCAATATCAAACAGATGAACCCCCTCTAGCCGGGCTAGTTCAGGATCAATATTTCGCGGAACACCGACATCGACCAGAATCAGCGGACGCTTTCCACGCCTTGCAAGAAGCGGCAAAAGTTTTGCTTCGGTGATCAGAAATTCAGGAGCTGAGGTTGATGTGAAGACAATGTCACTTCTCTCAATCCACGCATCCAATGCATCGAGTTCTGCCGCCTGTCCTTCAAATTGCTGCGCTAGGAGGTCAGCTTTATCCTTCGTTCGGTTCATCACCGTCAAATTACGGATTCCGCTGCCGGCTAGATGCTTTAGCGCCAGCCTGCTCATATCGCCCGCACCAATCATCAGTACTGATTTATCTTCAAGCGGTCCAAAAGTGTCGTCAAGCAGCTTCACAGCTGCATAACTCACCGATACCGGGTGATCATTGATTTGTGTTTCATCCTGTGCACGTTTGGCTAAGGTTATCGCCTCTTTGAACAGTTCATTGAAGAATGTTCCGGTCGTTCCCGATTGCTGGGCGGTTAGAAAACTCGTCTTTACCTGACCGAGAATCTGCGTCTCACCAAGGATCATTGAGTCTAATCCACAAGCAACCCGAAATAAATGACGGATCGCTTCCTGGTCTTCTTTGATCACCAGATAGGGTAATAGAGTCTCGGGGGGCATCTTAAACCAATCGACAAAAAACTTCTTACTATAATATCGGCCAGTGTGCAACTGATCGCAAACGATATAGAGTTCTGTCCGGTTACACGTAGACAGGATCACATCTTCAAAAATGCTTTTCGTTTCTCTTAATTCAGTTAGTGCTTGTTCTAAAGCTGATGGTTGAAAGGTCAGTTTTTCTCTGATTTTCACCGGAGTGTTTCGATGATTGACTCCAATTGTCAGAATGTGCATGAAACGACTTCCTCCGATCTCATTTGTTCAATGGTGAAGCTTCATCGAACAATATGGACGTAACTTAACCAAGTCCATTTAACCTCTCAAAAGTAACAAATCAGAGAGGCAAAATCAAAGTATTTGCGTTATTAAAGTGACATTTATCACTCATTGTCACAAAATGTTCAAACTTTCTCAAACCGTATTTCCAGTTATGATTCAACCAATAATGAAAAGGACAGGAAAAGGATAGCAAATGACAAGGGAAAATTAATCATTGCTCGATAAGACGGTTCAAATTAGCCATTTCGATACCACCGACAGCTGCATCCCATCCTTTATTGCCTGCTTTTGTACCCGCGCGTTCAACTGCCTGCTCAATGTTTTCTGTTGTAACAATACCAAACATGACAGGAACGCCGGTTTCGAGTCCGGCATGGGCAATACCCTTGGAAACTTCGTTGCAGACATAATCATAGTGTGACGTAGCTCCTCGAATGACCGCGCCAAGAGCAAGTACCGTGTCGTAACGTCCTGCTGCCGCCATTTTTTTAGCGATAAGCGGGATTTCGAATGCTCCGGGAACCCAAGCAATATCAATATCCGCTTCGCTAACACCATGACGTCTCAGTGCATCCTGCGCACCTGATAACAGTTTATTCGTAATAAATTCATTAAAGCGGCTAACAACGATTCCAACTTTTAATCCTTTACCAATTAAATGACCTTCAAATGTTTGTCCCATTAAATGAATCTCCTTTTTCATTTCATAAATTGTTTTTTAGTTCAAGAGACAGCGGATAGGAATCCTATCCTTTGTGAACGAACGATGCTGAGCCTACTTTTGGATCATCAGAATGACATATGAAGCAGATGGCCCATTTTTTCTGCTTTCGTACGTAGATAGCGTTTGTTCGTCTCATTAGCCGCTATTTCGAGAGGTATCCGTTCAATTTGGCTTATTCCGTACTGTTTCAGTCCGTCAATTTTGAGTGGATTATTCGTCAAAAGCTGCACATTGGTGATTCCGAGATCGGCTAATATTTCTGCAGCTGAGCCATAGTCACGCATGTCCGCTGGAAAACCAAGATGTTCATTCGCTTCGATCGTGTCATCACCGGCTTCCTGTAGTTTATAAGCTTTTAATTTGTTCAGCAGACCGATTCCTCGCCCTTCCTGACGCAAATAAATGACAACACCTTTTCCGTGCTGCTCAATCGCGTGCAGGGCAGCATGGAGCTGCGGACCACAATCACAACGTTCAGAGCCGAACACATCACCTGTCAGACATTCCGAATGCAGACGAACAAGTGTCGGCTCATTTCCAGCGATCTGACCCTTAACGATGGCTATATGTTCTTTCCCATCAAGCGTTCCCTTATAGCCAATTGCACGAAAGTGTCCGTATTCTGTAGGCAGATCAACGTCCACAATACGTTCAACCTGGTGCTTTCTCCGATAATCGATCAAATCTTTCACCGTGATAATTTTCAGATCAAATTTTTCAGCCATTTTCTCAAGTTCGGGGAGGCGTGCCATCCTGCCGTCTTCGCGTAGAATTTCACATATTATAGCTGCCGGTTTAGCTCCTGCCAGCTCAGCAAGATCAATTGCTGCTTCAGTATGACCGTTTCGTTCAAGCACACCGCCTTTACGAGCGATTAGTGGAAAAACATGACCAGGACGGTGAAAGTCTTCCGGCTTAGCATCATCCGAAATGATCGCCTGAATCGTCGCCGATCTTTCAAAAGCGCTAATACCTGTCTTTACGGATCGGTGGTCAACACTAGCAGTAAACGCTGTTTCATGATTATCGGTGTTTTTTTCAACCATCGGTTCAAATCCGAGCGACTGAGCTAATGAAAATCCAATCGGCGTGCATAGCAACCCTTTACCATGCGTTACCATAAAGTTGATAACCTCAGGTGTCGCATGCTCAGCCAGTGCAATCAGGTCCCCTTCGTTTTCCCTGCTCTCATCATCACAAACAATCACTACTTTTCCATTTTTTAAGTCCTGTACAGCTTCCTCAATAGAAGACAACATGTCTTACACCTCCATAATTAATTGATAAACCCGTTTGCTTGAAGTGTTTCATAGGTCAAATCCTTTTTTACGGGCCGTGGTTTTTTCTCTGTTTCCTGCTGATTCTGAACATATCTTTGAAGCACATCGCATTCGATATTAACCAGGTCTCCGATTTTTTTATCGCCTAAAATCGTTTGGCCCGATGTATGCGGAATCAGTGAAACAGTCAACATCCGCGATTCCGCCCCAAACACAGTCAAACTCGTACCGTCAATCGCAACCGATCCTTTTACCACAATATGAGGCAGAAGACCTGACGCTATTTGTATGTTGAGATAGTGGGCGTTCCCTTTAGCCACAATCCGGACAATTCTGCCGACACTATCCACATGACCGGTCATAAAATGTCCTCCATAACGGCCAGACGCCTGCATTGCACGTTCAAGATTCACCGGATCGTTCAGCTTCAGATCTTTAAGCGTTGTCGATTTGATCGTCTCCGGCATCACATCGACTGTAAAAGCTGCGCTAGAAAATCTGCTCACTGTAACGCAAACGCCATTGACAGCAATACTATCACCGACAGACACGTCTTCAAGAATGTGTTTCGCCCTGATCGACAACTGGACTGCATTCGGACGCTTCGTGACTGAAGAGACACGTCCAATTTCTTCTACCAATCCTGTAAACACGATGAACACTCCTTCTCCGGTATCGCGGTAATCTTGAGATCGCCACCTATATTTTCTACACGTTCTATGGACAACTTAGCCGCCTCAGCAAGATGTTCGATTCCGGATCCTCCAACTGCCGGAATTGCCTCTGTCCCGCCAATTAATTTCGGCGCCAGGTAAGCAATCAAACGATCAAACGACCTGCTCTTAACAAAACTACCGTGAACGGTCGCTCCTCCTTCAACCAATAGAGAAGTTATCCCTTTCTCACCCAACAAAGCCAGAAGTTTCCTGACATCAATTTTCTCTTCCGGTAGTTGAAAAATATCTATATGTCCATGATTGAGCCGTTCAGCCTTCTTCTCATCAATGGTATTTCCTGTCACAATCCATGTCGGTGCGGCGCTGTCTGTCACTAATCTGGCTTCTTCAGGAATACGCAGATGCGTGTCGAGCACGACGCGAATCGGCTGGTGTGCCTCATCATTTAACCGGACGGTCAGTTGTGGATCATCAGCCAAAACGGTTCCAATGCCGACCAAAATCGCATCATGCTGTTCTCGCAACGCATGGACGTCATGTCGGGACTGGTCATTTGTAATCCACTTGCTCTCCCCTATTGATGTAGCTGTTTTCCCATCCAGAGTGCTCGCTATTTTCAGCGTGACAAACGGCGCACCTGTACGGATATAATGGAAAAAGAAGGGATTGAGTGCGTCCGCCTCTTTCTTCATGACTCCTGTATCCACTGTAATTCCAGCCTGTCTCATCCGCTCTATACCTTTCCCGGAAACAAGCGGATTTGGATCACGAGAGGCAATAACTACTCTTTTCAGCTTTTTTTTAATGATCAGATCAGCACATGGTGGCGTTCTTCCAAAATGAGAACAAGGTTCAAGTGTGACATACATAACCCCGCCTTCTGCCCGGTCCCCTGCCATGCGAAGGGCATTCACTTCTGCGTGCGCCTCTCCCGCTTTCAGATGTGCACCCACACCGACGACGCTGCCGTGATTGACAACAACCGCACCAACCGCTGGATTTGGGCTTGTCTGACCTCTCGTCATTTGAGCAAGGTGAATCGCCAGTTCCATATAATCCTTATCTTGCAAGCTTCACACCTCCATAAAAATGTTTAAAGAAAAAACGAACCCCTCGAAGATTTATTCTTCGAGGGGTTATCTATAACCATAAATAAATTAAATGCAGAACAAAGAAAGCGTTACATCTCCACGAATTTAACGAGTAAACAGACACCTTGTTTACTGAAAATTAAATCAGTGCTCATTCAGACGTACACTTTTTTCATCCTTCTCCCATCCAGACTGTACTGTCGGCTTCAGCTTCTCACTGAATCAACCGTTTGCCAAAAAGGCAACCGGGTCGCGGGCTTACGTTTATAAACGAATCACCGCCGGTTGGGACTTTCACCCGACCCCGAAGGATAATACTTACTATGAAATTGTCTCTAGTATAGCACACAACTTGCAAATCAAGTAGCAGGAGACATTTGGATTCCGTACTTTCAAACCATAAGTACCGGATAATCAATTACTTAAGGACGCTTCCTTTTATAAAATAGAATTGGTTATTTCTTATAACTATCGTTTTTCGAACTATTGAAAAACACCAATTTCCGGCTCAAAACAAAGTGCCTCAACCTTATATATCAAAGATTCAATGGTCTTTTCTCTATTATTGCTAATGGAGAATGTTTCCGAGGTTACTACTCATGATCGTTAGTTCTCAGCTATTGATTTTTAATCCACTCATCAAGATTCTTAAGGAGTTCGATCTGCTCGTTTCGATGAAGATATTTTGACTGGAGCACATTTTTCAGACAGGTTTTTCTAAGATTACTGCTCAGATTTTTTTTTAGTATCTGCTGCCTGAATAAAAATAAAAAATCCAGATATTCTTCAACATTTCCACTCAAGTCATGTTCGATTTCGTCGCGCAGCTTTTTAGCATAATAAGGACTTGCTCCGTCTGTTGCCACAGTTATGGTCAAGCGACCGCGCCGGATCACGGCGGGTACGGAAAAGTTGCCAAGTGATGCATCACCTGCTACACAGATCAGTTGATTCGGTTGTACAGATTCAGTGATTTCAGCGTTGACTTTCTCGCTATCTGTTGCTGCGATGATTAGGAGAACGTCCTCCGAGTCTGTCCTTTTCCATTGCCGTTTTTTCCAAAGGATTACACCTTGTTCAGCCCATTCCTGCACCTGATCAGAAGCTTTTTCACAAATGACCGTGACTTGCGCACCGCAATCAATTAATGATCGGATTTTGCGGGTTGCCACATGTCCTCCACCAACGACTAAAGCAGTTTTGCCCGCCAGATTAAGATTGAGCGGATAATCGGTCATAGTCAATAGACTCCCGGATTCTTTTTCTAAGAAGATGAATCAGCGAGGGATGGTAACCAAGCGGCTTGCACAGCACAAAGGAAAACCGGTTGACACTTGTTTCTATGGATTTTCTTATCGTCCTCATCAGAATCCCGGAAAATAATAGATACGGTACAATATAGACTTTGCCTGGTCCCTGCTCCACCGCAAGTTCAAGGCCTTCCTTCAACAAAGGTTTTGCGGCCGCCATGTAGCATACGGAAACAGGAGAGATGCCTCGTTTTGCCAGCATGGCACAAATCCTTGAAAAAGCGCGTGGCGTCTCCAGATCGCTTGAACCCCTGCCGACAATTAGGATGCTGTCATTTTGTACTGAACCGCTATGCTTTTCGTGGATACGCTCTACTAGAATATCGATAATACTGTCGTCCACCCCGAAAGGACGTCCGTAAATAAAACGGACATTCGGATAGACTGCCCGTGCTTTCTCAATTTCATCAGGAATATCTCGTTTGTCATGACCTGCCGACAAAAGAAGAATCGGTTGAACAATCACGCAATCAGCGCCGTGTTTGATGCAACGGCTTATCCCTTCCTGAATGTCTGGTCTCACCAGCTCCAAATAACAAATCTGCTGAATCGGCACATTGATTTGATCCATACACTGTTTCAGAAAATGATTTGCTTGACGGACACCCTCGGCGACACGCGATCCATGGCTGACATACAAAATAGCCAGCATCAGAATACCTCCCTGAGTGTTCTTTGCTGCACCTCTTGACGTTCAAACCATTTCAGCTGCTCCCTAAGCTTCACAACCTCTCCGACTACAATCATGGACGGATTATGAATCTGCGCGCTTTCGGATACCTCACAAAGATCAATTAATGGCGCGGTCACGGTCCGCTGATGTTCCGTCGTTCCCCACTCGATAATAGCCGCCGGTGTGGACGGACTGCGACCGCCAGCAATCAATCCAGCTACAAGATGCGGAAGGGTTGACACACCCATATAGATGGCCAGCGTTTCTGCAGCAGCAAACTTCGACCAGTCTGTATTTTCCTTACTTCCTGCCTTGCAATGGCCCGTTACAAAAGCAACCGAACCGGCATAATCACGGTGTGTGACCGGAATACCTGCGTATGCAGGCGCGGCGATTCCTGCGGTAATCCCAGGTATAATTTCGAATTCGATGTTTTCTTTTGCAAGTTCAACTGCTTCTTCTCCGCCACGCCCGAAGATAAAGGGATCTCCGCCTTTCAGTCGTACAACAGTCGCATACAAACCTGCATACTTCACGAGCAGACGATTGATCCTATCTTGATTCAACGCATGCATGTGGGGCTGCTTCCCACAATAAACCAGCTTTGCGGAATGCTTGGCCTCACGAAGAAGATCTTTGTTGACCAATCTGTCGTAGAGGATCACATCCGCAGTCTGAAGAAGCCTTAGCCCTTTGACTGTTATTAGACCAGGATCCCCCGGGCCAGCTCCTACGAGATAAACCTTTCCCATGCAGCGCACCTTCATTCATAAGATTTCCGAGCCTGGATCAGATAGCCGGCTCCGGTCTTTCTAATGGTCTTTTTCTCAATCAAGGCGATATCTGTGATTTTTGGTTTTTTTAAAAAGTTATGTTGGATTTCCCGGTCCGCAATCCGGAATGCCGCCTCCTCACTCTCTGCAGCCGCGACAACCGGAATCTCTTCTTCTTCCGTGGAAACAATGAAACGATATAAGTCCATCGTCTTCTCCTCATTCCTTGTCAATTGTTGTAAGCTTTTAAAAGATCATCAAGAACAGACTGAAGCTTTTCCGTTCCCTGCCTGTTTTTAAAAGCAAAGAACGTTTCGCCATTTTCTTTTTCTTTTTTGAAATACAGCAGGAAATCTTTGAGCACATCAGAAATTAATGATGCCGCAATTCTCCCTTTTAACCGTTCATTAAAATGTCCTTCGCCGGCGAGCGACCCCCCGACGAAGAGTTCATACGCATCGACAAGTTCATTATCTTTTGTCTTCAGTTTCAGTCCCTGAATGCCTATATCGGCAATATGGCGCTGGCCACAGGAATTGGTGCAGCCCACCATATAGATCCGTACTGGCACATCTAGACTTACCTCCTTGTCCAATCGGGCAGCGATTTCTTTCATTTTATCTTTGGTGTTCGTCAGTGCGAGATTGCAGAATTCATTTCCTGTGCAGGCCATTGCATACCCGGTAAAAGGTGTCGGATGGATCGGGAACTTTTTGAAAATATCTTCGGATAGCAATCTTTCTAATTCATGATCGGGAATATTAGGGATAATCAGATTTTGAGAATTTACAGTCCTCAATTCCCCGTCACCGTAATGCTTCGCAAGTTCGGCAATCTCCAAAAAGTCGTCTGAATCGATCCGCCCCACCGGAACACTGATTCCAACATAATTAAGGCCCACCTGTTTCTGAGGATGCGCGCCAAAAAAGAAACCGCCGTTCCATCCAACGATTTCATCCTTACCCGCGGTGGGGAGTGGTCCGGTTAATTCTAAAACCTTCTCTTCAAACTTTTCGATGCCCCAGTCGGCCACCAGATATTTCAGCCTGGCTCGGGCTCTGCTCTTTCTATATCCGAAATCTCTGTAAAGCGTTGTGACCGCTTCAGCAACTTTTGTGACATGTTCGGGAGTAACGAAGACATTCAATTGTTCGGCGAGGTAAGGTTTCGCGGCAAGACCGCCACCAACTTTGACATGAAAACCCAGAACTTTTTTCCCATCAATGACTTTCGTAGCCGGTGTAAACGCGAGATCATTGATTTCCGCATGACCGGCATTATAAATATTAGCGTTGATCGATATTTTGTACTTTCTCGGCAGATTGGAAAAATCCGGATTGTCCTGAAAAAAACGATAGATTTCATTCACGGTCGGTCTTGTGTCAAAGAGTTCATCTGGATCGATCCCTGCCAATGGGTTTCCGACAACATTTCTCGGTGCATCGCCCTCCGCTTCACTCGTTGTCAGATCAACCTTTTTTAGACGATCAAAGATTTCAGGCAAATGTTCAAGCGGCACCCAGTGATACTGGATCGACTGCCTCGTTGTAATATCCAGAGTGCCTTTTTCATATTCAGCGCCGATCTCCGCCAGGGCCACCGCCTGCTCATAATTTAAGATGCCGGTCGGAATTTTTACACGCATCATGAACAAACCCTTGTCCTGGGGCTTTTGCACGGTGAGACCGGCATATTTAAAATACATGTACTGATCTTTCGGAATCGATTCAAACCCGTTTTTTGCGTACTTAGGAATGTCTTCAAAAATCGATAAGCCATCTTTTTTCAGCTTATTGATTTCGTTTTTGTTTAATTGATCATTATCCGCCCATACTTTCACGTAACTCAAAATAATCGTCCTCCTCCTGAATTGTTCATTTTTCTAATGGCATGAAAAAAAGCCTTCTCCATTCTGAATATAGGAAAGGCTTCGCTCATCATATTCCTATCTTTCAAAATGGTGGTCCATTTTGCTGGAATTAGCACCTTACAGTCATTTCACAAATTCTGCAGGTTGCCGGATGTCATCGGGCCAGTCCCTCAATCACTCTGGATAGTTATTTGGTTTTCATTAATCTTAGGATGCTTTCACATTATTGTCAATATTTCTGATCTGTTTTATCGGATATAAAAAACCTGGTTCTTATAAGTCAATAGATATTTTCTATTCCTGGTTGTTTTATTCCGATCATCATGGTAGGATAAATCCAATTTAATTGACTCTTATCGCGAGAGACGGAGGGAATTGGCCCGATGAAGTCCGGCAACCACTTTACGTTCAGTAAAGTACAGGTGCCAAATCCAACAGGACTTTCCTGAAAGATAAGGATTGAATGACACTGTTCCAGTGCCAAGCCCCTTTCTTTCGGAATGAGGCTTTTTTTAATGGATAAATAAAGAAAGTGAGATGGGTAACATGGAACAGTGCAAGATGAACTGCTGCATTTAACCCAGTAATTAGATGTGTTTTCGAAGGCTAAAGTTGATAGGAGCCATTAAACATTTTAGTAACTTTATTATTTGACTTTATCTCGGTTGTGACCATTCATTTAAGGAGGAATTATACATGTCTATTGATTTGACGTCTGAAAACAATCCGAACACGGTAAGAAAAAGCGGATGGCTTGAACTTGTCCGTAAAGAAGATTGGTTGGCAGTATGGGTCGGCTTATTTCTTGTTTTGGCAGGGATTTTGTTTTGGACAGCCGGAAGTTCAATAAAGGTGTTGACCGCGCAGATTACGAAATGGACGGATTTTCCGACCTTGGGGAGTATCCTTTCTGCCCATCTCGGCTCCATAATTTTGCTTTTCCTGACTTTTCTTATCCTGTTCTCCATCACCGCATCCTTTCTTCATATCAAAATCGGAAAATTCGCTGCAGGATTCACGCTGCTTTTTATTATCAGCGTCGCAGTCAATCTTTTCAGCTCCTGGGGATGGGCACAGCAGTATAACCTTGAGGCGCCACTCGTTGCCCTGGCTGTCGGATTAATTGTTGGAAACCTTATTCCTCTGTCCGGCTGGTTCTCATCCGCACTTCGCACTGAGCTTTATGTAAAGGTCGGCATCGTCCTATTAGGCGCAACCCTTCCCTTTACATTGATCATTCAAGCAGGACCGGTCGCTTTCCTTCAGGCTACACTTATTGCAGTCATTACTTTTCTTGTGATCTACTTTGCAGGCACTCGCTGGTTCGGGCTTGACAAGTACTTCGCCGCAACGCTTGGCGTTGGTGGTTCCGTCTGCGGCGTTTCCGCAGCGATCGCAGTCGGCGGTGCAATCAAGGCGAAAAAGGAACATGTCTCAATTTCCATTTCAATCGTTGTCATCTGGGCTGTCGCTACGATCTTCCTGCTCTCTTTGCTCATCAAATGGCTTGGCATTCCAGCTGGTCCAGCTGGCGCATGGATTGGTACTTCCGAATTCGCCGATGCAGCTGGTGTAACTGCAGCAAGTGCATTCGGTGATCACGCGCTGAACTCCTTCACGCTGATGAAAGTCATTGGCCGTGATATCTTTATCGGCGTCTGGGCCTTCATTCTCGCATTCATTTCAATTACCTTCTGGGAAAAGAAACAGACGGGAACCAAGGCAGATGCGTCCGAAATCTGGCATCGTTTTCCTAAATTTATCATTGGCTTCTTCGCTGCATCGATTCTGCTTACGGTAGTGATCGCGGCAACTTCTGTCTCAGGCCGGGCAGTGATCAGCACAGACGTGATTGCTCCGATCAAAGAATTCAGAACATGGGCGTTCACGTTTACATTCCTTTCGATCGGATTGACCACACGCTTCAAGGAACTGACCTCCTTCGGTTGGCGACCGTTCGCTGCCTTCAGTACGGGGGCAGTGGTCAATATTATTCTCGGCTATGTTCTCTCTGTTCTGATCCTCCACAACTTTTGGGCGTCGCTTTAAGTTTCCGGATCAAATCCAAGCACTGTGGGGAAATCATCCATTTCACTACAAGTGCTTACCAATTAAGGAGGTGTAACGATTGAAAAAAGATCAACTAACGTGTAAGCAAAGAGTTACGGTCACTTTTAATTTCTATCCTCAGTACCATCAATCGGATTCTGTGATCAGTCTAAAAAAATGGCATCGCCAGAAGAATAATCTAGACAGCAAGTCCATTAGGGAATTGGGGGCATTTTTGTCCGAACGCCTTGAACATATTGCCCAAATGATCGAGATTCTTCAGTCCGTACATGAACAATGGGTAGTCACGGGAAAAAGGGACAGAGTCATTCTGGAAACAGATCGTTTTGATGTTCATCTTGTGGTCAATGCTCTGGCTGAGCAAGGTTTTCTTGCCAGTGATTATCAGCTTTTCGTCGAGTATGAACGAAAATGGGGTATTCTTTAATCCTAAAGCCGTGTTGAAGATAATGTTCGCAGCACTACAAGAATTGTGTAAACCAATTTCTACTAAAAAGAACCCGGAACCTATGTTCATCAAAGGTTCTTGGTTCTTTGTTTATTACTCATGAAGTCCAAATTCATTCTTTCTTCAATATAAACGCTGCAGCGAACCAAATAATTGTAGCAAGCACTTGCGCGATTAGAAGAGCAAACATGGAAGTCTTCAAAACCATTGAATGTGTTGTATTCGCAAATCCTATTCCTGAGCTTCCGCCCATGAATAATGTCAAGAGCAGAATAACCACAAAAACTGCCTTTGCCCAGCCTTTATTCTTTGCTACAAAATACAAGGGTACCAAATAAATGATGGATGCAAGGAGCAGCGGTCCTAGCAAACTTGAGATCGACATTTTCACACTTGGATCCAAGCCCATAATAGGAAATTTCATGATTGTTACAATCAATATAATGCAGCCGATAATCAGTAGTTTTTTATTTTTCAAATTGTTACCTCCTCTCAATAAATTAATTAACTTGCTTCGTTTTGGGATTTTTCAAGAACAGCCAAACAACAATTAACGTGCACGATGCGACCGCACAACAAATAAGCAAAACGTGATTCATGCCAAGCATAAAGCCGGACCGCACAGCGTGTACTAACGCTGCAGATTGCATCTTATGTGCGACCGCAATACCTGAAGCGACACTTTTTTTAGCCAGTGAAATCAGTTGAACGGGCATACCTTCGACATGAATATGTGTCTGATAAGCAGACGTTAGCACAGTCCCGAGTGTTGCGACTCCAAATGTGCTGCCAATCTGCTGAATGGCTTTAATAACGGATGAACCAATACCGCTTTGATCAGAGGAAAGATCCGCAAGCGCTGTGCTCATTGTAGCCGGCAAGATAACTCCAATGCCGACGCCGGCTAATGCTGTCCATACGGCTACCCAACCATAGGACGTGCCGATCACAGTTCGCCAACCCATAAAACCTGAAACAATCAGCAAGATAAAACCGAGGCTTAAAATCAACTTTTGATTGATTTTAATTCTGCTGACAATAATCGAACCTAAAGTAATTCCAAGGATTAGCGGCAGCAATTTGAAACCCGCTTGTTGGGTATCACTACCTTCAATGTTTTGAAAATACTGAGGAAGGATGTAAAGATAACCGAACATAATGTAGCTGATCACCATCATAAAAAGAGTACTCAATGAAAATGAGCGTGATTTGAATAATGATAAATCGATTAACGGCTTTTTGTACTTAAGTTCCCAAACGACGAACACCACGAGTAAAATCACTTCAAAAGCAATCGCAAACCAAACATTAGCATTTGACCACGTTTTTTCACCCGCAAGGATAACCCCATAGGTTATACTGGTCAGCCCAAGGCTTGATGCGGCAATGCCAAGTAAATCGAATGTTTGCTGGTGTAATTGCTTCGATTCTTTCATTAAAAACATGACAGAAATTAACGCAATAAGAACAATCGGCACATTGATCAGGAAAACCGAACCCCACCAAAAATGATTCAGTAGCCAACCACCCAAAATTGGCCCAATCGGCATACTCAGCGTATTTGCGATCACCCAGATCGCCGTCGCTTTAGGTTGTTCTGTTTTGGTGAACAGCACAGAAATAATGGACATGGATGTTGGGATCAGCATTGCTGCGCCTAGGGCAAGCGTACACCGATAAACAATCAGCAGAGTGGGTGATGCGGCATAAGCGCAAAGCAGGGATGACACGCCGAAAATAACCAAGGAAAGGATAAGCATTTTTTTACGTCCGAAACGATCGCCTAACATGCCGGCCGGTAATAACACAGCAGCAAAAACTAAGTTGTAGGAATCAACAAACCATTGTAATTGGGTGTTCGTTGCATTTAATTTTGATGCCAATGTCGGCAAAGCCAGGTTCAGCACTGTTGAATCAATGCCAACTGCCAGAGTACTCAGAGCGAGAACAAATAGAACGAACCACTTTCGCATATTCTTTGATTTCATATTCCGCCTCCATAACTAACTAAACGTTTGCTTAGTTAAATAATCAAATAAAAAATCCTGTTATTCACACCATAATTTAATGGTCAAGTCAGCAATCTTTTCCACGTATTCATCATAATTATCATTAAATAGGGATTCGCCAAATAGTGAACTTGTCGTGAAGTTATAGGTGTACTGCAAAATCCCTAACCGCAGATCAAACACTTTTAATTTTGGTTTCACTTTCAAACTCGTCAAATAGGAAATAAATGTATCGATCAGTTGCTGAGTCGTTTCGTTAATGAACGTGTACTCAGATTTGTCGAGCAAATGATGTTCGCGAATAACGAGCGGAATAATACTGTCATCTGCAGCAAACAGCGAATGAACGGTTTTCCCGTAAGTAATTAAAGCATCCTTCAAAGGCAGATCATCCCGGAATGTTTGAATCACTTGCTGTATCTGTTTGATTGTTTTCTCGTGTCCGGCTTCGACCACCGCTTTAAATATCTCTAATTTACCGTTGGGAAAATAATGATAAGTTAATGCTTCTGATAGTCCTACTGTTTTGTTGATCATACGCATTGATGTTGCATGGTATCCCTTTTCCAAAAACAGTTTCTTTGAAACATCAAGAATTTGTTTACGGCGCTCCATTGCCTGAAGATCGCGAATTGTCATTTTAATGCTCATTAAATTGACCTCCCTTCCAAACATTAACTAAACGATCGTTTAGTTAAAAATTAACACACAATTTGATTAATAGCAACATGATTTCTCAATTTTTTTCAAGTATGCTTAAGCAATCATTCGCCAATCAACGAACCTACGTATTTTTTAGCACTAGATTCATTTGACAATTATCTAATAAAAAGCATACCTTGGTTTTCAAGGTATGCTTTTTAAGGAGTTATCCTAAGTTTTTTTAGCATTAAGATCAAATGTATCCTTAGTCCTCAGCGTAAATTTCCTTAGCCAGATTAAAAGCTGACCAGGCTTTTGGCCATCCGGCATAAAAGGACAAATGCGTAATGACTTCTGCAATTTCTTCCTTGGTAACACCGTTCTCCTTAGCCTTGCCCATATGGTATTTCAATTGTTCAAACATGCCGGAAGTAATCAAAGATGTCACCGTAATCAAACTGCGATCACGTGGCGACAATTCTTTTTCCCGTGACCAGACCTGGCCAAAGAGTACATCATCATTAAGTTCTGCAAATTTTGGAGCAAAATCTCCTAGTAATTCATGTCCGGCTGTTTGTTTTTTAAATGCCATTTTAAAACATCCCTTCATAGCAAAATATAAACTCACTTAATTTCTGAACGAGCGCAAGCCTTCAATGTTTTTATATGGACTGCTTCGTTGGACGAATTAATAACTCATTGATTGCAACATTCTTCGGAGTGCCGATGGCATAGGCTACAGCATCAGCAATTTGTTCTGAAGTAAGTCCCAACCCAGGTGTTCGTTGATTATTCTTCACCCATTCACTGGCTTCGGGATCATTAATCGTTGTATACAGTTCGGTATCCACTGCACCTGGCGAAACAATGGTCGTCCGAATATTGTTTTCTCTTTCTTCTTGGCGCAGCCCCTCCATAATTGCCCGAACCGCAAACTTGGTCCCGCAATAGACAGCAGATCCCGGATAAACAACATGTCCGGCTACAGAATCAGTCGCAATAATGTGCCCCGATTGTTGCTGTTTCATGATTGGCAAAACAGCGGCGATGCCATTCAGAACGCCCATAATGTTGATGTCCAGCATTTGCTGCCATTCATGACGGCGAACCTCACTCAAGTTGGCAGTCGGCATAACCCCCGCATTATTAAACATGACGTCAATGCGACCAAACTTGTCGATCGCCAATTTGACCAGATTTTCCATATCTTCCGGATTGGTAACGTCCGCAACTTGATAAAAGATCTCAGCTTCCGGCAAGGAATTAACTAATTGCTTCAACCGTTCTTTCCGGCGGGCACCGATCACCAGTTTAGCCCCTTCATTGGCTAAACGACGAGCGGTAGCCTCACCAATGCCGCTTGAAGCACCTGCAATAATTACAACTTTATCTTTCAATGATGTCATTTAATTTCCTCCTTAAATAATTAGTACATTCTCGGTTTGTCGCCATCCGTATTCGGCTGGTTAACCCCAATACTTCCTCGTACATGCAATTCCGGTTTTTGGATCAATTTCATGATTACATCTGCGACATCCTTGAGATATCCGGCATCGACTTATGACCATTTACCAGTTAATACTTCTGTTCGATCCGTTGCCGGCGCCGGTGTTCGCGATAGACTCGCTATCTCAGCATACATTTCTTTTGTCATGTTAAAATCAGCGGCCGCGAGTGAATCTTCTAATTGTTCGAGATTCCGAGCTCCAATGATTGGTGCGGTAACAGATGGATTAGCCTTGACCCAGGCAACAGCTAAGGTTGCTGGCGCTACATTGTGTTCCTTGGCATATGCGGTAAATCGATCAGCAGCCTCATAGTTTTCTTCATCGGCATACCGATCTGAATAGCGCGCTTCATCAACTAACCTGCCGCTGGTCGGTCGCTTATCAACTCCGTACTTACCCGTCAATAAGCCGCCGCCAAGCGGACTATAAGCGATAACCCCCATTTGTTCCGCTTGCGCCATTGGCAGAATTTCCACTTCCGCCTGCCGTTTAACCAGACTATACATCGGTTCGATTATTTCGAACCGCCCGAGTAATTCTTTAGCTGCGATGCTCTGAGCTTTCATGATTTGCCAGGCTGCCCAGTTGCTGACCCCAGCATGAAGAATCTTGCCCTGGTGCTGGAGGTCATCCAATGCTCGCAATGTTTCTTCAATAGGGGTATTGTTATCAAAATCGTGAACAATGTAGAAATCAATATAGTCCGTTTGCAATCGTCGCAAACTCGCTTCAACACCACGCATAATATGCCGTCGAGAAAGGCCCCGCGCATTGATATCCTGACTGGTCGGCCAGAAAACCTTCGACGTAATAACCACTTCGTCACGAGAATCTTTAATTAAGCTGCCTAAGATTTCTTCTGAATGGCCGCCGGCATAAACGTCAGCTGAGTCAAAGAAGTTAATTCCTACTTCACGACATCGATCAAACATGGCTTTGGAAGTCGCTTCATCCGCGGTACTGCCGAACGACATGGTGCCGAAGGCTAAGTTAGAAACTTTAATTCCGGTTTTACCAACCGTACGATATTCCATATTCACGCACTCCTTTTTGTTAATCACTTAACCAAATGCAGTATATCCCCTTCGAGTAGCTAGAACGCAAGCGACATGGATCATTTTTTTGTCGCCTTGGTTTGAGGTTCGATTTTTATTGCTATACCAAGAAATTCGCCAATTATTTTCGACCAGAAATATCTTCAGTGCTTTTCAATTAATGAAATAAAACCTAAGGTTAGTAATGCTATAAGGAAGGATTGGTTATCCTTTTAAAAAAATCGCTAATCCTTGTGCTCTATCAGCCTTCGTGATAATATCCTTTTTAATAATATCCAGTTAAGGTTAGTACGTACTAACTTAAGCTTTTCTAAGGGAGGAAGAATTTTGACGTACACCATTCAAGAGGTTTCGAAGAAAGTGAACGTATCAACCTACAGCATTCGGTATTATGATGATCATGGATTACTACCAAAAACCAGATACGTTAATGCCTAATAAACAAGCTGAAAAAATATACACTCAGGACTACTAAGCAGGATTATCTACCGTACTAAATAAAATTATTTCAAGAAAATAATTGGATGTATGAAACAAAAGAGGCTTGCCCAAAATCAATGTTGAACAATCATTGAAATTGAAAATGCGCTGATGCCTGACCAGAAGTGAGAACAACATCTTTTGAAAAAAACAAACACTGATGAATTCTCTCCAAAGCAAAAAGCACGCAATCCCTGCATTTCAGGGTTTGCGTGCCCTCCTCCAGAAACTCCTTATACTCTTTATCGCATCTCAACTAAAGTCCTATTCTTCTTGTTTTGGACATCGATGTTTCACCATTAGTAAATTATAAACCAACTGAATGCTTTAATTCTCTTCTATTCTTTTTTTAACGGTTTTTATAAATTCTTTTGTATAAGCTCTTAATTGTCTGCCTCTATTGTTTACTCCTTGATCTTGCATTCGAATAATATTCGGACCTGTTTTATCTTTGTTTAGCCCAAAAGATTTAGCCACACAGACATTGCCATCTATTGAACTAATGGTCATATAAATAGAATTATTTTCTTTAATCTTATGAAGGTAATGTTCAACCGCTTCATTAACATCCGTAGTGACAAAGTAAAAGTGTTCCGCATTTTTACCATGAACAGGCTCAATAAAATTAAATCTTGGTATATCAACTATTTCCAACATTCATAACACCTCACCCTAATTATATTTCTTTAGAAAGAGGAATATTCCTGCATCTCACATTGAATGTTATTTATAGGTATGTTCTTTATCAACGATAATTAAATAACTGTTTTTGACCTATGTCTCTCTGATGTGCCTAGAGCCATAACCATTTGCGGCTGTCTTATGCTTTTTCATTCTTTAATGCCTTCAAAACGGCAACAGCGGAACGATAATAAAATTCGGCGGCAACTCGGATCCCGCCAGTATTTAGCTAGCAAAACTATAAATAAAATAACAATAAAAGGCCTCAAAAGCCGCTCGGGATCAACGTTTTTGAGGTTTCTTACAAGATATAAAATTCTCCAAATGGAGACGGTATCCATGTTTAAAAAAGCTCACAGTTGTTGGCAGATCAAATATTTATCGGCATTTTGGAACTACTTGATCCGGAATTTATACGGAATCCAAAACGGACTCTTTTGTGGAACAAGATAATGGGTTGGACATTAACATGTAATTCTCTTAAAGGCATGAATTCTGTATTGATACCAAGATTCATGCCTTTTTACTAGTGAATACCAAAGCTATAACAGATCAAATGTTATACCATACCAAGATATTTCCCAATATCCAACATTCTTTGCAATATAAATAATCGTAATGAACTTAGGTGCAACATAGTAAAACCCCCTGAAGTTGGGTTTCTATTGTCCAACTTCAGGGCGTCAGTTCATAGCGGGGGTTTTATATTTCACACGTTACACGTGCTCAACGGACTTTAGTCGATCTAGTTTGTTACTTAGCTATTTAATAATCAGTTTACCGTACATGCCCTTTTGCGCATGGCCGGGATACTGACAGATATAGTAGAACGTACCCGGCTGACTTGCCTGAAATGTGGTCGTGGCCATTGCGTAATGGCCGTTTGAGGCTTTAGGCAATGTACGTAAGACACTTCCGGGATAGACGCCTCCATCCATCATGGACATATAGCCATAGGGCGGTGCTGCATTGGTGATTTCAAAGGCATGCGGCATGTCTGCGTCCTCGTTTACAAATTCCGTCGTTACATCAGCGCCTTTGGTAATGATCAGCTTCGGATTGACAAGGCCGTCTATGACAAATTTGTCATCGGCCTGTTCGGGACTGCCTTCAATGACAAGTTTCACACTACTGCCCAAATAAGTAATGGTATTCGTTTTTTCGTCAACCTGCGAATTATGCCGCGCGATAGACATATCATTCAGAACGGTAGATTCGGTGACACTGGCTTGATTGCCGTAGCTATAATCCGCCCCGCCCATCATATCGTATCCGCCACTCATCATACCATAACCAAACCTGCTCGAATAGGTATTACTGTCACTGCCATCTGTTTGTGCTGTTGCGGTTGAACTGGTTTGAGCAGTTTCGAATGAATGGGTTCGTGCTTTATTTTGCATGGATACAGAGGAAACTGTATTAATAGCGCCAAAAATGATTAATCCTATTGCAAAAATACCAGCAACGGATAATGCAGCGATTGTTATTCCAACTTTCATGATCAATGCCTCCTTATAAAAATCTACGAAGCAAAATGATTTTCTTATCGAATTTGTATGCTTTTTTAAAGAGTCATCGGAATTCTAATGATAAAATTGCTTCCCTGACCGAGTGCTGATTCAACACGAATCGTTCCCCCGATCTGCTCCAGATTCTGCTTTACAACATACAATCCCAATCCTTCTCCGGGAACCGCCTGTGCGTTGCTCCCCTTGTAATAGGCTTCAAACAAATGCTTCTGTTCTTCGAGCGATATACCCGCACCAGTATCCTTGATCTCGATGGAGAGCATCTTCTCATCCGTTTGGAGGAAAATCTCTACTTTTCTGCCGGGCTGGGTGAATTTGTAGGCGTTGGTCAGGATGTTGTAAATGCTCTGGCTTAGCTTATATAGATCGGTCTTGACCGTTATTTTCTCGTGGCTCATCAAGGAAAGTGCGACTTGCTTCTGATCGAATTGAAGCTTCAACCCGGCCAGAATCCGCCGTAACAAATGGCTGAAGTCGAATTCTTCAATGCTGAGCGGAGATACTTCTTTTTCGGTATCCAACAAATGACTCATATTAGAAATGATTGAGGAAACGTTCTCGATCTGCATTTCACAGGTTTTTATTTCCTCCGATGTCACATCAATCACGCCGTCCTGAAACCCTTCCAGATGTGTCTTCAATATCGTGAGCGGCGTCCGAGTCTGATGAACCATTTCATCAATCAGGCGTTTGCGCCCCATTTGTTTCAGCTTTAACCGTGATTTCAATTCCTTCAGGCTTTGCTGGATAATGCGGACCTCCCGGATTTTTGAGAACGGTATGTCCGCCTGATTTCCTAAATCGATATTCAGCGCCATAAATGAAGTACCTCTTAGATCCCGGCTCAGTCTTCGGCTCACAAAGAGCCCGATCATAACCAACAGAGCCAGCACAATAACGAAAGAGAGCAGGCTGTTTCGGATCAGCGCGGATCGAAACATCACGGAAGTCAGCGAATCGCCGATGGAACTGTAGTGCGTAACGTTTACCGTTCCGATAGAAATACCGGAGTCCCTTAGTTCCGTGCGGTCGACCTCCTGGGAAAATGTGCCCACCTCCCTGCCCCGCATCATACCACTCATCATGTTGTTCATGTTGCTCATGTCAATACCAACATTGACAATGACCGAGCCATCCGCGTTATAGAGAGTAATTCGAGTAACCGGATCGTTCAGATATGACGCAAGCTGTGCCTCAATCTGTTGTGTGGTCATGTTATTTTGAGAAAGTGCCATTTTTGAAAAACTCTTGATCTGTGACAGGCTTTTATTGTATTCACCGGTCGTATAGGTCTGAAAATACTGGTTGATGAGAGAGCTTAAGATTATCGTATTGACAACGATCGCAAGAATGGCCGTAAGGGTTAACATAATTAGCCACTGCCGCCGTATGGTCATTGTATTGCACCCCCGAAAATGTAACCCGCACCATATTTTGTGACCAGGATTTCAGGATTTTTGGGGTCCTTCTCGATCTTCTGACGGAGGCGCTTGATATAACTGTCGATGTTGCGGTCGTATCCCTTATAATCGATTCCATATGCCAACTCAATGAGCTGTTCTCGGGTTAATACCTGACCCTGATGTCGGAACATAGTAAGAAGCAGCGCGTATTCGGCGGAAGTGACAGGAATCTCTTCGTCTCCCTTATAGAGCTTCATGCCACCGGTATGCAGGTTTAATGTTTCATAATGATAAACCATTTCACCGGTTTCATGGTAAACCCGCTTCATAATTACCGCGACGCGTTTCATGAGCTCTTTCAGGCTGAATGGTTTAACTACATAATCATCTGCGCCAATGTCAAACCCCTGAATCCTGTCGATTTCCTCTTGCTTCGCTGTAAGCATAATAACAGGAACGTCGGATACCTTGCGGATTTCCCTCAGCACCTCAAAGCCGTCGATTCCAGGCATCATTATATCAAGCAGGACGAGGTGGATGGTTTGGCTTCCGAAGATCTCAAGTGCTTCGAATCCGTCTTTCGCGAGAGAAGGAATGTAGCCTTCATTCACAAGATATTTTGCTACGACATCCCGTATTTCTTTTTGATCTTCCACAACCATCACCTGATAATCCATTCCACTCAACTCGTCTCCATTTTAGTATCCGACGGCTTCGCCTGTCCAATCAAACTCGCACCTGTTTATTTACCCAATACCTTCTTCATCCTTAAGTACTCTTCTTCGCTCATTTCTCCCTTTGCATAACGGAGTTTCAAAATGTCGAGCGCTCCCTCATCCATTTTTTTATGCGATGCTTTTTTGAACAGAACCATTGCAGCGATGGTGACTGCAGCCAATAACAATACGCCTATGCCCATTATAATCCACGGTCCGACAAGCCCGGTGCCATATCCAAAGCATCCTCCAAAACCGTCAAATCCTCTGGCATACATCATAAACATTCTCCTTTACTATCATTTATATTTTTGGGTATTCATGTCCGGATTGTTTTCAGCATCCGATTGTAGGTATCTTCGTCAATCTCTCCTGAGACAAAACGTTGTTTCAAAATCTCTTCTGCATTTGACGTTTTAGCCTGACTGAACCTATTGCTACCTGTCTGACGAAAAAGGAAGTATCCGCCTACCAAAATTAGAATAACTACAAGAAACATCAATTAAAAGGCCTCCTTTGGAATGTTTCTACAGTCATTATTGCCGAGAAATGTGGCACAATTATGATTAAATTCATTAAATTTCAATTTAAAACTTGGCAACTCCGACGTGTTTGTATAAAATTTGGCTGTACAGAGATCACGTTTCATGGTCTCTAACATACGATTGAATCAATTATGATCTATAAGAAAATTAATATCAATTACATGACCACGGACTTGGTCAAGCACACATTGGACCGACACTTCGACACTTCGTATTTATTCGCACATCCTGGACGAGCATGAGCAGAGAGATTTCCAGGCAACGATCTCGGTTCTTAATGAACTGTTTACCAAATGTTCTGTCGTTCCGTTGAAGAAGAAGGCTAAAAACTCTCGTTCTAGTTTTTAGCCAGTCAGGTTCTAAAATTCTATAAAAAATTATAAAATAATAAGTAACGAAAAATCCCCGAAAACCGCATCAGATTAACGATTTTCGAGGATTCGTAAAATACTATAAAATTCTCCAAATGGAGACGGTGGGAGTCGAACCCACGTCCAGAAGCATCGTGATTTAAGTTTCTACGAGCGTAGTCGGCATATTAGCATTTCGCCTCGGCGTCGGCCCACCGACAGGCTTTCGCGAGGCTATCCCGATTGTTCTCTTCCCTGGCCCTCAGGATGCGGACGTCCGGCGTATCCCACTAGAGTGAGTCCCTGATCCTACCACATGGGCGATGGAGGGAGGGACCGCAAAAGCTACTTAGGCAGCTAGAGCGAGGTTGTTGTTTGTTTTGCCAGTTATGGCTTTGGCGTTTTTACGAGGCCGACCCCCTCGGCTCGCCGCTTAAACCCGACCTACCCCTGTCGAATCCGTAACGTCCCCGTTCAAAAGACAACGGGTCAAGCGAATCATGGCCATAACTGTTACTGCCAACATCACAGTATGGTCATTATAGCAAATAGAAACAATCTTTTCAACTTACATTTTCTGGTGATCACGAAAGGCTCTGGCGATTTCACGCTGCGCCGTCTGCTTCTTCATTGATTCACGCTTGTCAAACATTTTCTTGCCACGTCCGAGACCAACAAGCACCTTCGCAAATCCATTCTTAATATAGACCTTCAGCGGAATCAGCGCGTAACCGGTCTTATCAGCTTCAGGTCCTAACTTATTAATTTCTTTCTGATGCATCAACAATTTACGCGTTCTGAGCGGATCGTGATTGTATCGGTTACCTTGCTCATACTGACTAATGTGCATATTGTAAACGAATGCTTCGCCATTTTCGACTCGAGCGAACGCATCCTGAATATTGACCTTGCCTCGGCGAATCGACTTGATTTCCGTACCTTGAAGCACAATGCCGGCCTCCACCGTCTCTTCAATAAAATAATCGTGACTCGCCTTTCGATTTTGCGCGAGTACACGGCTCTCACCTTTTCCCATACTTAACACCTGCCAGACGTTCATTCATTGTTCCATTATAGGTCAATCAAGCGCACACGGGCAAGCGCTTTACTGGTTAATCGTTGGTTCTTAATTTCGTTTCCTTATTTTTCCGCCAAGATCCAGAAAAAATAGAATGGCTATGAAAACAACGGAACTGAGCAGCATGTCGAGCGGCGTCTTATTTGACTTGGTCATAATCTGCGTGTACCAAAACCATTGAATCACGTAGCTGAGAACGAAAAGGCTAACATAATAATAGAACTTTTTCATGGGTTGCCCGCCCCCTTCGCTCCATCTGGATAACCGAGTTCTTCATAAATCGCGTGTGCGACGCCATCATCCTCACAATTGGTTGTCACGCGGTCGCATACTGCTTTGATTGCGTCATCAGCGTTCCCCATAGCCACCGATACACCGGCTACCTCAAACATAGAAAGATCATTGTAATTGTCGCCAATAGCCATAACCTGGCTGATCGGAATGCCCAAATAGTTCGCAAGATGGTCAAGCGCATTTCCTTTGGAGACATTCGGAGGCATAATTTCGAAGTTGCCCGTGCCGCTCGAGACAATGTTGTACTGGCGCTTTGCCTCATAAACAGATCGTGCCTTCTGTAGCTTCTCGTCGTCGTAGGAAAAGACAATGATCTTGGAAAATTCATTGCTTCTTTTTTCAAAGATGCTCCAATCTTCGACGAATCGGTAAAAGTCGTCCCGCGTCGCTCCTTGAAAGCCGACCGAACGGTCTTCGTGAATATTAAGGCTCTTCAGTTCTGCACGCAACCATTCAGTCCCCTGCTCAGGAACATAGATGTGATGTTCTGAATAAGCCCCAATGTAATAGTTTTGTTCAACAAGCTCATTAATAATCTGCAGTGCTTCGCCGCGATTGAGAAAATCAGCACCAAGCAATTTGCCGTCCGCCGAATGAATCGTTGCACCGTTTGTCCCAATCAGATGCGTTTCCATATCGACCTCTTTCATTTTGCTCTCAATATCAAAGAACGCGCGCCCCGATGCAATCGCTAAGGTTACGCCTTTCGACCGAGCGTAGCGTAAAGCTTTTAAATTTTCCCAACTGATTTCTCGATGATTATTCAGCAACGTTCCATCCATATCCATTGCCAGTAATTTTATCATGAGTTTCCTCCCACGGTTTATTGATGTTCACGACGAGCGAAATCAACAAACTTGAATTTGTCTGCACGGTGTCTTGATTCTGTATACTGGAAAAACTCAGCACTCTCCAAGTACACAAGACTGCGTACCACGACGATATGTGTATCGTGATTCATCGCCAAAAGGCGTTTGTCTTCTTCATTTGCGTGCTCAACTGTAATTTCTTTCTTTGCGAATCCGATCTTCAATTTCAGTTCATTCTCAAGATAATCATACAAAGAATGCTCGCAAATGTCCGCAGTCAGCATCGGAACAATGCTCTGAATCAAGTAATCCTTATCTAAGATCACTGCCTCACCATTTACTGAACGTGAACGGATCACTTTCCAGACAGGCTGACTTTTCTGTAGGTTCATCAGCATCTTTAGATGGTCATCAGGTTTAATCAAAACAAGTTGATGTACGGTTGTCTGCCATTTGTCTTTTGAATGCCCCGCAAGTTCCCGGAAACTCGTCAGTCCGGATACCGGAAAGTTTTGGCGACTGAGGTCCAAGACGATGGATCCCTTGCCCTGAATCTTCTGGATATACCCATTGCGCGAAAGCATTGCGAGCGCTTTTCGAATCGTTTCCCGTGATGCCTGATACTGTTCACAAAGTTCGTTTTCTGTAGGCAAAAGATCGCCGGCAGCGATCAATTGATTGTGGATTTTTTCACAGAGATCAGTATATATAGCAACAAATTTACTCTTCCCCATATTCACCGCTCCCCTTCATCGTCGCGCGTAAAAGCTACCGCAGGTGGGGTTGTTTCGGCTCCTAATCAGACATTTTCTCACTGATCATCATTAGCCGGTTTCTGCATCATTCTAATAGCAAAATAAAAGGGCGATTGTTCCGCCCTCTTATCCTTTATTTCACTATTAGTATACCAAAACACAGTTATGAAAACCTTAACAAAACGGGCAAATTGATGAACTTCCTCATTTCTTCGTGATACGGTACACAACTGATTCGTACGGACGAAGAATCAAGCTATTCAGAAGAACCGGTGAATCCTTGTAGTTGCTGATCAGCAATTCACTGTGTACTGTTGAGACATCTAATTCATCCGACACAGAAAAATGCACCGTTCGTGAGTAAAAATTGCTCACAACCAATAATTGTTCATTGTTTCCACTACGCAGATAGGCAAAGATTTCGGGATCGTTCGGGGCGAGCAACTGGAAATCGCCATTTACGATCACATCAAGCTTTTTCCGCAGACCGATCAATTTCTGATAATGATAAAAAATAGAATCTGAATCTTCAAGTGCAGCGGCGACATTAATTTCACGATAATTTCTCGCGACGGAAATCCATGGCTTTCCTTTTGAGAATCCACCATCTGACTCGGAATTCCACTGTACCGGTGTGCGGCTGTTATCACGTGATTTTTGCCGCAGAATCGCCAATATTTCGTCAACGGACTTTCCTTCTTGCTTCATCATTTCATAAGCGTTCAGTGATTCAACGTCACGGTATTCTTCAACACTGTCGAAATTAGGATTGGTCATACCGATTTCTTCACCTTGATACACATAGGGCGTTCCCTGAAGCAGATGAAGTGTGGTTGCCAACATTTTCGCTGATTCGACCCGGTAGTCGCCTTCATCACCAAACCTGGAAACAATTCTTGGCTGATCATGATTACACCAGAACAATGCGTTCCATCCACCGCCATCATGCATTCCTTTCTGCCAATGAGCTAGAACGTGTTTTAACGCAACAAGATCCAGCTTGCCAAGCGCCCATTTCTGTCCATTCGGATAGTCGACTTTCAGATGGTGAAAATTAAACACCATGCTTAATTCCTTGTACTTCGGATTGGTGTAGCGAACACAGTTGTCAATGGTCGTAGAAGACATTTCACCTACGGTAAGCGTTCCTGCCCTTTTGCTAAATACGCGTTGATTCATTTCATGCAAAAATTCATGAACGCGCGGACCATCGGTGTAAAAAGGGCGACCGTCCCCTGGTGAATTCGGATCATGATCATCCGGAAAGCGCTGATCCTTTGAGATCACATTAATGACATCCAGCCGAAAACCATCAACACCTTTATCCAGCCAGTGATTCATCATTTTATAGACATCTTCTCGAACCGCTTCGTTCTCCCAGTTAAGATCCGCCTGGCTGACATCATACAGGTGCAGATAATATTGTCCGCTTTTTTCATCATATTTCCATGCGGAACCCCCAAACTTCGACTGCCAGTTATTCGGTGCGCCTCCATCCTTTCCAGGATCCCGCCAGATGTAATAGTCACGGTAAGGACTATCCACACTGCTCTGCGCTTCCTTAAACCATCGATGCTCGGTTGATGTATGATTGACCACGATGTCCATCACAATTTTCAGATCGCGCTGATGCGCTTCTGAAAACAACCGTTCCAAATCTTCTAACGTGCCATATTCAGGCTGTACGTTATAGTAGTCACTGATGTCGTAACCGTTGTCCTTTTGCGGCGAACGGTATAACGGTGTCAGCCAAAGTACATCTACACCCAATTTTTTTAGATAATCAAGTTTCGCGATAATACCGTTAATATCCCCGATCCCGTCTCCATTCGTATCATAGAAACTTTTCGGATAGATCTGATAAACGGTCGCATTTTTCCACCAATCCTCTTGCATTGCATTCACACCCAATCTTTTATACTTTGCACCCATCTCTATTTTTGTTAGTCTTCATCAAAAGATTTCTTGCTGAACTTAGAAAAAACGTAGGTTAGAACAAACGGCAGGATCAGTACAATAAGCATGCCGATAAAGAACGGTCCCCAATATTTCGGAATGATCGACAGGAAGCCCGGCAGACCACCGATGCCGATTGACGTTGCTTTAACTCCGCACAAAGTAATGAATGCCCCGGCAATCCCCGAACTGATAATCGCCGCAAGGAACGGATAACGGAATCTCAGGTTTACCCCGAACATTGCCGGTTCCGTAATGCCCAGCCATGCGGAAATTGATGAAGTCATTGCCAAACCTTTCAATTTGGCATTGCGAGCCATGAGGAATACAGCAAAGGCTGCCGCACCCTGAGCAATATTGGACAGTGCAAGCATCGGCCAAAGAAATGTTGAACCGGTACTTCCGATCAGCTGCAGGTCAACGGCAAGGAAGATTTGATGCATTCCGGTAATAACCAACACGCCATAGAAAAAGCCGTACACCAAGCCACCGAGAATCGGAACATAATGGAACAATCCGACGATACCTGCTGTAATCCAGTTTGCCAGTTGAAGGGTTACAGGTCCGATTAGCGTGAAAGCAAGCAATCCTGTTACGAGCAATGCTACTGGCGCAACAACAAGCAATT
Organism: Sporolactobacillus laevolacticus DSM 442; assembly: GCF_000497245.1. Lineage (GTDB taxonomy): Bacteria > Bacillota > Bacilli > Bacillales > Sporolactobacillaceae > Sporolactobacillus > Sporolactobacillus laevolacticus. The sequence goes on from NZ_AWTC01000010.1 coordinate 46,947, forward strand.
GAATGGAATCGTAAACATGCTTCTTCAGGAAAATTTCTAATTTTGCAAGGACATAGGAGGCAACGAGAACGGGGAGAACCTGCCCTTGATAGCCTACTTTGTCAATATGCAAGCCAAACAGATCCCAAATCGGCACAGTACCTTTCGTTTGTGCTTCAGCAAGGCTGTATGCATTGAGCAATGACGGATGAACAAGTACCAAACCTAGAACAATACCAAGCAACGGATTGCCGCCGAATTTTTTTACAGCCGACCAGCCAATTAAAGCCGGCAAGAAAACGAATGATGTATTGGCAATGACCAGAATAATATCAGCGAAATCTTTCCATTGCGGATAAGCTTGAACAACTGATTTGGCAAAGAAAATACCTGGATTAGCAAGTACGTTATTAATCCCCATCAACAGACCGGCGGTAACGATGGCAGGAAGAATCGGAATAAAGATGTCCGCTAATGTCTTGATCCCTTTTTGAAGCGGATTCATTTTTTCAGCCGCTGCATCTTTCACATCTTGTTTCGTTGATTCACCGATCCCAGTCAGGCGTACAAACACATCATACACCTTGTCAACGGTTCCATTTCCAATAACAATTTGAAATTGACCATTTGCTGAAAAAAAGCCTTTGACCAAATCAATTTTATCGAGTTTTTCTTTATCTACTTTGCTTTCGTCTTTCAAAATCAGGCGAAGCCGGGTAACGCAATGTGTCGCCGCATTAATGTTCTCAGGACCGCCGATCGTATCAATGATCTGTTTTACAGATTCTTCACTAATCGCTGCCATTCAAGTCACTCCCATTTTTTCAATTTATCCTATAAGTGCGTGATCTTTATTTCTTTCTATTCGTAAACGGTTACATTAAATAATAAATAGGCACAATCCGAATCGCCTCACTAGTGCACGGCCGTTGCACCAATCAAGAATCTTCGACTGAACTGAACCTTGAATTTCATGTTTTTATTATAGCGCTTTCATTTAAATTTGTATAGTCAAATATAATGTTTTTGATGATTTGTATAGATGAATGTTTGTCCGTATTTTGAAACGAAACGTATTTCTTTTAAATTGTGCAGAACGTATCATGTTTGTGGATCTTTCATGAGAAAATTTTTACCAGCTATGTTCTTATTTTTATAATTTTCACTCAATGGATAAAAGGTTACTTCCTGCTCACTAAAATATATTTATAATTTTACAGAAAACAAGAATGAGTACCTCGATTAGGTTACAACAGAACAGTCTCAATGCTTGTGTCCAAGAACCGGTGAAACAAATGTATAAAACTATGGCAAATATAAAATCAAATAATAGCGCAAAATTTCCAGTATAAATAAAAGGTATACCTTCAGTGATTATAAACAAAATTGGTATGGAAGAAATAAATGCAGGAAACCAACCTAGTCCCTTACCATACCAAGTAATTATTGCTGAAAAAAATCCTATTACAGTTAGGCAAATCCATATTTGAATATATGATATTGGTAAAAAATGATATAAAAAATATGTGTACGTATAATAAGCGAATAACATTGACAAGAAAAAGAAAAATACGTTTATACCTGCTAATATTGGACCTAAGCTATAGCATGCGATGAGAGCAGCCAGAAAAATCCATATTCCAAAATTTGTTCCCACCTCTCCAATAATAGGCGTATTATCAAAGTATTTTGCAGCTGTTCCCATTAAAATTCCAAGAACAATGCATTTTAACAAACAGAGATATTTCTTGTTTCTATTGCTTGAGTTAGGTTTTCGAATATTGAAAAGCACATTTTTCATTTGGAGATATCCCCCTTCCACACCAAGTTACTTCATGTTCTTCCCAATTGAATTCGGTGGATCAGCGAGCTGAAGATTGATCAGCATCTCGAAATTTGTTTATTAGCCACTCCCAAAACACGTCGCAATCAATATCCACCGCAGCTTGAACATTGGGTTCTTCCCCCAGAACATGATTAAAGTCAGCGACGGTCATTCCCCTCGTAATTGTACCTTCTGTTTCAATTTCAATATGATAGTTCTTAAAAGTGATCAAATTCGGAAGAAGTATGCTCGCCAAGGCAATTGCGTCATGGAGATTCGGCGGATCGAAGCAATATTGCTCGTTTCGGCGCAGCATAAAATCGAAAATTTGCGTTGCGATGCGCGCAAACTTGTTCTCGCACGCTTTCACCTGTTCATATACGAAGAGCGGGAGCTGTGGCTTCAAGGTTACATCAAGTCCAATCATCACAAGAGGAATCCCTGACTCAAACACGATTTTGCTTGCATCTGGATCGACATAACAATTGAATTCGGAGGTTTGCGTCATATTGCCGCCCCTGAGTGCCCCACCCATGATGGTTATTCTTTTGATCAGTTTTATTAAATCCGGATGCCGCAGGATAGCTTCGGCAAGATTGGTAAGTGGTCCGACTGCTAAAAGCTCAAGCTCTCCGTTCAGAGAACTTGCGTATTGATAAATCGTATCTACGGCATCTTTCGGATAAAATAGATTCTTTGATCTTGGGAGATGTACATCACCAAGGCCTGTTGATCCATGGCTGATCGCAGTATGTAATGCTTTTTTCAACGGTTTCCTCGCGCCTACCGCGACAGGAATATCAAAACCAAGCGCACGAACGAGATTAAGTGTGTTTCTGCTCGTGAGATCAACACCGACATTTCCAGCGACTGTTGTGAACGCCTTAATATTCAAGATATCCACGCTCATCAAAGCACAAATAATCGCAATCGCATCATCAGTCCCAGTGTCAACATCCATAATAAGCGGAATTTTTTTCACAGATACGCCCTGCCTCCTAAGCTTTCCAAATCAGATGTGCAGCTGCTCCACGCTTGATGCAGAACATCCCTATTTTCTTTGATTAAATCCAATAACAAGAGCTCAGGATAGTCGCAATTGGAAACAAGCGGATCAAGATACATGGCCTGAAGTGCTTTGGAATAATCATTAGTCACCGCAGCCTCTACTGCAAGCAGGTATTCACGTCCTAAGGTGTCACACTTATAGGCGATGCCGTCCGGTAATCTTCCTATTTTTTGCGGATGCAGACCGAACCTGTCAATGAACGTCGGTAATTCAACAATGACTCCATCTGAAATATTCTCAATGTATCCTTTGTTAATCGTATTGACCATTTCCGTCGCGGTTTCACCGGTCACTAGTGATCTGATAAAATGTGTTGCCGTCTCGCCTGATCCCTCTAGAAATTTCTCGTAACCTGAATTCTTCAAGCGAACCTCATCAAACAATTGACGCAAGTTGCTTCGCCAACCATCAACTACGGTGAAATCATTGTTCTTCCATTCATAATCTTGATCATTTAGCACTCTTTCTTTAAGGAAGAAGGGAAAAAATTCACCAACATGGCGGTCACCGGGAGCCGGATAGAGCCCGTAGGTGCGAAACAGTTGAGTAGAAATCGGCTCTTCTTTGTCCATTCCGGATTGAATCAGTTTTTCTAATAATTGCGGATAGACATTGGTGCCATCAATGGTAAGGTCAGTAAACCATGTCAGGTGATTGATGCCCGCCGCCCGATACTCCAGTTTTTCCGAATCAACGTGAAATACCTCTTTGGCGATCCAGCTTGCCGTGTCGGGAGTCCCATGGCAAAGCCCGAACGATTTGATCTTCGTATATTTTTGAATGGCGAGACAAACGGCGCCTTCCGGATTTGAATAATTGATAATCCAGGCGTCTGGACATCTTTTCTCCATTTCAGCGGCAATATCTAGGACAACAGGAATCGTACGCAGCGTGCGAATGATTCCTCCTGGACCAATGGTATCTCCGACAGATTGTAGCACACCATGTTTTGTGCAGACTTCAATATCCTTCTTCCATCGCTCATATCCGCCTGTCGCAAAGGTTAGAAAAACAAAATTCGCCCCGTCCAAAGCTTCTTTATAATCCTTTTGCAAAGATACTTCAAAATTTCCCTTTGCAAATCGAACCAATTTAGTGACAGCATTTTTCGTCTCTTCCAGCAAGCTGTCATTCAAATCAACAAGCACGAGCTGTCCGCCCTCGATACTCTGTTCACCAAGAATGTCGCCAACAAGTCTCATTGTAAAGAAAGAACTTCCCGCGCCAATAAACACAAATTTTAGTTGATTCGTGCTATTAACCATTTCGCTCACCTCGGAACATCAACCTAGTCTTTTTTATGTTCTAACATCTTAATTTCTAATGGCCGTTTTTAATTCACCACGTGATTTTTTGAGCGATCGTCGTTCAAAAATGAGCAGAATCCTGTTTGCCGCCCATGATAATAGGAACGCGAGTACAGTCCCCCATACAATTTTGACTGCATAATCCATGCGAAGGCCATCAAACAAAAGCGTACCTAGGCCGCCCGCACCTATAGAAGCGGCAATGGTGGTCATGCCAATTGTTGCGATCACAGCCAGGCGAAGCCCACCAAGTAGTGAAGGAAGCGCGAGAGGTAATTGCACTTTAACAAAAAGCTGCAACTTACTTAATCCCATTCCTCGGCCAGCCTCAAGAATTGAGGCATCCACCGATTTAAAACCGGCGAGCGTATTACGAACCAAAATGAATTGCACATAGACAACAAGTACGGTCACTGCAGTAGGCATGCCTAATCCGCAAATGGGAATGAGAATTGCGAAAAAAGCAAGACTGGGAATCGCGTACAAAGCACCCAAAATAGCCAGCACAATCGATGAAAGGAGTTGCGATTGGTACAGAACAAGACTGAGCGGCACGGCAATGATGATTGAGATGGCCAAAACTGTGAGCACAATCTGAAGATGTTGGGCAACCATGATCAACAAATCATCATGATATTCCCCAAAATAGTTAAAAAAATCGGCAATTGAATTAGTCATGATCATTCACTCTCCTGATGTTCTTCTTTTGAACATCAAGCCGAACAACATTATCTTGTATTTTTTTCAGTTGAATGAACTGATCCCAAGAAATTTCGCCAATCGGTTCCTCTTGATCATCGATGACAACAAGCCGCTTCTTTCCGGTTTCAAAGAATTTTGCCAGAACGTCATCGAGAAATTTATCATTATGGATGACTCCATCTGCAAGTTTGGTAGGTTGAGTCAGTGGTTGAACAAAATTTTCGACTCTAAGCACTTTAAGTCGATTAATAATGTTCTCTGTTTCGATTAATTGCTTGACAAAATCATTGGCAGGATGGAACAAAATATTATAAGGCGTGTCAAATTGCTGGACTTCGCCCTTATCCATAATGATGATCTTGTCGCCAAGTTTAAAAGCTTCATTTATATCATGAGTGACGAACAGAATGGTTTTATTAAGTTTTTTCTGGATATTAATCAACTCATCTTGGAGGTTCTGTCTGGTGATCGCATCAATCGCCCCGAATGGCTCGTCCATGAGCATCAGCTGCGGATCAGCCGCCATCGCGCGAGCCAAACCGATTCTCTGCTGCTGACCGCCTGATAATTGCTTGGGATATCTCTTTTTATAGTGTTCATCCCCCAGACCGACAAGCTTAAGCAGTTCATCTACTCGGGCATTTATTTTCTCTTTATTCCAATGAAGAATCTTCGGAACAGTCGCGATATTTTGCTCGACAGTCATATGCGGAAACAGACCAATTTGCTGAATGACATAGCCGATCTTCCTGCGGTAATCTTCAACCTTCAATTTTTTAATATTTTCACCATAAAAGAAAATGTCGCCTGAAGTACTTTCGTAGATCCGATTCACCATTTTTAACAGCGTTGTTTTCCCAGATCCAGATGTTCCTAATATGGTCACAAAGTCTCCTTCGTTAATGGTAAGGCTGACACCAGTAACAGAATTCGTTTCAGCATGCGCAAATTTCTTTGTAATATTTACTAGTTCAAGAGCTATATTGGTCACGATTTGAACTCCTTTCATGAACTGATATCGGTCGGTAAAAAATACAGGAAAACCTCATGCCGATGGACAGAGGTTTCCGCTTAATAAGTTAATTTTGTTAATTATTTTCCCGCTGCTTTGTTTACAGATTTCTTAATTGTTTTATAGAAATTATCAGCAACATCCTTATATTCCTTTTTATCGATATCTACCGAGGCATTCAGCTTAATGATTGTTGGGTTGTCAAGTTTTGCTGATACTGCATTAAGGATCTTACCGATCTTTGGATTTTTTTTCAGGACGCTGTCTTTAATTACCGGTGCTACGTAATAAGGAGGCCAAAAATTCTTATCATCCTTAAGCACGACAAATTGCGGATCAACGAGTGAGCCTTCTGTTGTATAAGCGACTGCAAGGTCTGCCTGATTATTTTTCAGGACCTGATATTTGATTCCGTCATTATAAACCTTTTCGGATTTAAAATTAAACTTGCCATATTTCTTGTTCAGCCCGACGAGCCCATCTTCACGCTGATCAAACGATCCGTTGGATGCATACCTAATCTTGCTTGCGTTTGCCTGAAGCTGGGAAATGGTCTTGATTCCGTACTTATCCGAGGCTTTCTTTGTAATAACGAGACCTTGCGAATCGTTGATATTCGCTTGTTTCAGCCAAGTCAGATGAAATTTTTTCTGGTATTCCGAGGAGACCTTGTCATAGACCTGCTTGGCATCAAACAGCGCCGGCTCCTTTAAGATGACGGTCAATCCGGTTCCGGTATATTCGGGATAAAAATCAATATCGCCTTTAACAAGTGCGGCATGAGGACCTTGTCCGCCGATATTAAACTTTCTGTCTACTGAGTAACCATTATCTTCGAGGGCTTTTGCGTATATTTCAGCCAAAACAAGAGACTCTGTGAAATCTTTGGAACCAACCACGACTTTAGGTGACGAACCTTGACCTTGCTTGGAGCAGCCTGACGCCACTGCGAGTGAAGCGAATACGACAACGATTAGCAATGAAAAACTCAACAATGATTTAAAGATATTCTTTGACATAATTACTCTCCCTTTTTTTCACTATGTTTTGTCATATAAATTTCGTTAATCTCTTTTGAGTGATTGATAAGATCACATCTGTAATTATCGAAAGAATGGCGACGGACAGCCCTCCGACAAGTAAAATCGCGGTGCTGGGCAAACTCAGTCCGATAATGATTAAATCGCCAAGGCCACCGGAACCAATATAAGCAGCCAATGTTGCGCTTGCAATCACTTCAACCGCAGCTGTCCGGATCCCTGTGATGATCATTGGAAACGCAAGTGGAAATTCAATGGTAAATAAAATTCTCTGCTTACTCATTCCCATTCCTTTCGCAGCCTCGATCACGGAAGGATTGATCCCTGTAAAACCGATACACGTATTGATAAGAATAGCCGGAAACGCAAGAAAAGTTAAAGCGATCACTGCTGGAACAAGACCGGTACCAAGAACAGGCATTAATACGATCAGAACAGCAAGACTTGGAATAAGACGCAGCAAGTTAAAAAGACCAAGAATGGATTCAGATAGTTTCACATACTTTGCACAAACCACACCAAAAGGAATAGCGATCACAATACCGATCAGCATAACGATCAGGCTGATCCCAATATGCGTCAACAACGCATTCAGATACACGTTGAAGTTCTTTGACAAATAATCAAGCATAAGATGTATCAATGAAAATCACCCCCTTTTGTACTAAATTTTTTGACGATCGCTATTCTCTGAGTAAGATGAAACATCGTCTGAATCCCCAAAAATTAAATTCATAAGTTCGCAAACAGGTCCAGAAGTTCATTTTATGTATCTCCTCCTTCAAAAATTAAGTGTATTTCTAGATGCTCGCTTTAATTTTTGTAAATTAAAAATCTCTTATCCTTTAACTCATTCATGATTAGAATAATGAAGCCTGGGCTGTCCTTAACTTAATGTTGTAGAAAAGGATAGACTTGAAGAAATCCTCTTTGCCGTCTTGATGACATGCGGAACTATTGCTGATAACTTTTCATCCTTTATCCGATCTCCCGGTCCGGCAACGGTAACACTCGCAATGACATGGTTCGCCTGATCGAATATAGGCGCGGCGATACCGATAATTCCCGGATCGACCTCACTAGACGTTTCGCTGAACCCTTTTTCGCGAATCACCTGTAACTCCTCTAGAAAATCATCGACTAAGTCCGTTTCAATGGTATGAATAACCTGGTTAATAATTTTACTCGTCTCAAACGCCAGAATCGCTTTCCCGGATGCTCCGTTTTGAATGGGGAACGTCTTACCGTCCTCTACCACAAATCGAACGAGATGTTGACCCGCGACACTTTTTACACAGATCACATTTGTTCCTGTCCGTACAAACAAAACAACTGTTTCTTTTGTTTCTTCACTAAGCTGTTCCATTAATGGCGCGGCACTAGATTTCAATCGATTTCTGAATTGACTGTTCAAACTCTTTGCCAATTCAAGAATCCTTAAACCGAGCCCAATTTGTCCCTGCCCTTTTCTTTCGACAAGGCCATTTCTTTCTAATGTCTGAATCAATCGATAAACACTGCTTTCCGGAATTGATATTCTTTGAGCGATTTCTGCGATCGTTTGCGTTTCGCCATCATCTCCAAGCGCAAATAGAATGTCCAATGCTCGCTCTAGAGATTGCGTGCCTTTCATTGATACTCCTCATTTCATAAATGTACTTAGCATACTTTTCATTATGCTGAATTCATTAATTGGATTCATAGACAACGCACTTAGTTGTTGAATCATGTACATTGCCTGGCGAAAAATTGATATGTTTCCTCGCCCCCGAACATTAGTTCTATACATATTGATTATAGAACTAATGTTCCTTATTTAGCAAATACCAACATAGCATTCTTCTAAATAACCTACTAATGAATATTGCTGATCATCTTTAGCTAGGATTTGCTGTTTGCTTTGCCTTACCAAATGCGACATCGTACAACTGGATGCCTAATGCTTCTTCCACTTCCGGATAAACTGTTGGGTCTTTTACACTTGAGCTGAGTGGAACATTCGACTTATCAATCTTGAAGACAGCGACATCTGCGCCCTCCTCAATTTCGTTTGTACTTAACGGTTTGCCCGTTTGTGTAGAAAAAGCTGCGATCACATCCGGAAAAGTAGACAAACGCTCCCCATGTCCATTCTCGATCGCCATAAATTCATTCATGACGTGAAGAATCAGTTTTTCGTTCTCTGCTGCGACTTCGATAGTGCCGATATCAAAGGCTTCATCCGTATATTTGACGTTTTTTCTATTGACTTTTCCCCTACCAATAAATTCGCCTTTTGTTTGTCTTGCAATAGCCTTAAATACTGCTTCCGGCCCTTCAGGTTCGGCATTAATAATCGCATTCCCCAGTTCAATTGCTAAAGTGATGCCCCCAATAGCGGCATTCTTCTTAATATAACCAGCAGTCAGCGGATGGCGTGCTGCTGCGATAAATCCACCGGAGAGATCAGAAGCAATTCTCAATATTTTTGACGTTTTTGCGGATGTACCTTCAACAACTAATTCCATATAGTTGCCCTTTTCCGGTTTCCCGCCGGCTACTGCTTGAATGGTGTGATAGTTGATGTCATTTGCAACTCCAAGCGCACCCATTTTTCCTGTAGGATGTGCGCGGATATCTCCAGTCGCATCCACAACGACCAAACCAAGCGCCGCTGAAGGCAGCCATCCATTTGTCGAACTCGACTTTCCGTTCTGCGGTGTCATCACGCCGACAATTTTTCCATCATATTTTTCGATGACGAGCTGAACCGCCTTAATGTAATCCTTCCCAAGCATTTGCCAGTCTGTTGTTCCAGCAGGTGCGCCGATTGCTGTACATGTTAGAATAATTGCATCATCGGGCAGCTCATCAACCGAAACAAGCTTCACTCGATCTAATGTTAGCGCGGCATTGCCCATTTCAATGCCATGTTCATAAAATCCTCCTCCGCCGCTCGCAAATACAGCGCCTCCTTTGCATGCTGCAAGGACATCTCTTCTTGTTAATTCACGCATGTTTCTCTACCCCCTGATAATTATTGGTTTCAATACGATGAATCCCTTTCTGATGAACCTCGTCCAATGCTTCCTCGTAGCCTGCATCTGCATAACGAAGTACACCGAGCGTCGTGTCATTGTCCAAAGTACATTTAAGCCTTTTACCGGCTGCTTCGGTTCCATCGGCTACCAGCGTGACTCCGGCGCTTTGCATGTAACCCGTGTATCCACCGCCGCCAGAATGAATGGCGACTAAATCAGCCATTGATGAGCAATTCGTCATTGCATTTAATAACGGCCAGTCTGTCACGGCGTCGCTGCCATCTTTCATGCGTTCCGTCATAATATTAGGATGGGTCATCGCGCCAGCATCCAAATGGTCACGAGTGAAAGCAATCGGTCCCTTTAATAAACCATCCGCGACCATCTGATTCACAGCCAATGCCAAACGTGTTCGTTCCCCATGACCGAGCCAGCCGATTCTTGCCGGCAGGCCTTGAAACGGGACGTACTTATGAGCAAGCCGAATCCAATTGACCACAATTTCATTTTCCGCAAACTCTTTCAAAATATATTTGTCAATCAGATTAATGTCTTCTGCTTCTCCCGATAATGCAATCCAGCGAAAAGGTCCGATCGCTCGTGAAAACAATGGCCGCAGGAAAGCTTCAGTAAAAATATCAATGTCAAAGGCATCATTAACACCATATTTGAAAGCCTGGGTACGAATGTTGTTTCCATTGTCAAAGACAATGGAACCTTTTCTTTTAAATTGAAGCATCGCGCTCACTTCAGCAGCGATTGATTGCCCTGCATCATTTGCCAATCGTTCCGGATCGCTTTGACGCACTGTCTCAACATCAGTCAACCGGTAACCCGCCGGTATATAGCCATAGATAAGGTCATGCGCTGCAGTCTGATCAGAGACAATGTCCGGAATAATGTCCCGTTTCAAGATTTCAGGATAAATTTCAGCCGCATTTCCAATCAGGCCAACGGACACACTTTGTTTGTTCTCAGTTGCTTCCTGTATCCAACGCAAAGCCACATCAAGTTCTGCTGTTTTTCTTTGCAGATAACCGCTTTTTATTCTCTTATCGATGTGCTCCTCGTTCACATCGACACAAAGAATCGCTGCTCCAGCCATCACTCCTGCTAACGGTTGGGAGCTTCCCATCCCACCTAAACCAGCTGTTAAAATAAAGCGACCACTTAAATCAGAATGAAAATACTTACGAGCAATCGTCTGGAAAATCTCATAGGTTCCTTGAATGACGCCCTGGGATCCAATATACTGCCAGTCGCCTGCAGTCAGCCCTCCCCAGCAGATCAATCCTTTTTTTTGTAATTCATAAAAATGATCACTTTTTGCCCACTGCCCGACAAGATTGCCATTCGCCATGATCACAAGCGGTGCGTTCGTATGGGTTTTAATTATTCCAATCGGCTTTCCAGACTGTATGATCAACGTTTCATCTTCTTCTAAATCTTTAAGCGTTGCGACAATCGCGTGATAGGACGGCCAGTTTCGCGCTGCCTTTCCAAGCGCGCCGTAAACCACCAAATTCTCCTGATCTTCCGCATTTTCCAAAACATTTTCCAGCAAACGGAGCAGTGCTTCTTGCCGCCAGCTTTTGCAGCGAAGGTCAGCTCCTCTTTGCGCCTTAATCTGTTCCATCTTTAAGATCTCCTTCATAAAAATGTGATTACTCTTTTTGCCTGATTGCTTTTTCAGCGTTTCTGAGGATCTCTTTGCTTTTAACGATCCGAAACGCTTTTTCAATATCTAGAGACAAATCTCTGTCTTTATCGAGAAAACCGATCGACCGCCTGATTGTTTCGTAGACTTCTCTTGTTCCAATACCGAGATGAATATGTTCGCGAAGATCTATAGCCTGCGCTGCATGGATCGCCTCGATTCCAAGAATGTAATATAGGTTATCAATAATTAAGCGCGCTTTTTCGAGAGCGTAGACAGAATTTGTCGCGTGATCCTCAATATCGCCTTCAAGTGGAAAGAAGTCCATAGAGACTGGCTGGCAAAGATGCCTGATCTCCGCATCAAGTGCCGCGAATGTTTTCTGTATGGTCGCAAACCCGATAATCGATGAATCTCTTGGAACAAGGAAACGTGTCAATCCAGTAAAATCGGGAGAACTGAGTTTTATAATTCGGTAACAAGCAATCTTCGATAAATGAGCCAGTACAATACTCAACATTTCAATTCCAGAAACTAACGTGGTGATCTCATAATTAGCACTTGATACAATCTTTTTTTCATCGAGAAGTATGGAAGGGTTATCTTCAGACGCGTTCATACAAATGGTCAAATTCTCTCTTACATAATCCAACGCATCCCTAACCGATCCATGCACGCTGAAAGCTCCCCTGAAACTCAGTGGATCCTGAAGATGCTTTCTTGCATGACCATCCCATAAATAGCTGTTTCTGAGACAATCACGAACGAACGCTGCACTTCTTTTCTGGCCAGAAAGTTTCTTCGCATCAACTACTTTTTCAAATAATGGCGACACATTTCCGTCTAATCCTTCTAAGGACAAAGCGTAAATCAGATCAGCTGAATCCACCAACTGGTCAAGTTCATGAACAAGGAGAGCCGCCTTTCCTAACGCAAATGCATTAGAACTGACAATAGCCAGCCCATCTTTAGGTCCTAAAGTAGCCGGTTGCAGCCCCGCTTGTTCCAGCGCATCTTTCGCAGGCATACGGTGCCGTTTATAATAAGCCATTCCTTCGCCAATCATCGTCATGCCAATTGAAGAGAGCTGTCCGAGATCCGCCGCTCCAACAGATCCTCTTTCAAGCATGACAGGACGAATTCCTCTATTTAGAAATTCCTTATATAAAAAAACAATATGAACCTGGATCCCTGTATACCCTTGCAGCAGCGAATTCAATCGTATTAACATGGTCGCGCGAACCTGCTCTTCGGAAGCTTCTGTGCCAATAGCAATGCTGTGAGACAAGATCAGATTGTGATTAAATTTTTCATAATGATTGGCGTGTACGACTCTGTCTTTGTTAAGGCCGACACCGCGATTAAAGCCATATGTGGGAAAATTGGCATCTGCCTGGTCGTTCACAAATTTTCTAGCAGCCTGAATCCTCTGGAGCGCTTCATCTGCGATCTCGACTTTTGTCATCTTTCGCGCAACAGCAATTACTTGCTCTATGGACAGATCATTTCCGTTCAATACAATTTTGGTTTCCTTTGTGGGTTCCTTTCTTTTCTTACCAATGTCATTTGACTGAACGTAATATTGCGCATCCTGACTCATCATAAGATTCCTCCTTTCAGGGTTATAGCATTAAATTGATATTATTCTTATATAATTACTTGGTTATTAGCTTAAAAAAATATCACTATATGATAAATAGTGGTTACTTTTCCATTTGCTTTTGATAATTTGTTTAAAAGCAATTATAGCCTGATTTAACTATTTGTCAATATAGTTTTTTTCAAAAAAAATAGCGAAGAGAATGGGATGCATTCTCTTCGCTGCAACTCTTTAATTATTTGCTTCTTCCCTTGTTTTTTGCGAAGGTATTACTATTGCCGCCACGGCTGCCACCATTGTGGCTACCCCGATTGCCATTTCGCGAATCGGAACGTCTTCCGTTTTTATCACCGAAGCGTTTCTTTTGGTCACCATTACCAGGACCAGTCTTGCCTTGGATTATGGTCGGTCTTGATTTACGTTGACGCGGCTTTTGCGGCTTCATACCGACAACTTCAAAATCAACAGCGTGTTCCTCAAGGTTGACGGCCAGTACACGCACTTCAATCTCATCGCCGATTCGGTACAAATGCCCGGTTCGCTCACCAACCAGCGCCATATTCTCTTCACTGAAGTGATAGTAATCATCCGTCAGATAGCTAATATGGACAAGGCCTTCAATTGTATTCGGCAATTCAACAAACAAGCCGAAATTTGTTACACCGCTGACCACACCGTTGAACGTTTCACCGACTTTATCCTGCATGTATTCAGCCTTTTTCAGATCATCCGTATCTCGTTCCGCTTCCACAGCGCGCTGTTCACACTCAGAAGTATGCTTGGCAATTTCCGGCATCTCTGCTTTCCAGAACGCCTGCGTCTTCGGATCGGTTTTCTTCTCAAACAAGAATTTCCGCAAAAGGCGATGTACCGTTAAATCCGGGTAACGTCGGATCGGCGAGGTGAAGTGCGTGTAATATTCGGTCGACAAGCCGAAGTGGCCCAAGCATTTATCATCATACTTCGCTTTCGCCATCGACCGCAGCATCACCGTGCTGATGACCGCTTCTTCAGGCTGTCCTTTCGCCTTTTCCAGCAAGGACTGGAGCGTGCGCGGATGGACATTGTCCGGAGAACCATGCAGCACATAGCCGAAATTCACAACAAAATCAAAGAACTTTTCCAGTCTTTCCGGATTCGGTTCTTCATGGACACGATAGATAAATGGTAAATGCAGCTTATCCACATGTTCAGCGACGGTCTCATTTGCTGCAAGCATGAAGGATTCAATCAGCCGCTCGGCAACTGTCCGTTCACGTACAACAACATCAACCGGTTTTCCTTGTTCATCAACGATGATTTTCGCTTCAGTGAAGTCGAAATCGATTGCACCGCGCTCCTGGCGATGTTTTTCAAGAATTTCAGCGAGTTCGGCCATCAGGTCAAAGAACGGAATCATATCATGATAGCGTTCCAGAACTTCTTCATCTTCGCGCTTCAAGATCTTACGCACATTATTGTATGTCATACGTTCCGTTGATCGAATTACACTTGGAAAAATGTCATGACCAACAACAGCCCCTTGTGGATTGATTTCCATCTCACAGCTGAGGGTTAGCCGGTCGACATGCGGATTCAAGCTGCAAATCCCATTTGACAGACGATGCGGGATCATCGGGATAACGCGGTCCACCAGATATACGCTCGTCCCTCTTTCATAGGCTTCGGCATTAAGCGACGAGCCTTCAGTCACATAATAGCTGACATCGGCAATATGTACACCTAGCTTGTAATTGCCGTTTTCCAGCTTTGATACGGTTACTGCGTCATCCAAGTCCTTGGAGTCCTCACCGTCAATGGTGACAATCGTTTCTCCACGCAAATCGCGGCGGCCTTCATAATCTTTCTCCGTCAATTCATCCGGAATCGCCTCAGCTTCCGACAGCACTTCTGGCGGGTATTCAAGAGGCAGATCATGTTTGTAAATGATCGATAAAATATCAATACCCGGATCATTCTTATGACCAAGAATCTGCGTGATCATGCCCTCAGCATTCTTGCGGCCTTCCGGATACTTTGTAATCTCTGCGACAACCTTGTGCCCTTCCATCGCACCATGTTCGGCATTTTCCGGAATGAAGATATCACCATTTATTTTGTTGTCATCAGGTATGACAAAACCGAAATGGCGTCCGGCATTGAACGTGCCGACCACTTTGGTAATCGCGCGTTCAAGGATACGGATTACAGTGCCTTCAGGACGCTCGCCCGTTGATTTGTGTGACACACGAATCACGACGGTATCGCCATTCATCGCACCTGCAAGATCGTTCGGACCGACAAACACATCGTCCAGTTTTTCATCCTCCGGGATGATAAAAGCAAAGCCCTTGGCATGCGCCTGTACTCTACCTGTCATTAAACTCATTTTTTCCGGAAGTCCAAAACGATCGGCCCGGGTACGGATCACGAGTCCCTTTTCTTCCAATTCATTCAATAATTTTACAAAATCAGCGAAATCCTCTGATTGAGTTGCCTGAAATTCTGCCTCAAGCTCTTTCAATGTCATCGGCCGGTAAGTTTCTTCCCGCATATAATTCAGGATTTTCTGAATGCGCTCTTCCGCCATGTAGTAAACCTCCCTGTCTTTAGGAAACAGACCAATCCAGGCTTTCAAGAAACGCATAGATATCCTGGTGCAGCTGTGCTTTTTCTGTTCCTATCGTAATCACATGTGTTGAATTTTCATACCATTTTAGTTGTTTGTCCGCGGACTGAATGGTGTCATAAATGAACTGCGCACTTTCCGGTTCAAGCATTTCATCCTTTCGCGCTTGAACGATAAGAGCGGGTACCGTGATCTTTTCGCTGTTTACCCGTACCTCATCGATCAGCGTGCTTAACTGCTCGAGAACTTTTGGAATTTTCTTTTCAAACGCATTCAGTTCGGCGGCAATTGTCTCTTCACTTTTTCCTTGATACTGCTTATAATTTCGTGCATAGTTCAGCGTTCCGGCAAAAATTCGTCCCTGCGTGTCAACATAAGCCGGCGCGCACATCGGAACAATACCCTTCACTAAAAAAGTGTATCCACATTTAAGGGAAAATACCCCGCCTAACGAAAGGCCGCAGACCGCAATTTCAGACTGGCCATGCTGGTGCAGAAAGTCAATAGCTTGACGGACGTCCCGCCACCAATCATCCGGGCTTGTCTGAAGCAATGCCTCAGGCTCCCCGCCGTGACCGGAATAAATCGGTCCGTAACACGTATACCCGCGTTGGTGCAAGTAGCGGCCAAGCTGCCGGACATCAATTGAATTTCCCGTAAAGCCGTGAAGAAGCAGTACAGAACGTGATCCGGATTCAAGGAAAAATGGTTTCGGTGGTCTGATTTCCATCCTTCCCTCATCCTCCAATTAAAGTCATCCAATTTTTGCCGTTGAAAAGGCATCTTCTTCCAAATACATTATACGCTATATCTTCTGTTAGGTCTAAAGGAAACAAGAAGTTTAAAGGCAGTCACCAGTATGGATTTCCATAGGATATGATGACTTTAATGTCCTCTATGTGTCAAGGTGTGCCAAAAAGAGGCCTCAATGGCAGAACACTCGGCATATAAACCAAAAACCGGAGGTTCAGCTCCGGTTTTATCGATTCTAACATTTATTTGAAATAGTAGCCAATCAAGAACGCACAGGCAAAAAAGAGGATTGAGAAAAAGATGGTCAGTCTCTTGATGCCGACTTCGATCCCTCTTGCTTTCTGTTTGCTGAACAATTGTTCCGCACCGCCGGTGATCGCTTCGGATAAACCATCGCCCTGACTTCTTTGAATCAGGACAAGCGCAATAACAATTACGGCTGAAACAATCATAACAGTTAACAATAATGTATGCATCGTCATGTACTCCTATCTTCGAATCAACGTTCATTCAGTCATTATTCTAAATGTACCATACGGACGTTTTAAGAGCAACAGCAGCACTAGGAATTTTCAGCGATATTGGATAAATTACCTTCAATCGACCGAGTTACTTAGTTGCTTTTCAGCCGCTCTGAGCCGTCTCTCTTTTCTTCGATACGTAATCGAGGCCACAGTCACACAGATTTCATACAGCAGAAGCAGTGGAATCGACATGACCGTGTCGGACACAAAATCAGGCGGTGACAGGACAACGCCGATCACGATTAAAACAAAATAAGCGATCCGACGCATTTTTCGCATTCTTACCGGAGTCAAAATTCCGAGATTGGTCAGAAAAACGACAATTACCGGCAGTTCAAAGAGAATGCCAAAAGGCAAAACGACATTGATCATAAAATGAAAATAACGATCCGTTGTGAAAAACACATGAAACATGCCGTCATTCATATTAAGCAGAAAGTGAAGAATGTTCGGAAAGACAACCAGATAACCGAATACGATTCCCGCAATAAAAAGTAAAAAAATGGCCGGTATATAGGAAAGTGTAATTCTCCGCTCTTTTTCAGTGAGCGCCGGAGCAATGAAAAGCCAAAGCTGCCAAGCAGCAAACGGTATCGTTATCGCTATCGCGACTATACCCGCAATCAGAAAGTACACACTGACAATCTCGGTCGGTCCCAGAACGGCCAGTTTATTTTCAACGCCAAGATCACTGATTAACCAAAGATAGACCTGCTTCGTAAAAAACAGCATGATTGCAGCGCTTAAGATAAAGACAATGAAAATTAAAATTATCCGTTTTCGAAGTTCATTAAAATGCTCGATTAATGACATGCTTTTATCGGTCATCGATCACCAATCCTTATGCCTTTTTCCCGCTATCGGTTTTCTCCGTTTCTGTGATCGCCTGTTTTTGTTCTGTTTTCGTGTCATCGGTTAAATCCTGTGTTGCCTTTTTAAATTCTTTCAATGTCTTTCCGAATGCTTTTCCAATTTCAGGAAGCTTGGAAGGCCCGAAAATGATGAGCGCAATGACAAGTATAAGAATTAATCCCGGTATACCGATTCCTGATAATCCCATGCAAAACACCTCTTTTATTTTTTATCAAAACAAATGCTTATCCGATAACTTCACAAAATACACTAAAGTATTCGAACCCGTCCTAGGACTCTTACTGTTCATAAGTGAAGATACAGTGGCAATTAGCAAATTCTAGGTAACATCATACCGGACAGGCGGTGGAGGCGCCTTTTACTGCCAAGCGGCGTCTCCAGCAGTAATTGTCCGACACCTTTGCCGGTGACACGGCCGATCACTGCTGCATCTCGACCTTCGGGAAACTGATGAAGAAGCTCAAGCGTCTTTTGTCGATCCGATTCGGAGACTATAAAAAGAACTTTGCCTTCATTGGCCAAATAGAGCGGATCAAAGCCCAGTAAATCACTTGCCCCTCTGACCTGATCTCGGATTGGAAGCTTCTCCTCCTCCAATTCAATTATAGCATCAAAATCCTCGGCGAGTTCCACAAGGGTTGTCGCGACACCGCCACGCGTTGGATCACGCATCATTTTGACGTCGACACCACCTAAAATTACCGCATCAATCATGTGATTAAGTGGTGCGCAGTCACTTTCAAGATCAGTCATTAGCCCAAGCTCGCCGCGCGCAGCCAGAATGGCGATACCATGATCGCCAATCGGCCCGCTGATCAGTACAGCATCTCCCGAAGCGATCCGTGATGGATCAATGGTTGATTCCTCTCGCTGCAAGCCGATACCGGTCGTATTGATATAGAGGCCGTCAGCACCGCCTTTTTCAACAACCTTTGTGTCACCGGCGACTACCTGAACACCGGCTTTCTCCGCTTCGACAGCAAGCGACTTCACAACTTTTCTGAGATCAGCAAGCGGAAAACCTTCTTCAATAATGAATCCTACTGTGAGGCAATAGGGAACAGCACCTGCAACGCTCAGATCGTTGATGGTTCCGGATACAGCGATCTTTCCAATATCGCCACCGGGGAAAAATAGTGGATTGACAACAAAACTGTCTGTTGTCACCGCTATTTTGCCGGAAGACAGAGAAAGGAAGGTGGCATCAAAGCGTGACTCGCTCTGATTACCAAAGGCTGATACAAAAATCTGTTGGATGAGTTTATGAGCGAGTTCCCCACCATCTCCGTGCGCGAGTGTTACTTTTCGATCCATCGGTCATCCTTCCTTTCTCATGTAAGCGTAATAAGCGGAACAACTGCCCTCATCTGAAACCATGCATGGGCCAACCGGGTGGATTGGCGTACACGCTTTTCCAAACAGAATGCACTCATCCGGAGTTGCTAGACCGCAGATCATGTCACCGCAACGGCAAAGCGTTTTCTTTGGCTCGCCTACTGTGACATTAAATTTTTTCTTCGCATTTAAATGACTGTACTGGTCACGAATGTCCAGCCCGCTCTGAGGAATCATCCCCATGCCTCGCCACGTCTCATCACAAGGTGTGAAGAACTCGTTCATGATTTTTTGCGCAATGGGATTTCCGTCTGGCCGGACAACACTTTTATAATTATTGAGAATTGCCGGTTGATCATTAAGTACCATCTGCAAGAGCTTATAAATTCCGCTCAGCATTTCAACAGTTTCAAAACCAGTAATCACGCCTGGCATATGGAATTCATCGGCTAAAAATTGATAAGCCTGCTCACCGAGCACAATCGAAACATGACCAGGAAGCAAAAACCCGTGAATCTTGACCTTTTTGACGGAGAGCAATGTGCGCAATACCGGCTGAACGAGTTTCGTCGTTGCCCACATTGAAAAATTTTCAACTTGCTTGAGTTCGGCGAGCTGAAGTGCTGCGGCCAGCACCGGTACAGTCGTCTCAAAGCCGACACCGAGAAAAACAACCTCGCGATCCGGATTTTCTTGAGCGATACGCACCGCGTCAAGTGGCGAATACACAATTCGGACATCACGCCCCTCCGTTTTCGCGCTCAGTAAGCTCCTTTTTGATCCAGGCACACGCATCATATCGCCGAAGGTGCAGACAATTCGATTCTGTGCCTCAGCAACTTCGATCATCGCGTCGATTTGTTTCTGATCGGTGACGCATACCGGGCAGCCCGGTCCTGACAATAATCGGACGTGGTCTTGCAGAATCAGTTTGATCCCTGATCGTGCCAGCGCCATTGTGTGCGAACCGCACACCTCCATGAACGCCGGTGTAACACCCGTTTTTTCTTTGCATCGATCCGCAAGTTTTATCACTTTTTGAGCAAGTTCTCGGGCTACAGCTGAATCCTTCGGTTCAAATAATGTCCGCACGGGCCATCTTCTCCCATTCTTCGATACTCGCTTGAGCGAATGTCTGATCAATAATGGACATGCCTTGCCCGGCGTGAACAATCACATATTCGCCGATCTCTACATCGGGTACAAATAAAATACCAACTTCCATTTTTGTACCGAGCACATCCACAAGTGCTGTAAATTCGTTCTTTTCAATGACTTTTGCGGGAACACCTACACACATTCTGCTCATCCTCCCCAAAATTCCTTATTTTTCAAAGTTTGCACATCCATTATGTAAAACTCCGGCTCCGGATTTTATCCATTGAGCCGCAATGATGATCTGTCCAAGACTGAGCCCACCATCGCCACTTGGGAGAAGGTGATGCGTGTATACCGTAAATCCATGGTCTACCAATCTGTCATAGAGTCTCGATGATAGATAAGGATTGTTAATACTTCCTCCCGATAAGACGATCCTCCGCTTACTTTTCGGGTATTGAGCAGCCGCCAGATCAGCCATCCGGGCGAGCGCCGATACAAGGGTTTCATGAAAACGGCGGATCAGTAGTTCCGACGGCAATCCGGACAGACGATCTTCAGCAATCTGCTTCAGCATTACGGAAAAATCTGCTTCCTCAAGCTTCTCTTTTTTCCGAATTTCATAAGGGTAAGCCGCTACCGGCTTACCACACGGATCCATCGCTTCTGAAAGACGTACCGCCGCTTCACCATCATAAGTGGATACACGGCATAGCCCAAGTATCGCACTGATCGCGTCAAACAGCCTGCCGCAAGTGCCTGCAAGTGGGCTGTTGATTTGCTTCTCTGCCATACGAAAGATTATAGGCAGCGCTTCTCTCTTTTCTGGAAATAACTGTTCCGCAAGTTTCTCACCAGAGTCGCCAAGCAAAGCGACCAGCATTGCCGCAGCATTTCGCCATGGCTCACGCACGGCACGGTCTCCACCAGGAAGCGGCGTATAGCGAAGATGTCCCAGTCGCCGACATTGTCCGGCATTTCCATAAAGCACTTCAAAACCCCAGATTGCACCATCTGTTCCATATCCGGTACCATCCAGAATAATGCCAAGGCATGGCTCACTCAGTCCATTCTCTGCCATACATGAAACCATATGGGCATGATGGTGCTGCACCTGTACCATAGGAAGCGGCCATTTACCGGTAATTTCTCGATAACTGTAAAGAGGATGAGTATCAAGCGCGATGGTTTGAAAAGTTACACCCATCCATTTCAATAAATGACTTAATGTCTTCTCATAGTGATCGAGGCTTCGCACATCCGAGAGATCCCCAAGATGTGGCCCTACGAAAATCTGATGATTTCTACCGAGCGAAAATGTATTTTTCAGCTGCCCGCCGAGCGCGACGATTCCGTCCACATTTTCCAATGATTGAATGGGATCGGGTACATAGCCGCGGGCACGCCTGAGAAATAAAGGGGCATGACTGCTCACCCGAACAACAGAATCATCGATTGGATTAACAATTTCCCGATTATGCGTAAGCACTAAATCTGCGATACCCGACAGATAATCAACAGCCTGCTGATCTTTATAGAGCATCGGTAATCCGGATGGATTCGCACTCGTCATCACAAGATAGGAATAGGCACCATCATCAAATAAGAGATGATGTAATGGTAAATACGGAAGCATCGCGCCAATAGTCTGCATCCCAGGCGCAATCAGCTCAGGTAAATACTCGGAAAAAGCGGCACTTTTATTCAGCAAGACAATCGGTGCAGCAGGCGAAGTAAGCAGTGCCTCCTCTTCACGTGAAAGGACTGCGATTCGCCGAACATGCTCAAGTGGAGCCATGATCGCGAGCGGTTTGCTAGGCCGCTGTTTTCGCGCACGCAACCGTTCTACGGACTGAAGATTGGATGCATCACAGGCGAGGTGATATCCGCCAATGCCTTTTACTGCCACAATTTTCCCCGCTTCGAGCGCTTGCACGGCAAGAATCAATGCCTCTTCGCCTTTAGCTGTCGTTTGTCCATTCATTGAAAGCAGGGACAATTCAGGTCCGCATGAGGCACAGGCAGTCGGCTGGGCATGGTGACGCCTGTTCATCGGGTTTGTATACTCGTTCCGACAACGGGAGCACATCTGAAATTGCTTCATTGATGTAAACGGCCGATCATAGGGCAAACCTTCAATAATCGTGTAACGCGGCCCGCATTGTGTACAATTTATAAATGGGTACCGGTATCTCGGGTTATGCGGATCTCGCATTTCATCAAGGCAATCATCACAGACTGCTGCATCAACCGGAATCACGAGTGCTGATTTTCCGTCCCGGTCGCTTTCGATAATGCGAAATCCAGTTCTCTGGTTCACCGCAACAGATTTGCTGGAGATATAATCAATCCGTGCCAGGCGTGGCTTCTCAGTGGATAGACGCGCAATTGCCTTTTCAATCGCTGCATTTTCTCCTTCCCAAACAATGTGGACACCATCCATATTGTTCTGCACTGTTCCGCTCAGTCCAAGCTGCTTCGACAGCTGATAGACATACGGGCGAAACCCGACGCCTTGCACACGTCCGCGGACAATGACGCTTACTGCTTTACGCACGCCTGATACGCATCCTTGATCCAATTAAGCCACGTTTCGAACCCTTCTCCTGTCTTGGCGGAAACGGGTAAGAGGCGTGACTTTGGATTAATGCCCGACAAATCTTTTTCTGCCTTGTCCATATCGAAGGCCACATATGGAATTAGATCAATTTTATTAATAAGCGCGAGCTCCGTCACATGAAACATGAGCGGATACTTAGGAATTTTATCGTTTCCTTCAGGCGTACTGAGCACAACAACACGGTGATTCTGCCCGAGATCGAATTCAGATGGGCAAACGAGATTGCCGACATTCTCAATGAACAGAATATCTACCGTGTCCAAATCAATTTCCGGAAGCACTTTGGCAACCATGCGGGGATCAAGATGACACTCACCTTCCGTCGCAATTTGAACAGCCGGCGCGCCTAGGGCACGAATCCTATCTGCGTCGCGTTCCGTTGCAATATCGCCTTCAATAACTGCCATCCTGAATTCGCCGCTAAGCGCGCCGATCGTCTTTTCTAAAATCGTTGTTTTTCCGGCTCCCGGGGAACTCATTAAGTTGATAACCAGCGTTTGCGTTTTATTGAATAGATCGCGATTGAAAGCTGCTGCTTCATCATTGTTCTCCATTACATTTCGATTCAAGGTTACTTTCATGCGCTCAACTCCCTTCATATGATTCTATTTTAAAGGTTTCACCTGATAGAAGCACTCCAAAAGGCATCCCGCATTCTGGGCAAATGGCGAGATATTGGGTCGGCTCGTACTCAATTTCACAGACGGTGCACTTAGCACGCCCCCTCTCCCTGATCAGATCAAGTCGCGTTTGAGCACTGAGTAACGGAGACTCTCCGGACCTTTTGATCGCCTCAAAAGCAAATTGAAGCGCGTCAGGCAGCACATTGCTCAAATCACCTACTATTAAAGTGACACTGTCAATATTCCTGAACCCATGCTTTTCGGCATCTTCGGAAACAATCTGAATCGCGTCCTCCATTAAGCCCATTTCATGCATGAAAAGCAGCTCCCTGTGCAGGCAGCGCGATCTGCCAGCCACCTGTGTCCTTTTTTACAGTGTAGTGCTTAAGATTCAATGTTCCTTCTTGATGGCGTAAGGAATAGGATCGGCCGCATTCCGGACACCTCAGCTCTTCCTGATATGAAATCCAGTGCGCCAGTTCATGACAATCAAGACATGTTTTCGAGCACGCCAAGATGTGTTCTTTCTCTGTGAAGAAACTGATCAAAATCCCATTCACCAACTGCTCATCATAGCCTTTGGATAGCTCACCGAGCGTGAACCAGCTCACCCCGGTGATCAGATCAGTTGCACGGTCAATCTTATCAAGTTTTTCCTCGATGTATGGTCCGGCAATTTGCTTGCCAACGTCAGCCAAATCATGAATCATTTCTTTCAAAAACGAACGGCGATCCATCAGTTTGACCGCCAATCATTGATCTGCTGCTTGACCTTATTCGTCAAAATGGCAATTGACGCTCTGGCTGTATCTGTCAGTTCAGTTCCGAGTTCAAGTGAAGCAGGCTGGATGCCAAACAGCACCATTTTTTTAGGTACACGCTCTCTCAATTGCGCAGCCGATACGACTTCTTGAAACCCAATCTGATGTACCGACATTTTTATCCCGTTAAAAGAAGGAATCTGTGCCTTCTCGAGCTTGATAATCGTGCCCGGTTTCACATTTGCATTAATTGCGTCAAGAACAATCAAGGCTTGCGTATTTTCCACAGGGCCAAGCAGCTGCATCCCTTCCGTAGATCCGTCAACAAATTCAAGGTTTGGAACATCGGCAAGCGCCTTTTCCAATAACGGTAGAGCGTACACGCCAACACCTTCATCAGAATAGAGCGTGTTGCCAATACCCAAAATTGTAATTTTCTCGGGAATTTCATGAGCTGCTTCTTCGGCACGATGCTCCGGTTCAAATTTATAGCCGGTAAAAATCGACGACA
The DNA here is from genome assembly GCF_000497245.1 of Sporolactobacillus laevolacticus DSM 442. Classification (GTDB taxonomy): domain Bacteria; phylum Bacillota; class Bacilli; order Bacillales; family Sporolactobacillaceae; genus Sporolactobacillus; species Sporolactobacillus laevolacticus. Next base: position 71,864 of record NZ_AWTC01000010.1, read on the forward strand.
TCGTCCCGTTCTTTGCCATCCAATCTTCGCGATATGCCATATACACATGAATCACAATGAATACCATAAATGCCCACGCCACCAAGTGATGCCATGAACGGACCGTGAAGTCTGACCCGCCAAAAATGAAGGGTACCCAGGCAAACATTTTTCCATAGATCGTGTCCGGCTGCGGCTGAAACAGCAAATAGTACCCAGTCAGCACCATAATCACCGATCCCAAGCCGATAAAAATCCAATAGCTGAGCTGTGCCAGCGGGTTATGACCGATGTAATGCGGTTTATGATTGGGCAGAAAAAGATAGCCTTTAAGTGTCTCAATCAGCCCAAGCCAGAAACTAACTTGCAAGATTTGCGATTTGGCATAATGGTTGCCTTTCCACGTCCAATATGCGCGAAAAATTAGATTGGCCGTAAAAATAAACGCAGTGAAAAAGTGGATGTCACGCACCCAGCCCATGAAAAAGTCATAATAAGCTTCACCATTGTTTGCTGGTGTGATAAACGGATGCCCGATATAAATTCCGGTCACCATCAGCACCATGATACATGCAGCATTCACCCAGTGAAAGATGCGAATTGGAAGCTCCCAGACATAGATCGATTGCTTTTCACGAGCTTTTACTGCCTGCACATCCGCTTGTTCGGTTTGCTGATTCTTCAGTGCACCTTCTCTTAATCTTTGGCGGATCGCCGGCTTCACCCCTGTTAGCATTTTCATCGTTTTCCCCTCCTCGCTCACTGCACATGAATCGATGTCTTGCTCTGATCGGTTAGATCGGTCAAATGCACCGCACAGGCAAGACATGGATCAAAGGAATGGACAACACGCAGAATCTCCAGAGGATTTTTCGGATCGGCAACCGGCACACCACGCAGTGAAGATTCGTAGGCTCCTAGCACATCCGCGCTGTCTCTTGGCGACGCATTCCACGTCGTCGGCACAACCGCCTGATAGTTGGCGGTTTTTCCATTCTTAATCTCAATCCAGTGACCGAGCGCTCCGCGCGGCGCCTCACTTGTCCCCGCGCCAAAAGCGTGGTCAGGCCAAGTCTTAGGCTCCCATTTCGAATTGTCAAAAGTCGTCTGGTCACCTTGTCTAATATTGCTGATGAGCTGATTGAAATCATCGCGCATCCAGCCGACAATCATACCTGCGTCCAAACCGCGTGCCAAGGTACGCCCGAGTGCTGAATGCATAGCGGAAAGCGGCAGCTTCAGCTTTTTCAGCGCGTCATCAGCGATTGCTCGATAATCGCCTTTATTCGCGGCATAACCAACCATCAGCCGTGCAAGCGGACCGGTTTCCATCGGATGGCTTTTCCAGCGTGGCGATTTAATCCAGCTGTATTTCTTGTTGGTATCCAGATATTCATACGGAGGCTTTGGTCCAGAATAATTCATTTCCGTCGAGCCTTTCCACGGATGACGGGATCCGGTATCTTTTCCATCATAGGTGTACCAGGAATGATCAATTCGTTCACTCACTTGATTCAGATCATGCGGATCAACATCCAAGATTTCATTCATGTTTCCATTAAGAATAATGCCTCTCGGCGAGCGGTACAGTTTCGTATCACGAATGTCTTTTGTAGAAAAATCGCCATAGCACAGATAATTGTTCAAGCCGCCGCCGATTTCCTTACTGCCCCAATCCTTGTAATATGAGGCGATCGCCATCAGATCGGGAATATAAACCTGATGAATAAAGTCATGAGCCTGAGTGATCAACTGATCAATTTGCTCCAGCTTCTCTGAATGAATGCCGTTATCCATATTAATATCAAGCGGTGTCGCCATGCCCCCGACCAGATAATGCGGATGCGGATTCTTGCCGCCGAAAATCGTGTGTATTTTGACAATCTCCTTCTGCCAGTCCAACGCTTCGAGGTAGTGAGCGACTGCGAGAAGATTGACTTCTGGAGGAAGCTTATATGCTGAATGCCCCCAGTAACCGTTAGCGAAAATACCTAGCTGACCACTATCTGCAACTCGCTTAATCTTATCTTGGACACTTTTAAAATAGCCAGGTGACGAATTCGGCCATGGCGAAATTGATTGTGCAATCCGGCTTGTCTCTTTAGGATCGGCTTTCAGCACGCTGATCGCGTCGACCCAATCGAAGGCATGCAAGTGGTAAAAATGAACGATATGGTCATGAAGATTAAGTGCACCATTCATCATATTGCGGATTAAGCTGGCATTATGCGGAATGTGGATATCAAGTGCATCTTCAACGGCGCGAATACTAGCGAGCGCATGAGAAGATGTACAGACACCGCAAATACGCTGTACATAACCCCAGACATCACGCGGATCACGATTTTTTACTACAAGTTCGATCCCTCGAATCGCTGTTCCCGAGCTGAAAGCATCTGTGATTTTTCCGTTCTGAACATCCGCTTCAATTCTCAAATGGCCTTCGATCCGTGTGACAGGATCCACCACAATACGTTTACTCATTCTGATCACCCTTATCCTGCTGTTTCTCTTTATGATGCTTGACTGCGGCGGTAATCCCTGCGTGTGCGCCGACGCCAAGCGCGGCAGCACCGACAGCAGCAGCGCCCCACGTTTCCGGATTGATTGTTGTCTGGGTCAGCGGAATCTTTGAATAATGGGTATAGAATGGGCCGTTATCCCAAAAATCCGCTTCCGAGCAGCCGATGCACGGATTTCCTGATTGAATCGGATAGCTGACACCACCGTTCCAGCGCATTTCCGCACATGAATTATAGGTTGTCGGTCCTTTGCATCCGAGTTTAAAAAGACAGTATCCTGCCTTCAGATTCGGATCATCAAAAGATTCTGCGAACAATCCGGCATCAAAGTACGCACGGCGATTGCACTTGTCATGGATTCTATGTCTGAAAAAGGCTTTGGGACGGCCAAGCATATCGGTCTCCGGCAGCTGATCGAAGGTGACAATATGTGCAATCACGCCTGTCATGACTTCGGCAATAGGAGGACAGCCGGGGACACGGATAATCGGAATACCTTTGAGAACAGCCGAAATCGGCTGCGCTCCGGTCGGATTCGGTTTCGCCTTGGCGATGCCGCCCCATGAAGAACATGTACCAAACGCAAGCACTGCTTTGGCATGTTCGGCAGCCTCTCTCAAGAGGTCACCACCTGAGCGTCCTCCGATCGTCAGATAGCCTGCTTCTTTAGGGACACTGCCCTCAACGATCAGAATGTACTCACCTGCATATTTCTTCAACACGTTCTGTTCTGCTTCCTCAGTCTGAAAACCAGCGGCAGCGCTCAGCACTTCCATGTATTCAAGTGATATCATATTGAAAATCACACTCTCCACTTTTGGATAAGAAGAGCGGATAAAGGACTCTGAGCAGCCCGTGCAATCCTGCATCTGCAGCCAGATGACCGGCACGCGCTTTTTCGTTTCAAGTGCATGTGCGACTTTGCCAGATTGTGAGAAATCTAATCCGATCGTTGCTGCTAATGCCGCACACATTTTTAGAAAAGTCCTTCTAGAATAACCTTTTTGTAAAACGCTTTCATAGATTGTTGGCTCATCCTGTTTCATATCAATCTGCCCCCCTGCGTTCGGCATGATGTGAATCTAATATAAATGTATTGAATTGTTACTGATCTTAGATCATAAGTGTAGTAAGTACACTTATCATAAAAAACAGATTTTTTTATTCATATGACATTAGTCACAGCTTTTCTGAAATATTTGATCTATAATACTTGATTCTTTAATCAAATAAACGCTTATCTAACTTCACGTAAATTACCGCTGAGCGCATTACAAGTGGGTGTATCGTAATTAAAAATATTAGAAAACTTGGCTTTGCCAAGCCTACGACTAAGGCGAAGTCATAGTTGCACTTATACTATAATCCTTAAAATTATGTACTTTCCTATAGTACAAAAAAAAGAAAAGAAGCATAAATCTCTTCTTTTCTAATGTATATTTAGAACATCATGATCCAGGTTATTCGTTTTGTTGATTATTGGATTGGCCAAGCACACTGTGGCGGTAGCCATAAACTAAATAAATGACAAGGCCAATACCAAACCAGATTAAGAATCGAATCCAAGTCTGTGCTTCCAGGTTAATCATTAGGAAGCCACATGAGAGAACGGCCAAGAATGGAATAACATAGACGAATGGCACCTTGAAATTCCGTTTAATATCCGGTCGCTTCACGCGAAGAACAACAACACCGATTGAAACGACAATGAATGCGAACAGTGTGCCAATATTGGTAAGCTGAGCGAGTTCGTCGAGTGGAATAAGCGCCGAGAACACGGTCGCCATGATCCAAGTCAGAATAATACTGTATATCGGTGTCTTCGACTTTTTCGTCAGTTTGGCAATGGACGTCGGCAGCAAGCCGTCACGGCTGATTGCGAAGAACAATCGGGTTTGTCCATACATCATGACAAAGAGCACAGTCGTGATCCCAAGAATTGCACCGAGGGATACAAATCCAGCTACCCAATTTTGATGAACAAAGCGAAGAGCAAAGGCCACTGGGTCTCCTACATTAAGATTCTTGTAAGGAACCATACCGGTCAGGACAACGGAAACAGCGATATAAAGGACCATACAGATGCCAAGCGAAGTAAGGATACCGATCGGCATATCACGTTGCGGCCGCCGAACTTCTTCGGAAGCTGAAGACACGGCATCGAAACCGATGTATGCAAGAAATGCTGTCGCTGCCCCTTTGATCACGCCGCCAAATCCATAAGGCATAAAAGGCGACCAGTTGGAAGGTCTAACATAAAAAACACCGACCACAATAAACAAAAGGATAACCCCAATTTTTATCAATACCATAATATCATTAATTCGGCTCGATTCCTTCACTCCGCTGAGTAGGATCGCTGACAATAAAAGCACAATGACGGTTGCCATAACATCCACATAAGTACCGTTACCCGGGTTGAAGGCAGCACTGATCGCTGTTGGCAGATGCAGGCCAAAACCCTTCATCAGCTCCTGAAAATAAGCTGACCAGCCACTGGCTACAACGGAGCAGGCAAGGCCATATTCGAGAATTAAATCCCAGCCGAGAATCCAAGCAAAGAGTTCACCGAAAACGGTATAGCTGTACGTATAAGCACTTCCTGAAGCAGGAATCATCGATGCGAATTCTGCATAACACAAAGCGGCAAACGCGCACGCAATACCCGAGAGAACAAAGGATAAAATAATTGCCGGTCCGGCGGCATTTGCCGCAACAATACCGGTCATAACGAAAATACCTGTTCCAATGACTGCACCGACACCAAGCATCGTCAAGTCGAAAGCGCCCATCGCTTTCTGTAAACCGTTCTTACCACTCGCCTGACGGATCGTGTAATCCATCGGCTTCTTTCTGAATAAACTCATCCTTAAAATCTCCTTCTGTATAACCTTAATACACAACTTATGGGTCTCTATTTATCTCTGTTTTCAGATATTTATTTATTTGACATATTTCTCTTTATTTTCCCATTAAGTTGTAAAAAATATTCTACATGTTACCTGGTCCTATGTAAAGGTCTTAAGAAAATTAGTTTTGAACATTTTGCATAATTAAACGAATTGGAAACGATTCCCATATAAATACAAAAACCCCCGCTGAAGAAGCGAGGGTTTGGTAAAGACAGATTATTTTACGTTGTAGAAAGATGCGTCGCCAAGGAATTCAGCTGAAGAAGCGAGATCATCTTCAATTCTGATCAATTGGTTGTACTTAGCGATACGGTCAGTTCTTGCAAGGGAACCGGTCTTGATTTCACCTGCGTTCGTTGCAACAACGATGTCAGAGATTGAAGTATCTTCTGTTTCACCGGAACGGTGGGAAACGACAGCAGTGTATCCTGCTTTTTGAGCCATTTCGATTGCGTTCAGTGTTTCAGTCAGCGTACCGATTTGGTTAACCTTGATGAGAATCGAGTTAGCAACGCCAAGGTCGATACCTTTCTTCAGGTAGTCCGTGTTCGTAACGAACAGGTCGTCACCAACCAACTGAACACGATCTCCGATTGCTTTAGTCAGTTTTGACCAGCCTTCCCAATCGTTTTCATCAAGACCGTCTTCGATCGAGATGATCGGGTACTTATCAACTAACTTAGTGTAGTATTCAATCATTTCGTCAGTTGTTCTTACAACGCCTTCGCCCTTGAAGTTGTACTTGCCGTCTTCATAAAGTTCAGAAGAAGCAGGGTCAATTGCGAGCTTAACATCAACGCCTGGTTTGAAGCCTGCTTTTTCGATCGCTTCAAGGATCGTATCAAGCACTTCTTCATTGTTCTTCAGGTTAGGAGCAAAACCGCCTTCGTCACCAACAGCAGTCAGGTGACCCTTAGCAGAGAGAACGGATTTCAGAGCATGATAAACTTCAGCACCGATGCGAACAGCTTCTTTAATCGAATCTGCGCCTACAGGCATGATCATGAATTCCTGGAAGTCAACGCTGTTGTCAGCGTGCTTGCCACCGTTAAGGATGTTCATCATTGGTGTAGGAAGAACTTTTGCATTCACACCGCCGAGGTAACGGTACAGTGGAAGACCAAGTTCATCAGCAGCTGCATTAGCAGCAGCAAGGGAAACACCAAGAATTGCGTTGGCACCCAATTTGCCTTTGTTTTCTGTTCCGTCGAGATCGATCATTGCTTGGTCAAGAGCTACTTGGTCTTGAACTTCCATGCCGATAACTTCAGGAGCGATTAATTCATTAACGTTCTTTACAGCTTTCAGAACGCCTTTGCCGCCGTAACGGCTCTTGTCGCCATCGCGTAATTCAACAGCTTCGTGTTCACCAGTGGATGCACCACTTGGAACGAGTGCGCGGCCTTTGCCGCCGTCTTCTGTATAAACTTCAACTTCAACAGTTGGGTTACCGCGAGAATCGAGCACTTCGCGTCCGTAAACTTCAACGATTTGAGACATACTTTATCTCTCCTTATTCATATAAAATTATTAAAGGATTTGGAAACTGACCGTTATGTCCGGACAAAACGGTCAGTTTCCTGCACCATTTCATTTAATAAGTATTATCTGCAGAAATCAGCCTTTTACTGCTTCAAGCAGAGCAAGGAATGATTCAGGTTCTAGGCTAGCGCCACCTACAAGTGCGCCGTCAATATCGGATTGTGCAAGCAAGCCTGCGATTGTTGCCGGCTTTACACTACCGCCGTATTGAATACGAACTTTTTCAGCAGTTGCTTCATCATAAAGGTCAGCAATTGTTGCACGAATATAAGCGCAAACTTCATTAGCATCTTCATCAGAAGCAGATTTGCCAGTGCCAATCGCCCAGATTGGTTCATAAGCGACAACAACATCAACAGCCTGATCACTTGGCACGCCGGCAAATGCCTTTGTTACTTGGTTCTTGACAACAGATTGCCATTTACCGCCTTCACGTTCGTCCAGCGTTTCACCAACGCAGACAATCGGAGTCAGATTGTGTGCAAACGAAGCAAGTACCTTTTTGTTAACTGTTTCGTCCGTTTCTGCAAACATTGCTCTTCTTTCAGAATGACCAATGATTACATATTGAACGCCAAGATCTTCAAGCATAACCGGGCTAACTTCCCCAGTGAACGCACCGGAATTTTCAAAATGAACGTTTTCAGCGCTGATCTTCAGATCTGAACCCTTGGCATCAGCAACGATGCGATCGAGTGCGAGAAAAGGAGCGGCAACGACTGATTCAACGAGATCAGCTGCAGGAACCTTGTCCTTAACAGCCTCAACAAATTCGTGTGCTTCCTTAACCGTTTTGTTCATTTTCCAGTTTCCGGCAATAATCGGTTTACGTGACATGAATGGACACCTACCCTTTCTTGCGGTTAGTTCTTAGTTATCTTGTCCAGATTATTCAGCGTCATCAAGAGCAGCAACGCCTGGAAGAACCTTGCCTTCCATCAATTCAAGAGAAGCGCCGCCACCTGTAGAGATGTGCGTCATTTTGTCTGCAAGATGGAATTTCTCAACAGCAGCTGCAGAATCGCCGCCACCGATGATCGTTGTTGCGTCCGTTGCTTCAGCAAGAGCCTTAGCTACTGCTTCAGTACCTTTCGCATAAGGTTCCATTTCGAAGATCCCCATTGGTCCGTTCCAAACAACGAGCTTAGATTTCTTGATTGCATCAGAATAAAGTTCAACAGTCTTAGGACCGATGTCTACGCCGAGCCAGCCCTCAGGCATTTTGTCGATGTCGACAACATCTTTGTTTGCTGTTTCGGAGAATTCATCTGCGATAACCGTATCAACAGGTGTTAAGAAGTTAACACCTTTTTCTTTAGCAAGTTCAAGGAATTTCTTAGCGAGATCCAGTTTGTCTTTGTCGAGCAAAGATTTGCCGATTTCATAACCTTGAGCTTTAACAAAAGTATAGGAAAGACCGCCACCAACGATCAGAGTGTCTACTTTATCAAGCAGATTTTCGATAACGCCGATTTTGTCCGTTACTTTTGCACCACCGATGATAGCAGTGAATGGGTGTTTCGGGTTTTCAAGGGATGCGCCGAGAATCTTCAATTCCTTTTCAAGAAGGAAGCCTGCTACGGCCGGAAGATATTCAGCGATACCTGCTGTTGACGCATGTGCACGGTGTGCAGAACCAAATGCGTCGTTTACATAAACATCAGCGAGTGATGCAAATGCTTTTGCGAGTTCAGGATCATTTTTCTTTTCGCCTTTTTCAAAACGAACGTTTTCAAGAAGGAGAACGTCTCCTGCATTCAACTTTGCAACTGCTGCTTCAACTTCAGGTCCGACAACTTCGTCTGTCTTCGCAACAGGCTTGCCGAGCAATTCACTCAAGCGAGCGGCAACAGGATCCATCTTGAAGGAATCCTTGTCTTCCGCTGTTGGACGGCCAAGGTGAGAAGCAAGAATCACTTTTGCACCATTTTCAATCAAATAATTGATTGTAGGGAGTGCAGCGCGGATACGTGTATCATCCGTTACTGTTGTGCCACTAAGCGGAACATTGAAGTCAACACGGACAAAAACTTTTTTGCCTTTAACATCAATGTCTTTAATGGTTTTCTTTGCCATGTCAAAGCCCTCTCTCAACTTTATTTCATCAGCAATTGTGCCAGGCTGCAGTCCAAGGCACTGCCGACAAGAACAGTATTCGTTAAAAAAGCGGAAACAACAACGGTTTCCGCTATTCAAGTTCTATTCAAAAAGTTAGGTAAAAATTATTTTGCAAGTTTTGCAAAGTATTCGAGCGTACGAACAAGCTGTGATGTATAGGACATTTCGTTGTCATACCATGCAACGACCTGAACGAGTTGTTTGCCGTCAACATCAAGGATCTTTGTCTGAGTAGCGTCAAACAGTGAGCCGTAAGTAATGCCGATTACGTCAGAAGAAACGATTGGATCTTCGTTGTAGCCGAGCGTTTCGTTAGCAGCTGCTTTGATCGATTCGTTGATTTCTTCAACTGTAGTGCTCTTTGCAAGTGTTGCGTAGAGCAGCGTTACTGAACCAGATTTAACAGGGACACGTTGAGCTGAGCCGTCAAATTTGCCTTTCAGTTCAGGGATAACAAGTGCAACTGCTTGTGCAGCACCTGAAGAAGCAGGAACGATGTTTTCAGCAGCGGCACGTGCACGACGAAGATCTCCGCCTCTGTGTGGGCCGTCAAGAGTCATTTGGTCGCCTGTATAAGCGTGAACCGTTGTCATCAAGCCTTTTTCGATGCCGAATTTGTCATTCAATACTTTTGCTACAGGAGCCAAAGAGTTCGTTGTGCAAGAAGCACCGGAAATAACAGTTTCAGAACCATCGAGTGAATCATTGTTAACGTTGAATACGATTGTCTTCAAATCGCCTTTTGCAGGAGCAGAGATAACGACCTTCTTAGCGCCGCCTTTGATGTGTGCTTCAGCTTTGTCTTTCGAAGTGAAGAAGCCTGTGCATTCAAGAACGATGTCAACGCCGAGTTCGCCCCAAGGCAATTCAGCAGGGTCACGTTGTGAGAGAACTTTAACTTTCTTGCCGTTAACTACGAAGTAGCCTTCTTCAACCTTAACTTCGCCGTTGAAACGACCTTGAGTTGTATCATATTTCAGCAGGTTTGCAAGCATTGCTGGATCTGTAAGGTCGTTAACTGCAACAACTTCCAATTCTGGAACATCCTGGATTCTTCTGAAAGCCAGACGACCGATACGTCCGAAACCGTTAATACCAACTTTAACTGTCATGTTAATAATGACCTCCTAAATGGTTTGGAAATTTTTTAAAATCTTTTGTGCTGCTCCCTCATCCGTGATGAGCACGGAATCTGGGCCTTTCTTAAAATAAGCCTGAATTGCCTCAGCCTTAGACTTGCCCCCGGCTACGGCAATTACAGATCGCGCTCCGAAAAGATCCTCCCATTGTAAACCAATTGTCTGAACCTTGTGGATTACGCGTCCTGTCTGATCAAAGAAATAGCCAAAAGCCTCGGCCACAGCATGCTCCGTGTCGACCCTTCTGAGAAACTCTTCACCGGAATGACGGCGCACAGCCATCGTTTTCGCATCACCAATGCCATGCACAATAATGGTTGCACGGCGGATATGCTGCATCACCCGGTGAATGCTGGGCTCTTCCATCAAGCTGTGATAGGACTCGTCACTGAGCTGATCGGGAACGTGGAGCAGATGATAGCGCCCTTCAGCTTTTTCCGCCATTTTGGCGCAGATCGTGTTCGCTTGATTTTCGACCTTTTCGCCAAGACCGCCTCTCGCCGACACAAACAGGAGATCCTGATGCGCTTTTCTGAGCGGACGCATCATTTCTGCAACAGCCGCGAGCGTAGAGCCCCCGGTTACCGCAATGATATTGTTCTCGCCCAGCGCGCGTTCGATTTCCTTGACGCAGGCCAGCCCCATCTCATTCTTGACCGTTGCGTACTGATCACTGTCGCCAGAGACAATGACAACTTTGGAAACGCCGAGAACCTCTTCCAATTGCTTTTCCATGTTCTTCAACCCGGAAATATTCTTCATCACTGTGCCAAGAGCCTTGACAATGGCTTCTCCGTTTTCCGTCAGATACATGCCGCTTGACGCCATCTGGATTAGCCCTTGTTGGCTAAGGAACGTGACCTCACCTCGCAAGACGCGCTCTGTCATCCCCAAGTGGGATGACAGGCTTCGCCTGCCAATCGGTTGAAGAAAATGTAAGGATTGAAGAATACGGTAGCGACTGGACATTATGTCTAAGACATCCGGGATCAGCCTTTTCTGAAGATCAAGCAAATGTTCCACAGCGTCCCCCTCGATCGACCTATACAGGTCTCAAAATGTCCCACACAGTCATTTTATGTCCCATCTGCTCCATGTATCATGATAGCAACTTTCATCAGCGTTTACAAGCATAAACATGTAAATGTTTGTAAAGGACATTTTAATGACGCAAAACTGTCACATTCTAAGAAAATGTTGATCGGTTGCGCTTTTCTCGATTCGCAACTATCTGCAAATTTCGAAAAATGCCACAGCTTCATGACCTGCTCTCCACGTTTCCAATTTTCCTCTAGTGCTTTTTTTGTCCATGTGAAGTATACCCCATTTCGACAAATCAAAACAAATAAAGCGTTGTAAAATTTATCAACGCTTGTCCGTCTGGGACAAACATTGTCCCGTATATTATACGGTGATCAGTTTTGTGCCGCTCTGCGTTCGATCGTTGATCCAATCCCGCATGCCTGGCGATACTTGGTGACCGCTCGTCTGGAGCAACGAATCCCCGACTGTGCAAGCAATTGCGAGAGCATCTGATCGGAGAGAGGTTTTTTTTGATCTTCGTTATCAACCAGCTGTTTAATTTCAAATTGAATTTGAAAGGCAGAGAGTGCCCCCTGTTGTGGTTTCACCGCTCGCACAAAAAAATCTTTCATTGGAAAAAGTCCATAGTTTGTCTGAATATACTTGCCTGCGGCTGCGCGGCTGATCGTTGATTCATGAACAGACAATTGTTCCGCGGCCTTTTTCATCGCAAACGGGCGTAACTTTTCACGGCTTCCGGTTTGAAAGTAGTCTTCCTGATAATTCATCAGCATTTCAGCCAGTTTCATCAAGGTCTGCTTACGCCTGGAAACACCGGACAGGAGCCAATCTGCTTCCTCATATTTTTCGCGTAAATAGCGTTTTGTTTCAGCATCAGCTGCTTCCATATATGCCTTATAATCATCTGTGTTCACAGATATAGTTGGAAGATATTGATCCTCAAGTTCACAAACGAGGCTATTTCCTCTTTTGGAAATAACGACATCCGGAATGATGTATTGTGTTGGTTCATCTTGAATATTGGCTATGGGATTCGGATTCAGCTTGCGGATGCGAGCGATCGCCTCATTGATCTCTTCTTCCGTTGTACCGAGAATTTCAGCCAGTTCTGCCCAGTCACCGTTCATTAAACAATCCCGATAGTCCGTTAAAATAGACTCTGCGAGGGGGCAACGCGGTTCTGATCTCTGCAGTTGGAGACAGAGACATTCAGTGAGCGAGCGGGCACCTACGCCAGCAGGATCAAGCGACTGGACCATGGCCAGTGCTTCGGCCGGGTCTGCTTCATCATTTCCTAAACGATCTAGAATCTCTTCCGGTTCTTCATCTAGAAAACCGTTATCGTTCAACGAATCAATTAACAAATCTGCCGCTTCCATGCATGCACGCCCAATCCGCATCTGGTGCAGATCACGATGCAGCAATTCGCGAAAATCAAGTACATCTATCGCCGTTTCCTCAATAACCTCCGAGGTGCTTTTGGCACTGTTTCCAATTGCATTATAAGAATAATCCCGGCGATAGTCACGAGCTTCAACGCGAAGAAGCGGGTTCTCAAGCGCTTTTTCATGAAGATATCTGGATAATTCTTCATTATTGCACTGTAAAACCGTCACGGATTGATAAAGTGCCGGCGCCATTTTTAGTTTCAAAGATTGCTTCTGAACAAGTGCTAATCCCATCTCGCTCCACCTCCTTTATTATTATTATAGCAATTGAAGCATAAAATGACTACGCTTACATAAGCAGTTTTTGTCGAATTAATTGATCATTTAACGAACATTGAGCGACTCGACTCACGTAGATCGTTCCCGCTCTTATCCGTCTCGACTTTCATTGTGAGCTGAAGAACTGTTCTCCTCTTTACTTGGGTTCTCCGAGATCATATATTAAAAAGGATACAGCGACCAATTCGCTGTATCCTTTTCTACTATTCATTAATGTTAAAAGTATTTCTTTTTCCAGAAAAACAGTGCAGTGATCCCTGCGAATCCCAATGCGATGCCGATTGGAATCAAGAATGCGTGCGAAGCATGTTGCCATGGAATCCAATCAACATTCATGCCCCAGAAACTCGCCACCATCGTCGGGATTGAAAGCACGATCGTAACGGTTGTCAGGAATTTCATCACCACATTCACATTGTTTGAAATGACGGAAGCATACGCGTCCATCATGCCGCTTAAGATATTGCTGTGCACTTCCGACATCTCAATTGCCTGTTTGATTTCGATAATGACATCTTCAAGAAGATCCTGATCATCCTCGTACATACGCAGGAAACGCTGTTTTGTCATTTTTTCCATGACAATATTGTTAGATTTTAATGAAGTCGTGAAATAAACGAGCGTCTTTTCAAGACTTAATAAGTTAAAGAGCTCTTTATTACGCATCGATTCATGCAGTTCTCGCTCGATAAGCGAAGTTCTGCGGTCAATCGTTTTCAGGTATTTTAAATAATAACGGGCAATTACATAAAGAATTTGCAAAGTAAACCGTGTTTTTTTATACGTAAAAAAGTTCCGGATTCGATTGTTAATAAAATCATCAATAATCGGATTGCTTTGCAGGCAGACCGTAATAAAATAAAATGGCGTAACAATAATACCAAGCGGAATTGTATCATAGGGCGCGGAGTCGGACTCATCCTGAACGAGCACCGGAAAATCGACGATAATCAATACCGTGTCATCCTCTTTCTCAATACGTGAACGTTCGTCATCATCCAAAGAGTCACGAATAAAGTCCGATGGAATACCCGTTCCATCTACAACCTTCTGCACTTCTAATTCAGAAGGCCGAGTCAGATTGATCCAGCAGCCCTTTGCCAATTCATCCTTTTTGATCAATCTGTCCTGTTCATCTGTTAAATAAATATCAATCATGGTGCACCTCCTCTTATTTCAGAGGAAGCCTACACAGATAATCCGCCCGCTGAAGCCAGTGTGAATCGCCCAGGGACGTCTGATGCCATATAAACTTCCCCATACCAATGACTGGGACCAGGGTTTTGATTCGAACTGTCAGAACTCATTGAGCGATCACTTCCTTCAGCGGGACATCGTATTTAGTCCGGACACAACCTATGTTTCCATGGCCGAATGCCGCCACGTACTATAATACATGGTGTGCTCGCAGAACACAAATGTAGGATTAACTTTAGCACAAACAAAGTAACGATCTGTCTCTCAAAATGCACCCTTATGGGACTATACGTAGACAGTTGAAAAAAGAGCCTCTTGTTTTTAAGAACAAAGGGCTCTACATACGTTATTAATCAGCTTGATGATAAACGACTTTTTCTTAGGTTAGCAGTATGGCTTTGGAAAAAACGGCTTTTCGCATTGAACATCATAATGACGTTCATCGCATGTCTCAGACATTGTGTGCGGATAGTAATGTTGATGTTCATAGATGTAATGGGTTTTTCTAACGGTATGCATCTTATGAATATGTTTGACAATAACCGGCTTATAAATGTGCTGAACATTGACACTCTCTGGATCATAAATCGTTCCGCCCTGCGTCGGCGGGCAATGCAAAGTATTTTCTGTTACTTTTCCAGCACCGACCCCAGCCTTTGGGCCATAAGGGCTCGGCATCGCACCTTTTCCTTTTCCTTTTCCAGGACTCGGAAATTTGTATGCCGGTTTGTATTCAGGCTTCGGAGTAGGCATCGGGCTGATCGCTCCTACATTGCTAACATTGCCTACATTTGCCACATTGCCGGCGTTCCCCACATTACCGACGTTTCCAACGTTACCCACATTTCCAGGATTAACTGGCATGTGCGTGTTTGAATAAGGTGAAACCTCCATAATTTTGCTCCTCCTCGTCAATTGAAGTACACTAATAACCTATGAGTCCGAGTGAGGCCTTGCCCTAATGAGAATACCTAATTTTTGCCTTTTAGCCTAAATTTGGGCAGATGCTTTGTACGATTTTTATCATCAAGCACCCAGTAAAAATAAACACATTTACGAGAATCGCTTGCAAAAGTGGAGTGAATCGCTTAGAATAGACAAATGTCAGCGAATGAATGTTTCGTTATGCGCTCGTAGCTCAGTGGATAGAGCAATGGTTTCCGGTACCATGTGTCGGGGGTTCGACTCCCTTCGAGCGCATCAAAAAGAAGAAGATCAGCCATCAGGCTGGTCTTTATTTTTTGTCCTTAAAATTTGACCTATATTGACCTTTAATGTATCATGGATGTTGGTAATGGGAAAAATAACTTTTTCAATGGAAAAGGGGGTTCGTTCAATGCCTTTAATACCTACAGTCATTGAGCAGACAAACCGCGGAGAACGCGCATATGATATCTACTCACGCTTGCTGAAAGACCGCATCATCATGCTCGGCACAGCTATTGACGATAATGTCGCCAATGCAGTTGTTGCACAGCTGCTCTTCTTGGCAGCAGAGGATTCAGAAAAAGATATTTCGCTTTATATCAACAGCCCGGGCGGATCAATTACCGCAGGAATGGCCATTTTCGATACGATGCAGTTTATTAAACCAAAAGTATCTACAATTTGCATCGGCATGGCTGCTTCCATGGGCAGCTTCCTGCTGACCGCCGGGGAAATCGGCAAACGTTATGCACTGCCGAACAGTGAAATCATGATTCACCAACCGCTCGGCGGCATGCAGGGCCAGGCGTCGGACATGGAGATTCACGCGAAACGAATTATAAGTATTCGCGAAAAATTGAATCATATCTATGCTGACAGAACGGGTCAGCCTTATGAAGTTATTGCTCGCGATACAGACCGCGACAACTTCATGTCTGCTGAGGAAGCGAAAAAATACGGCTTGATCGACGATATTATGGTTGCATCAAAATAATAAACAAAAAAGGTCGGAGCCTCGTGCTTCGACCTTTTTTGTATAGTATAGTAAGCGCTATCATTTTCAGGCATTCATTTGTTCATTTTCTACAAATGAAGCAAGGGCGGCGAGAGCATCCATTTCATCCTCTCCCTCCGCCCTAAGCAAAAAGCTCTCTCCATAAGCCGGAGCAAGACTCATCACGCCCATAATGCTTTTTACATTTGCCACATGACCATCTTTTTCAAGAGTCAGATGTGATTTGAATAGATTTGCGCTCTGCACAAACAATGCGGCAGGACACGCCTGCAGACCGTTTTCCAGCCTGACGGTCACTTTTTTCGCCAACATTAGGGAATGCCTCCTTTCCCTGTTTATGGCGGCGCTATTGCCCTTGACGAATCCGATTGGCGATTGCATCGATCTTCCGAAAGCGGTGATTGATGCCGGATTTGCTGATCGGCTCACCGCTGACCATCTCACCGAGCTCTTTTAATGTAATGTCCGGATTTTTGAGACGGATTTCGGCGATCTCTCTCAGTTTTTCCGGCAATTCCTCAAGACCGATGCTTTTTTCAATCAGCCGGATATTCTCCATTTGCTTCATGGCCGCGCTGACCGTCTTATTCAGATTCGCCGTCTCACAATTCACGAGACGATTGACGGAATTACGCATGTCTTTGACGATGCGGATATCCTCAAAGTAAAACAGGGCTTTATTCGCGCCGATAATGCTTAGAAAGTCGGTGATCTTCTCGCCTTCTTTCATATAAATGATATACCCGTTCTTTCTCGGCAATATTTTGACATTAAGATTGAACGTATTCATCAGTTTAGCCAAAGAATACGTATGTTCTTCATAATTCGAAAAAATTTCTAAGTGATACGACGATTCGGGATGGTTCAATGAACCGCCTGCGAGAAATGAGCCGCGGAGATACGAACGTCTGCAGCATTCCTCCGTGATCAGTTCATGAGCGATTTCCCGCGTGAATTGCCCGTTATCATCAATTATTTTCAGATTTTCAAGGAACGGACGAGCAGTTTCCTTTAACCGGACAATATAGACATTGTTTTTCTTTAGTCGCATCTTTTTGCGGACAAGAATCTCAACCTGATAGTGATAAGCCTGCTTAATTAGTCGAAAAATACGCCGCGAAATCGCGGCATTCTCCGTCGCAATATCCAGTTGGATCCGTTTATTGCGTATTGAAATGAATCCGTTCATTCGCGTGAGCGCGGCAAGTTCGGCGCGCGCACAACAGTCATCCACCTCAAGCATTGTTAGTTCTTTTTTTGTTTCTGCGGCAAATGACATGCCAATACCCCCAGATCTTACACTTTTTTCTCAGTAAATAAGGACATAAGCATGCGGCCCACAACCGCTTCATCATGTCGAACTACGCCACCGGCTGTTTTTATCAGCGGTGCGTGAATTACATCAATGCCCAAATCGTTTAATTGCTTCCAATCGATTGGTACCGGTTCCGACTCCTCAGCCGCGTAGCGTTTCAGCAAATCCAGCTTAATTGGCTGGCTATTTACAATGATTGTATCAATTAAAGGATGCGCGACATGTCGATGAATCGCAGTAATGTGTTCCGATGCCGTGAAGTGGTCGGTTTCCCCTTTCTGGGTCATGACATTGCACACATATACTTTTCTCGCCTTAGCTCTGTAAATTTCATCAGCCAATTCCGGTACAAGCAGGTTAGGAATCACACTTGTATACAGACTGCCAGGACCAAACGTAATTAGGTCCGCTTCACGAATAGCGCGGACACTTTCAGGTAAAGGCTGAATATCCGCCGGTTTCAGGAAAACACGTTCAATCCGTTTATTCACTTCAGGAATATGTGATTCGCCTTCAACAATGCTGCCGTCACTCATTACTGCGCCAAGCGCTATCATCTGATCGGCAGCTGGAAGTACCTGACCATGAACATTAAGAATTCGGCTCAGCTCACGCACACCCTTGACAAAATCTCCGGTAATTGAGGTCAGCGCGGCAATCAGCAAATTGCCCATAGAGTGGCCGTTCAACCCGCTATCAGACTTAAATCGATGCTGAAGCAGCTGCTCAAACATCGGTTCAATATCCGAAAGCGAGACCAGTACATTGCGAATGTCACCGGGAGGAGGGATCTGAAGTTCATTTCTCAGCACCCCACTGCTGCCGCCGTCATCCGCAACAGTCACAATCGCGGTGATATCAACCGGATACTTTTTCAGTCCGCGAAGAACCGCGGGCAGTCCTGTCCCACCACCGATAGCGACTACTTTTTTATGATCTGTCATTCTTTTATTTTCCTCTCTCAATATCCCGGTGCGACACGTTTGTCGGGAAATCTCCGGAAAGTTTATTGGCAATCCATTCAGTCAATGCGACCGACCGGTGTTTGCCGCCTGTGCAGCCAATGGCAATGACCAGCTGTCCCTTGCCTTCGCGTTTGTATTGCGGAATCATAAATTGGAGCAGATCCATTAACTTTTTTAGAAACTGCTGCGTTTCCGACCATTTCAACACATAGTCGGATATATCCTTGTCTAATCCCGTCCGTTCACGCATGTGTTTCACATAATAAGGATTAGGCAGAAAACGCACATCAAAAACGAGATCGGCGTCAATCGGCAAGCCATATTTAAAGCCGAAGGAGAGCAAATTGACGCGAAAGGTTTCGCTTTCGCTAGCGAATTCTTGGGCGATCTGGTCGCGCAGCTGCCTTGGTGTCATATCAGTTGTATCTATATAGTATTGTGCCAGTCCTTTAACTTCTTCAAGTTTCTTTCGTTCTGCACGGATGCCGTCGATTGGCCTGCTTTTTGGAGAAAGCGGATGTGATCGCCGCGTTTCCTTATAGCGATGCACCAGTGTCTCATCTTTGGCATCAAGGAACAAAATTTTCGGTCTGATTTTTTCTGATTTACTGAATGCGTCCAGTGAAGCAAAGAGTGAATCAAAGAACGTCCTACCGCGAAGATCCATGACTAATGCCAGTTTATTCAACTTTTCCGAATCTGAATCTTCAATTAAGTCAATAAATTTCGGGAGCAAGGTTGGCGGCAAGTTATCGATGCAGAAGTAACCCAAGTCCTCAAATATACGGGTTGCAACAGTTTTCCCCGCACCCGACATCCCCGTTACGATCACTACTTGAATATCCTTCATCCTGCATCCGTCCCTCACCGATCAAATTTTCATAGACGGCGAAATCAGTTCGCCAAATCCATGCCTCTTATTAAATAGTATACTCGAAAAAAAATCAATCAGAAAGAAAAAGAGAGGGTGACGGAAATGAGCGCAAAAAAAGCAGCACAGCAATCTGCTTGTGCCGCTAAAAAATGTTTTATATAAAAAGGGGGGTCAATTTCATTAATATCATATCGCCTTTTCATTTCATGAAGATTACATGAACATTAAACACTCATGAAAAACACCCTCGTCAGTCGTCCTAAGGCTCATGACTTAAGACATGCAACGCTGTGGTCCCCCAATTATTTTACTTCTGAAGCGTCCTTAATTTTTTCAACGTATTTCTGTGCATTCTCGGCCGCGATACTGCCATCACCGGTCGCAGTCACAATCTGGCGCAATTCCTTCTGGCGAACATCTCCTGCTGCGAAAATGCCCGGAATGCTTGTTTCCATTTTTTCATTGGTCACAATATAGCCTTGCTCGTCAACGATACCCAGATCCTTCACTGCATTGGTCAGTGGATCCATACCAACATAAATAAATACGCCGTCAGCCGGAAAATCGGTTTCTTCCCCGGTCTTTTTATTCTGAAGGGTCAGGCTGGAAACTTTGCCATCCTTACCGTTTATCTTTGTGCAGATCGTATCCCAAATAAAGTCGACCTTTTCATTGTTAAAGGCGCGATTTTGCAGGATCTTCTGTGCGCGAAGCTGATCACGACGGTGAATAATCGTCACCTTAGATGCGAAGCGGGTGAGGTAAGTGCCCTCTTCGACTGCGGAATCTCCACCGCCAATGACCGTCAATTTTTTTTCCTTGAAAAAGGCGCCGTCACAAACTGCACAATAAGAAACACCACGGCCGGCAAATTCTTTTTCACCAGGAACGCCGAGTTTGCGATACTCTGCACCTGTCGTAACAATCACCGTTCTAGCCTTGTATTGCTTGCTGCCGCAGTCAATCGTTTTAAAGTCTGGGCCATCCACGATTTTCTTGATATCGCCGTAGGCATATTCCGCGCCAAACTTCTTTGCGTGTTCAAACATTTTATTCGATAGATCCGGCCCGAGAATGGATTCAAAACCCGGATAATTCTCAACTGCTTCAGTATTTGCCATCTGTCCTCCGGGAATACCTCGCTCAATCATCAGCACCGACATATTCGCTCTTGCCGCATAAACAGCTGCTGTCATCCCAGCAGGACCCGCCCCCGCAATAATCACATCATAAATTTTTTCTTGTTCAGCCAACTTGAATCCATTCCTTCCCTAGCAAGTTTGTGAATTATTTATACTATAAAATTTGAAATGTTAAGGAATATAGTATAAGCGCAGCTAGGGTTTCGCCCTTTCCAAGACTTTGCGAAACCAAGCTTTCTAATAATCATTATTATCTACTCAACTGATAACTCTATGCTAAAGAATGAAGCATCCAAAGTCCAGAAAATTGCTCATGAAGAAATTTCAGGCTTATTGAGAATGATCTTCCCATTGTTTCTCAAGGGCAACTGATAATTCTTGTATATGTTTGCGCAAACGATACAGTGTGGTACCGGCCTGAGTTGCGATTGTCTTTTGAGCAACCGGCTCGTCGAATTCTTTCTTCCATAAATAGATCAGTGCAGCAGCCCACCCACTGATGTCCGTTTCGTCATCTTGAGCAAATGAATCAACAACCGACCAAAAGCTGTAGAGTTCCGGATGTTTCATTGTTTCCTTCGGTCCGCCGGCTAATTTCTCGACTTCACTCATGATCTGAATGCCGAGATCACGCTTGCCGGTATCCATTTCGTGAAGCATTCGCCGCGCAATCCGGATAATCTCTACATTTGTGCCGCTTTTTGCGACATCCTGAATTAATGTTCGGTATTGGTTTCGTTCCGCATAAAAAAGTGAAAAGATTTGAAACGCCTTCATATCTTCCCACACTTCTTTATTAATTAAATCCTTGACCATGAAATTTTCTCCGGCACCCGGCTCGAACATCATGTCCTGGATCTTACTGTATTTAAAAGGATGAAAAGGTTTATCACTGAAATAGCCTACTCTTCTCCAGCTCTGTTTCGCACCCTCTTCATTACCGCAATGATAGGCGGAAAGCGCCATCCAGAAATGAAAGACCTGATCCTGGTGAGCGCCGCGTTTTTCAGCGATGCGCAGCCATCGATACGCTTTTTGGTAGTCCCCGATAAATAAATATGTTGACCCCAGTTTGCCGCAATGTTCGGCATATAATGGAAAAATCAAATCGAGACGATCCACAACAGACTGCAAATCTTTCTCATTTTCAAGCTGGTAGTAAAATGTGGCAAGGTTGCATAACGCGTGAATATTACCAGGATCTTTTTCAAGCACCCGATTTACTGTCTCAAGCGCATAACCCGTCTCCTCCAATGAGAAGTACGCAATGGAAAGATTGTTTTGTGCCGCCAGAAAATCCGGTTCGTCCTCAATGACTTGCTTAAAAAAATGAATAGCCTCATCGAAATGGCCATGCTCAAGCGCAAGCCGACCGCGCTCATGCACGGTCACATACTCTGACTCCTCTTCCTCCAGTTCCTTCATTTCCGAAGTCAGCATTTGATATAGTTCCTGGGCCTCGCGCTTAAAGGTTCCGTTCGGTTCAAGCGTAAGATAAGTCTGAATTCCATCAAGCGCCTCTTCAAATTCACCAAGATACGCATAGTTGTTGGCAATAAAGAAATAACAATCGGTCAGCTTTGAGTCTAGTTCATAAACCACTTTTTTCAATAAGCGGATTGACGATTCATAGTGTTCCAGCTCAGACAAAATTTCTGCCTGCTGGCATAAGTATTCCACTTCATTAGGTTTGAATTTGATTGCGCGATCCAAATACTTGCTCGCACGTTCAAGATCGCCTTTCTGAAAAAAGGCCATCCCCTTCTGATAAAAAAAGTCGCTGTCACAGTGAAATGCGATGACTCGCGCTTTTTTTGTACAGTCTCTCTCCTCCATAAAATCATTGAGCCCCCGTGCATCTTTTTCATCATACTGTGTTAAGTATATCATAGATAAGTCTCGCAATATCAAAAACCGCGAACATCGTTACAGTTCGGAAGTTGATCGTTCATGTTGCGTTTTCAGATAAGTTAATGTGGAAGCAATGCTGTGCGAAACGCTCATTAACGGTTGCGCGTGCATAAATCCTGCCGCGCTGCGCAATTCACAAGTTGATCGTTTATAATTTCCTAGACAATCAAAAAACATCCGCCAACGAAAAACCGTTACCGGATGTTTAACATGAACTTTTTCTAATATGCGATTTATAATTTTACATCTGCCGTACGGACAATTCCAAGCAAATCATTCATGCTGTTGAGCAGATAATCGGGATTCAGTCGTTCGAGCATCGAGCGACCTTTGAGTGACCAACCGACAGCAGCGGTGAGGACATGTGCGTTTTCACCGGCAAGGATATCCGCAGGGCTGTCACCGACCATAATCGTTGAATCCTTCTGCGCTGATAATGCGCTCATCGCTTTTTCGACAGGTTCAGGATCAGGTTTCAGCCGTGTTACATCATCACTCGTTACGACGGTTTCAAAGAAATCCGACATATGCATCAGATTTAGACCTCGTTCAACCATATCCCGCTTTTTTGTTGATACAACACCAAGAGCACAACCTTCTGCTTTCAGTTCAATCAGTGTTTCTCTTACTTGGGGAAATTCCTTGACGAGCTTGTCATGATAACGACTGTTGTGTTCTCGATACACTGCAACCATCTCATGAGTCAGTTTACGGCTGACACTTCCAAAGCTCTCTTCAAGTGACTCCCCTATGAATGGGATCAGATCTTCTCTCGTGAATTTGCCTGGAAAATAGCGATCAAGTGTATATTGAAAGGAAGTCAAAATCAAATTATTCGTATCAATCAATGTTCCATCTAAATCAAACAGTACTGTGTGAATCAAAAGGTAATCCTCCCATTTAAAAAGCTAAAAATCGCCGCAACGTGGTAAAGAGACGGCGGCGATGCTTATTTCAGTGTTGTGTTTGTTCACCATAATGCGGACGGTTTTTCTGAAAAATACGCCAGTAAGCGATCAATACAATGCCGACTATGATTAACACCACGGCCAGCCATTGCGATACACGGAGCGGTCCGAGCATCAAGCTGTCGGTACGCAGTCCTTCAATATAGCTGCGCCCGATTGCATACCAAACGACATAGGTCATAAACAGTTCGCCACTTTTCAATCGTACCACGCGCCTGATGACCAATAGCAAAATGAATCCGATAATGTTCCAGACTGATTCATAGAGGAAAGTTGGAATATAATATGTGCCGTTAATCAGCATCTGATTCACGATAAAATCCGGGAGATGCATATGTTCCAACGCCGCTCTTGTCGTCGGGCCGCCATGCGCTTCCTGGTTGATAAAATTCCCCCAGCGGCCAATTGCTTGACCGAGAATCACACTTGGCGCCGCCACATCGGCAACCTTCCAAAATGAAAGATGACGTAACTTGCAATAAACGATCGTCGTCAATACTGCACCGATGAGCGCGCCATAAATGGCAATCCCACCATTCCAAACGGCAATGATTTCGCCAGGATGTTTTGAATAATAGCCCCATTCAAAAGCAACATAATAGATTCGGGCGGAGATCACTGCAATAGGCGCAGCGTATAGGATTAAATCTGTAAATGTATCCGCGGGTAGCTTGAGGCGCCTTCCTTCGCGCATCGCAAGAAGCAAGCCAAGCAATGCCCCCGATGCAATAATAATGCCATACCAATAAATATGAATTGAGCCTAATTGAAATGCGACCCGATTGATTGGCTCGATCGTTTGAACCATTAATTTTTCACCCCTAAGTCTCTTAGTTGCCTAGTCTGATTAACGATCATGCAGCGAATCATTCAATCGATCGGCAAACTGCTGCGCCGCATGATACCCCATATTTTTCAAACGATAATTCATCGCTGCGACTTCAATAATGACTGCCAAATTTCGGCCTGGCCGAACAGGCAGCACCAGACGAGGTATTTCCGTGTCAATCAACTTGATTTTTTCTTCATCTAGGCCAAGCCGATCATACACCTTGCTTTGATCCCAAAGTTCCAGATGAATCACCATGGAAACTGTTTTATAGTTGCGAACAGCGCCTGCGCCAAACAGCGTCATTACATTGATGATGCCGAGGCCGCGGATCTCCAGCAGATGCTGAATAAGTTCAGGGGCACTACCGACGAGTTCAGACTCGCCCTCTTGGCGTATTTCGACCGAATCGTCAGCCACAAGTCGATGCCCTCGTTTGACCAATTCAAGCGCGGTTTCGCTTTTACCAACGCCGCTATCTCCGGTAATCAGGACGCCAACCCCGTATACATCAACAAGGACGCCATGGACAGCCGTCATAGGTGCAAGACGGGACTCTAAATAATTCGTAATCATACTGCTCAATCTAGTCGTCTGCATCTTCGATTGAAGCACCGGCACATTACGTTTGTTCGATGAAATAATAAACTCCTGCGGTACTTCGATCCCTCGCGAGATGACAATGCAAGGTGTCTGTGCGGTGCAAAGCTGCGACGTTCTTTTATACCGTTCATCCATGCTCAGTTCATTAAAGAAGGAAAGCTCGGTACGACCAAGCAGCTGCAAACGCCTTCGGGGATAGTATGTAAAATAGCCTGCAATTTCCAATCCCGGTCGTGAAATATCGCTGACAATGATTTCACGATCCAGCCCTTCATTGCCGCTGACCAATTTTAAATCGAAATGCTCGATTAATTCGCTTACACGCACTCTGTTCATAAGAAAGTTGTGCCACCGGAATATCTCCGTTTTCTTTCTTCATCGCGTACCTGATCAAATCAGGATGACTTGCGCTCCGAAAGCATAAAATCCGCCCGGCAAGGCGTACATGCCTGCGAGAGAGTATTATCCTCCATTTCTTTCTATTATTACGACGGTCTGTCAGTCCGCCGCTCTCACAGGTTTATTCATGAAATCGGGTTTGGTCTCCCGATTAATTGTCACATTTTCTTCATTTTACCATATATTCTTTCCAATACTATTTAATACGTGTAAAAATAAGGCTATGTTAAACCTCAATGTTGATTTTACTCTTCAATTGATTGAAGCGGAAGGTGCGAGACTCCTGCGGGACCGTACCCGTTGATTGCGAGCCAGGTGAGACCCCGCAGCGAGGTACCCGAGCGAGGAGGCTCACGGATCGCCCCGCGGAAAGCGAGCGCATGGAGCGTAAATCAACAGGTAAGTTCAACAATGCAAAAAAAAACGGCGCAATCAGTCGCGCCGCAATGGTTTGATAATAAAATTATTAATGATCAACTGGCAAATCGCCATGATAATTGCCACAATCAACGCGCTGCCGAAACCATCCAGCTGGAACGCCGGACCCATGATTGCCGAAGTCAAAAGCAGCAACAAAGCATTAATCACAAAGATAAAGAATCCCAGTGTCAGAACAGTCGCTGGAAGCGACAGCAAAATGAGCACCGGACGGATAAAGAGATTAAGAAATGATAGAATAAGGCTGGCCACAAAGGCAGCGCCAATGCCGGAAAGGTGTACCATTGTATGCAAATAGCCGGCAAGTGTCATTAAGATCACCATATTGATGATGATATTAAGTAAGCTCTTGGCAACCCAGTTTTTAAACAAATACGTCACACTCTCTGTTCAGGAATAATGAAATAAGCAAAAATATAGCCAATCAGGCATGGAAAGATGGCGGTCACAAGTGCAAGTACAACAAAACCCAGCCTGACCACTGTTGGATCAATATTAAAGTACTCACCGATACCACCGAGTATGCCCGCTAGCACTTTGTTTTCATTTGACCGAAACAGTCTTTTTTGCATAACAATCCCTCCTGCCCTTTTTATCTTATTACACTATACCCTTTCACCATACCAATTAACAAGCAAAGTTGGGCAAATAATCTGTGTCGTTCAGAGGACTCCCAGCGTCTTTAAATGGCTTATGCTTTTTCCGCAACCTGTTGCTGTTCCTGCAAATGGAGCGCCATCCGTTCTCGGTCACGTTCCAAAATCGGTTTGAGATACTTTCCAGTATATGAGGCTTTCGTTTCAGCCACTTTCTCCGGTGTACCTGTTACAACGATTGTCCCGCCGCCGTTTCCACCTTCCGGACCAAGATCTATCAAATAATCGGCACACTTAATCACATCAAGATTGTGTTCAATAATCAGCACACTGTCGCCGCTGTCGACAAGCGCCTGCAACACAACTAGCAATCGCGATATATCATCCATATGGAGACCTGTTGTTGGTTCGTCTAGAATGTATAGCGCACGCCCTTTCGTTCTGCGATAAAGCTGAGAGGCGAGTTTGACACGCTGTGCCTCGCCGCCGGACAGGGTTGTGGCGGGCTGTCCAAGTCGAATATAACCTAAGCCGACATCAAACAGCGGTTCCAGTCTGCGTTTAATGCGCGGAACATTTTTAAAGAACTCCATGCCTTCTTCAACCGTCATGTCCAAAACATCAGCTATAGTTTTCCCTTTATACGTCACATCGAGCGTTTCACGATTGTAACGTTTGCCATGGCAGACTTCGCAAGGAACATATACATCCGGCAGGAAATGCATTTCAATCTTGATAATGCCGTCCCCGCTGCACGCTTCGCAACGGCCGCCTTTAACATTAAAACTAAAACGTCCCTTCTTGTAGCCGCGCACTTTTGCTTCGTTCGTTGCAGCAAATACCTCTCGAATCATATCAAAGACACCGGTGTATGTGGCCGGATTAGAACGTGGTGTGCGTCCAATTGGCGCCTGGTCAATCTGAATCACACGATCTAGTTCTTTAATGCCTTTAATTTGTTTATATTCACCGGGTACATCGCGACGTCCGTGAAGTTTCTGGGCAAGCGCTTTGAACAGCACTTCATTGACGAGTGTACTTTTTCCTGATCCGGAAACACCGGTGACCACAGTCATGACGCCAAGTGGAAAACTGACACTAACGTTCTTCAAATTGTTCGCTGCTGCACCGACAACTTTGATCTCCCTTTTCGTCACTTTTCGACGTGCCAACGGAATCGAGATGAATTTTCGTCCGGACAAATACTGCCCCGTCAGTGAATTCGGATTATGCATAATTTCTTCAGGAGAACCTTGAGCCGTAATTGTGCCGCCATGTTCACCGGCACCTGGACCAACATCAATGATATAATCTGAAGCAAGCATGGTGTCTTCATCATGTTCCACGACAATTAGTGTGTTACCCAGATCCCTCATACCGAGCAGAGAATGGATCAGTCGGTCGTTATCCCGTTGGTGAAGACCAATTGAAGGTTCGTCTAAAATATATAAAACACCCATCAGCTGTGACCCGATTTGTGTCGCCAGACGGATACGTTGCGCCTCACCGCCGGATAGGGTTCCTGCCGCACGGCTCATCGTGAGGTAATCGAGTCCTACATCAATTAGAAACTGTGTCCGCTGCCTGATTTCACGAAGAATCAGGCGCGCAATGGTCTGCTCTTTCTCCGTCAACTCGAGATCATTGAAGAAGCTAAGCATTTCCTTGATCGGCATTGCCGTTATTTCGCTGATGTGCTTTTCGCCGATCTTCACCGCGAGTGCTTCTTCGCGCAGTCGGTGGCCGTGACAAGTCGGGCACGGCTTCTGCATCATGTATTCCGACATTTGTTCACGGATATAGTCAGAACTTGTCTCTCGATACCTGCGGCCGATGTTAGAAATCACACCTTCAAAATACATGTCCTTATCCCGGACATCACCGAATTCATTTTCATAATGGAAATGAATTCGTTCGGTCCCTGATCCGTAGAGAACCAGCTGCAGTTTGTCCTTTGGAAGCTTGGAAACCGGGACATTCATATCGATGCCGAAATGAGCACAAGCTGCTTTAAGCAGTTGCGGATAATACTGCGAACTGGTCGGTTCCCAGGCAACAATGGCACCGTCTGCAAGCGACTTCGATTGGTCGGGAATGACAAGATCGGGATCTACTTCCATGCGTGACCCTAATCCGTCGCAAGCCGGGCAGGCGCCGAACGGACTATTGAATGAGAACAGTCTCGGTTCCAATTCGCCGATTGAAAAACCGCAGTACGGACAGGAATGCTGTTCTGAGAAAAGCAATTCTTCACCGCCGATCACATCGACAACAACACGTCCATCCGTCAGTTTAGTCGCCGCTTCAAGCGAGTCGGCCAAACGGCCTTCAATGCCTGACTTTACAACGATTCGGTCAATGACAACATCAATGTTATGCTTTTTATTTTTTTCCAGCTTTATTTCTTCAGCTACCTCGCGCATCTCTCCGTCCACGCGGACTCGGACATACCCTTTTTTCTTTATATCTTCAAGTACTTTTACATGGGTCCCTTTTCTTCCGGAAATCAGCGGTGCAAGAATCTGCAGCTTCGTTCGCTCCGGATAAGCTAAGATGCGATCGACCATCTGTTCAATCGTCTGTGAAGTGATTTCAATGCCGTGCGTTGGACAAAACGGATGACCGATCCGGGCGAAAAGCAATCGCATATAATCATAGATTTCGGTCACTGTTCCGACAGTGGAACGCGGATTATGACTCGTTGTCTTTTGATCAATAGAAATCGCGGGTGACAGTCCTTCAATTGCATCCACATCCGGCTTATTCGATTGGCCGAGGAACTGGCGGGCGTAAGCGGATAGCGACTCGACATAGCGACGTTGTCCTTCCGCATAGATGGTATCGAAGGCCAGCGAAGATTTCCCTGATCCGGAAAGTCCGGTGACAACGACCATCTTATCACGCGGGATGGTGACACTGACATTCTTTAGATTGTGTTCACGTGCGCCTTTGACAACAATATTTTCAAGTACCATATGCGAGTTATCCCTCCGCCTTCAATTCAAAGAGTGCATCTCTCAGCTCTGCGGCACGCTCGAAGTCGAGTGATTTTGCCGCTTCTTTCATTTCTTTTTCGATACTGAGGATTGCTTTGTTTCGTTCGCTCTTCGTCAATTTTTGCTTCTTCTTTTTGCCTGAATCGTTTTGTTTTTCTACCTCATAAGTGGCCTTGATCAATTCTGGAATGGCTTTTTGTATCGTCTGCGGCGTAACATGATGTTCTTCATTAAATGTTTTCTGGATCTCGCGCCGACGCGCCGTCTCATCCATTGCCATACGCATCGAATCAGTGATTCGATCGGCATATAGAATCACGCGCCCTTCAGCATTTCGCGCCGCACGGCCAATCGTCTGAATCAATGAGCGTTCAGAGCGCAGGAAGCCTTCCTTGTCCGCATCCAAGATTGCAACTAGGGAAACTTCAGGAATGTCCAAGCCTTCACGCAGCAAGTTAATGCCGACCAGCACATCAAACTCCCCGCGTCGCAGATTTCGTATAATTTCGATACGTTCCAGTGTTTTGATTTCTGAATGCAAATAGTTGACTTTGATGCCCATGCCTTTTAGGTATTCTGTCAGGTTTTCCGCCATTTTCTTCGTCAGCGTTGTCACCAGCACACGCTCATGTTTCTTAATTCGAATGTTGATTTCATCATAGAGGTCGTCGATCTGCCCTTTGATCGGGCGGATTTCAATTTCCGGATCCAGCAAGCCGGTCGGACGGATGATCTGTTCGATCGGTTTTCCCGAATGTTCCAGTTCATAGTCTGCCGGAGTCGCTGAGACATAGACAATCTGATTGATTCGTTCTTCGAATTCTTCAAATTTGAGCGGACGGTTATCCTTCGCCGAAGGCAAGCGGAAGCCATGATCGACAAGTACATTTTTACGCGCTTGGTCGCCGTTATACATCGCCCGAACCTGCGGGAGTGTCGCGTGCGATTCATCGACCATGATTAAGAAGTCTTTCGGAAAATAATCCATTAGTGTATAAGGCGATTCTCCAGGATTACGGAAGGTCAGGTGGCGGGAATAATTTTCGATTCCCGAGCAGAAGCCGACTTCTTCCATCATTTCAAGATCATAACGTGTCCGCTGTTCGAGCCGCTGTGCTTCTAACAGTTTGCCATTTTCATTGAGCACTTTCAGTCGATCCTCAAGCTCTTTCTGAATGTTGACGATCGCCCGTTTCATTTTCTCTTGCCCGGTAACGAAGTGGGATGCCGGGTAAATCGCAACGTGGTCGCGTTCCCCGACAATTTCGCCGGTCATCGGATCCATTTCCGTAAGCCGTTCAATTTCATCGCCGAAAAACTCGACCCGAATACAGTGGTCGTCACGCGATGCTGGAAAAATCTCAACCACATCACCGCGTACACGAAACGTACCGCGGGTAAAATTGATGTCATTTCGCGAGTACTGGATGTCGACCAGCTGACGCAGCATCGCGTCCCTTTCTTTTTCCATTCCGGGCCTGAGCGACAGCACAAGTGATCCGTACTCTTCAGGCGAACCTAAGCCATAGATGCAGGACACACTGGCGACAATGATTACATCTCGGCGTTCAAAAAGCGAGCTTGTCGCTGAGTGACGCAACTTGTCAATTTCATCATTAATACTTGAATCTTTCTCAATATAGGTATCCGTCTGCGGAATATAGGCCTCAGGCTGATAGTAATCGTAATAGCTGACAAAGTATTCAACTGCATTATTAGGGAAAAATTCCTTGAACTCGTTGTACAACTGTCCGGCCAGCGTTTTGTTGTGCGCGATGACCAGCGTCGGTTTTTTCACGCGCGCAATCACGTTCGACATCGTGAACGTTTTACCTGTACCGGTCGCGCCAAGCAGCGTCTGGTGTTTCTCGCCGCTTTCTATACCTTTGACCAGCTCATCAATCGCTTCCGGCTGATCGCCTTGCGGTTTAAAATGGGACGCAAGCTGAAAATCCATGTTGTTATCCTCCAATCCTTGAATTTGTTCATTTTTTTTATCAATTTAGTGCATTATTTGTCCAAATGGGGAAAAATCTTTCTTAAAGTATAGCATACATATAAGGGAAAATGACAGTGAAATACGAACGGATATTCCCAATATTTTTCATTACTTTTTTATGCTTGATGCGCTCACGAAGTCTCCGTGAACAAGATAGCCATGAATTTTATTCTCTATAAGCCTATAAAAATAAAAAACTCCCATGGCAGACCCGCCACAGAAGTTTCAAGTGTGTTCAAACAAGCTTACGAATTAATATCTTCACCAATATATTTTTCAATTTCATCGACAATTCCCTTCGCCGCTTTGCGACTGAGAATCAGTTTACCATTGGCCAGCACAAGATTATCCGGAGATACTTCATTGGTGATCTGGCAGGCCATGCTCGGAACGTACTTTTTGAAAATAATGCGGTCATCTTCAGTGAAGATTTCGAGCGGATCGCCTTCTTTAATCTCCATCGTCCTTCTTAACTCAATCGGAATCACGACACGTCCCAGCTCATCAACTTTACGTACGATACCTGTTGATTTCATTGTTCCTGTGTTCCTCCTCTCCATCTTGTCTAAGCTCATACAGTGCAGACAGATCTAAATTACATAAATTATAGCACTTTAATGCCAAACAATACCCGCTTGAACATCAGCCGCAAACAATTTGCGCAACCGTTTTAGATAGATTGCTCACTTTTTCACACGCGGGATTTCCAAGTTATACAAAACATGTTTCTAACAGTCAATAGTGAAAAGGAATGGAACAACCGGCCGGGACCAGTAGCATGGCTCTCGCTCTTAGTTCTGCGGGCAGCGCGTCACCCAAAGCTTAGATTCCATCTTTTAATGAAAAGGCTGGAAATTGAGTCATTACTATTTCCAATTCCGGATTTTTGTTCCAGTGATAGTATTCGAACGAGCCCTCATGGATTTGTCTTTCGTTCCAGATTCCACTCATCCGCTTCAAGCAAAAGCAAGCCGATCTTATGGTCGTCATCTTCATGAATCGGACCTTTGGCAAAACGCTGCTCACCAAATCGGTCAATCACTTCAAGCTTGCAGTATGCCGCATGTTTCTGAAGTGCCTCATAAAAATCATAAACACTGCTGACTTCTAAATCATTGACACGTAAAATTTCTTCACCGGGAATAATCCCCATTCGCGCGCCGAGCGAATTGGGAATCGCGCCGACAACACGCAGCCCCCTATTCGGCATGATA
Organism: Sporolactobacillus laevolacticus DSM 442; assembly: GCF_000497245.1. GTDB lineage: Bacteria > Bacillota > Bacilli > Bacillales > Sporolactobacillaceae > Sporolactobacillus > Sporolactobacillus laevolacticus. The sequence goes on from NZ_AWTC01000010.1 coordinate 104,235, forward strand.
AAGTAAAAGGGACGTGTCTCGCGCAGATGATGATGGTACCAGACGAGCACCAAGCGGCTGATTAGCGCGGCGATTCCTCCCAGCACAACAAGAATTGGCAGATGAAAGAAGTAAAACACGCCTACAAAAACAGCAGTTGAGCAAGATGTAAGCAGCATCCAGCGAGCGGTTTTTTGGATCGTCGCTACCGGAAGCGCATGCGTGATCAATTGTGCGATACCAACACCAAGTGGAAATAGTGCAAAACTGAATGATGTGCCATTAGAGATGAATGGCCATTGGCCAATCGCATGAATGGCACCAGGCGCAGGGACGAGACAAAACAGTGGAACAATCCAAAGCTGGCAGGCCTCATGTGCGCCGACCAGCCCTCCGCGCCGACTGCTGATCAGCCGTGGTGACGTTTGGCGCGCACCCCAGAAATAGATCAGCGCCGTTTCAGCAAGCAAGCCAACCGTCATGAAAATACCAAAAGATAAATAGTCCATCGTATGAATGTCCTTGATCCATTGGTTCACAAGCGGATAGGGCGTGGTGAATACCGGCATGAAATAAGCAGCGGCAAGCGTCAATCCGCATGCGAGCGCCGGCGACAGAAAGCGCTGCTGGCAGGTGAGCAGCGTCACGAAATAAGCGCCGGACAGGAGCACGATAACGCTGGGCGTAAGACCGACACCGGCAAGCGTCAACACAACAGACCCTGATAGTCCGATGAGTAGACTCGGCCCGATACTTGCAAAGATCGTGTTGAACATCCCATATGCTTTAACTCGAAATGAGCGCCGCTCTCGTCTCACCCGCTGCGCGCTGTACAGAAACAGCGCAATGACAAGCAAATAGACAATTGGATTCAGAAAAAAAGTTGCTATGCCGGAAAGTATAAACCCTATGGTGTCAATCATCTGCAATTCCCCCAGAATCAATCTCGATTAAAAGACTTTCTATCTATCGCAGCCACTCGGTCACGTTAATCATTCATTCTTCTTGTTGTTTCGCTAAAATACACCCGTATTCCTGCATGGATGTATGACTCTATTTAATTATACATGAGTAGTACCCACATCGGCTGGCTTTTCAGGAAATTATTTACTATTAATAGTTGATTCAGCCAAATCACAGAAAAATAGTGATAGAAAAGATTTGATCTGGAGGAAAAATTTTTATTCATGGAGGCAAATCTGGTTGAATCGATCATTTCTGAAAATTTATCGATCACTTCGGCGGATATATCGATCATTTCAAAAATTTTATCGATCACTTTCGTGAAAGTATCGATCATTTCGGAATAAGCTGGTTTCAGTTCCGATGATTCGGTCGTTGGCTCCGAGAATCCGGTCGTCAGCTCCGAGAATCCGGTCGTCAGCTCCGAGAATCCGGTCGTTACAGCTGCAACAAAAAAGACGCCGCATGCGTGAACGTCTTTTTTGATCAACACTTATTTATTTGATTTCATTTGCAATTTCTTGAAGAGCAGCGTTCAGCTGGCGGTCGTTTTTCTGATTCTTGATCGCCGTTAACGTTGCCTGTTGAAGGGCGTCTGCTGTCTTCTGGTTAATCACACCGGTTACCGGCAGCTTTTGTGCTTTCTGGAAAGCTTTGACCGCCTGAACAGTTTGTGTGCTGAAATAACCATCCGTGCGTCCTGGGTTATTGCCGGCCGCCTGCAGCATTTTCTGCGCGTCAGCAACTGCCGCACTGGTTTCGTCTGCTTTGAGTGTCTTACCTTTCTTTAACGTAATCGGTGCAACATAGAAGTAATCCGGCTGTTTCACTTCAATCGTTGGCTTGATCCCTTTCTTGTGAATCCAATGCCCATCCGGAGTCAGCCATTTGTCTGTTGTCAGCTTCAGCTCGCTCTTATCTGAAAGTTCGATGCCTTGCTGAACAGTGCCCTTTCCAAATGATTTCACACCGATCAGCGGATAGCCCGCTGCTTCATGAAGTGCCCCGGCGAGAATTTCGGAAGCTGATGCGCTGCCGCCGTCAATCAGAGCGGTTACCGGATAATTCTTCTTCTTTTTCAAGTTCGAATAAAACGGCTGCTTTTTGCCGGCACGATCCTCAATCTGAACGATCGGCTTATTGGAAGGCACGAGCAGATTGCCAATCTTTTCGACAGCCTGTAGATAGCCGCCTGGGTTACCGCGCACGTCAATGATCAAGCCTTTCATTCCATCACCCTCAAGCTTGCTGAGTGCTTTGGAAAATTCCTGATCCGTATTTTCATTGAACTGAGTAATTGCGATGTAGCCGATTGGCTGTCCGTTATGCTTTATGATCTTGCTATCAACCGTACGAATCGGAATATTGTCACGTTTAATTGCGAAGTTCAGCTCATCATTGACACCTGGCCTTTTAATGCCAATCTTGACAACAGTGCCTTTTTTGCCGCGGATCTTGTTAACCGCCTCGTTTATATCCAGGCCTTCTGTTGATTTTCCATTAATCGTCATAATCTGGTCTTTTGGCTTGAGACCTGCTTTCTCCGCCGGTGATCCCTTAATCGGTGAAACAATCGTCACCTGCTTACCAACCATCTGGACTTCAGCGCCAATACCTTGGAACGATGAGGACAGCGATTGGGTAAAATCGGATGCCGTTTTCGCGTTCATGTAGCTTGAAAATGGATCGTTGAGCGCCTCAATCATGCCGTTAATAGCACCATCGTACAGCTTAGAACTGCCGACTTTCCGAAAATACTGCTTCTCAATCAGATCATGAATTGCCTTAATTTTTGCTGTATCCTTATCCGATGACACAGCCGAATTAGCCGTCGCGGTGGCTGTAGCTGCTTCGCCGCGATGTTGGACAAAGCTAAGCACCGCGTAGGAGCCGCCAGCCCCGACAAGCAGTGAGATCGCCATAAGCAAAGCGACCACTTTGCCACTGAATTTTTCCATAAAGAAATGCCTCCTCAATAAACACCGGTTGTCCGACCACTTATACTCGTTTCCGCTAGTCTTTAATCTTTGATACATTCTTACCAGTAGAACTTAGTCATAATCATACAGCAATAGCATGCCCTTGTCTCGGCAGAGGGCGGCGGCTTCCAATCTTTTGATCGAGAACGCCGTTAACGCCAGCCATCTTCGCGTTCACGCCGAAGGTAAAAAAAAAGCCACCGTTAAGAAAGTGGGTGGCTTCGGCTTCAGACTTTTAGGAACTTGCGCACCGAACTCAGGCTGCCCCAGACTCCGATCAATGCGCCGATACCGACCAGCAGCAAGCTGAGGTTCGTCGTCATGATGTGGTATGGAATCAGCTTGATAAACATCTGCTGTAAATTGCCCCCAAGACTATAATAGGCAAAACGGTACACAACCATAACTAAAATAACAGGAATTACTGAACCAAGAATGCCCATGACCAAGCCCTCGATAAAATACGGCCAGCGGACAAAAGCGTTCGTCGCACCTACAAGCTTCATAATTTCGATCTCACGGCGGCGGGCAACAATCGTCAGCTTAATGGTGTTGGCAATCAGGAACACAGAGGTAAACAACAACCCGATAATCAACACAACGCCAACATTTCTGGCGATTCGGATGAAGTGGAACAGTTTTTCAACCGTTCCTTTTCCATAGCGCACATCCGTGACATTTGGTAAATTTTTCACCTCTCGAGCAACAGCAATGGTTTGCTCAGGTTTTTTTGTTTTTAAAATAAACGCATTTGGCAGCGGATTCTCTTTCTGAAGATCGGCAAAGCTCTTCTTGTCATTGCCGAGACTTTCCATCAGACTATTCAAGCCTTCCTTCTTCGACTGGAAGCGGACAGACTGTACATTTTTAATTTGCTTGAGATCTTGTTGAAGCGCATCCTGCTGCGCCTGGGTAATCGATTGATCCAGATACACGCGAACCTCGACGTCGCTCTCAATATCGCCGGCAATCTTATTTAAGTTAAACATGACCATCAGGAACAGACCGACGAGAACGAGAGACACGGTTACGGCACTTACCGAAGCGAAGGTCATCCATCCGTTTCGCCCGAGGCTCTTAAAGCTTTCGTTGATATGCCGTTTCAATGTTCTAATCTTCATAGCCGTAGTCACCTTCCTGCTGGTCGCGCACAATCATGCCGCCTTCAAGCGCCAGAACTCTGTGCCTGATCTTGTTAACAATATCTCTGTTGTGTGTCGCCATGACTATCGTTGTACCTTGTTCATTGATCCTTTTAAACACATCCATGATCTGCCAGGACGTTTCAGGGTCAAGGTTTCCTGTCGGTTCATCGGCAATCAGGACAGGAGGCCGATTGCAAATCGAACGCGCGATGGACACACGCTGCTGCTCACCGCCGGAGAGCTGATCCGGAAATGAGCGCATTTTATGCTTCAAGCCAACTAGATCAAGTACCTCCATGACACGGCGCTTGATCTGGCGCGGATGTTCTTCAATCACTTCGAGCGCGAACGCCACATTTTCATAGACTGTCAGTTTCGGCAAGAGCCGGAAGTCCTGGAAAACGACCCCGATCTTACGGCGGAAATACGGCACCTGCCGTTCTCTCAAATTCGCGATATTCTTGTTGTTTATGAAAATTTTGCCTCGCGTAGGCTTCAACTCTCTGAAAATCATTTTTATAAAAGTCGACTTCCCTGCCCCACTTGGGCCAACGATGTAGACAAATTCGCCTTGTTTGACAGACAGATCAATGCCGTTCAGCGCCATTACCCCATTTGGATAAGCCTTCCAGACATTTTCCATTAAAATAACGTCTTCCATAAAGTCCCTTCCCCCAAAACTCTTTTTCGCACATTTTGTCATTAATTCCAGAAATCTGTCTGATTATCCCGTTTCTATGTAAACCATTCGCACTGACCATGAAAATAAGGTGGGTTCACTTATTGGAAAGCACTCCCGTTTGACTTCCGACCCTATTTCCTTGCGCACAAACTATGTAGAAAGGCAACTAACTCTATTAATCAATGACAATTATACCATCGATATCCGACAGATTCCCTACGAAAATTATTACATTTCAATTTCAAATCAGTCATACGTCTGAAAAATCGTGTCGAAAAACATCGATTCTGAAGAAGTTTGTCAAATTCAGAGCTTGTTGCGTGCGGCGAAAATGAACTGAGCATTGAGATTAAGTGTGCTGAGTTCGGAGCGATTTTGAATTTTATATCAGATTAGTTTCAAGAAACACCATTCAACCGATATGTTGACTGTTCAACCAATAAGTTGGGCTACTTTTTCAACAGGTTAGCTGCCACGCACAGAAACCGAAACACGAAGAAGTGGAGCCGAAATTTTCTTAACAAAAAAACGCGGGCAACCACACGTCACGCGTTTTTTCTGAATCTATGAATGTCCTTATGTCCGTTGATAAAAGCCTTTGCCGAAGACCTCGGTTGCATTCGTTAGGATAAAAAAGGAATCTGGGTCAATCGAGCGGACCAACTGTTTCAGATGCGTCAATTCCCCTTGTGAGACAACGGTCATCAACATTGGACGATCATCGCCTGTATATCCACCCTGACTGGTGATCCGGGTTACACCCCGATCAATTTCCTCCAGGATTGCCTGACGCATCTCGTCTTCTTTTTCAGAGATGATAAGCGCCATTTTTTCTGTGTTAAAACCGAGCTGCACAACATCAATCATCTTGGCAGTCAGGTAGATGCTGACCAATGCATAGAGTGCCGCCTCGAGTGACATAAAGAAGGCTGAGGTGATAACGATAATTCCGTCCAGTACAGAAACACAGACACCAAGGGACAGACCGGTGAACTTTTGAATAATCTGGCCAGCAAGCGCCGTTCCCCCGGTGGAACCACGGCCGCGAAACACGATGCCGAGACCGATTCCGGTACCAACCCCGCCAAACAGCGCACCAAGCAGCGGACTTTGCGTCGCCGCAGGAATTCCGGATGTCAGGAATACCGAAAACGGCAGCATCACGGTCCCAAGTAAAGTCTTCATCGCATAATCTACAAAGCCAAAGCTGCGTCCGAGAATTAACAAGCCAATAACAAAAATCGGCACATTCAATCCCCATAAGACATAGGATGGTTCCCAACCAAGTGTCCAGTGAAGCACAATACTAATCCCTGCCACACCGCCTGAAGCAATATGTGTCGGAATCATAAATGCATTAAATGTGATACCAACGATAAACGAGCCGATGATGACCAATACAAAATCCATCATCACCGCTATCTTGCCACGCGGCACAACCGCGTGTTTGTCCCTTTTTTTGAAAAAGTTCATGAATAAACTCCTTTACCGGTATGATCAAATATTAATCACGCTTGCTATCAAACCGGATTCAATATATGAAAAAATTAATAGAATGCTTTTATTTTAATTCATAGGCCTGAAAATGGTCAATCTGCGTTTTGGATTACTTTTCGTGGACTGGCCAAGCGTTTACGGTGATTTCTAACTTTTCCCAGGAAATACTTCTCCATCAAATCAAAACCACCCGTGTGAACGGGTGGTTTGCTCTACGGCTGAAAGCCTTTGTTACTGGCCAGCCCTTAAATGGGCACCGAGGCG
>NZ_AWTC01000011.1 GCF_000497245.1 Sporolactobacillus laevolacticus DSM 442
ATCCATCACTCCCTAACTGAAAGTTTTTTCACACACTGCGATGATAAATTTGCTACATCACTTAACTGCCCAAAAGTGCAATAAGGATCCATCCACATCCCCCGATTCGCTTCACATCCAAATCGGGGTTGCGCGAATCAAGGTTTGCTCCGGTTTTGAACCGGAGCTGCTTCGTGACGTGGTCACAGCGCTATCTCCATTATGCTGAGTCTCACTTCGGATTCACCAGTCTACCTCGCTTGCGGTGCAACCGACATGCGCAAATCCATCGACGGACTTGCCGCGATCGTCCAGGAGCAATTTGCGCTTGGCCCGTTTTCCCCGGCCCTGTTCGTGTTCTGCAACCGCAGGCGGGATAGAATTGATTAGTGACAATAAAGTTCTTTACTCGGAATGGAGCAAAGCTGCATTCTTACGCTGAAGTGAGAAGCGATCAAAGAAAATGGTTGTTTACTCATGCTGTCGTCCTGTTATTCATACATAGATTTCATGACAAAAAAGTTCTTTACTGCCTTATAATTAAAGAAAATACACTGTTGCACAGTTGACGGATAATATGCAATTACTTGATGGGATTTGAGGGGGAAATTCATTATGGATTTTTTCGATCTTGTCTTGGCTTTGTTAGATCTGTTATTCTTTCGCCAACATCGAATACAGGAGAATCTTGAATATCTAGAAGGTGAAGAGTGGTTTAAACGGATGTATGGTCGGAAACTTTTAAATGATAATAAATTCAGAGGGTTTATCAAAAGATATAATTTAAAGAAAATAGTTCGTGATGATGAAAAGAAAGAAAAGTTCAAACTTGAATTGAAACAATGGGTTGAAGAGAATACAAGATAATATTTCCTTAGTTCGCATTCCATATATCACTGCGCAACACCCTTCTCAGCAAAGAACTTTTTTCCTAGTAAACAACTTTTTTATGAATAAAGAACCTCATTTCTACACAACACGAGGGATGTATCGTCCGAAGAATCCGAACTCATCGATTGAAAGGCGGCGTACGAAACGCAAAAACGGATACCCATAGGTTAGGGGATCCGTTTTTGTGCATCAGTCAATGCCGTGTAGTTTTAGCTTTCCTTTTTTACTACCGGAATATAGATGTCGCATATTTTTCCTGCGTCTGACATGCAGCGGTCATCGTACAGTTCAAAGTCGGCACAATCCGGCGCATACTCGTATCCAGACTTAGGAAACCATTCATTAAAGATGTAGTTCCATGTGCCCTGGATGGCAGGTACAAAGTTTGTGGCATTGCTTGGCGGTGTCGAAAATACGGCATAGGTTGCAGGTGGCAGTTCGCAAACGTGATAGCCGTCCGGGATTGTTGCGCCATCCTTCGGTTCAACACCGATCACATACTCAAATTCGCCGGTCTCTGGGTCTTCCGGAAAGCAAGCACCATACTCATCGTGTTTTTTGAGAAAGCTTTCGGCGTGCAGTCTTTCCATCCGCCCATCACTCATATAGTCGCTCCAAAAAGCAGGGATTGCCTTACTGTTTTCTCCATCAGATGAGGTCGTTTTGAGTGCATAGCCCGCAAGTTTTACAGCGGGGCGCGTCACAAATTTTGGTTCCAAAATAATTCCTCCATTCAAATAGTTGTTTGTGCGGGGAAGGCTTGGCGGGAAAGGGCGATCGCAATGCGCATGCAAACGGTAGGTTCCCGGTGAGTAGCCGAAATAACGGCGAAAAGCCTTACTAAAACCAGAGTGGGTTTCAAAACCATATTCCAAAGAAATATCGAGAATTCGCCGGCCTAAAGTGAGTTCGTATGCGGCAAATGCAAGGCGGCGATTCCGCACATAGGCCATCACCGAATATCCGGTGCCCCATTGGAATACCCGGCAGAAATGCCAGGTTGAAAATCCGGCGCGTGCTGCTAAAAGATTCGGGCTGATATCGTCTGTTATATGTTCGTCAACATATTCCAGAATATCTTGTAAAATTGCTGTCGTGTCCATTAAGCATTCCCTCCAACCGTACGGTAAACCCAGTATAACAAGAGCCTTGGAAAGTTGCTGTTCCAAAATTGCCAAGTTCAGAGACGAATGTGCAGTAAAGGCTGAATTGGTAGGAGAACTGGTGATAATAAGCAGGTCAATGACTGATAAATAGTGAAATGATCGATAAACTAATAAGAGCCGGGCGCAATGCCCGGCTTCATTTGTTTGAACCTATTCAGTTGGAAAAACATTAAACCGGCTGTCATTCCTATTTCTATTGATTCACGTAGTTGTTAATTTAGCATAGATGATAAAAAACACGGTTAATTCCCCCATTATGACAATGTATGGAACTATCATGATCAAATTAATAACGAAAAAAGCGGCTAATATCCCCAAAAATAACCCTAAATGATAAATTTTCAAACGGTGTTGTTCATACCTGTATTGATGAAAAACTAGGGTAGTTGCAATGAAATAAAGTAATACAGAAATAAATACAAAATATAAGATAAAAAAATAATAGACCTCATGTAAAAACATCAGTTTGATCGATGCTGCAATCATGCTCATAGACATTAGAATAAATAGATGTCCGTAAATAATCGTTTGACCTGTGCTCTGAATCGACTTGTTTACCTTCTTTTCTAAGTTATCAAAATACTGCCACCACATCGAAATAATAAGGATAAATGAAATAATCGAAAATGAAATCGAATTCCAATTACCATTTTGCGGCTGTAGTACAAACAGGGTGCTGACAACCGATTCTCCAAAAAGAATTAATGTCAATAAACCAAACCGTTCTAATAAATGGGCTATATTGGTCGGGGCTTTCTCTAAATATTTGCGTCCTAGAACAGGCACCAAAATATCGACAAAAATCCCTATATATAACACTGCGTATCGAATCCATGAATCAAAAAAGATTGAGAGAAATGAGATGATGACCCCAATCCAAAAACGTGTTCCTAAAAAAAGAGCAACCTTTTTTCTATTGCCTTCTTCAAAGTTCTGTACAACGAGATATTGAATTGCTGTAAGTGCTCTTAGTCCAATATAGCCAATCAGAAAAGAGAGATAGTATTGATCAAAATCAACTGATAAGCTGGATGTCATAATAAGGACAAACAACATTTGAAGAATCATAAAGATGCGTTGATGCAATAAATCCTGTCCAAACCGATTAATAAATAATGTTTGCCCAGTCCAAGACCACCATATCGGGATAAACATTAGAGCAAACTTCAGTAAATATTCTGGATGAATATGCCCTTTTTCAACATGAAGTAAAGCATGTGTAGCCGTTGCAACTGCTGCCACAAATAGCAAGTCATAAAAAAGTTCTAACCACGTAACTTTTTTTTCTTCCATTTATAGCACTCCTTCTCATCCCTGATACGGTATAGTATCATGAAAGGTAAATACAAACAAGCAGGAATTGCAAGACCAAAGCCTTTTGACCTTATTTTTGGTGTGTGTGATGAAAAAATTTGTATTACGAAACTATATTGCCCTAAAGAAATGTTTGTATGAAACGGAAGACCTTACTTCTTAGATAAAGAGAGCTTTTTATAGTAACCACCCTGTATTTGAAACTTATTTTTTTAGGAGTGAGATTTTATGTCTAATAAATCCAAACGTTATACAGGACAAACTATCGATGTTATTTTTCATAGTGAAAGATGTGTTCATGCGGCCAGATGTGTAAAAGGGTTACCAGAGGTTTTTGATGTAAAGAAGCGGCCATGGGTTAATGCAGATGGAGAAGAAGCGGACAAAATTGCAAAAGTGATCGAACAATGCCCAAGTGGTGCATTGGAATATATAAGAAAAGATAGAAGTGAACGAGAAGAGCCAAATGATAGGACAACTGTTGAGGTTGATTCTAATGGAATTATTTTATCTAAAAGGAAACTTGGCCATTAAGAAAGCGGAAGAAATCATTCACTGCACTCGTGCTACCTTATGTGGGTGTGGACTTTCTAAAAATAAACCATTTTGCGACAATAGCCATAACTGTGAGTTACCGTAAAGCACATGTATTATTTGGGAGGGAACATTAAAATGATCGATATAAAAAAAGATGGCAACACTTTTTATGTAGGAGAACAGAATAATAAGGAAGCAGAAATACATTATGTTCCAACTGGAAAAGATAAAATTATTGTGGATCACACATTTGTATCAGACAGTCTTAGAGGTCAAGGCATTGGAGAAGCATTGGTTAAAAGAATTGTAGCGTATGCTCGGGAAGAAGGGAAATTAATTATCCCATTGTGTCCTTTTGCGAAGAGCCAAATTGAACGAAATGAAGAATATCATGACATTTTGGCAAAATGATAAGATTAGGTTTTCTATGAAACCTGCCAAAACAGGAAAATCTGAATCTAGGCAGGAAAAACCATAATCCGAGTATTCCGATGAAATGGAACTAATAAGTTATGCAACATTAGTAACAACGTCTAGGAAATGGGAGAGGAAAAAATGATTATAAGGAAAGCTAGAAAGACAGATGCTGCGGCTATGATTAATTTTCTTCATCAGATTGCCGGAGAAACTGATTTTCTGACCTTTGGGTCTGCGGATGATCTTCACGTGACGGTGGAAAAAGAAGAAAAATTGTTTGAAGATTACTTCAACAGAGACAATGGTTTGAATTTGATTGCAGAATATGATGGCCAGATCGCCGGTAACCTCATCTTTTCCGGTGGGACGAAAAAAAGAACAGCGCATGCCGGTGAATTTGGCATCAGCGTACGGAAGGATTTCTGGGGGAGGGGCATTGGCAAAGCGTTGATTGCACGGTTGATTGAGTGGAGCAAGGAAAGCGGTGTGATCCGGAAAATCAATCTGCGTGTTCGTTCGGACAACGCGCGAGCAATTCATCTCTACAAATCATTTGGATTTAAGGAAGAAGGCGTGATCACACGAGATTTCTTAATTAATGATGTCTTCTATGACTCGATCCAAATGGGCTTGTTCATTGATTGATCAGGACTTAAAACAAACGAATGAATAGAGCGTTATGAGGTGGTCATGATGGACACACTTTTTCTCGGTATTCCTGGATCTGATCAGTGGAGGAACGTGAAATTAATTGATGCTGGGTGGTCACATGATCGAAAATATGCTTTTGAGTCAAGTGATCAAAAAAGGTACCTGCTCCGTGTGTCGGACAGTACTCAATATACGAGAAGAAAAAAAGAATATGAAGCAGTAAAAAGGCTGGACCATCTCGACATTGAGATGTCTCGACCGATTAGATTTGGGAATTGTGACAATGGCAAAAAGGTGTACACCATCATGACTTGGGTTGATGGAAAAGAGGCCGCGAAGGTTCTGCCTACACTAAATTCTAAAGAACAGTATAAGCTTGGCTACCAAGCCGGGCGAATGCTGAAACAGATTCATTCTGTACCTGCGCCGGCTGACCAGCAATCATGGAGTAAATTTTATCAAGAAAAAATCGACCGCAAACTTGCAGACTATCGTACCTGCGGGATTGTCGTGGATCGCGCAGATTTGATCATAAATTTTATTGAAACGAATCGGTATCTTCTCAAAGATCGCCCCATGACTTTCCAGCATGGGGACTACCATTGCGGCAATATGGTCATCTCAGGCAAGAAAACAATCAGAATCATTGATTTTGATCGGCTGGACTACGGCGACCCTTGGGAAGAGTTCAACCGGATTACCTGGTGTGCTGGCGTAAGCGGCGCCTTCGCGTCGGGCAGGATTAACAGTTACTTTGAGGATAAGGTGCCAGCACATTTTTTCGGGCTCATGGCTTTATATATTGCAACAAACATGATTTCTTCAATCCCATGGTCGATTTCCTACGGGCAGCATGAAATTAATGTAATGATCAAGGAAATAGAAAAAAACTTGGTCGCTTATGATCACTACCAAACCGTTATTCCAAGATGGTATAAGAATGGGATGTAATTTTGGCTAATCATTCATTCGCCGAACCCTAGTTCTCCATATTTGTTGGAATAATCGCCTTCTGTTCCACGGGTGAAGACAGAACAATTAGTGTTGTTGGCTTACCGTACTCGAGGCAGGCGTTGATATGATCTTCTAAGGTATGAACGGATTCGGTAACAACTTTTGTTAAATAGCTATACATTCCCGCAATTCGATGGCATTCCACAACATCGGATTGCTTTGTTGTGAACGCAACGTATTTCATGCAGTCTTTCGGTTCCATTAATATAAAAGCTGTGACCTGTTTATTTAATTTTTCCGGTGCAACGATAGCGCCGTATTTTTTTATAACACCTTGTTCCTCCAATCTCCTGACGCGTTCCGTCACAGAAGGAGAGGTCAACCCGACTTTTTTGCCGAGTTCAATCATTGTTTGACGCGAATTTTCCTGTAATTGTGTGAGAATGCTGCAATCGATTTCGTCCATAATATCCCCACCTTAATTATTTAAATAGATGTAGATGAATTCCTTGATTTTTATTGATGCAGATCAATTTTTAATAAAGTATACCATGTGTTTCTTATCAACTTCTACCTATAATTAAGAAAAAACATATGGGATTGATCAAATTGCGTGAACCATCATTAAAACGATCGATAACTTGGGTGCAGGGAACCGCACTAACCATCGGCGCAGTATTGGGCTGCGGCATTCTTGTTTTGCCATCAATCACCGCGAATAATGCCGGTCCTGCTTCGCTATTATCCTGGGCGATCATGTCTTTACTTGCTTTTCCGATCGTCTTAACCATCGCGTATCTTGCGAAAATAATTCCTAGTGCCGGGGGCATTACGGCATATGTCGGACATGCTTTTGGAACGAGGACGAGTACAATTTTAAGCTGGATTATGCTGGGGTCCATACCGGTTGGCGTGCCGACGATTGCGTTGACAGGCGCCTATTATCTCAACAATCTTCTACCAACGAATCGCTGGGGTACAGTGTGTATAGCCGCGCTCATCTTGCTCACGTCTTTGCTTCTGCACGTAAGGGGAATTGATCTATCAGCTAAGGTAAGCGTAGCGGTTATCTGTGTCATCTTCACTTTGCTGGTAACTGCTGTTATTGTCGCTTTTCCCCATGTCAAATCCTCTTCATTTATGCCATTTGTTCCGCACGGTTGGTTCTCGGTGGGCTCAGCTTCCGTGGTGATCTTCTTTTCGTTTGTCGGATGGGAAATGATTCCCCCACTAGCAGAAGAATTTAAAAGACCTGAGCGGGACATAACCATCAGTTTGATAATCGGAGCAATCGTCGTTTCTGTTTTATACCTGTCCATATCCTTTGTGACCGTTGGCACTCAGGCGTATGGTGCGAATAAAGGCGTTAGCTCACTTAGTCTTCTTATTTCAAAAGGGTGGGGAAGAATCGGAACAGTAACTACAACACTGCTGGCTCTATTCATTACGTTTAGTACAGTCCATGCGAACCTCGCAGGTTTTTCAAGAATGGTGTATGCACAGGCTAGGGACGGTCATTTTCCAAGAATCTTGGCAAAAATTCATCCGAAATATCGAACGCCAATAAGCGTCCTTTTTGTTCTTGGCGTTATTTTTACCCTCATTTTATTCATATACGGCACAGTTCGGCCGAATTTAGAAACCTTATTAAAAGGACCAAGCGTCGTTTTTATTACGTCCTATATTTTTACAATGCTTGCTGCTCTGAAAATCATTAGACCACTGACGGTTGGCTGGTTCATGGCGCTTATCTCACTTTTAATCACGGTCATCATCTTGTTCTTCAGTGGATGGGCAATTCTGTATCCACTAGCTTTAGCAATTATTGGCGGAGTATATCTTTTCAGAACAAAAATAGGTGGAAGGCTTTGAAATAGCGAAACACTCATTGGCAAAATTTTATTATCTAGTCTCAGTTGCCCGTTTTTGCTTCATGGATTTGCAATGTTCATGGATCAGCCGAAGCATCGCTTGTTTCTCAGATGCAGAAAGGCGCTCGACGAGACGGGCGGCAGCAACCGGTGCTTCCCATTGTCTGATGTCCGCAATCGAACAATTGGCTAATTTAATGTAGCGTTTCAAATAGGCATTGTGCAATTGAACTCTTAGAAATTTTATTAACAACCGGACGATTAGAGGAATTTCTTTCGGGATATCGGCTAACTTCAGCAACAAAACGGTTCGCGCAACATCTGCCAGAGCATGTCCTTTCGTCGCGGTCATCCAGTCAATAATGACGACTCGATCCTTCGTAAACATAAGGTTGTCAGGATGAAAGTCACCATGAGATAAATGCGATCCATTTGGGAGATTCTGCAGTTCATCAAGCAACAACTGTTTGGTTTCTTTATCAAGTTCATGTGCTTCAAGAATTCGGCGCGACAAATCATCTTTAGTTGATGGGAGTTCGCAGGCAGTGTCTCTCTGGATTTTGTGGTGAAATTCAGCCATCGTCCGTCCAATCCTGCGCACAGTCCAAGGCTTCTGGGTGAGTCTTTTCAAAAAGGACTCACCTTCAACTTTTTCATACACAATGCCATGACGGCCGTCTTTTTCGATTAAATTGTAAACTCGGGCAACCGGGAACCCTTCTTGAACCAGCGTTTGATTGATGCGGAATTCTTGCTTCGCCCAAGAAAGCGGGATGTCTTTGTAAAATAATTTAAGGACTTGTTGGTTGCCCACATCAAAAATTTCAGCAGTTAGCCCTTGTCCGATTTTTTTACCTAAATAAAGGTGTCATTGATGAAGTCCCCCTTTTTTGCTCTATCTACCGAATTTCATTGTTCCATATAATCTCAAAACTGTATAGTGAATTTTCGCGAAATTGATTCATACATTGCCTGAATCCCTCTCCGATGCAAACTCACTATGGTAAACTATTCAGAAAGATACATAAAGTATAAAAGAGGCGGTTTGTTCATGGTATACATGGCAGGTACTAAGGTTGTCATTCGTGACTGGAAACTAGAGGATTCGGATGACTACATTTTTTGGTGGCAGCCTGGTCAATATTGGCAAAAGTTTGATGGACCATATTATCCGAGAATGTCAAAAGAGGAAGTCATTCAACGCGTTGAAGAGCAATGCTTGAAAATTAAAGAACACAAATTAGAAACACCGAGAAGAGTTCTGGCAATTGCGGACAAGGATTCAGACAAACTGCTTGGAAGAGTAAGCTGGTATTGGGAAAGTAAAGAAACAAACTGGTTATGTGCCGGTATCGGCATTTTTGACCCGGATTATTGGGGGAATGGCAGAGGCTTCGAGGCTTTTGGTTTGTGGACGGACTACCTTTTTCAAGCAATGCCGGAAATCGTCCGCGTCGACTTGAGGACTTGGTCGGGAAATCATGGGATGATGAAGCTTGCAGAGAAACTCGGCTACACCAAAGAAGCCTGCTTCAGAAAAGCGAGAATCGTCGATGGGAAATACTACGATTCAATCGGTTATGGTGTGCTTAGAGAAGAGTGGGAAACCATGCATCCAGAAGGGTTTGAAAATACGCTAGTAAACAAGCACTGAGCTGCTATGGGGGGACACAAAGGAAGATGCAAACGATTAAAATGATTGTCAGTGATCTAGACCATACACTATTAAACAATCAAGAAATGATTTCTGATCATACGGCAAACGTGTTAAATCGATGTCAGGAAAAAGGGATTCGCATTGCCTTTGCCACTGCTCGTCCAGAGAGAGCAACTCGACAATTCCAACAAAAAGTGCAACCGGATTATATCATTTCAAACAATGGAGCAACGATAGTGGCGCACAATCAGGTAATCAGCAATCGTGTCATTCCAAATGATCTGAAAAATCGATTGATACCAGAGTTGATTTCTTCAACAAATATTACATGTATCAGCGTTGAAGCAGGTGACTGTCTGTACACAAATTACAGAGGCGAACCTTGGGGCGCTGAATGGAATGCGGTTTATACTGACTTCAAACATACGGTGGAAGAAGAGACGCCAAAGCTTTCGATAGAATGCAAAGATACTGTAGCAATGAAACCAATGATAAAAAAGTATTCCAGTCTAAATTTTTATGAGAATAGCGGAGAAAACTGGTTTCAGGTGATGCACCGGGATGCAACAAAAATGAACGGGATTTCCTTTGTCGCGCAAAGGTTAAAGATAAACACTGAGCATGTTCTTGCATTTGGTGATGATCATAATGATCTGGAGATGCTGGAAAATTGCGGCATAGGTGTTGCCGTTTCCAATGGGATCAAACCGGCAAGACGAGCAGCAAACTTTATCTGTGAATGTAATGACGATGACGGAGTGGCGAAATGGATTGAATCTCAAGTTCTGTAAAAAGAACTCTGTTCCGAAAGGTTGTTCTGTAGTTCTGGGGAGGAACGATCAATGAAAATCGCAATCATAACCGATATTCATGGAAATTATCCGGCATTAAAAGCTGCACTTGCTTCGGCAATCGTTACCTTAACTCCGAATAAAATCGAGATTAGTTTTAATCACTTTTGATTCGTGAAATCCGGAGGTGGCCCAAATGAAACTGCGTCATCAATTTACATGTCCCTTAGAATTAGTTCATGACATGATTAAAGGAAAATGGAAGCCGATTATTCTATGGAGACTTAGGCTGGGAAAGACCTCCTTATCAAAATTAGAGAAGGATATTGAAGGTATTAGTCAGAAAATGCTACTGGAACATTTAAAAGAACTGATTGAGTTTGGCTTTGTTGATAAGAAGACTTACGAAGGGTATCCATTGCATGTTGATTATTTTCTAACCAAGCCGCATGGGGAACGAATTTTAGAAGCGCTAAAAATAATGCAGCAAATAGGCATAGACTATTTACTTGAACGTGATCAAGAAGAGGAGTTAAGAAAAAGAGGGATCATTTCTTGAAAAGGATGCCGTACCAACAAAAAAGTAAGTAATATACAGGATTAACTTATACCGATACAATCAATGTGTGATAAGAATTTGCGAAGCGCCTTGAATAAATAAGGAGGTTAAGAGAATGTTCGTCACAAGTTCAGGTATAACAAATGAAAAATTTCAGGACAAGTATGGTAAACGGGGGACAGAATTCAATGAAAACGGAATACCTTCGTACTCCATCCCGTTTAAGATTGTGGATGCGCCGTTAAATACAGTCTCTTTTTCTATCGTATTAGAGGACAAGGATGCATATCCGGTGACAGGCGGTTTCTCCTGGATACACTGGCTTGCCGCAAATATTACGAAAAGTGAAATTTTTGATGATGAAAGTAAGCATGCTGAAGACTTTGTACAGGGAGCAAATAGCTGGATGAGTCCCCTAGTCGGAAAGCAAAGTAGAGCGCTCTCTAGTTTTTATGGCGGAATGGCGCCGCCTGATGCGCCGCATGTGTACGAACTGCACGTTTATGCATTAGATACACTGCTTGATCTTAAAAACGGATTTCTAATGAATGAGCTGTATAAGAAAATGGAGACGCATGTATTAGCAGAATATACGCTTAAAGCTGTCTATGACAATTGATACTGAATTAATGGTTCATTGTTTGTCGTATTCTATTGCGTTCGGTTTGTGGTGTGATTCCCTTTTGCTGCTTGAATACACGACTGAAGTAGTTGGCGTCGTTAAACCCGACGTTCAAAGCGATCTCGGTGATGGTCAACGGGCTGTTTTGCAATAGTTTTTCCGCTTGGTCCACTCGGAGTGTGTTGATGTAAGCTACTACGGTTTTGCCATACAATTTTTTAAAGGTGCGGCAGAAATGAGCTTCACTCATAAGTGCGCGTTCGGCCAGATCATGAACCTTAATGGACTTTGTGTACTGTTCGTGAATAAATGCGATTACTGATTTTAATTGGTTCAGGCTGCTGATCCTCAAATCAAACCGTTTCTTGGTGTATATTTTTTGAATATGGTTGCGGATCAGGATGACTAAGATCTGAAGCACAAGTGATTTCAGTGCCAGCTCGCAGCCTGGCAGACGCGATTCATGTTCAGCGATTAATTCGTGCAGCAAGGGGACAAGCTGTTCTTTCTCATCAATGATATGATCGAAGACGATGCGCTGCTGCATGAGCTGTTCAGCATATTTCAAGTGGATGAGGTCGGGTATATCTTGGAACAATGCGGAAAGATCAATACGAATTGTGTAGTAGGTTAGCTTTTCAACCTTGCTCTCCATGATATGCAGTTCATTGCTATTGATTAATGCCGCTTTTCCTGCACGTAAATCAATGATGTCCGATTCGCAGCGGATCCGTCCCTCGCCATCTGCAACATAATAAAATTGCATTTCTTCATGCCAATTTTCTCGAAACGTCGGTCCATAGCCTAATGATTCCCTTTTGAGGATATCTAGGCAGGCATGCTGATCAGGATTACGTTTCGGTGAATAATTCGATTCATTTTTCATTTGGGAAACCCTTTCGATCAAAATTGTGCTAAAGGTAAGCAGAATATTGCGGGATTCATTACGCATTACTTGTTAGTATAGAAGTGTTCTACAAAAGTGTAAATGATCGGGTTTCACCTAGGAGGATTTGAAAAGATGAATCTTGCGTTAAGTAGAGAGAAGGATCCTGCACTGAAGCCGAGGCTGGCGGCGAAAAAGGAGCTGTTCAGTCTCAGTGGTATCCATTTCATTAATGATTTGATGACAACGGGTTTAGTGCCGGCGCTCCTGCCTTTATACAAACAAGCTTTTGATCTCAACTATTTTCAAGCGGGTGTCATTTTATTTGTTTCGATGATGACATCCTCGGTTTCTCAGCCATTATTTGGCATTATTTCCGATAAACATCCGAAATCGTGGTTCTTGCCCGTAGGTATTTGCCTAAGCGGGATAGGCTTGACTGTGTCCGGATATGCACCGGCATACTGGATGCTACTTGTTCTTGTCGGTTTATCAGGTATTGGATCGGGAATTTTTCATCCTGAAGCAATGCGCGCGGCATACATGGCTGCAGGAACAGCACGAGGGACAGCGCAGGCGATTATTCAGGTCGGCGGCAATTTTGGCCAGTCAGTGGGTCCATTACTGCTTCCGCTTTTCTTAATCGCCACGGGTTTGCACGGTCTTGGCTGGTTCGCATTGACAACGGTTGCCGGATTGTTTCTTGCTCTTTCGGTTTTACCTTGGTACAAACGCAGTTTGGAACAAAATAAAACACGACAGAAAATGATTAAAGGACGAAATCATGTGACCGGACTCAGTATCTTAACTGTTGTCGTGATTCTTCGTTCATGGACGCAGATTGGTGTAGCGGGGTTCTTGCCATTTCTTTATCTGCATCAAGGAATTTCGCTCAAACATGGGGATTTGCTCACCTTTCTTTTCTTAGGGGCTGGTGCGTTAGGGACTTTTATCGGTGGACGCTTCTCTGATCTGATCAGTCGCAAGTGGCTTTTGTTCATTTCCATGGCTGTCACGATTCCGTTTGCTTATATGCTGCCTCATGTTCATGGCGTCCTGTCGGTCGTCGTCTTGTTCATCTTTGGTTTCTTTGTGCTCTCATCATTTGCTGTCACTGTTGTCTATGGACAGATGATGTTTCCGAAAAACATCGGTCTTGTCTCCGGTTTGATGGTAGGTTTCGGGATCGGTGCGGGTGGAATCGGCGCGACAATGATCGGCTGGCTGTCTGATGTTTATGGTGTTTACACTATTTTTAACTTTTTCGCTGTTCTGCCCTTCATTGCAGCACTATTAACGCTGCTGCTTCCAAGCGAACAAAGTTTGTTGAGTTCGAGCGAAGAAGAATAATATCGTATTTCGGGGTGGCCAATGAAGATACGTCGAGCTGAAATGATCGATCTTGATGAAGTCGTGGACATATTGAATCGGGTCGCACAAAACCTGCAGGAAAAAGGCATCCATCAGTGGGACTATCCTTGGGAGCGCGACAAAATTGAGAAAGAAATAAAGAGTGATCAGGCGTTTATTCTATTTAATGATAAAAAGGCAATCGGCACCTTTTTCATCAGAGAAATCGACGGTTTAAGTGAGCTGGCTGTACCACCACAGAGCAATTATTTAAATAAAATAGCTATACTGCCTGAGTACCAAGGAAAAAACATAGGAGCAATAATCATAGACTATGCATGTTCCTTCTCACATAAACTTAATAAAACACTTTATCTTGATTGCTGGGCGGGTAACGATAAATTAAAGGCGTTCTATGCCGGCCATGGTTTTAACTATTTGGGAGACTTTCCCGAAGACGATTATTATATCAGTGTCTACCAAAAATAATGAATAGAATCATTTAAAACAACCCCGCAAATGTTTGCGGGGTTTGCTGTATTCATTATTCCTGAGCCAATTTTTCCTTACTGATCAATTCTTTCTTCTTCTTCGCGTTGAATCTGCAGATGATCGCAATCATGACGAGCGCTGCACCTGCCAAAATCAGCGTAAAGATGTGAATCACCAGTTCGATTGGATTCGCTTGTGATCCAATTGCACGCATCCTCATTCCACCAAAACGTTGTCCACCATTTTGGAAGTTGCCATTGCCAAATTGTGGTGCATTCGTCCCGGATGACTGATTTCCAGAATTATTTGCGCCGTTGAAATTCGCCATACGCTGTGAGAAATTTCTTTGAAACGATTGTGCCTGAACTTTACTGTGAACAAAGCTGTAAATACCGAATGCTGATTCAAGCAGCAGTGCGACTGCGACTGCGATGCCAATCCAAAAGTTAATTTTGATTACACGATCCATTGAGCATGCCCCTTTTTCCTGGTGTTTTGCTTCAGTGCATCCAGTATAGAGATTAATTCTTAAAAAATGCTTAACATGTTCGATTCTTATAAGACTGCAATTATGGTTGCGTAGCGCTCTGTTGAACCAATCGTGCTAAACTAAAAAGGAATGATTATCCAGCAAATAAGATTGGAAGGTTGCTCATGCTACCAAATAAAGAAACAGCGGAAAATGAATTAGAGATAGCAGGTCAGTTAAATCCAGGCCCTTGGACAGAGCATTCAATCAATGTAGGATTAGCGGCAAAATATATTGCAGAGAAATGTCCGAATATGGATGCAGATAAGGCTTATATCTTAGGCGTTCTCCATGATATTGGCCGTAGGGTTGGCATTGTTAACGCCCCGAAACATGTGTACGAAGGTTACGTTTATACGATGGAAAAAGGATGGGACGAAGCTGCAAAGATTTGTATGACTCATTCATATCCCATTAAGGAAAAAGATTTTGCTGAAGAAGTGCAGGGTGAAGAGAAGATAATTAAAGACTATATTGTAAATTGTACTTATGATGATTATGATCGACTCTTACAGTTGTGCGATAGTTTAGCTTTAGCCAATGGGCTCTGTATGCTGGAAAAACGGTTTATTGATGTGGCGAGGAGATACGGCGTTGGTCCGACTTCTGTTCCACGCTGGAACGCGATTTTTGAAATCAAAGAGTTCTTCGAAAAACAAATGGGCTGTTCCATATATGATGTTTTGCCAAAGATCAAAGACACTACATTTATGGATATCCCAGTTTGGAATCCGCCAATAAAATAAAAAGGGTTGTGAGCGTGTCTATTCACTAATTGCAACGGATCTACTGAGGCGGCTCATTGGATTGTGGGTCAGCTTTGAAATAGTCTTATTATAGGATGAGTACAACTCGATTGATAAATAGCTTCTTACAAGTATAAAAGTACTAATAGACTATTGCGAACATATGATCGTATGGAATATACTATATTTATGGTAATGAGGCATATGAGCGGACGGTAGTGACACCCTTATGATTGGGGGTGGTGCCGGTGACAGTATATCAAGCGTTGACACTTGCAATCTCTTTTGCGGGTTTAATTGTTATGATTCTGTCATTCAATAAAAGAAAATGATCCGCTTCATATGCCATTGCAGTGGCTGAAGTGGATCGTTTTTTGTGTTCGAATGATTTACTCTGCACTACTGTTCGCTTAATGCGGAAGTTACCATACTTGCCATCGGTGTTCCAGCACCGATGGTTTTATTAGTGTATGTGAAATTTTGATTAACGATACGTTGTTATCCTAATCATATTGTACCTGAACATTTGTGAAAATAAAAGATCAAAATACATTGTGATGTTAACAAGCGTCAACCATTTATTTCAACTTATTCAACGCTTGTTCATAGCTTCGTTTCGTTATCTCATCGAAGCAAACCATCTGTACCTCTTCAATGACCTTTGAATGATTCAGAAATTCCTGAATCGTTTGAACCGCGATCGGCGCTGCTAAATCAAGCGGGAAATGATAAACTCCGGTGCTGATCGATGGAAATGCGACCGTACGGCAGCCATGGATTTCAGCCAAATCAAGACTGTTTTTGTAGCTGTTGCGCAGTAAGTCAGCTTCATTATGGTCGCCGCCTTGCCAGATCGGGCCGGGGGTATGGATCACATTATCGGCGGGCAAACGGTACCCCTTAGTGATTTTTGCTTCACCAGTCGAGCATCCATTGAGCAAGCGGCATTCCGCCAATAGTTCAGGACCAGCGGCGCGATGGATCGCCCCGTCGACACCTCCGCCACCAAGTAATGAAGTATTTGCGGCATTGACAATCGCATCTGCTTTAACCGCTGTGATATCTCCAAGAATGATTGTGAGTGATTTCATCATCAAGCCTCCATAACGAAAATTATAATGCAAAGGGATACGCGAACTGCAAAGGGCAGCTTCACATTTTGCGTTCCAGTAAAGCTTTGGTCAGTTGCTCTAATGTTTCTTTGTAACTGCCGCTTGGAAGCTGTTTCAATTCATAGATTGCCTTTTTCGTATATCCGTCTGCGAGGCGGGTGGCTTTTTCCACACCATCATGACGCCTGATGCACTCAAGTATGATGTTCAAATCTTCCTCGGTGATGGACTCGCGTTTTCTTAACAATGGACGCAGTGTCTGAGCATCAGCCTTCAACGCATAGATGAGCGGTAGGGTATACACGCCTTGCCGGATGTCGTTCATGACCGGTTTTCCGAGTACATGGCTCGTTCCTCGGTAGTCCAGAATGTCGTCTATAATTTGAAACGCCATGCCAATATAGCGGCCCATTCTCCATGCATGAGCCGCAATTTGCTGTTCAGCATGACTTGCCATTGCCCCAGTGCAGCAACTCATCGCGAAAAGTTGTGCAGTTTTTCCGGAAATCTGTGAGAGATATCTTTTAATAGAAACAGATTCTTGGTATCGGCCATGTAATTGTTCTAATTCACCGGCCAATATTTTATCCGCTTGAAAACCGCGAAAATGAATCCGCGGTAAGGAGTTTGCGTATCGCGAGAGTATCGAGAAGGCTAAACTGAGCAAATAATCACCGGTATAGATGGCCACTTTGTTTCCGTACTCTTCGTGAATCGTAATTTGACCGTGCCGGATGTCCGC
Source organism: Sporolactobacillus laevolacticus DSM 442 (assembly GCF_000497245.1). Classification (GTDB taxonomy): domain Bacteria; phylum Bacillota; class Bacilli; order Bacillales; family Sporolactobacillaceae; genus Sporolactobacillus; species Sporolactobacillus laevolacticus. Next base: position 17,267 of record NZ_AWTC01000011.1, read on the forward strand.
CTTGTCGATCACATCATCATGAACAAGTGACGCCATGTGCAGGCATTCCAGTGCAGCCGCTACCGCTTTGGAACGATCAGGATCTTGGTCTGGTCCAATATGGGAACACAATAAAGAATAAGCGGGGCGCAAAAGTTTGCCTCCGGAGTGAACCATCTTTTTGATTCTATTCGCTATTGCTGAGTCACGAACGCGGATATAGGATTCGATGAGCAGAAGAACATCGTTAAGCTCTTCTTTTAGTGCGGGATATGCATCCCACATTTGATGAATGTCCGTCTTTTTACCGCTCATCTTTTTTCATCCTTTCTTTGACCATTAATGATTTGGCAATGGATAAATTTTTTCAGCTTCACGGATGAACGCCTGCACAGCGGGTGAGGCAGTTTTGATTGATGGAACAGCCAGACCAATTCTGCGGTGAACAATGGGAACGAGCGGGATTGTCACGATTCCCTTTAATTGTTCAGGCAGCGCTTTTTCGGGTACAATTGTCCATCCGATCTCTTCCTTGACCATTGCTATTAGTGTGGTCATATCTTCAATAGAGTAGTTAACCTCAGGTTTGCATTCTTGTTCCTTAAATATTTGCAGGATCATCGGTTCACAGCCTCCCTTTGACATAATAAAAGGTTCATGTGCAATGTCCTGAATTCGGATTTGAGAACATCTGGAAAAGCGATGGTTGGCGGGGAGTACGGCCAGCCATTGATCCGCGCATAATGGTACTGTCTCGAAAATAGGCTGCGGCAAGGCGGCAAACGCGATGTCCACAACATGGCTGTCCAGCCACTCTAAAACTTCTTGATCTGTGCCCTCGAAAAGGACAGCTTCTATTTTTGGGTGTTTTTTCTGGAATGCTGCCAGGATTTTCGGCAATACCTGTCTTGATGCGCTAGGAAAACAGCCGAGACGGATTTTTCCTGATTCCAGATTTACCAATGTTTCTGCTTCATTAAGAATACAGTCGAAGTGATAAATAATTTCCCGGGCGTGTGCAAGTACATGTTCACCGCTTTCAGTTAGTATAACCTTTCCTTGTTCTCGAATGAGCAAAGAAGCACCTAATTCCTTCTCCAAAGCCGACAAGGAATGACTAATGCCGGATTGTGTTCTATCGAGAAGAGTGCCTGCTTGGGTAAAAGATCCTGTATCAACAATGGCAGCCAATATTTGAAGCTGAGAAATATTCATGAGATCGCCTCATAATCAATATGATCAAAATTAATTTGACTCATATTATACCCTCATTCTATGATTGAGAAAAGAAAACAGGGGTGAAGTTATGAGCTTTAAAAATTTTATGTTACTCAATCTTCTCGGTGCTCTATGGGGAGGCTCTTTTCTATTTATGCGTGTCGCTGTTCCAGTATTGGGACCTTTTCTATTAATAGACATGCGTGTCATCCTAGCAGGACTTGCCCTCTTGCTTTATGCATGGTTCATTCGGCAGCTGCCTGACTTTAGACAGAAGTGGAAGCAATATATTCTACTCGGTGCGATCAACGCGGCGATCCCATTTACACTGATTGCGACGGCGGAACTGCACCTGACTGCCTCGGTGTCTTCCATTCTTAACGCGACCACACCGCTTTTCGCACTGATTGCTGGTGTTGTGTGGCTTAAAGAAAAGCTGTTGGCCGGAAAAATCATCAGTATTGGCCTTGGTATCTGCGGGGTTGCGATCCTTGCCGGCTGGGGCCACCTCGGTCATTCGCCAATCGTTATTTTATCCATTTTCTTCTCGCTGCTCGCATCTCTGTGCTACGGAATTGGCGGCGTATACGCGAAAATACGTTTTACTGGAGAGCCGGCTTTAATGCTTTCGATCGGACAACAGCTTGCGGCCGGACTTGTTCTCATTCCTTTTAGCCTGCCATCAATTGATCGTTTTCAGATGATGAATGTTCCGGTTCTGGTTTCGGTGCTTTGCTTAGCTATTCTATCAACATCGATTGGCTATCTCATTTATTTTTATCTGATCCGAACCGTCGGACCAACAAAGACGTTAAGCGTTACTTTGCTCGTTCCATTATATGGCGTATTATGGGGTATCCTGTTATTAAGTGAAAAAATAACTGTTGGGACATTAGTGGGACTCGTGATCATTTTAAGCAGTACAATGATGATTACAGAGACGAAATTTCGCTTTGGTTTTAATAAGCGATTAAAAAGAGCAAAGTAAGGAAAGCGTTAAAGTTGCGCTTATTCTTCTGGTGCTATAACTTATGCTTAAACATAAGAACACAGGGGGAATTGACCCATGGAACACAATACGATTGAACAAGAAATCTTCATTGATGCGCCAGTGCAGAAAGTCTGGGAATTCGTCAGTGCCCCCGCTTGGTGGGTAGGCGAGAACGGTCCGGATCATATAACGATTGATGGCAATCGAGTAGTGGCTGAGTGTAAGTATGGACGTTTTCCTGTATTGATCGAAACAACAAACGCGCCGAGCAGTATCGCTTGTCGCTGGGCCAGCTCGTATCCGGGAGAAGAACCGAAAGCGGGTAACTCAACCTTAGTAGAATTCAGTTTGACCCCAGAAAATGGAGGGACTCAGCTGAAGGTCACGGAAAGCGGGTTCGCTCATCTCGATGCACCGGAAAGCGACCAAATTCGTTTCTTTGAGGAGAATAGTGAAGGCTGGTCAATGATGCTGAATGTAATTAAAGACAGGGCGCAATAATTGCAGACGAATAATAATAGAGGGTGTTCGAAAAGTCCGGGAAAAATTACCAGCGAATCTCTGTGTCAACTTGCTTTTCCGCTCCTCACGTATTACAGAGGATCTTCGACTAACGACACTTACGTCCTGTGAGTAACGTCGAAGTCACTACATCCTGTAGAAGTACGCTCTGGTGCTCAAAGCTGCGTTTCCTTGACCTTCTTGGTCCTTTTTGTCCTCCTTTTCGAACAGACTCTTATAGATTACTTTGTCACGTTGAAATTGTTTCGAAGATGTTTATCTAAACCGACAATTGGGAAATAACGTGAAGATTAAAAAGCTGTTGCTATTGCGGAGGAACCTGAAATGAGTGGGTTAATTCAATTGCTTCACGACTATAGTTACATCACTCTTTTTTTGGCGTTAATGCTTGAACTGATTTGTATCCCTATTCCCAACGAAGCGCTTTTAAGCTATGTGGGAATCTTAGCGTTTCATGGGAAGATAAACCTTGTTCTGTCTTTGTTAACAGCAGGTACCGGAGGAATTCTAGGCGCCACAATCTCCTATTGGATCGGCTATAAGCTTGGTGCGCCTTTTTTTCATAAGTTTGGCCGTTATATTCACATGGGGCCTGAAAAAATGGAGCGAATATCAAGATGGTATGGGAAATATGGGAAGGTGCTTTTAGTCTTCTCGTTCTTCATTCCCGGCATCAGGCATCTTGCAAGCATTATTTCCGGGGTAATCCGTCTGCCATTCCGCTCCTTCTGCATCTTTTCTTATATTGGTGTATTTCTCTGGACCAGTACCTTTATCTTGCTTGGTTATGTATTAGGCCCGGAATGGGACAAGTATCAGGGAGAAATAAAAAAATGGCTCGTCTTAGCCAGCATTTTCCTTGTTCTTGCTGGACTGTGTTATCTTGTCATAAAAACGAACCGACGGTATATCAAGGAGTCACTTCTGCTCCTTTTCCAGTCCATCTTTAAGCGGTACAAAAGTTTTTTGAAAATCAAATTTTTTATTTTCTTAATTCTTGCTTCCTTTATTTCACTCGTTACATTAATGTTCGGAATGATACAGGATTTCGTTAGCAATGAATTCGATCCTTTTGACAAGATTTCCAGATCGATTGTTTTCTTTCTTTTCAATTCTCGGTGGCAATCAACGATGAATCATGTCTATGGTTTGTCTTCATGGACGGTGCTGAGTGTTGTTCTTGTTTTTACAGCGGTAACAATTCTGATCAACAACAAGAATAAATGGCTTGAACTGCTGTTCTTAGCCCTGACATTAACGGGAGGTTTTCTTTTTACAAACGGTGTTCGCTGGTTGTTACATTTTATGCTGACCGGCAGCTATGTAAGTGCTAATTTTCCCGATGAGCAATCGATGATGGTTCTTATTTGTTATGGCTATTTTGTGATGATGTTAGTACGCCATCAGACAAATTATTTGATCAGCATGATTGAGTTCCTCGTGTTCGTGAGCCTGTTGCTCGGTTATTCGATTAGCGGGATCAGTATTTTCAACATTAATCCTAGTGACTTATTTGCAGGGTACGTGTTTGGGGCGGTTTGGGTTAGCGGGTTACTTCTCTCACTTGAACTCTTTCGTTTTCTATCAATAATTAAGGAAAATTACAGTAGTTAAAATCGTGCACAGAAAAAAAACAAGACCGGATCGCAAATCCGGTCTTGTTTCTATCTATTTAGAGATTAATCACGGAAGCTTGTTACCAGCTGCCTGGTAGATGTCGTACCATTCCTGGCGGGTAAGCGTAACATCCGCACCTTTGGCTGATTCGACTACGCGCGACACATTCGTGGTGCCAAGGATGACTTGCATTTCCGCTGGGTGGCGAAGAATCCAAGCCACAGCAATGGCATTGTTGCTTACGCCGTACTTCGCAGCGATTTCATCGATTTTCTTATTTAGTTCAGGAAACTTCGGATTGTCTAGAAAGACGCCTTCGAAAAAGCCGTATTGGAACGGGGACCATGCTTGAATTGTCACATCATTGAGACGGCAATAGTCCAGAATGCTGCTGTCACGTACGGTTGCACCGTCAACCGTCATATTAACATTGATTCCTGCATCAACCATACCTGTTGCCATGATGCTGAATTGCAGCTGGTTGATTTCAAGCGGTTGGCGTACTGTTTTCTTCAGCAGCTCAATTTGATATGGATTCTGGTTGCTGACACCGAAGTGCAGCACTTTGCCTTCCGAATACAATTCATCGAATGCTTCTGCTACTTCTTCAGGTTCTACTAAAGCGTCAGGCCTGTGAAGAAGCAGGTAGTCGAGATGATCGGTTTGCAGGCGTTTCAGGCTGGCATTGACGGTCTCAAGCAGGTGCTCCTTTGAGAAATCAAAAGCCTTGTTTCCGTTAACTTCTCCGCGTACAATGCCGCATTTTGACTGCAGCGTGATTTTGTCACGAAGCCCAGGTTGTTTTGCCAGCACTTTGCCGAACAATGCTTCACAAGCTCCATTACTGTACACATCTGCATGATCAAAAAAAGTGACCCCATTTTCAAGATCGGTTTTGATCAATCGGTCTACCTCTTCCTCAGACATGTCAGTGATACGCATACAACCTTGAACAACAGCAGACCCTAATTTCTTCTCTGGACCAATTGCGATTTGCTTCAAGATGAATCCCTCCATTGAAAATTGTCGGGTGGTAAGCCCTTCCATATTTATCATAGAACGAATGAACAGTTTTTTTAAGCGATACAGTTTGAAGAAAAAAGATTTTTTGAGATCAATGCGTAGCTTACTTCTCGTTAATCTGAAGAGAAACTGCAAACATCATGACGACCGAATTATTTGCTGTGACGATCGGATTATTTCGATCGACGACCGGATTACCGTTAATAACGACCGGATTAAAGCTAACGACGACCGAATTACACTAAATAACGACCGGATTAGCCACTCAGCACGCTAAAAAAAGAAAGAGATTGCTCTGTGCGACAGGCTTAACAGTGCATAAAGAAGAGGTTTTGGAACAAAATAGAAATCTAAGTAAAGGTTTGCAACCATGAACATCACACGGGGGATTACGACGCCATGCCATACGTTAATACACCAAAAGGGATCCAATTGTATTATGAAAGTTACGGAACGGGAAGACCGATCATCTTCATTCACCCTCCATTAATGGGACATGTGGTTTTTCGTTATCAAAAGGTTTTATCCGAACATGCCCAGGTTATTTTATACGACCAAAGGGGGCATGGAAAAAGTGGGTATCACCCTTCTCTTTCTCTTGATCAAGTAATCACAGATCATGTCGATGATCTAAGAGCCCTCATTCAAGGACTTCACCTAAATCAGCCGATTCTTGTTGGTTACTCAAGTGCTGGCCTTATTGCGCTTGCTTATGCGTTATCGTTCACCGATCAAACTGGCGGTCTTATTCTGTCAGGAGGGTTTCCATGTGTCGCTTCACAGATTCTGTTCATGGAATTTCAGTTGGGTATCTTTATGATGAAAACGAATGGCCAAAATGTCTTAAGCAACCTACTAGCTAAGAGCCATAATATCACTAAAGAAGATAAACTGACATTATCCCAATATGGCCGGAAAGCAAATGCTCATGCGGTGTTGGATTTGTACAAAGCAGGGCTTAAAGCGGACTATTCGAAACAATTGCCGCAATTGAATCAGCTGCCTATGTGGATTCTTTACGGGACATGGGACAAATTTATCAGCAAGCATAAAAAATATTTTGATCCTCTAACCAAGACCGAAATCATTTATATCGATAAAGCGTTTCACCAAATTCCAATGCACCAGTATGAACAGTTTAATCAGGTCATTCAACGCTTTTTGTCCATGATTGATCAAAAGGTTGAGAAAATGTATCCGGAACATGGGTGATCAGTCAATAATCATTTACATCTCAATCAATAAATAGTTGCTCTCCTTCTGACGTTTTGATTTCTTTTTTAATCTCGCCAGCTTTTCCGTCAGTTCAATCATATTTGTACCATTAAGGCATTGACTGTAAATACCGGCAATAGAAACAGAAACAATAGAAAACTTCTCGGTGATGCCTAAGCGATTTTCGGCAATAATATAACCTTTTTCTAAATCTTGCGGTGAATAATGATGCAGCACTTTTCGCTGAAATTCATTGCTGACTTGCTCACAGTAGTAGTGCAGATCTTCTGAGTTCAAAATGGCGACAAAATCATCGCCGCCGACATGTCCGACAAACTGGCCGAGGGGGAGATACGAAACGAGAATGTCTGCCAATAGCTTTATAACCCGATCTCCATTCTCAAAACCGTAGACATCATTGTATTCTTTGAAATGATTAATATCCAAATAGAGGATGCCGAATGTCTTTTTTTCTAGAAGATACTGCTTCATCTTCTGTTCAATCACAAGATTACCCGGCAGGCCGGTCAATGGATTCTCATATTTTGCTTTGATGACTTCGATTTCAGTTGTTTTTTGGAGAAGATCTTTAATCGTTACCGTACCCAAATATTTGTCATTCTTTGTCACCACGATGAAATCATACAACTTCTCCTGAGCGCGAGACATCGCGATCTTAGAGACTTCATTAATAGGCATCCGGTAATCTACCGAGATGAAATCCGAATCCATAAGCTGGGCGATCGGCTGATGCTGATAGAGGCTGAATCCATATCGACCGCTTATATTCAATGTGACATGCAGTTTGGTCACAATGCCCTTAACGCGGCCATCTTTGACGACACAGAAGCCAATTGAGTCCGGATCTGCTTTCAATTTATCGAGGACACGCTCCACCCTCATGCCCATTGATATCGTCTCAGTCGGCGTGCAAATATTTGCTATGTAGCTGTTCGCACTTGGATTGCCAAATACATTATGCTTGCTTTTATGAAAGTCGGTTATGATTTTCTTGATTCCGTCATCGATTTCATGTAATTGCTCTGCTGGTTTTCGGAGAAAGTAGCCTTGTGCAAATGGCACACCAAGATCCATCAGGCAGTGCAATTCCGATTGCGTTTCTACCCCTTCAGCAATCAGAAAAATATTAGAAATACGGCAGAATTCAGCCAATCCTTTGACTAAAGCGAAATTCAGTTTACCAAGATCGATTCCCTGAATGAGGCGCCGGTCCAGCTTAATATAATGCGGTTGCGTGTCGGTAATTAAGTTCAACCCGGAGTACATCGCGCCCGCGTCATCGATCGCAATTCGGAAACCATTCGATTTAAAATGAAGAATTGTATTTTTGAAACGTTCCATATCTGTAACGGAATCTCGCTCAGTGATTTCAAAGACGATTTGATTCGGTTTAATCCCAAATTGTTCCAAGTACTGCCTTGTAAAATAAAAACTGAATTGATCATTTTTCATAATATTAGGATTGATGTTCAGAAATAAGTGATGATTTTTGGAAAAGCTGCTTTGCTCACGAATTGTGTGCAAAGCAGTAGAACGGCATAAATCATCGAGATCCCAAATACGATTGTATGCGAGAGCCGTCTGAAACAGTTGCTCCGGATTGGACAGCAGTGAAGGACAAGTGACCCTGCTCAAAGCTTCAAAACCATGAATTTCTCCGTCACGCAATGAAACAATCGGCTGAAATACGGTTTTGATCTGACGCTCGCCGATAATCTTATCCAACTCATTGACTGCTGTATTGTTCATAGGCTGTTGTACCTGAACTTTCCCAGTATTTTCTAAATGAATTATAACTTAGCGGGAAACAGATACGTTGAGGATAAAGGTAAAGATTTTGTAAATTCTTTCTTTTGAAGAGAAGCAGTGGCATCGAGGGTAGTGCCGAGTGTGTGATCTGTGGAAAATGAAAGGATCATCTCGAACAATCACCGCATTAAAAAAAGATAAGCTCACTTATTCGCGAGTTTATCTTTTTATTTGTGAAGCTTGCAGAACGATTCGCCACCAGTACACAGCTAGTAAAACCAAGATAAACGTTAGCGTTCCTAAAAAAATCAATGAATGATTTCTAAACAAAATGCTCACGACAACCCATATCACATTCAATACTGAAATTGCAGTGAATTCATTAATCGTAAGCCGTGTATTCTTTTTCGGATAAGCAGCCAATAGCGCTAACAATGAGTAAACGAAGATCATTGCACTTATATCAAACATGATGACAAAGAAAATCGTGTTTAGTTCGTGTAGAATGAACAGTTCCAGTAGTGCTGTCATCAGGTTAATCCCGACAAAAATAAAATAATGTAGATGAATCAGAACCAGCCCGGCAGTACTTGTTCTCCGGTTAATTCCGAATTCATAGTTAATTATATAAATAGCAAACAGCAATGCAATGACTATAAAATAGAGTACACTCTCTACCTTTAAATGATGGATGTTAACGGTTTGTGCAATGGCAATCACTGCTTCGCCAAATAATAACAATGTGAATAGAGAATAGCGTTCGGTCAAATGATCAAATTGTGTTGAAAAATTTGTCAGTGTCTGTTTCATGAACAGCGGCAGAAAAGCGACGGCAAAGATTGACACGGCATAAATGGTGAATCGGATCGAATAGGATCCTAAGCCGGGAAATACAGTCACAAATCCGAGCAAACCAGCCAATGTCAGTAATACAGAGAGGTGTAAAGTAAGTTTTCTGACCTCTGCCGCATTCGAACGTTTCATCTGAAGAAAATACTGAAAAGCGATACTTAATAATAGAACCGAAGTTGATCCTGCAAACGCAAAATGGGTGGATTCAAAATCCTCATTAATCGACTGTGACAGAACAACGACCCAAAACATATCAAAGATTAAAAACAAAGCGTTGCTGAGATTCTCTTTCATAAAACGATTGGCATACACTGTCTGATATGTCCAGATGGTCCAGAAAACCAGCATCATCATCAGGTACTCAGCCAAGTTAATGATAGGGATGGTATGATTGCTGACCAGATGTAGCACTTCGGTCATTCGGCTGATCGCATAGGCGAAGATCAAATCATAAAACAATTCAAAAGTGCTGACTTCTTTTTTCCCAATGAGTTTTTCTGTCACGATTTAACCTCCAATTCGGTTGCATTGTTTGAGCGTTCACCTCTTTTAATTTTAATTGATAAAATCTAATTATCCTATGCAAAAGGGAAGATGAATTTCATTGCGAACATATGATCTGATCTTGTATACTCTTATTATGGCAATCCGGCATATGAGCGGATGGCAGTGACACCTTCGGATTGGAGGTACTGCCAATGACAGTGTACCAAGCATTAATGCTCAATTTCATTTGCGGGGCTCGTTATAGCAATACTGTCGTTCAAAGAAAGAAAATGATCCGCCTCATATGCCATCGCAGTGGCTGAAGTGGATCATTTTTCAAATTCGATTTACTTATCATGCATGTTGTCCGCTCATTGCGGATGTTGCCATGCTTGCCATCAGTGTTACCAGCATTGATGGCTTTATTAGTGTACGCTAACAGTCAACCTTTTACTCTATTATATAGTGCACTCGGTCAAATGGAAAGAAAGAGATTGTTGTAGATCAAGGTGTAATCAAACGGTGAATCAACATCAGCGAAACAAATAAAAAGCGATCAACACAAACAGCAGCCAATATGGGAACCAAATCACCGCATACAGTGCAATTGCTAATGCCGCTTTCCGGTCAGTGGGTCTTTGTCTGGCAAAACGGGACATGAAAGACATATAGATCACAGCGGCCAAAATGGCAACAAAAAAGAATCCTTTAGAGACCGTGTCCACAGAAATATTCAAAATCGTTGCTGCCCTGTAAGGCTGAAAGATCATGAATGTCAGCACAAACAATAGAAAACCATAGAGACAGCTGAACAGATTAAGTTTCAACAAAGATTTTCGGTGCATGGACATTGCTCCCTCACGGTCGGTATGTTTGATTTCTTTCCAATCGCATCTAATATTATACTTGAAAAAGTTGCGGAAAATCGTAAGCTCTTTATTCAAGCTTTTGCGAGCATATGTATCATTAATGTAGATAAAATAAAACAACAGAAGAGGGTGCGGAAATGCACTTTAATGATTATATGCGCGAAACCTTCCCAAACTTTACACTGAGACCGCCTTTGTTTTATCGATGGAAAGTTGGTATCCGATTTGAATTAGGTGTGAACTATACCATTGAAGATGCTTATGAGAATAGTCGCTATTTACAAGGAGTTTATCGTAGAGCAATAACTTTATTTAAGGCATTGCATGAGAAAAATGATGATCTATATATCATAGTTGATGCAGACAGGTATTCAAGAAGACAAATGCTTGGGTGTAAATTGAAAGTCTTTTCACGGTATGTGAAGGAAAAATCCGTTTTGTATCGGTTAAACCATAAAACAATCCCTTATATTTTCCCAGAAGATGATGAGGAGGGAACATATAAAACACATAGATTTATTCTAAAATGTAAAACATCTGATTTCAAATACATTTCATTGTTAAAAGCAATCTGTAACCAGAATATGGGTATACGGCCAAGCATTTTTCATCGAGTGTATTTCATAAACATCAACAGAAAAACGATCCTTCATGTCTATGATGACCGGGGCTGTGATATAATCGCTGCCTCTCCAGAGACCATTAGAGAAGTTTATAACAAATACAATGATTGGCTATTAGATTACGATAGAGCTCAAATTGACCGGGTGTTTAAAAATGGATATGAGAATCCGGATTGATGACTCAGGCGTTTACCACGAAAGTACAAAGTGATTCTACTAATCTGTTATAATTTGGATAGGTGATAAATGAAGTATATGAGCGGATCGGTGACACCCTGAAGATTGGGGGTGGCGCTTATGACAACATTTCAAGTACTGACACTCATGATATCTTTCGGAATGTTGGTGCTGATGCTGTCAAGAAACAAAAAGTGATCCGTCTCATATCCTCGTACAGGCTAAGACGGATCATTTCAAAATGATTTAGTTAAAGCATTGATTTCGCTATATGCGGATATTGCCTGACTCAAGCCGTCCGATATGATTGCCGTCACATCGGGCGGTTCTATTTTACGCTCTTACTATCTTTATTATACACAATGAATGGAAAAACAAAAATAGGGTATGCCTTTTGACGATCATCAGGATGAATCTGCTGTTGATTATTGCCACCAATGTAATTGATTTCGCGGTTTCCTGTTATCTGGAAGGCGGAACAACCTATGAGAAGAACATTTTTACAGACTGTATTTCAGGACGATTGAGCCCTATCGATAACTTTAGATATCTGCTCCTTCAAAAGAATAACTGGTTTAGATTAAAAAAATAAAGTAAAAAGCAAATGGGAATAAATCCCGATAGGAGTCAATATGAACACACAATACCAAAAAATAGCTGACAACTTTTACCAGAACCATGATTTTTCCGGTACCTGCCTTGTGAAAAAAGGTGATGAGGTTCTTTTTTCGGGTGCCTATGGATTTGCGCATCGCGGGTTTCAAGTGCTCAATCGATTGGATACGAAATTTGATACGGCATCGGTAACCAAGGTGTTTACGGCGACTGCCGTTTTGATGCTTGTGGAGCAAGGGGCGCTGAATCTTGATGATAAAATCACTGAAGTGATCGATCTTGAAGGGACAGAGATTCCGACTGATGTAACGATTGAGCATTTGTTGACACATACGTCCGGTATTGCCGATGACGCCGATGAAGAAGCGGGCGAGAATTATGCGGATTTGTTTGTAGACAAGCCTAATTATTCAATTCGTAATACTGCTGATTTGCTTCCTCAATTTGTCCATAAAAAGCCTCTATTCAAAGCAGGGACGAATGTGCGCTACAACAATTGTGCCTTTGTTTTGCTGGGGCTAGCAATCGAGAAATTGTCCGGCATGGACTATCGCAAGTTCGTTATTGAAAACATTGTCAAACCTTGCGAACTGAACAACACACGATTCTGCACTATGGACGAAGTAAATGGGAACACTGCGGAAGGATACACAGCCATCGAAGATGAAGATGGCCATATTACAGGATGGAAAAAGAATATCTACTCGTATCCTCCGATTGGGGCCCCGGACGGTGGTATTTATTCCACGGTAGAGGATCTTGATAAATTTTTGCGCTCACTAAAAGCTGGTAAACTCTTATCTCCAAAATATACAGAAGTGCTGTTTCAGCCGCATTGTTCATTCGCAAAGCCGTTCACAAGGTGGAAGCCTGAACTGAATGCGACAATCACTATGGGATACGGCTTTGAGTTTGTCGCCTTTGATCAGAAGATTTTTTGTGTACGCAAGGATGGTATGAACGACGGCGTGGCAGCAATGCTCTCTTATTACCCGGAAACGGATGTCTCGATCGTGATTTTGAGCAATCAGGACTGTAATATTTGGGAAATGCACCGGCAAATGCAAACTGTTTTATATGACACGATCTATCTAAATTAAATTGCAAATGTAGGATAAAGTTTGACATTACCTAAATAGGTAATGTATTATCCAAATAGGTAATACATTACTTTTATGGTGTGGGGAATAAGTGTGAATAAACTAGATGTGATGTCTGATCAGCAATTTTTATTTGGTTTTATTTTTGTCGCAGCAAACCGAATTGATACGCTGCTTCAGCGGGAATTCAAAGCATTTGATGTGACCACGAAGCAATGGTTTTTGTCCATTGTCATCGACAATTTGTTTGATGAGCCCCCGACAATTAAAGAGGCGGCAAAAGCAATGGGCAGCTCCCATCAAAATGTGAAACAAATTGCTTTGAAGCTGGAGCAGAAGGGACTATTGATCCTAGAAAAAGATAAAAATGATGCACGTGTGACGAGGCTCAAACTGACGGAACGCAGCTTTGATTTCTGGGGAAAGCTGAGAGAAGAAGGAAGTGAATTTACACAAGCATTGTTCAAAAATGTGAGTAAAGAGGACCTGAGTACTGCAAGAAAAGTGATGCAAAAGGTAATGACGAACATGAATGCGATGGATCAGGAGGAGCAAGAACAATGACGAAAACAGATTAAAAATTCATCTTTTTCACCATTCCAATTGTTATACTGATGACGATCTCTAGTTGCATCGGCATTTTCTACCCAAGCCTTTACTTAAAAGAGACAACCGACTGGCTGTCTCAAACGATTGGGCAAGATCTTTCAAATCTGTTTGTTGTGGTTCCTGCATTAATTTTGTCGGCTTTTTTCGCATCGAGAGGCAGCAGGGCAGGAATTATGATCTGGATCGGCGTGATGATCACCAACATCTACTCTTTTGTGATTTATACGTTTGCTGTTCATTTCAACTTTTTGTTCCACGTTTATTGCGCCATTCTTGGTTTGTCGATTTACTCTGTCCTCTATTTTTTCAAACAGTATGGAAATATTGATTTCAAACGCTGGTTCACGGATAAGGTGGCCGTAAAATCTGTAGGTATATTACTAATCGTGATCGCCGCCTTGTTTGCATTACTGTGGCTGTCGGATTCACTACCCGCTGTATTAAGAAATACGGTTCCTGAGAACCTTGTGAAGGATGGACTGCTGACGAATCCGGTTCATGTGCTGGATTTCTCGTTTTATTTGCCGCTGATGGTTCTTTCCGCGATCATGTTGATGAAAAAACAATCACTCGGCTATCTTTTAGCGCCAATGATGCTCGTTTTCGCAATCATGACGGTAATCAACATCATTTCTTTGATGGCTGTTTCCATGATGTATCTCGCTTCTAATACATGGCCGATGATCGGAGTTTTTTCAATATTAGTGTTGGTTTGCCTTGGTTTTTTGTGGCGAATGCTTATTAGATTGAGATAACAAATAAAAGAGCGCCTTTTACGGTACGCTTGAACGAATATCTTCATCTTTCTTGATCTCCTTCGGCAAATGGGTTGAAGCATTAGGGATTTTACGCGGCGCGACGTTGATCATATCGGAAGAATAAATGGCGAAAGCGATGCTGCCCCCATATTTATGAGCGCGAATCAGAATTGGCTGGTTATAGGTGTTCTTGAAACGAAAATCGGGTCCGTACCAGCTGACGGTGGCATCGCGCCCGGAAGGGACATAGGCAACGCGCCTGCTGTGGGAATAACGTTCCACAATCTTCAGTCCTGCACGATCGGCCGCGTTAAATAATGTGGAGGATACTTGGCAGACGCCACCGCCTACACCTTCGGAAAATTCTCCGCGGACAATAATTGGTGCAGAGCGATAGCCTTTTTCCTTGGTTCTCATCCCAACCGTTTGATTAAAAGAAAAAGTTTCATTTGGGAAGACAACGTGACTGTCGAGCGCTTTCGCGGCCAAATCAATGTTATGCGCGCGGCTCTTATTTCCTGAATTAAAAAAAGTGACATATTGGCTGATTTTTTGTTCGCGGATGTTGGCAAGCAGCTCGCCGTCAACTTTAGGATAAACATCAATTAAAGGCACCTGTACTTTAGCAGGACCATGACCAAAATAATAGCGATAAAAGCGGTCTTTAAACACGCTCCGATAAAGCTTGTGCCCTGTCTTTCCGGGTACGATAGCGCCTTGTTCATCAATTCTGGCGTTAACCGGTGCCTGAAATACCTGGCGATCAAGCTTATTGATCAACTGATTATATTTTTCTTGATTCATCATTTGCGCCAAAGGATATGTATAATCCGACCGATTGACCTCGACAATGGTTTGGCCATGCTGCGTGATCGTCAGATCGTCTGAAACTGTGGCTGTTTGTGGTTGGGTCAGTAGCAGAATTCCTGCTAACATCAGTAGTCGCATCGTTTATGTGCACCTCCCGATGTTAGTATGAGCGGAATTTCCCTCTCTAAACTCTTTTAATAAAATTACCACTTCTGCAAAATATAATTTGAACCAAACGAAATAAAATTGATCATCCGCTCTTAAGCAGACCGCATTCGTGTGGTCTGTTTTTTAACAATAATATGGCCAATTAATATTTGAAATCAATCATAAGATGGGACATGTAGAGGGGGCTTTAAGTAGGATAGTGTTTACATGAATTACCAATTAAAATGGAGATATCCAAGAACTCAGAAAATTTTTTCGTCTTGATTAATCGTTAATGCCCAGGTACATAGTATTGCAAGGAAAAAGTTAACTCCAAAAATGAGAGACCATATCATTCGCGGAAGTCTGTTAAATTGTTATGATGAGGGAGAGACAGTATGGAGAATTTAGTGAGCCCTATTTTAGTGGATTTAGTAAGTGGTGAAGATGATTCAAAACTGATTCTTGATCTGCAGTTTGCTGAAGAATTGGCCAACCGAAAGCTGAGGCGCCACCGCGTGATCAGCGTTCAATTCTATCAGGAGCCAGGCAAGCGTCCTTTGCGTGTTCAGGATCATGCAGAAAGTACTGAATTTCAAAATGAAGTTGGGGAACTGGATTATGCCATACCGCTGCGAAAGGATAAAATGACGCTTGCTATTCCTTACACTGTTTTTCCACAATTTAAGTACGGTGATTTAGTTTCCGCAAGGGTTAGTCTGGAAGACACCGTGACCGGAGAAGTGCTCAGCCATGAGTTGCTGAACTTTTTTGCGACACAGACCGGAAAGTTGGATTTCTTCTCTAATCAGTACATGCTTACCTATTTGAAAAGCGACCTTCCGGCTGAAGTACGCCTAGAAAAGATGACATACTGGATGGATAAGAATGAAGATAATGCCAAGGTTCTTAGCATGAGCATCGAGTTTCTCAAAGAACTTGCAGAGGCTGGATCTCAAGATGCGGTGAAGAAGCTTTGCGACATATATGGTAATGAACGCTATTCCGTGTCGGACAAAAATGAGGCAGAAAAATGGGCGTCACGTCTTGAACAAAAAGTAGCTCAGCGGCCTGCTGTCCCAATGGAACAAAAAGAATCCTCGGAAGAAGATCTGCCGAAACAAATTACGAATGAAGCTGCATTAAAAAAATGTGAACAGTTAGCAAAGGATGGAAGCGCGGAAGCCAGGTGGCTGATCTACGCATATAGCTGTTCTCCGGAAGGGACCTCCTACAGTAGAACTCAGGCGTTCTCTTACCTAAGATTAGCGGCGGAAGACGGCTTGGAAAGAGCGGTCCGTGCACTGGCGAATGCATGTGAGAAGAGTTTTGTCTTTATTTCTAAAGAACAAGTGGCAGAATACATAGCCATTCTGAAGAAGGCTTCAGAGAAAAAGCAGCCGCTCGCGGACTACCTGCTTTTCCAGATCTATAATAGTGGTACATGTCTTGGTCAGCCAATCCCGGGAAATAAAAAAATCGCATATTCAATGCTGCTCGCGGCGGCAGAAAACGGCAGTATGGAAGCATCGTATGATCTGTGGAATTATTATGAACATGGAAACGAGTTTTTGATGGAGCGGGAAGACGCACTGAAATGGCTTATTGTTGCGGCGGACAAAGGTTTGGCAGCAGCGGAGTCACGTCTTGGAGATCTGTACATCGATGGAAAATATGTTGAGAAGAACAATCAAAAGGGTCTTTCCTATTTGAACAAGGCTGCAGAAAAGAATAACTGGGATGCTCAAATGAAGCAATATGAAGCCTATTATGAAGGACGTTACAAGGATATTCTATTCGAGAAAAACAAAGAAAAGGCATTTCACTTGCTTAGATCATTCGCAAACTCCGGAAATCCCAAAGCGTGTATCCTGATCATGGACAAATATGAACATGGAAATGAAATGGTCATGGAACACAAACAAGCGGTGTACTATCTGAAAGTAGCCGCAAAAAATGGATATGCGCAGGCTATGTACCAATTGGCCAATGTGCTTCTGGATGGTGTTTATTTGCCACAGGATCTTGGCGAAGCGAAGCGTTTGCTTAACTCGGCAGCCGTGAACGGTTATCCTGATGCCCAGTTTGCCCTGTATCATTATTACCGAAGTGGATACAAAACATTGAAAAATAAGCGGGTTAACCAGGAGCGTGCGCTTCAGTGGCTGTATAAAGCCGCAGGGACACTCCCATCTGCGCAATATGAAATTTGGCTGCTCTGCCAAGAGAAAGAGCAAACGGATTTGGATCTTACCGACCAGGCTGCTCTTGATTATCTGTTCCGCAGTGCCTCGCAAAAATTCGGTCCCGCGCTATACAGAGTTGGAATGGCTTTTGGAAGCGGTGTTGAAGTAGAAAAGAATCCGGAACGTGGCTTGTCATTAATTGAAGAAGCCGCCTCGATGCATCATCCAGAAGCGATCTATGAACTGTCACAAATCCGAATGAGCGGAACATTTGGCGGTGTGGAGGTCACCAAGGATGAAAGCGAGGGACTGCATCCTCTGATCTTGTCAGCAGAACTCGGCTATCCTACGGCATGTAAACAAATCGGTGAATGGTTCGCAAAGGGCTTGTTACCCGATGAATCAGAAGCATGGATAAAGCAGACAGTAGATATAGCAGTGAACGCAGGTCTAACGGTGAAAATGGAGAGTTCACCACAATCTGACATGGAGGCGGCAATAGTAGCTGAGAAATAACAAGATTCAAGCGAATGAATTGAATAAGCATCGAAAATTCGGGTTCCCAGGGGGGACCTGTTTTTTATTGTTGGAAAGTGGGGAACGACCGGATTGTTTTCAGTAACGACCGGAATATTTGAAATAACGATCGGATTATCAACGTTAACGACCGAATTGTTATGAGCGACGACCGGAATATCATGAGTAACGACCGAATTCCGTATTTGCATCTGTTAAAAGTAAAACGGCTGCATTTTGCATTCAAAAAGAGAGGACAACATAGGACTAAAGAACTGTTTTCTTTGTTTAATAAACAACTGATTTTTACCGATGTATATGTGGTGTGTGCTTTTTATCACCAAAATTCTGCAATTTATATAATAAGTGGACGATTTTTGATAAAATGAATGCACAATCTTGCTTTTTAACGGATGAGGATGATGAGTCGTGAATGTGCTGCTGGATGTGAAAATGTTTCTATCTTTCCTTGTGACCGGGAATTTAGTCACGGTTATGCTGATTGGTGCCTATTTGTGGCACCACAAAGATGATGATACATTAAATACTTTTTTTTACGCAAAATGTATTCAGACCATCGCTTGGATTATTGCGATCTTTCGCGGCGGGCCATTTGATTTCGCGGCAGTATCACTAGCTAATAGTGTTCTGTTTATTGGCTATTCCATAGAATCCATTGCATTGCTGAAGCTGCTGCGTTATTACACGAAATCGATTCGAACTCTTTATCTGTGGATTACAATTTTGAACATTCTCGGCTTTCATCTCATTCTTTTCTTTAATAATCAGTTTAATTACAGAGTTGCCTTCGCTTCAATAGGCATTGTCGCGCTGCTTGTTGTTCCGGTATTACGAATGATTCGCGGAAAACACCTGTCTCTTCTGATGCGCTTGATGGGCTATCTGTATCTTTTCATCATTCTCATTCTATTGATTCGAGCGCTCGTCGCTTTACTGATTAATCATTCATCGGAACCAGGACCGATCACTGTGCTACTTGCCTATGGATTTGTTTTTATTACAATCAATCTTACGATGATCTTAGGTGGTACAGGCTTTATCTTGCTCCTTAAAGAGATGACAGACAAGGAACTTGTGCGTCTGGCAAATTATGATGATTTAACAAAGACATTGAATCGCCGGGCATTTTTTGAACAAACGAAGCAATGTCTCGATCAGTATGCGAAAAAAAAGGTAAAGGTGTCTTTCCTGCTTTTCGATGTTGACCGTTTTAAATGTATCAATGATACGCACGGGCATGATATAGGCGATCGGGTACTCCGTGATCTTTCCAAGCGCATCTATCGCCAGATTGGACCGGACAATTTGTTCAGCCGGTTTGGTGGCGATGAATTTGCAATATTAATGCCGGGCTTGGATGAGGAGCAATCCACAGCATCTGCTGAACGGATCAGGGCGGAAATTGCCGGCGCAGAAATTCATCTTCCAGACAAACCTTTGAACTATACCATCAGTATCGGACTTCTGACGCTTTTGCCTGACCGGTATACAGATATAGAAAATTTGTATATTTCCTGTGACAACGCACTGTATGGCGCAAAAAAAAGTGGTAAAAACAGTGTTTACCGCGGACAGTATCAGGATGAATATTGACGGTGTCTAGATGTTTTGCTCCAAAATGAAAAAATGACGGCTTGATGCATGAAAGGTAATTGAACTCCCGATACTATTTGTAAAAAGATGGTAGAAGGAGTTTTTTCATGTATTTGATCTTAGGAAAGTTAGATCTGGGGGCAAAAGGAATTTGGTATCCAATCTCTCTTGTTGTCATTCTGATCCTGTTTATCTTGTTCATGAAAAAAAGGGAGTTAACCTGGAGACAGATCTATACAACTTTCGGCGTGGTCTGTGCTGTCACGTGGATCGTGGATATGATTGTATCAATTTAATGCCTACATACCCATGCTGTTCCATAAACTGCATAATCCACGCTTGCATGAACGCTCCACGCCTTCGCCAACAACTTTGTAATCGAATGAATCGATCTGTTCAACACTATACCCGACAACCATTTAGTACATTCCGAAGATCTATGGAGAGTAAGAGATGGACAACCTCTTTCAGGTACAAAGAGAATCCTTTTTTGTTTTACCGTTTTTATAATATAATTATTAAGAAGATCGTAAAAAAACAGCTGGATAGAAGTGGACAACCTTTCACAAAAACACGGGACTTCACGACTTCCGCTCAATAAGTGCAGCAGCCATAACTTGTACAAGTAAGACAAAGATTGTGAGGTATCCGATGAATCCTAGAGAATTGAACTATAAAATGCCTGCGGAATGGCAGAACCATGAGCGTACATTTATATCATGGCCGATCCGCAATTCTATGTGTTTTCCGGAGGATTATGAACGTGTTTGTCGTGGCTATGCAAGCTTCGTTCATGCCATCACGGAATTTGAGCCGGTGACGGTACTTGTCAATTCAGGTGAACAGTCAACCGTTCAAGCATTCATCAATCCGATAAACCATCCGGTTGAAATCATATCCATTCCGCACAATGATTCTTGGATACGAGATAACGGACCAACTTTTCTTCAGGATTCTCAAGGCCATTTGGCAGGCATCAACTGGCGATTTAATGCTTGGGGTGAGAAATATGAACCTTGGGACCTTGATGACGCGGTAGCACCAGCTATCCTAGACAAACTGCAGATTCGCCGCTTTGATGCGCCTCTAGTGATGGAAGGCGGCTCTTTTCATGTGGATGGAGAAGGAAGCCTGATCACAACGGAGCAATGCTTGCTCAACCCAAACCGGAATCCGGAGATGGATCGCGTACAAATTGAAGAGAAACTTAAGCAGTATTTAAATATAGAAAAAGTGATTTGGCTGAAGAAAGGATTGTCAGGCGATGAGACGGATGGTCATGTAGACAATATCGCATGCTTTGCCGCACCCGGAAAGGTCATCATCCAAGTGTGTGACGATCCGGATGATGAGAATGCCCAAATCACTCAGGAAAATATCAGGCGTTTAGAAAATGCAGTTGACGCATCAGGACGAAAGCTTGAGATTATTCGCATTCCTCAACCTCCAAAACGTGATCATCATGGTGATCGGCTGACGCTGAGCTATTTGAACTTTTATTTTGTGAATCACGGCATTATCTTGCCTGTATTTGGGGGAGACGCGGAAGAAACGGACAAGCAGGCATCAGCTATTCTTGCCGAGATTTTTCCCGATCGGACGATCCGTACCGTTGATGGAATGGCAATTATTCGCGAAGGCGGCAATGTGCATTGTTCTACGCAGCAAATGCCGGCTATGGAAAAAGAAAAGGAGATCACATCATGAGAAAAGTTAAAGTCGCGGCAACGCAAATGAGCTGTACATGGGTAATCGATGAGAATCTCCGCAAAGCAGAAGCCCTTGTTCGTAAAGCGGCGTCTCAAGGGGCGCAAGTGATTCTTCTTCAGGAGTTATTCGAAACACCGTATTTTTGCCAAAAAGAGAAAACGGACTATTACGCTCTGGCAAAATCAGTTGAAGAAAACCAGGCGATCGCACATTTCAAGAAGATTGCCCGTGAGCTTGGCGTCGTGCTCCCGCTCAGTTTTTATGAACGGAAAAACAATGCCCTATACAATGCTTTGGCGATGATTGATGCAGATGGAACTGTGCTGGGCACATACAGGAAAAGTCATATTCCGGATGGTCCGGGTTATGAAGAAAAATTTTATTTTAACCCGGGGGATACCGGATTTAAAGTGTGGGACACCCGCTATGGTAAATTCGGCGTCGGTATCTGCTGGGATCAATGGTTTCCAGAATCGGCTAGATGCATGACTCTGATGGGAGCGGAACTGCTTTTCTATCCGACTGCTATTGGTTCAGAGCCCTATGACGCTACTATTGATTCAAAAGAGCACTGGCAGACCTGTATGCTTGGACATGCAGCATCTAATCTCATCCCAGTTATTGCTTCGAACCGAATCGGCACCGAAGCGGATGAAGATTCTCAGATTACCTTTTACGGATCTTCATTTATCGCCGGCCCGCAGGGGAACAAGATCTGTGAGGCGGATCGAACAAGTGAAACAACGTTAGTTGCAGAATTTGATCTTGATCAGCTTCAGGAGCAACGTTTTGAATGGGGCATTTTCCGTGATCGTCGTCCTGAACTTTATCGTATCCTGACGTCCAATGACGGGGATCGTATGAACTTCTAATAAGATCGGCGAACTATATTTGGAATGCTAATTATAGATCGGTGATAATCATGGCAAAATCAAAGAACGTCAGGAAGAGTGAAATCGCGCTTTGTTCGGGGAAGGGATTTTAAAATGGCTAAAAATCTTTTTATCCGGGGATTTCGTATCGACCATGCTGCACCAGCATACTCTGAAAGCTATCTGTCAAAAATTCCGGTATTGCGTCATTTGGATACGTTTGAGTTTCGTAAGAAAGTAACTTTTTTCGTTGGAGAGAATGGGACAGGAAAATCTACAATCTTGGAGGCATTAGCTGTAAGTAGCGGCTATAATCCCGAGGGCGGCTCGAAAAATTTCAATTTTGCTACGAGTGACACACATTCGAATTTGTATAGAGCGATGCGTGTTGTAAAAGGTATTGACCGTCCGAGAGATGTTTTTTTTCTGAGAGCGGAAAGTTTCTATAATCTTGCATCAAATATTGATGAGATTGGCGATCCATTGTTTTTAGAGCAGTATGGTGGGCGTTCTCTTCATGAACAATCGCATGGCGAGAGCTTTCTTTCATTGATGTTGCATCGTTTCCGCGGAAACGGACTCTATATTTTGGATGAACCTGAGGCAGCTTTGTCCCCTTCTAAATTAATGACGATGCTGGCGAGAATGCATGAATTGGTGAATCAACACTCGCAATTTATCATTGCTACGCATTCTCCCATGCTGATGGCCTACCCGAATGCGGATATTTATGTATTAGCAGAAGGAGCATTAAAGAAGACGCTCTATGAAGATACGGAGCATTATATAGTGACACGCCATTTTCTAGAAGATCCAAAAAAAATGCTGCATTATCTGCTGGATTAATCGTTCATAGCGTTAAACAAGGACTGCGGAGCTAAACGCTCAGCAGTCCCTTTTTGATAGCGTTAACAACGGCGCCAACTCTGGAATCGGCGCCTAATTTTTGCATGATGGATGAGATGTGGTATTCGACTGTTCTTTTGCTGATCGACAGCTTTTCGCTAATTTCGGTGGTCGTCATGTCTGCGGCGATCAACTTCAGGATGTCACGTTCTCTGGGCGTTAATGATTCACTTGGAATGTCAGGATGAAGATTTGGAAATACTTTTTCACCTTGACACACTTGCCTGATCACACTTGCCAGTTTCATGTTCGACTCTTCTTTTGTGACATAGGCATCTGCGCCAGCCAGCCTGGCCGCCTCTATATATTCATCAAAAGTGTAACCGGAGAGAATGACGATTTTCAGATAGGCTCGTGTTTTTTTGATACGCCTTGTCAGATCAATCCCGTTGGTATTTTTAAGCCGAACATCCAGAACGAGAACATCGGGAGGATCTGACTGAATGATTTGTTCAAGATTTATAGGATCGGACAATGCGTTCATCACATGGAAATCTGCTTCCTTTTCAAGTAATTCTTTTAACCCCATGAGCATGAGTAGGTGATCGTCCACTAAAATGATGTTAATTGTCACGTTCTTCATTCCAATCCAAAGGCAATGTGATGTGAATCTTTGTGCCTCTCCCAAGTGCTGAATGAATCTCAAGCAAGCCACTCAGCTGATCTACGCGTCTTTGAATGGTGGTTAAGCCGATATGATCGGAAAGCGTTTGATTTTGAGTGCTTGAAATGTCAAATCCCTTCCCCTTATCACTTACTTTAATAATTAAAAAGTGATCAATGCATTTCAAAGAGACGGTGATTACAGGAGACGCCGAATGTTTGATGGCATTGTGGAGCAGTTCTTTGATGATACGGAAAGCAGCAATTGAAAGTGTTTTGGAAATCATTTTCAGATTTAGCTGGTAGTTTGTATCGATAATCACATTATAGTTCGTCTGAAGTCTTCTTTTAAGCGACTGAACACTTTGTTCAAGTCCTAAGTCTTCTACCATAAATGGATGCAGCTCACGTGATTTTTCACGGATATCATAGATTCCATTCATCAGAAATTCTTTGATCTCACGATAGGCAAGGCTATCTATTTGTTGATTCTCATGAAGATTATCGATTTTGTTTTCCAATAGTATAACATTTTGAAGCACTTCATCGTGCAAGAAGATAGACAAATTTCGACTTTTTTCATCAATTGCATTCATTAAGACACGATTAAACTGTTCATGTGAATAGGATTGGGTCCGCGTTTCTTTTAATTCCCTGCCCATCGTTGCTAACTTTTCTGAACTCATCAGTAATTCAAGCGCATTAGACCGAATCCGTTCAAGCAATAAATGTTCTACTTTCCCTAACGTTGTTCCATTGATTTTCTGACCGATTAAGATCCATCCTCTATTGGTATTTTTATCATCTAACGTTAGAACGGTCAGCTTTTCATGCGTTTCTCCTGTATCAGAATGGCTATTATTCATAAATTGATGTGCCAGATCATTATTTGAAAAGATGCCGGTTTGATAATAGATTTTTGGAATTTGATTTTGTTTCCAAATCAGGCAGACTCCGTTAATATGGATCGTCTGATGAATGAGTTCTACAATCAGCTTCGCGCAGGTTGTTAGATGCTGCCCATTGAGTACCTTTTGGAGAATATGTTCTTTTTCTTGGTTGATTTCCCTTGTTTTATCGATTAATGGGCGATGAATTAAATAATCAAACAGTTTGCTAGAAAAGTAGTGAAAAAAAAGAATGGCGATCATCAACAGATTGATCGTGAAAAATGCACTTAGTTCGCGATGGAAAAACAAAAAAAACAATCCGTTGGCTAATGCCAGTGAAAGAAGCAGAGAACCGAGTTTGATTAAAAGCGGAAGCAAACGTAATTTCACATCAATAATCTCCTGACGTGTTAGCAAATAGCTAAGCGAGATTGGAAAGATAATGATGCTGATTAAACTGTAATAAAAAGGAACAAAATTTGCCAGGCCAAACAAAATATAGGGAAGCATACTCAAGGCTAGTACAGGCAAAAATGAAAAAATAAGACTTAAGATTAATATGGTTAACTGGTTTTTAACTTTCGATGAGTTTGACCGAAGCAATAGGAAAAGGAGCATAATATAGGAAATGAGAGACAGGAAAATAAAAAGAATCATGATCCAGCGGAACAATCCGGCAAAGGGATTGTTAATTGTATGAAAATTCATAATTGATAGGGCGTAGAGTGCGATAATGAAGACGGTGGCGCATTCTAAATAAATATAAAGTTGTTGGAATAGCTTGGGTTTGGTCGTTGACGGAAAGTAAAGAAAAAAGTGAAAAAGGAAAAACGGAGTGATCAGCACTGAAATGATTTCAATGGGCCGTGCAAGCACATTGTTGAGACCTGATGGGATGGCAGAGCTGATAGCCATCCCAGTAACAAACATGAGATAGAAATAGCGTCTAGTGATGATGGAACGCGGTTGCATGACATAGCAATAGATACCGTTGCCGACAAAACAAAAGCCGATCGCCATAATAATCAAATATTGATGCAGCTTTGGAACCGGATCTGGAAAACTGCTGAAATCTGATTGATTGAGAAATTCGTAAACAAAATAACTATTTATTAAGAGAAAAAATAAAAAAAATAGAGCGGTGGAATATCTGGGTTTAATGATAACCATCTCCAAGAAAATTGATCAAGTTAAATAAGGCGGTCTTCTTTTTGCTTGTTTGTTGATACTCTTTTAACATTTTGATCGCTTTATTTAAATAGACTTTTGAGAGAATCGTGCAGTAATCGATTGCGCCTGATTTCTGGATGTATTCTCGAATCATCTTGAGTTTGCCTTGATCCTTGATTGAATGGACAGATCTCATTTGATTAAGTAGCCAGTTCCCATCCTTCGATTGGCTGGCTTCCATCGCTTTAATCAGTGGCAGTGTCGCTTTGTTTTCGATTATATCATTCTTTGTATCATTAAAAATGTCATTTATGTCATTTCTAATCTGACCGGAATTACCAATCAATGTTGCGACTTGATCCCAAAAGAGGTAGTCTTCCTGTTGATTCAATTGAAAAACAAGCCTGGTCAGTGACACTGACTTTAGGCTGATCAGGTTGAAATAGTCTTCCTCATTTGGCATGTGTTCCGGACGAAACGTAAAAGATAAATCCAGCACTTGGCCACGAGCGGCCCTACGCAATTGATTCATTACCGATGGAAGTGCATGTTTGTTGTACTGGTCGATTAAGTGAAGGCTTTCCATCAATAGAACACTAGATAAAGTGACTGCCTGCGATTGAGATAACTTTGTCAGAATGTCACCATTAGGATCCTGATCCGTTAAATCATCCAAAATATCTGTCGCCAAAATCAGCCCTTCAACTGCCGCAGAACAAGCGATCCGTGCAGTTTCTCGGTCAGATCCATCATCAAAAATCGAGGATACATAATAGTTGAATTCGGCCCATGTGAATACCGCGTCATCATTAAAAATCTTCCCTTTTAGCATCAAAAGAGAAGAAATGTGTTTCATTGTTTCATGGTTGAGATCACACTGATGTAAATATGCTTTAATAAATTGTCTGATTTTTTCTCTGACGAGATCACGTTTTGTCATGCCCATTGGATAGCTGAAATGTTCCCCTTTTTCTCTTTACCAATCGTTTCTTCAAGAACTGAGTAAACATCCGAGTCTAGACCAGCTCCTGCAACTGCCAATTCCGTTGAATTAATTTGAATACCGCCTGCAAATTCCTGGACAATTTCCCACAACTTTTGATTCATTTCTTTCCCTCCTTCAAATTTTAATTCAATATACCTATTTCAACATATTCAGACAAAATTCCTTTTAAAAAATAAAAGAAATATTTTTTATTTTCGCTTTGCGGAAAATACGGATTTCAAAAATGAATGGGTAGAGTATATTACCAATTAGGGGAGTAATAATGAATGAATTCGGTAAATAAAATAGAGCAGATACGTCGTGAACACTAATAGAAGAATTGATAATAACACACGGGTTATTGAATATGAGCGGGGGGATCTCAATGTCTGCATATGAACATTATTCGGCAACATATTTGACTGGATTATATCATTCAATAAAACAGAACATTGAAAATGGATTCTTATCAAATGCTATGGTACAAGAATTGAATTTGATCGCTGAAGCGGTTAGCAAACAAGGCGTCGTTATCCTTGAAGAACGACGGGCATTTAGGCCTTTTACGGAGTGCAAAATAAAATTACATTAATAATTGCATCAGTGTATTGCGGCGGCGCAAAAGCCGCCGTTTTTTTATAGATGCGAGAGGAGAATTTTTTGAAAAAAAGATATAAGTATCTCATTGTTGGTTTTGGAGTCATTCTGGTCTTTTCCCTTAGCATGATCTATCTTTATCTGTTCCATGGCTTTCACGACAATCAATTATTTACCGGTGATGCAGATCATGATCGTATGATCAATCAGTTTGACGCAGATGCAGATGGAGATGGAATTGCCAATTTAAAAGATCATGATGCAAATAATAATGGCAGATCAAATATGCAGGACATTGTGTCCGGAGCCAAACGTTTAACAGGCGTGCTCTATGATCCTCTGAAAGGAGGGCATGGAAATATTGGCGGACGAATGGGTTTTATCGTTTGTATTGATGTGCCGAGGATAGCTTACGCTGATGCAGGGATTTATTTGGATCAGCTGATGAAAGACGATTATGAGAGACATCCGGATCATTATCAGACTCAGAAGGGCACCAATACACCTGCCACCCCTTATTTCTATCGCCGAGTCCGTAATGTCTATGATTATGCAAAGGCAAACAAGATGCTGATCAGAAAAGCGGGAACGCCAAAGGTTGGGGACATTGTTTTCTACAGCAGATATCATGCGACTCTTGTTGTCGGTGTTCATTCCGATGGAACTTATGATGAGGTAGAGGCGCATCCCAAGCTTATTTTTGTTCAAGAACACAAGCATAAAAAATGGCGGCCAAAAGATGTCGCAAGACTCCTGAAACAATAGGGTAGAACGAGTTGAAAAAATGAATAGAACAAGTGAAAATAAAAAATGTAAGGTCACAATAGGTTTTGGTGTGATCTTTTATTTTTAGGGAATTAACTAGAATAAGGGGGGAACCATGAAAACTCTATATGTATCTGATTTAGACGGTACACTGCTCAGTCGAGATGCCCATGTGTCCGACTTTAGCAAGGTTGCCATAAATCAATTGGTTAAACGTGGCATGAGCTTTTCCTACGCAACTGCCCGATCGCTGACTTCAGCTTCCATCGTTTCTAACGGTATTGCTACAACAACGCCTGTGATCATTTACAATGGTGTTTTTATTATTGATCCAGGAACATGTAAGATTCTTAACTCAACTATGTTTTCAGGACAAGAAGCAGCAAAAGCTGCCTCAATTTTTACAGAAAATCAGATATATCCGCTTGTTTACGCTTTTGTTGATGGAAAAGAGTGCGTCACTTGGTTGAAAGGGTCCGAGAATGCGGGTATGCTGCATTACATGAATTCAAGAAGCGGTGACAAGAGATTCCGCTCAGTAAATCATGTTATGGATCTTTTTGAAGGTGAAATTTTTTATTTGACAGCAATCGGTGAACGAAGCCAGTTAGAATCGATAAATGAACAGTTCAGCATAGACCAGAATTATCGATGTATCCTTCAGAGAGAATTGAATCGAGAAGAGTACTGGTTCGAAGTAATGCCTCAACAAGCTTCTAAAGCGGAAGCAATCGTGCGCTTGAAACAGTTGCTTGGGTTTGATAAAGTGATTGCTTTTGGAGACGGTCTGAATGACCTGCCAATGTTTGAGATTTCAGATGAAGCTTATGCGGTTGATAATGCTGTTCTTGAATTGAAGAAGCAGGCGACCGGAGTCATTGCTTCAAATGATCAAGACGGTGTTGCAAGATGGTTGCTGGCTAATTTTAAGCCATAAGAATTTTTTTATAGATTGTTAAAAATAAGTGTTAATGGAGGGAATTTCAATGGAGTGCGATTGGATTGATGATTATTGTTTAGCGAAGAAGGGGGCGGAAATGGATTATAAAGAAGAATGGCAGGCGTATCGATACATGATTCGAGGAAAAATGTTCGCCATGCGTGGCGGAGATAAAGAAAGTAAGCCGATTATTACGGTAAAATTATTGCCTGAATTTGGTGCTCGCTTGAGAGAAGAATATGAAGCAATTGTTCCAGGGTACTATATGAACAAGCTGCATTGGAATTCCCTGTATCTTGAATCAGCTGTATCTGAAAAGGTCTTGATGGCAATGTTAGATCAAGGTTATGAGCTTGT
Organism: Sporolactobacillus laevolacticus DSM 442; assembly: GCF_000497245.1. Classification (GTDB taxonomy): domain Bacteria; phylum Bacillota; class Bacilli; order Bacillales; family Sporolactobacillaceae; genus Sporolactobacillus; species Sporolactobacillus laevolacticus. The sequence continues at coordinate 46,759 of NZ_AWTC01000011.1, forward strand.
GCTTCATTCACTGAGTAAAAAAGTTCAGCAAGAGATTAGCGGTTAATATTTGAGAATGGCATGAGGCGTTTTTTTTACTTTTTCTCGATAATTAGACAGAGATATAATGAAAATCATGCTGATCTATGCAAATATTTTCTCTTGTCTTTTCTCTACTTCAGTTTATAATTGTTATTAGTAGCATGGTTTCTTTTTGTCCTTTTACAGGGTACAAAGACCTAGTTAATTTGTATCTATATTCTTTTGTTAACTAGCGTCTGGTTGCATCTATGGATGAATACCGATACGATGGTCGGTGTCCAGTATTTGATGAGAAAGGGTGGTATTTGGTGACCAAAGTACTCATCGTTGATGATTCAAAGTTTTCACAGAAAATTACATATTCCTTTTTAAACCAATATTTAGAAGATGCAGAGTTTGAATTCGCCAGTGACGGTGAAGAAGGATTGAATAAATTTACAGAGAATCGACCTGATTATATGATTGTCGATTTGTTAATGCCAAAATTGCGCGGACAAGATCTCATTGAAAAAGCAAAGCAAGTTGATCGAGAAGCGAATGTTATTGTTTTATCTGCTGATGTCCAGAATCGGGTACGTGAGGTTGTCGAAAAAATGGGTGTTTTATCTTTTATCAACAAGCCGCTTGATGACAAGAAGGCGAAAAAGATATGTGACATCATAGGGAATGGTGCTCGTGGCCAATAAAATCAGCAGAGAAGATATCCTAACCGAATTATTTAATATCGGTGTAGGACAAGCAGCCAGCACACTGTCCGATATTATCGATAAACAAATCGGATTAACCATTCCAGAAGTGAAAATCCTTGATGCAGCTAAAGCCAAGGTTGAGTTGAATAAGTACCTGTTGCAGGTTGCCGAGGGAGCGGTAATGGTATCTTCAATTTCTTTTGATAGTCAATTGGAAGGAAAGGTCAGCCTGCTTTTTCCCGCGGACAAAATGCATCACTTTATAGATCTATGTCTTCATGAAACGCATGTTGAAACTGAGAATACTCTGGAGTTCAATGATATTGATTTTGATACCATTAAAGAAATTGGTAACATTGTGATCAATTCTATTATCGGAGAGCTTAGCAACACTGTGAACATTCCTGTAGAGTATACACTGCCTGAGGTTGATGTTCTGAATAATGCTAGCGCAGACCATTTTGTCGACTCAGAGGAGTATCGGCTTGTGCTGATGATGTTCTTGGCCTTTGACATTGAAGAAACGGAAATTGCCGGGGCTATTGTCATCAATATGACCTTGAAGTCTCTGGATGACATTCTGAATACGATTGACAGACTGTATAACGGAAGCTGAGTGTATATGGATTCTATTCTGCCAGGTGTACTAAACTGCATAAATGAGGGACTTGTCATTATTTCAGTAGATCTCGAAATTACCTACTGGAATCCTTTTATGGAAAAACTGTCGGGTAAAAAGAGTGAAGCTGTTCTTGGACAGAACGTGGACAAGGTTTTACCGACGCTAGAACGTCCGTTTTTCCACAATGCGGTTCAGCGGCTTATCAATGGCGGGAATCCTGTATTCTTCTCTGCCGCTATGCATCGCAATTTAGTCAGTCAAGATCACCGTGTAAACTTAAAGATAAATCGAGTGACTGTCGAAGACAAAGTTTCACTTTTGTTGGAATTTATTGATGTGACCAATCAGTTCCAAAGAATTAGTCAGTTGAGAGACTATGTCAGCCAACTTTCTCATCTGAACAGTCAGCTGAAGCAGAAAGAGAAAGTTATCGAAAAACTGGCTTATTATGATAAGCTGACCGGTGTTGCAAATCGAGCACTTTTTGACAAATTTGCCGATAAGTATTTAAATATAGCCAAAGCGCGAGGGACTATGCTCGGGCTTATGTTTGTCGATGTTAATGAGTTTAAGCTGATTAATGATACTTATGGACACAATACCGGTGATAAAGTCATGACTCGGGTAGCAAGCCTGCTGACTGAATCTACAAGAAAAAATGATATTGTCTGCCGTTACGGCGGTGATGAATTTCTGGTTTTACTTCCGGATATTCGGACGTTTAGAGATTACCAGGCAATTGCAGACCGGATTGAAGCAAATAAGAAAAGACATATTGTTCAGGATGGCTATGATATTTGGTTGTCTCTAAGCATGGGGATCAGCTTCTTTCCGGATGACGGACAAACCATTGATGAACTGATCGCTAAAGCAGATGAATTTATGTACGTGAACAAACACGAAATAAGGCAGAAAAATTTATAAGTTAACACGTAAATTAACAATCAAACAGAACTTCCGCAGCAAGATAAGCGACTTCAATGCTGTTCACAGAAAATGAGCAGCGTTGAGGTTTCTTTTTTTGTTGAAGTCCTTTTTTCTGCCTGTTCTTTTTTTGTTATTTCAAAGGATACGGTTGACATACCTGCTCAGCAATGGCATAAATAATAAAGCGGGAAGCTGACAGATCATTGAGTGAGAATGGCCCAGAAGGAATGAGTAGGAAACATGGAAAAAAATGAAGTGTATCTTGATTTGCTGAAGATGGTAGCAAGCGAAGAACAAGTGAAAATAGATGAGAAACTGAGTACATATACGTTCACCCGAACAGGAGGAAAGGCAGATTTATTTGTTCTGCCGAAAACCTATGAGGAAGTGGGGCAGATTGTCGCGTATGCAGGTACACATCATCTGCCATTAACAATTTTAGGTAAGGGATCAAATCTTATCGTACGTGATGGTGGTATTAGAGGCATCGTCGTTAACTGTGAACTTCTTAATGAAATCAGGTGTGAGGGAAAGACGATTATCGCGCAAAGTGGCGCATCAATTATTGATGTTTCACGTTTCGCGTTGGCCCAACACCTGACCGGGCTTGAGTTTGCCTGCGGCATTCCGGGATCTGTTGGTGGGGCACTATTTATGAATGCAGGGGCCTACGGCGGAGAAACAGCAGATGTATTGTACAGCGCGGTTGTCGTTGACAAACTCGGTAATGTTTTAAATTTAGATAAGAATGCACTTCAGATGGGGTATCGCCATAGTGCAATTTCGCAAAATGGCTACCTTGCGTTGGAAGGAACTTTTACGTTAAGCGAGGGTGACCCTCAGAAAATAAAAGCAGAAATGGATCGGCTGACGGAGCTCCGTGAACTCAAGCAGCCTCTGGAATTTCCGTCATGCGGCAGTGTTTTCAAACGGCCACCGGGTCATTTCGCAGGTAAATTGATACAGGATAGTGGACTGCAGGGAACCCGAATAGGCGGTGTCGAAGTGTCAACAAAACATGCAGGATTCATGGTGAATGTAGATAACGGAACCGCCTCAGACTATATCCAATTAATCAGGCATGTTCAGAAAACGGTAAAAAAGAAATTTAATGTAGATCTGGAGACTGAAGTCAGAATCATTGGCGAGGAACCAGAATCATAATTAAAAGCGGCTATTGCTGATGAAGCAATGGCCGCTTTAAAAATTTGATGTGATCGAATAGAAAAATATAAAAATAGAAAATCCGAATGAACTCTATCACTAGAAACCTGTGGTTAATTTTTCCCTTACTTTAATCTGTAATGAGAACAGATCAAAACGTTTATTCAGCCACTCTGCGTCCCATGATGACCAGATCTCGCTCGATGCCGTCCAACTCCGCTATTCCTGGGTAAGTCCCCCATCTTTCAAATCCAAATCGTTCAAATAGATGAAGACTCGGTGCGTTATGCCCGAAAATAAAAGCCAGGATTGTTTTTATGCCCAGTTCATTGCAGTGTTCAATCGCATAGTTGACAAAAAAAGTGCCGATTCCTTTTCCTCGAAAACGTTCATCAAGATAAATGCTGATCTCTGTGGTTGCTTGATACGCTGGGCGTCCGTAGAAGCTACTGAGGCTAAGCCAACCGCAAATTTTCCCCTCATACTCAGCAATCCAAAGTGGCCGTTTTGGATCCGATTGGTGTGCGTCAAACCACGGTCTGCGCTCATCAATGGTTACCGCCTCTATATCCGCTGTTACCATCCTGCTTTGGATGGTTGAATTATAGATAGCTACTATTGCTTCTAAGTCTTCTTCATGAGCATCACGAATTTTAATTGAATCTGGCAATAGAATCACCTGCGCCTTCAATGTTTTTTTAGAGGGTGTTCGAAAAGTCCGGGAAAAATTACCGGCGAATCTCTGTGTCAACTTGCTTTTCTGCTCCTCACGTATTCTTAACATACGCTCCGGTGCTCAAAGCTGCGTTTCCTTGACCTTCTTGGTCCTTTTTGTCCTCATTTTCGAAGAGACTGTAAAAATTCGTATCCATTTAATCGGTGAGCAGATTCACAATGGCATGAGCATCTGCTGAGAGACTGTTTCTTACTTTCTCGGGAGCAGTCGCTTGATATAAGAATGAGTTGATCAGCTGAACATAGGATTGCATGTAATAAACGGAAGATGAAAGATTGCCGTTCAAATATGCGATCTGAGCCTGATTCAAGGTGTTGGACAACGATGCTGTTTCAGACTCGGTTAGATTCTTCAATTCAAACTGATGAATGATTTCACGCCGCATCTCATCAAAACCGTTACGTATTCCTGAGTAGCCAAGTAATTGCAGTTCACTGATCGCAAGCGGGTAATGATTGCTCTTTTGCGTGACGGCCAGCTTGTAGTAGGAATAAGGCTTTGGATTTTTGATGGAAAATGCGCGAGTCATCGACCGCCACTTAAATTTTTGATTTGTTCTTCGGTCGACCATATCCCAGTTCTTTCCGTCATTAGATCCCCAGAGCGCCCAATTTTGTGGATCACTTGAATCTCTGCCTCCGGAAGAAGTCAAGGTGTACATGATCGTTCTTCGGCTTTCTGAATCGAATTGGAAAGTTATAGCCGGACGAGCATCATCAAATCTGGTCGCTGTTTCTGAATTGTTGTCGGTCAAGCTCTTTGGTGCATCCGCCTTGCTGATAGCTATGTTCGCCGCATGTTGAGTGAAATCCGTTAAAGGCTTAGGGAAGAAGCCAGAGCCATCCGTCGACTGGGCAGTGAGCGAATGAGGCAGATCATCTGCAGAGGTTCCCCAACTCGATGGTTCAGATCCCATGTCAAAGACCAGAGTCCCTCCTCCCGATAGCTGGTTTGCTGAAAGTGTTGTTGCTTTTACATTTTGTCCGTTAAAGGTTACACGTTGGACATATTTATTTTTATTACTTGCCTTTGATGCGCTGATGATGAGTGTACGTCCGTTTTCCAAATGTACGGTCATCTTTTTGAAATAGGGTGCACTGATTGCGTAATTATCGGACCCCTTTTGAAGCGGGTAAAGACCAGTAGCACCAAACAGATAATATCCTGAAAGCATAGATCCTGTATCAGAGCCAAGATAACCTTGTCCGATCGCCCCTCCGGTGTAAAAGCGATTCATGATGGAGCGGACAGTGCTTTGTGTTTTCCAGGGTGCAGAAGCAAACAGGTACATGTAGGCAAGAGACGGCGCTGAAGGGCTGTCTAGAGTAAACATCCCTAGATTACCAATTGACGCAAGTTGCGCCTTTGCTTGACTATTCACGGCCTTCTCCGAAGGTTCTGTACTGAAAAATTGATCAAGCTTTCTGGTCAGCCCAGCTTTTCCTCCATAAAGATTCGCCAGGCCCTGTCCATCCTGAGGAACATTGAAGGCATATGTCCAATTCTCCATCGTATTATTGTTAAGTGTACTACTTTGACTGTCACTGGTTTTCCATGTTCCGTCCTCATTTCGCGAACTAAAGAAATCAAGTGATTTATTAAAGACATGAAGATAGTTTTGAGACTGCCTCAGGTAATAGGCGCTGTCATCTGCATAAGACTGCATATTCGGATACTTTTGAGCTAAATAAGCGCCAAGACTGCCTAAGGCATAGTCATTAATACTCTGGGTTAATGTCTGGTTTACACTATCCTTCTGATTGGACGGAACAAATCCTGCAAATGAATAGTATTGTCCATCTCCTGGTACTGATCTGGACTCAAGCATTGCCTGATACAGCAAGCGGGTATTGACGCCTGGAACCCCTTTAATAACGGCATCTGCGAAAGCGGGACCCGCGTCCGGATCAAATTTGCCGCCATTTTTGTACGCAGTAAGAAAACCGTTGATCAAGCTTCCAGTGAGTTTCGGTTCTAAAAATGCATAAGCTGGCCACACGGTCTGCGAGCTGTAAGAGAAGGCACTGTTAACATAAACTCGGCCCTTTTTTATTGGTGCTCCGGTATGTTCAGCAGTATTCGCAGATACTGCAGGTACACTCAAGTCCGCATACCGATATTTTGGTTTTTGTTTTGTGCCTGTATTTTCAAATCCTTCATTTGGCGATAGGTAGAGTCGATACAGATTAGAATAGAACGTTGATTGCTGAGCTGCTCCACTCTGGAGAGTGACTTTGCTTAACCGTTGGTTCCATTCTTTTTTTGCCTTCTTTTCAACATCTGCAAGTGACGTATGTGTTCCAATCTCCTGGTATAAATTCTTTTTTGCCTGCTGCACACTAATTAAAGAGCTGGCGATACGCAGGGTGACTGTTTTTTTGCTTGATGTATCAAACTTAAAGAAGGCGGTTGCCTGATCGCGGCCCTGTCCCGATAAATGTCCTGAATCAGAGACCGGCCGATTAACTTCTGCAAAGAAATACATCCGATTTGAATTGCCGGTTGATTGGTCCTTAATATCGGAATAGCCTTCAAGCGATTGTGTTTCCGGATGAAGCGTCAAACTTCCGAAACGATCCAGATTATCGAAAACCAAATTTCCGCTCGCTCCAACGAATGAGTAGCGCATAATTGCGGCATGACTGGTTGCTGCCAGCTCGGTTTTCATACCATCTGTAAACGTAACCTGATAGTTATATGGAGTTGCGACTTCATCAGAGCGCTTGAAGGCTTTGCTGCGGCCAAGTCGATTTGCGCTCGGAGTGCCGGAAAAGCCAGATGGCATCACCTGAAAAGACTGCTGAATGCCGTTTTGGTCATTTGCGGACTGGCTAAGCGAAAAGGATTGAATTTCCGGAAGATTGTCAGGATCATTATTCTTATTGTATGGATAAATCAATTCTTTCGCGCTGCTGTCTATCGCCGGTGCCCAGTAGGTAAACCCGTTCGGGACACCGATTGCAGGAACCGTGTTGCCGCGCGGAAATGCACCGCTTGATGCAGTGCCTCGAAGAATATTTACTTTATCTACAGGTGTTGTTTGATTGCCTGTCTTGGAAAGGGACGGACCAATTCTGATGTCATCGATCGCTCCTCGAAAGGTAGTATTTGAGACCGGTGCTTGATAAGCGATCAAAATACGAGTGATAATCTTTCCTTTAGCCACTTTGCCCAAATCTATTAATTTTTGATTCCATTGATTCATAATCAGTGTTCCTGACTTACCTTGCTCAGCAGGTGTTGCGCGAAACCCATCTTGGTCTGTGGCGCTTTTGAGCTGATGAAGGTAACTACCGTCAGAGAAAGCGAGATCAATAGAGACAGAGCTTGCTGCATGCGCACGTTTGTCTTTCTTTGTAAATTCAGGTGCGACAAAATAAGATAATTCGGTGTCTGACGAAACCGGGATGTAAACGTCATATAATTTATTATAGGCATAGCTGCCGGAATTTCCGGATACTGTTCCCGAATAAGTGAGTACGTGACTGCCTGTCCAACCGGACTTCGCAGGCGCGTTGTATAACTGCCCAGGTCCCTTGGTGATCAAAGTGGTCATTGTATTCCCTTTTCCGGTTAACGGCTTAATGCCTTTAGCCATCTTCTTGCCGTTTTTAGACGTTTCTATTTTATTTTTCCAAGCAAGTGCGGGATCGTTTTTCTCAAATGATGTGAAAAACGAGCTCTTGCCGGTTTTTGCTTCTGCGCTTCTTGTGAATGGGCCGGGCAGGGAGGAGGCAGCCAGACTCAGGCAAATACAGCTGATGACAATTTTCGTGAAAATCTTGAACTTCATGTTGTTGCCCCTCTTCATTTTGTGTAACGGCCGCGGCGATTTGACTATGGTACCTTGAGCTCGGTCTTGCTCCTTAATCATTATAGCGGAACAAAGACTGTCAATAAAGAAGTGTATAAAATCAGTTATTTATCGCAAAAAAAATATGCGACGAGAATGCCGGTCAGCATCTCATCGCAAAACGAGTAAATGATGGTTTCCTAAATCAAGATCAAACATCTTAACTTAAGGTTAACTGCAACAGAAGGTGTGTTAAAGCTTACTGGTACATCATAGCACCCTTTAGCTGACGTTCAAGAGTTTGTGTCATATAATCTGACATATTATTTTATCAATACAGTTGCTTAACATTGAGAAACAGATAATTGTTGATAAATCTGACAGTGTTTATTTTGAAAATGGAGCACTCATTTCTTTAGCTCGGACAATTGCTTGATGTACACAATCGATGACAGCGTCATTGACCGACTGTTTGTTAAGTGTATCTATGCCGGCCTGTGTCGTTCCTCCAGGAGTTGCCACGGCTTTCAATAAGTCCGAAGCAGACTTGCCGGATTGATTGAGAAGATGAGATGCGCCAAGCAAGGTTTGAAGGACAAGCTGTGCGGCAGACTCTTCCGGAATGCCTTCACGCACGCCTGCTTCCTGCATAGCCTGAGCGAGATAGTATAAGTAGGCTGGACCGCTTCCGGACAGTCCGGCAATTACGTCAATTTCGCTTTCCTTGACGATAGTTACAGTGCCGACTGTTTCGAATAATTGCTTCGCCAGTTCAAGCTGCGCATCTGAAACGGCAGCACCGGCTGCAATACCTGTCGCTGACAAGCCAATCGATGCAGAAGTGTTCGGCATCGCTCGAACTACCGACAGATCGATGCCTGAGGCTGATTGAATGAATGCAGTTGGTACGCCGACCATCAATGAGATGATTAATTGATTAGGACGCAAAAATGCTTTCATTTCATCAATAGCAGCTTGAGTGTCAGCGGGTCTGAAGGCGAAGATGACAATGTCGGCATCCTGCAAAGCGATTTTCTTATCATGTGTGGTATGCACGTGAAATTCATTTTCTAAATGTGTTAGTCGTTCAGTATTTGAACGATTGTTCATCCATACATGATCAGCTGAAATAAACTTTTTATCAAGAAAGCCTTTTAGTAAAGATTCCGCAAGTTCGCCGGAACCAATGAATGCTAATTTTTCTACCATAAGTAACGTTCATCCTCTCATCTCAAATGCCCAATATGGGCATGTCCGTTGTAAATATCGCTATTCTAACATTAGAAAACTTGGCTTCGTCAAGCCTGTGGCATAGGCGAAGCCTTAGTTGCACTTACACTAAATTCCTCTAAATCTTTATACTTTCTTATTTGTGTTAGAAAACGTGGCTTCGCCAGTCCTGTGTCATAGGCGAATCCTTAGCTAAGATCCTACTAATATCCTTATAATTTTATACTTTTTTTATAGTAAAAAAAAGGACTCACTTTCCAGAGAGTCCTTTAGAAGTCTGAAGCATTGCCGGCTTGCTGCTTTTTTTTGTCATTTGGACTTTTCCATTTAGAAATCGTCTTAATGTTTTCTGCAGGCGCATAAATTGATTCATGCGTGCGGCATACCTGGTCCAATAGGAAAGCAGGATCAGAACCATGATCATTACTTGCGGCGAGGATAAGGTAAAATCCATGATGCCGTATGCGATAATCGTTGGTAATGCGAACAGAAAGAGTGAGGTCTGGTAATTTGTTTTCGTACTTAATCTTTGTGCTTTGATTAAAGAATAACCACTAATGCCAAGAACAAAGAGAAAGAACAATCCGCAAAATACACCTGATGACGAGAAGATGGCAAGAAATAAATCATGCGCGTGCGGGATCAATTCGCCATTAAGTGCTGCATAATCTCTTCGAAAACCTAATGTAGTTGCACCGAAAAAAGGATTTTCCGTAAAAATGTGCCAACTATTCCCCCAGATTTCAAGCCTTTTTGCCATCGAGGATTCCGTTCCGTTTGAGCGGGGCATCCAATGGTAAAGGAAGGGAGCACTTACCAATACGATCGCGGCGATCGGAATGAAAACGCGTAAGCTAAGCTTATAAAGAAATAACAGGTGCAGCAGGAGCATAATCACAAAACCGGCTCTTGACCCGGTCTCGTAAATGCCAAGATCAAGCACCGGAATGATCAACAGCGACAGGGCGATAAGCCGAGTATTTTTCATATGAATCGCTCGCAGTAATTCCACAGAAAGGAAAGCGAGCGCGAGAATCAAAAGATAACACCCATAGTTTGGGTTAAATGTTGAGCCGTACAAGCGTGGTTTTCCGTTATAACCAAATAAGACGTGCCCGGTCAGAAAAGAAGCTGCTTGACCGACAATTGACTCTTTAGGAATCATGCTAAGCAGTTTTTCAGAGAAATAGATATAGACGCCGCCCCAAATCGTAATCCAAGCAAATTGTCTAATATGAAGCTGTTCAGGATGGCGTAACCAAAATAGATAGATACCAAGATACCCTACTAGAATGAGCGTAGAGAGAAGATCAGTTACTTGCCAGCTGACCAGTACTGCACCGATGGAAGATGCAGCCATTAGCGCAAGCAATAAACTGATCAAATCTGTTGGCAGTGATTTTTTTTCCATAAATTGAACGCGCCATTCAAGCAGCGCGCAGCCGACGAACCAGGCCATTCCAACAGGAGGGAGCACATACAGCAAGATTAGTCCTAAAATTATTGGCTGTTGTTTGACTTTTGCAAGTCCGTTTATCATAAATTCGTCCTCCGACTAGTGTTTTCGTATAATCTGCATCATTACTTATACTTTAAAATGAACCTACATATGAAGTTTGTGGGGAAATTTATATATTTGTGTGATTGGAATGAAAGGGCTATCAAGACAGCGACTCTATTAGTATAATATAAGTATTCAATGAAAGCTAATGGGGGAATAAATATGAGACTGGCAACAATTGGGACAAGCCGCATCACGCATCAATTTGTGAAAGCGGTTAAACAGACAGGGAGATTTGACTTTGTCGGAGCATACTCACGCTCTGAAGAAAAAGCCAAACAATTTTCTGATGAATTTGGCGGTAACTTAAATTTTTCTTCATTAAATGATCTCGCAAATAGTAATTCTGTTGATATTGTTTATGTTGCGTCACCAAATGGGCTTCATTTCCAGCAAGTCGTTGTTTTGCTCAAGGCGGGTAAGCACGTGATTTGTGAGAAACCTATTTTTTCTAATGTAAATGAATTCGATGAAGCCGTTAAAATTGCGGATGAGAACAAGGTTTACCTTTTTGAAGCGATACGAAACATCCAGACACCTGTATTCAAGACACTGCAGCAAGAACTGCCGCGGGCGGGAAAACTTCGTTCCGCAGTGCTACAATTAATCCAATATTCCTCGCGATACGATCAGTTCTTAGATGGAAAAGTGACCAACATTTTCTCGCCAGAATTTGCCGGTGGAGCGCTTGAAGATCTGGGCGTCTATCCACTCTATGTCGCAATTGCTCTGTTTGGTGAACCGGAAAAGGTAGCTTACTATCCGATCAAACTGTCAAGCGGTGTTGATGGCAGCGGAACGGTTGTGCTGGCTTATCACGATTTTATTTGCACGGTACTTTGTTCAAAGATTACTTACTCGGATGCACCTTCGGAAATTCATGGCGAAAAAGGAAGCTTCAGGATTAACAATTCATCGAATATTGCCCGTCTGGAATGGATCGATGCTCATGACAAAGTCTTAGAACCCGTGGCAGAACACTTTGAAGCAGATGATAAAATCTATGAGATCGGTAATTTTGCCGATATTCTGGAGCAGAATGATAAGACAGAATATCTGAAGCTTAGAAACTTGAGCCGGGTAGTATTGAAAACGATGGAAACTGCACGAAAGCAGAACGGTATCCTGTTTCCAAATGACAAAGATTAAAAGGGTTACCTGTTTCAGGACTCTAGCCAGTCATGGATTCAGCCTGCAGACTGATCTCGCCGAAGAAAAAAGAAGCTAGAATGAAACCATAAGCATTGATTGTATCGGAAGGCGGGAATCGTATGCAGATTATTATGGAAAAAACGTTTGATATGGACGGCATTAACCGTATCGTCGTGAATACCTCATCGGCAGATGTCGAACTGATCCAGACAGAAGAAGTGATTCTGAAGGCACAGGTATGGGCAGGGGAGATGGATGAACAAAATCCACCTGTCGAGTTGGAGATGAACAAAAAAGGAGAGTCACTGGAGGTTCGTATTCTCCGTAATAGGCAAGGCTGGCTTAGCAGGATCAAATCGCTCAGCTTCTCAGGAGTGAAAGTCGTCTTTGAATTACCGACACGCCTTTACGATCAGATCATCGTCAGCGGCCAATCGAGCGACCTCAGCGCTCGGGAGCTTTTGGCGAATAAAATAAGTCTCTCCTGCCATTCCGGTGATATTGAACTGGAGGCATGTGTTGCGAAACAAGAACTGAATTCAGAAACAACGAGCGGCGATGTAAAAATTCAAGGTGCGCTTGTGAAGGGAAAAATGACTGCACACGCAGCAAGCGGAGATATCACTCTGAACCAGCTGACGTCCGAAGAATTAATGATACGGACCCACTCCGGTGACATCAACGTGTCCGACTATCGCGGTTCGCTCAATGCCCAGGCCAGTTCCGGTGACATTGAGCTGAGAAATGATAAGCTTGCCGGCGATTTGACTATTGAGTCAAGTAGCGGAGATGTGCGTGTGTCCTTTCAAGAGGAGCCGGATTCTTTTACACTCGATTATCATGGCTCATCAGGTGACGGAGATGTTCAAGTCAAAGGGCTCTTATATGAAGAAAAAAGCGAGCACAGAATTGTTGGGAAAAAAGAAGACGGTAAATACAGAGTCAAAGTACGGACAAGTTCAGGAGACTTTGTACTCCGTTAATCATGAAAGCAAGCCAGTATGCAACTACTTTGGTTTGCTTTTTATTTTTTTGCCAACTATATTGCATTAATCAGTAGTGTATATTATTCTATATATAAGGCATTAAAGAAAAGTTAAAGAAGAATTCTGATTATCTATTGAATAATAATCAATAGTGATTAATGTTTGTATCTTATAAGAGAAAGGATGAATCACTTGAATGTTCAGTTTAAGAAGGGTGTTCTGGAACTTTGTGTGCTTGTGCTTATTGATGGTAAAGACCAATATGGCTACGAACTTGCCCAGAACATTTCAGAAAAAATTCAAGTTGCTGAAGGAACACTTTATCCGCTGCTTCGGCGTCTAACGAAAGAAGGCTACTTATCGACTTATCTAGGAGAGTCGACAGAAGGTCCTCCAAGAAAGTACTATTCAATAACTGAGAAAGGTGAATTGTATATGAAAGCGTTAATTGCGGAATGGCAGCAATTTTCCAAAGCTGTCGATCAATTCATTAAGGAAGGAGTGGGGCATGGTGAAGAATGAGTTTTTCCACAGACTTGAACGCTTGCTGAAAGAAATTCCAGCAAAAGATCGGAAAGAGATTCTTTCTGACTTTGAAGAACATTTCACGATTGGATTTAATGAGGGGAAAACAGAAGAAGAGATTATTCAAGAACTTGGCGATCCAGAGACCATTTCCGAAGAGGTATTGGCAGATTATTATGCAACAAATCCAAAATCGCCGCATCCTGTGACCGGTATAACTCGGTCGATACTAGCCGCAATTGGCCTGCTCTTTTTTAATCTCATTGTGATTCTGGGCCCACTGCTTGGTATTTTATCGGCTTATATCGCTTTTTGTGGCGTATCCGTTGGCTTTGTTTTCAGCCCATTGCTGTCCATTCCAATAGGGATCGATTCCGGCTTTGAACCCTTTTTATTCGCCTTCTTTTCTTCCTTAGTATTATGCGGAATTGGTGTGCTGTTAGGAATTGCTATGATTTATGTAAGTAAATTTCTTTGGTACGCATTAGTCAGCTATCTCCGCTTTAATATCAATGTCATCGTGGGGAGGAATCGATCATGAAAAAAATTATTTATGCCGCATTAATTATGATTTTGGTTGGCGCTATAGGAGGAATCATCGTTTTTAATACGTCAGATCAATTTCATCCGATTAAAGCACATGCCCAGACAAAGACAGCGAGTGTCCATGGTGTTAAAGAAATTAGCGTTGATACTTCATCGATTGATGTGCAGATTGTAAAGACGAAGAGTGACAAGTTGTCTGCAGAAGTAAACGGTTGGGGCAATAAGCAGATGTTACAAAATATTGAATTCACAATGAAACGAGAAGGCAATGTGCTTCATCTCTCTGCAAGTAAAGAAGAACGCTATTTTATGGTCACCTTTGGATGGACGAAACTGGTGGTTAAAGTGCCGGACAAGGAATATGACCGAATTACTGTTGATGCGGGCTCAGGAGATCTTTCTGTTGAAAACCTGCGGGCGGGACACTTGTCGCTTACTTCCGGCTCCGGAGAGATTTCTGCTAAAAATAATAAGTCCACAGGGAATTTTATCGTACAGACGACCAGTGGTGATATTGACATGCAGCATAATCAAGCCCGGAACGAAGCCAATGTCTCTGCAAACGGTGGAGAGCTTACCTTATCCGATTTGACAGCTAAGTCCTCACGACTTGAAACGACGTCAGGGGACATTGATGTTCAGAGGTTCAGCGGATCACTGATCGCACAAGCCAATTCAGGGGAAATTGAGATAAAAAGCAATCAATTGTCCGGCGATATTGACGCTGAGGCAACGAGCGGGGACATTGATATCGATTTTGTTCAAGAGCCTGATTCACTATCCGTTGATTATCGCGGCGGTTCTGGGGAAGGAACCGTTGATCTGAAGGGCTTTCTCTATAAGGAAAAATCTGAATCTGTGATTATCGGTAAAAAAGGGGAAGGCAAGTACAAGATTAAAGCAAGAACAAATTCCGGGGACTTTACTTTGAAATAAGCGATTGAGAAGGAAAAAATAGATAAAAAATGATCCATCGGGCGAAACCGATTGGATCTTTTTTTATAACGACCAGATTAAATGAAGTCCATGATGAGCCATCCTTTTCAATGAATAGTGACGTATGTTCAGTACTTTACCCACAGTATACCTTTTCATGTTCCAAGCTTGCAAAGATGTACATAGTTTTTCTTATTCAGGGCACACTGACTTTGATTATGAATGGGTCATAGAGCAAAGGGAGGGATGGTCCGTATGGAGCAGAAACAGCCACATATTTTCTCCGAGGAAACGTCTTCAATATGGCGGGATACGGTTCATCTGCCAACGTTTAAACCACTTAAGAATCATATGAATACCGATGTGCTGATTGTCGGTGCAGGAATCACCGGTATTACCGCAGCCTATATGCTAGCAAATGAAGGTGTTAATGTTGCCTTGATCGATGCAGGCCAAATCGCAAGCGGTACAAGCGGATATACGACAGCAAAGATCACGGCTCAGCATAGCTTGATCTATGATCAGTTAGTCGCCAACCTAGGTTTTGAAAAGGCGGGACTCTACTATCAGGCAAACAACGAAGCGTCTGAATGGATCAGAAATCAGGTCAAAGTTCATGCAATTGAATGTGATTATGAGATTCAGCCGGCCATTGTTTATGCGATGAATGATTCGGAAGCGAAGAAGATTGAAAAAGAAAAGATCGCCTATGACCGGCTGGGCATTATGGGGACACTGACGGATTCAATTGATCTTCCCTTCGACGTAAAAAATGCGCTGGTCATGCCGGATCAGGCGCAGTTCCATCCGCTGATGTATCTGCATACGCTGATTGCCGATCTCGTAAAGATGAATGTACCTATTTATGAAGAGACAATGGCGGTGGATATTAAAGAAGATCCTGATCCGCTTGTGACAACAAAACAAGGGTTCAGTATTCGTTGCCGTAAAGTGCTGATTTGTTCCCATTTTCCCTTTTACGACAATCGTTTTTATTTTGCAAGGATGTTTCCGGAGCGTTCTTACCTGATCGCTTGCGAAACAGAAAAACAATTTTCAGGCGGCATGTATCTTAGTGCCGGTGATCCGAAACGTTCCATCCGCAGTTTGAGACTGAATCATAAAAACTATCTGCTCATCGGAGGCGAAAATCACAAAACTGGTCGGGGTGAACGTATGGAAGCACATTATTCTCGCCTTGAAAGCTTTGCCCGCCAGAATTTTGGAGATCTAAGCATCACTGCACACTGGTCGGCTCAGGACTTCACGACACTTGATCAAGTTCCTTACATTGGTAGGCTGACAAAGAATTCCTCCAATCTGTTTGTTGCCGTAGGATTTCGCAAATGGGGGATGACGACCGGTACGCTCGCTGCCAAACTGTTGACTGATCTTGCGATGGAACGCTCGAATCCTTATACTGAAGTATTCAGTCCCTCACGCTTTGAAGCCGGGCCAATGTTAGCCAGATTCCTCATTGAAAATATAGGGGTAGCAGGACAGCTGGCAAAAGGAAAACTGATCCGACCCAAACCGCTTGATGAGCATTTGCAAAACGACCAAGGCATGATTGGCTCACTTCATGGCCGCCGGGTCGGTGCATATCGCGACAAAGATGGAAAACTCACTGTCGTTGATGCCACTTGCCCGCATCTAGGGTGCGAAGTAAACTGGAATCAAGGTGAGCGTACCTGGGATTGTCCTTGCCACGGCTCGCGTTTTGAAGCAAATGGAAAAGTGATTGACGGTCCTGCACAAAAACCATTGTCCACGATTTTTTCAGAGTCAGAACATCAAGATAAAGAACACAAAATGTCAAATTAACGGAAGTGTTGATGATGGGTATTATCGAGATTATGGCAGAAGAAAAAATAAAGGCATGCCTCAAGTCAGGTGTATTCGATAATCTGCCGGGCAAGGGCAAGCCACTGGTTTTGGAAGATTTGTCGGCGGTGCCAAAAGAACTTCGCGCCGGTTATAAAATGTTAAAGAATGCAGGAATGCTACCTGAAGAATTGCAGCTCAGGAAAGATATTGTCACACTCAATGATTTGTTGCGCTGCTGCGAGGATGACAAGGAACGCGAGCGATTGAGCAAACAGCTGCGTTTAAAGCGACTGAAGTTCAATCAGATCATGGAAAAACGCTCCATTGCCCATACATCAGTTTTCCAGAGTTACCGATCACGGATCTTCAACAGATTGCATCTCTGATAAACAGTCTATTACTTGTTTTTCCAAATTTGAAGAAGAGGTCCCTGATTTCCATAAACGGGATCTTGTTCCGGTTTACCGACACGGGCGATATTGTCTTTCAGCGCCTGTGTTTCTTTTGTTTGTGTATCGTAGTCTTGTCCGTTTGGATAGCCACCTGAGATGGAAAAGTCGCTGCTTGACGATAGGCGTTTATGCCCGGTTCGTCCTTTAAAAGCACCTGGATAGATTAGCACGGGAAAGGTTGGGTTGTTCGGAATAGTGCCGTCATCCTTAAACATATAGGTTTGCACCTTTACAAAACTCCTTTGATTGGATGGGGTTGGTTTTGCCGGTTGACTGACACTTTGTTTTTGCGCTGCAGCCGATGAGTGATGATCCCTTGAAGCAGATTCGCCTCCACAGGCAGCCAGGAGCAACAGTGGAACCACACCCGCTATTTGAATAATCTTCGCATATGAATCACTCCATTCAATTATGCTTGTTTTACCCAAGTATAGCACTCTGAATTTTTCGATTATAACATTATGCTTAAACAGATATCATCAAAAATCGTGGTTTTCAAATCTACTATTTACCGATCACATTAACAATTTGCTTTTTCTGTCGATATATACTGTGACGGAAGAAGTCTATTCTTGTAAAGGCATGTACCCTGCTGTATAGTTGAATTAACCTAATACTTTAGAAATCTTTTTTCTAAAGGGCAAAACTACTGAAAAGTAGTGACGCAAAGTCACAGATCTAAGGCGAATTTTCGCTACGATGGCTGGACCGCCGTATTTGATCGTCAAACGTAAATGAGAGGAGATTTTTTTTATGCGCATGATTAAGCACATAATGGTAGGTTTGTTAATTGTCGTCTTAAGCTTATCCACAGCATCGATATCAAGCGCCGATCAGATAAAATCAGTTGAGACTCCCAATCATCAAAACGTTCAGCCGAATCACAAGCTCGTTACGGGTGTTGAAGCCAAAACAATAAAAAAGCACGCAAAGAAAAAAACGATTAAGAAAAGTGTAAAGAAGCAGATTAAGAAGAGCATAAAGAAAAGTGTAAAAAAGAAAACAGCGAAGAAGTCGATTAAGAAAAAGGCAGTAAAAAGCAAGAAACCAAAGAAAGCAGCCAAGAAGAAAGCGATACATAAAGCAGTGAAGAAAGCCCCTGCGAAACCTGCCCGGGCGAGTGCTCCACAAGCATCAGCACCCCAAGCGCCACCTGCTGCTCAAGGCCAATATAATGGCACAGTAGAACAGCAGATTGTTAATCTAGTAAATAATGTCCGTTCGCAAAACGGACTTCAACCTCTTCGAGTGAAACCGGAACTTCAGAATTTTGCACGTCAATGGAGCCAGCAACAGTTCAGCAACGGTGCGATGAGTCATGGCATGATGAACTTTTCGCGAAATACGATTGCCGGACAGAACGTAGCTTATGCCAAAGGGGATGTGAATTACTTTGGCTGGGATCAGATCTGGAGCGCCCAAGCGACGATGGATGGATGGATGAACTCACCGGGGCATCGGGCAAATATTCTAAAACCGGAATATAAGTACATTGGTGTCGGAGTCGTTTACGGGCAAAAGAATGGAAGCACGGATGGATGGGCGTTCTTTACTCAAGATTTCTCTGATTGATAAGTTGAATAATTAGCGAGTGAAAAAGCGTGAGCACTTAAATAAAAAGTGTTCACGCTTTTTTTATGCCCTTTATTTCATTGTATGAAGATCTGTACAGCATCACGGAGCATTTTTGCTGCACCTTTGCCGACACTATTATCATAGTATTTGGTGAAACGCGGGTCTTCCACATACATTTGCACGAGCCCTGCATGAGCTTCCTTTGAGTAAGAACTCCAGAAGAAACCAAGCCACTGCTTGTGCAGATCAGCCGCGCGTTGTGCGGGGGCGCTTGCCGGGTCGCCAATCCGCATCGCTTCCTGCAATAGTTGAAACATTTCGTTTTGAATGTTAACCGAAGCTTCATAGTCTTCCTTGTTCAAGTTCGCCAATTTTTCGTTAGACTTATTGACGGTCTCTTCTCCGTATTTTTCACGAATTTCCTTTCCATACTGCTTTTCATTTTTATCGAGCATCTCTTTTTTTAATCCTTCAAATTTTTCATGGTCGGTCATCGTCATCTCTCCTTTTTGCGCAGCTAGTGTTTTCTCAGCGGTTGCGATCAATTGATCAAGGCGTTGTCTCTCATCTTTCAGTTTGCGGTGCTGCTCAGTCAGGGCATCCATTCTGTTAAAATCGGGTGAAGACAACATTTGGCGTATTTCTTTCAGGCTGAATCTTAGTTCACGAAAAAATAGAATCTGCTGAAGGAGATCAACCTGTTTTGGTCCGTAGATCCGATAACCTGAAGCATTCATTTGTTCAGGCTTCAACAGATCAAGCTTATCGTAAAATCGTAATGTACGCGTACTGACTCCGGCTAAATCACTTAACTGTTTGATTGTGTAGTTCATTGGATCCCTCCTGACACTTTTTATGCTACACCTTGACGTTACGTTAAGCTCAAGCCTTTTTTGCAAACAAATTTATTCACATTTTTGTTTTTGCTATATCGCGGTGGTAGACTAGGTAATGTTTTGAGAGATTGAAAAGTGAAACATTGACTATATTTTGATCTTTTCTATACCTGTTTCGATAGATCCTGCCGCCAGGCAACGCGGGGTAATTTTGTATTCCACGCCACTGATTGGAGTGAATCTGATGTTTAGCAATTCATTTTTGCAACTGAATACGATATTTATCAGCATTATGATTGAAGCCATTCCCTTTATTGTCATTGGTGTTTTTATTTCAGCGATCATTCAGATGTTTGTCACGGACAGCTTGGTTGCCAGAGTCATTCCCAAAAACAGAGTAGGTTCTGTAGTTTTCGGCACATGTATGGGTTCGCTGTTTCCCGCGTGTGAATGCGGTATAGTACCGATTACAGAGCGATTGGTCAAGAAGCAAGTACCGCTCCACGCAGCAATTGCCTTTATGCTTGCCGGACCGATCATCAATCCGGTTGTTCTTTTTGCAACCTATATCGCTTTTGGCAGCAGCTGGCAGATGGTTTTTTATCGCGCAGGACTAGCCATCGCGGTATCAATTGCTGTAGGGTTGCTCGTCTCTTATCTATTTCCGGAAAATCAGCTAAGGGAATTTGTTGATAAGAAAATTGAGCACTACCATCATAACCATGATCATCAGGAAATGAACGCAATCAAAAATTTTACGTTGCTGGATAAATTCAAAGGAACAATGGACCACGCCATCGATGAATTCTTTTCCGTTGGAAAATATCTTGTGTTCGGAGCGTTTATTGCCGCGGCGATGCAAACATTTATTAAACAAAGCACCTTGCTTTCTTTTGGAGGCACGCAGTTTACAGCCATTCTTGTTATGATGGTACTCGCATTTATTATGTCGCTTTGTTCAGAAGCGGATGCCTTTGTCGCATCATCCTTCAGAAGCACATTTCCTCCAGCCCCGCTAACCGCATTTCTTGTTTTCGGTGCAATGGTTGATATTAAAAATCTGGTCATGATGCTTTCGACTTTTAAAAAGAAGTTTGTAGCCGGACTCATTACGCTCATATTTCTCTGTGTGTTTGCCGGCGCGTTGCTGATTTAAAGGAGGCACAGCAATGATACGATTTTTGATTTTATTTGGATTCGCCTACTTGTTTCTTCACTTGCATCTTACGGGTGATATCAGTAAATACATTAATATGCGCTATGGCTATCTTTCTTTTTCCATGATCTTCGTTATCGGTGTGATGGCGGTATATCAGCTTGTTCAGTGGAACAGGGAAGGCAGCAAAAGCCAGGAAAATGTGGAAAAAGAGATGTTTGGCCATGATCACGCGCATGAAAATAATACATGGTGGAAGAAGCTCATCACCTATGCTCTTGTTGTTTTTCCGTTGATTACCGGGTTGTTCTTGCCGATCGCCACATTGGATTCGAGTATCGTCAGAGCAAAGGGTTTTCACTTTGCTGAAATAGATAATGACAAGGATCAATACGCGAATCACCAGATTTTGAAGCCGGATACAAGCCAGTATTATGAGAGCAGCACGTATAAAAAAATGCTTAAATCGGATATGGAGAAATACAGCAAATCGGATAACCTGTATCTTGATGATGACAACTTTCTCCGTGCCCTTGAGGCTGTTTATAATTATCCGGGGAATTTCACCAATAAGAATATTTCCATGATGGGCTTTGTTTATCATGGTGATTCACTTGAAAAGAATCAGTTGTTTTTATTCCGCTTCGGCATTATTCATTGTCTTGCCGATGCCGGCGTATTTGGCATGATGGTCCAATTCCCGCAAAATGTTGATTATAAAGACGATACATGGATTCGAGCAGAAGGAAAGTTGTCCGAGACGTACTATCAGCCATTTAAACAAACGATTCCTGTGCTCAAGGTGACCAAATGGCATGAGATCTCAAAACCAAAATCCCCATATGCGTATCGGAAGTATTGATTTGCACATTTGTGATTTAAGTGCAAATTATTTGAACCTGTTGTTAGCGTTATTTATAATAAAAATCGTTGGCAGCATATCGGATTTAACCTTGTAAACCAGTAATTTCTTAACATGGAGAGGTTAATCCTAAATGAATGGAGGATGATTTTCGATGACAAAGAAAGTTGCTGCAGTTCTAGCTGATGATTTCGAGGATGTAGAATTCACTGACCCTGCTAAGGCATATGAAGAAGCAGGCCACAAAGTCATTGTTATTGGGAAAACAAAAGGTGCTGTGATTAATGGCAAGCATGGCGCAAAAGTTACTACTGACCTTACCATTGACGAAGCAAAGCCTGAAGATTTTGATGCGCTTTTGATCGCAGGCGGTTATTCACCGGATAACTTGAGAGATGATGATCGCTTTGTCGCGTTTACCAAAGCATTTATGGATGCCGACAAAGGTGTATTCGCAATCTGCCACGGTCCTCAACTGCTGATTACGGCTGAATCGATTAAGGACAGAAACATCACAGGTTACAAATCCATCGCGGTTGATTTGAAAAATGCCGGTGCGAACTATAAAGATGAAGAAGTCGTTGTTTGCCACAATCTCGTGACAAGCCGTACACCGGATGACATTCCTGCGTTTAATCGTGAAAGCCTGAACGTTTTGGCTTAACTTATTAAGTGGATAATAATGAAAGAGCCGTTGTTTTTCCAGTTATATGGAGGGGCAGCGGCTTTTCTATTTCTAGGAAATTATCGATCTATAAGTTGTGCGCACAACGTTCGAGTTTGTGCGCGACGCAATGGGTATTATTAGTCCGATTCGCATTGTTTCAAGGAGAAATTACATCACATGTTTTGATGACCCTTTATGAATCATTTTTCTGCGATCAACGCTGTGCAGATGGTTCAAATAAGCGTGTACAATACGGAGATTGCAGAGCTCGTTCTTTCGAATCCATTCACGGGTTCGTTGGTCAAGCTCTTGATGAGGCTGGACTGGCCATTCTCCGCAAACATCAATGCCTTCCACTTGTTTGTTCTCTATAATGGTTGCAAGCAATTGGGCTAATCGGTTGATTGACAGATGGCCTTGATCCCAATTCGTTTTCGCCTCTTGTTCCGATATAAGATCTTTATCGATACTCATGTAGACAGCTTGTGTCGGTATCGAGGAGATTAATCTCTGAGCAGAAGGAAGGCTTCGCTCAGGAAACAGGGTAACTTGATAATGCCCCTGCAACAATTTTAATTCATCTTCGGGGGGCTCCGGTCCTACGATAATAACTTTTTTTAGATTTGCAACGTCACTGAGTGCATGGCGAACCCAAGATCCACATGATAGCAGATTGCCAATTCTGCCTTCTTTTAAATCAGTATGGTGATCGAATAGAATGAGAGAAAAGGGCTGAGGAATTTTCTGGAGCAATGCGAGAGTTGCATAGTGATAGTTTCCGCTTCCCAAAAAAGTCAGTCCGCTCAACTCCGTGTTGGCCAATTTGTGAGAAATCGCCGTGAAGGCTTCGGGTGAACAATACAAATGCGTTCCTCTTAGATTACGAAAGTCAATCCATTTGTGCGGTGTGATCGACCGCAATTCAGACTGGGGTTCATACGTGCCGTCAAAATTACAGAATGTGATGCCGCGATGCAACAAAGTCATGCGCAAAACACTTCTTTCTTAATCTCATGTGTCAAGATTAAACCGTTTTCATAACTAGTTTAATACACTAGGAACTAAATAGAAACTTAAAGAGATGTATGATAGAAAAAAAGCTGGTGGAAATGATCAAATGCGCGCGCTTCTGGTAATTGATGTACAGCAAGGGTTCATAGATTCGAGAAATTTTGAAAAGATGATCCAAAATATCCACAGATTGATCATCAATTCTCAAAAAAACAAGGAACCGATCTTTTTTATCCGCCATTTAGATAAGGGAAAAGAGAGCATGATCCAAGATGGGACACCGGCTGGTGAAATATGCCATCAGTTGGCCCCCTATGTTTCGGAATGTATTGAGAAACGTTTGCCAAGTGCTTTTTTTCGTACATCTTTGGACAGCAAACTAAGGAACGCCGGTGTTGATGAAGTTATACTATGCGGATTTAATGCGGAATACTGTATCTTTTTTAATTCAGTAGCTGCATTTGAGCATGGTTATGGAGTGCACGTTATCGAAGATGCCTGTGCCAGTGTCAATACAGGCGAGACCTATGAAATGAATGACCTTGATATACCTAAATTTATTTTTTCTGTGCTCGACAATTCAGGTGAAATGACGGTTAGTGAACTTGATTCATTTTTGGAAGAGTACAGATCATCCAGCGAGCAGCATTCTTGAATGAACATTCAAGAGCATACTTTTTTTAGATCTGTGATAATGTCATCGATGAATTGTTTGATTGGTATGTCTGCGGTACAAGGAATAAGAAGTTTAGGGTGGTGCACAGGAAGTATATATTTCTTGCAAGAAAGCTGAGTGAAGGCATGCGTCATAGACTCTGTGATTTCACCATGAATAGAACCCGGCTGCAGAATACCGATTGGGGCGATGATACAGTCAATAGCCTCACGTCGGCAAAACGCACAAAATGCTTTTTCACCGCTCATGCCAATAGTTGCGCCTGATCGTACCATCTTTGAAGTTCCACATGTATTTGTGCCAAGCGCAATGATGATCCAGTCACCGGGAAGGTTTTGACGCATTTTTTTAATCAGTGTTTGGCCAAGTCCTGCTCCCTGGCCGTCCATTACAGCAATTTTCATAGTTATCCTCACAGATCGATGATGATTTCACTTTAAATATTATATTATAATATAGTTAGTTAAAAAAGGAGGACAAAAAGGGCCGAGAAGATCAAGGAAGCGCAGTTTCGAGCACCGGAGCGTATGTCTCTAATACGTGAGGAGTGAAGAAACAAGCTGACGCAGAGATTCGACAGCAATTTTTCCCGGACTTTTTGAACCTCCTCTGATAGAGTCATATATAGTAAATACCTCAATAGATTTTGGAGGGCAAACGGATGAACACAATTAAAGTCGTTCAACAGATGCTGGAGTGGAATGAAGACTGCAGTGATGAAGTTAAAGAAAAGTTGAAAGAGAAAAAAGTGCTTGCGGTTAACATTATGGCAGCTCCGGGAGCGGGAAAAACCAGTCTGATTATTAAACTGATCGAAAAACTGCGTCCTCGTTATCGTGCGGCGGTGATTGAGGGAGACATTGCCGGTCAGTTGGACGCTGAAAAATTGGATGCGCTGGGGGTGCCCGTCGTACAGCTTAATACGAATGGCGCTTGCCATATTGAAGCACTCTCAATGAAAAAGATGCTGGACTATTTTGATTTAGAAGATTTAGATGTGCTTTTTGTTGAAAATGTTGGGAATCTCGTTTGTCCTGCAGAATTTGAAGTTGGTGAGGATGTCAAAATCGCGTTGCTTAGCATCCCTGAAGGCGACGATAAGATTGTTAAGTACCCGCTCTTATTTACGAAAGCGGATCTAGTTGTCCTGAATAAATATGATATGATGCGTTTCTTTGAGTTTGATGATGCGCAAGTGGAGACGGATATCCGTAGTTTGAATCCAAAGGCCGGTGTCTTTAGAACCTCTTGTGAGCATGATGAAGGCATTGATGCACTCTATCATGAGATAGAAGACAGAATTAACAAAAAAATGACAAATTAACTGTATATCTTTCATTTTTGATTCATTTGCTCTATTATGACAAGTACGGGTCACGAAGATCCGTGTTAGAAAACAGCTTGTGACTGAAATAGGGAACAAGCGGCTCTTTAAGTTTTTCTTGCAGCCACGAAGGCTGATTAGCGCCCAACAGGACCTAATTGGATTCGTGGCTGTTTTTTAGTTTCTGAAAAAACTTTTACAAATTGTCATGATTCAAAGAGTAGAGAGACGGAGTGTTTGTACGATGCATATTCCAGATAATTACCTTAGCCCTGAGACATGTCTGATCATGGGGGGAGCAATGGTACCGGTTGTGGCGGTTTCTATTCGGCGTGTTCGTGTGAAGATGACCAGAGAAAGACTGCCGCTTATTGGTGTTGGTGCAGCACTTTCATTTCTCATGATGATGTTTAATGTTCCGGTTCCTGGTGGCACGACAGCCCACGCGGTTGGCGGCACGTTGCTTGCAATCTTGCTGGGACCGGAGGCGGCTTGTCTTGCGATCGCGGCTGCGCTACTGATTCAATGCCTGGTCTTTGGCGATGGCGGTATTTTGGCTTATGGCGTGAATCTTTTCAATATGGCTTTTATCATGCCATTTGCAGGGTATGCCATTTACCGTTTTTTAGTGACCCGCTTGGCTTTTCGGAACACAGAGTTGATTTATGCTGGGATCGCTTCTTATTTGGCGATTAATATTGCGGCATTAATTGCGGCGATTGAATTCGGCATTCAGCCATTGTTGTTTACTGATGCGAAAGGATTGCCGCTTTATTCACCGTATCCGCTTAAGGTATCCATACCGGCCATGCTGATTCCGCATCTGACGCTGGCAGGACTCGCGGAAATTGTATTTACCGTTGGGGTATTGATTTTCATCAAAAAAGTTTCTCCTGAAATCCTGCAGAATCGTCCCGTTTCATTTCATAAAATATCTGCACTGTTGCTTCTCCTGATCCCTTTAACACCGCTGGGACTGCTTTCTGCGGCAAGTGCATGGGGCGAATGGAGTAACGGTGAATTACATCAATCACTTGGCTATCTTCCAAAGGGGATGGCACATGGATATAATTATCAAGCACTGCTATCCGGTTATTCTTTTAAGGGTATGCCGGGAGCTGTCGGATATATATTATCGGCTGTAGCTGGCGTAGCACTGCTTGTCATTTTTTTCAGAATCTTTCGGATGAGTCGACGTAAGGATGAACAACATTGAATGAAAAAAAGAATATACCACAGTGGCTTATGAAGCCTGATGAACTATTCGAAGTCGGGAAAAAGGAGCGATTCATTGAAAAAAATATACATACGCTTTTTAAACTTCTGGCTGCGATCAGATCGAGGAGCAACGATCACTGCTTTTTGTCAAGAATTCATCCGGCGCTAAAACTTTTCTCACTCGTTGTGCTCCTTTTTTTGATCTCGTTAAGCAGGAGCATGGTATTTATCAGTACAGTTGGATCGTGTATGCTTCTCCTTATCAGTATTCTTCCGGTTAATATCATGAAGCGTATTTTGATTATGAGCCTGACCGCTGCTGTGTTTATGGCGGTGACCTTGCTTCCCGCCTTTCTAGTTGGCATCCACGGCCATTATCTCTTGATTGTAGTCAAGGTGTGGCTGACCGTCTCTTTTTCCGGATTGCTTGTGTTAACGACGTCATGGCATGCATTGATTGCAGCGCTGAAATTGTTTCGCGTTCCGGATCTGTTTATTCTTATTTTGGATATTACACTGAAGTATATTGTAATCTTCAGTGATTTTACGTTGAACATGTTCTATGCTTTGAAACTGCGTTCTGTGGGGAAGACCGCCAAAAAAGCGGCACCTGTTGCCGGGATTGCCGGTACACTTTTCCTGAAATCGAAGGAGATGTCGGAAGATCTTTATGACGCCATGGTATGTCGAGGATTTTCGGGACATTATACAACGCAGGTTAAACGGCAATGGCATTGGATGGATACAGCTTGTTCTGTTTTTGTACTTGCACTTGCCCTATCTTTTTTTTATTTCAGGTGAGGGATAAGAGGCTATGATTGATTTAAAAAAAGTGACATACAGTTATGCAGATCATACTGCATTAAGTGAGATAACGATGAAAATCGAGCAGGGAGAATCTGTCGCCTTGATCGGTCCGAACGGCAGCGGAAAATCAACCTTGATGAAAGTGATCAGCGGATTGATTTACCCTGATAGAGGGACCTATGTGTTTGATGGAACAAAAATCACGGAGAAGCAGATGAAAGAGGCTTCTTTCTCTAAAAGCTTTCATAAACAAACCGGGTTCGTTTTTCAGAACCCGGATACCCAGCTGTTTTGCGGAAGTGTCTATGAGGAAATCGCTTTCGGACCTAATCAAATGGGTCTTTCCGAGAATGAAGTGAGAAGCCGAGTAAGCGATTCGCTTGAATTGATGGGGATCTCCGGGTTTGAGGAGCGTGAGCCTTATCATTTGAGCGGTGGCGAGAAGAAGCGTGTCGCCATTGCGGCGACAGTTGCACTTAATCCTGATGTCTATTTGTTTGATGAGCCGATGAACGCGCTTGATCCGAAGTCGAAACGCTTTCTGCGTCAGTTTATGATTGACCTGACTCAGGCGGGCAAAACCGTGATTTGCTCCACACATGATTTTTCTTATGTAGACGGTGTATTTCAGCGCGCCGCTGTCTTTTCCGAGGATCATCGGCTTATTCGTGATGATGATTATGAATCGGTGATTAATGACCGAGCTTTTCTGCGTGAACAAAACATTATTTAATTATCTTTCGTATTACCGCCTAGACATCGGGATATTAACGATGTTGATTACAAATGAGCGTATTAATCGGAATGATCTGAAGGACTCATTCCAAAACAATAGGCAACCCGATTGGCAGGATATGTGCGTCTTCACCATGACCGAGCTGTTCCGTTTTAGCAATCGGTACGTTGTATTTTTCGGTGGTCTCAAAAACGAGTGCTTCAATGGAGGGTGTCAGTTCCTTTTTCTGCATTTCCGAGAATGTTCCAAGCAGGACACCCGCACATTTACTGAACACGGATAATTGATCCAGCTGGGCGAGAAGTGATGCCATACGCGCTGGCCCGCCGCCAAGCGCTTCAAGGAAAATGATCTTGTCGGTAGGATCAGGAAAATAGCGAGTACCTGCCAGCTTCAGAAAGCAGCGGATGTTGCCGCCAATGACGACGCCGTTCATTTGCTGCCCACGCAGCCATCGATACTCAAATGTGAGATCATGTTCGTCTTCCATAAAATAGCGCTGAAACAATTCTGTTTGAGAATCAGCAAAGTGACCGGCAAGATTTTTGATTCTGTAATGGTGAGACGGGACGCTCGCGCACGTGTTGATTGCATTGTTAATAACGGATAAGTCACTGATGCCAATGTACGGAGTGGCTGCGCACTGGATCGCGTTAAAATCAAGAAAGGGCAGGATCTGATTGGCACTGTCTCCGCCTGAAACGTCAAAGATTGCCTTTACTTCTGATTGATGGAACAGGCGCATCAATTCGGAAGCACGCATTTGAGGTGAACCGCTGAATGGAGAAGCGTCATCACGAAAAAGTGCAGCTGATTTGACTACCGTAATCCCTAAATTTTCTAGTACCTGCTCTATCTTATGGATAACCCTCACATCATCATGCCTCAGTCCGTCCGAGCAGGAGATAAGGCCAATTGAATCGCCGTTCTGCAGTAATGCCATAATGCTCTACCTCCATCAAAGATCTCAATTCAAGCCTCTCCGCCGTAATCCTTTTGGATAAAAATTCTTCAGAATGCCGCCGGCTGCCTTACCCCAACCTAGAGGAAACCCTTCAATAGTAACTGCGGTCCATCCTTTTAAGCCGCTTTCAAGTGGCAGAGTTTCACCGTGCAGATAGCGTTCCCACTGATTATCGTCGATGTGCAGCGGAAGTGTGTTTTGAAAAGCTTCCGCAGGCAGCGCGAGTGCCAGGGCATGATTGGGTTCAAAACGGTTTTTCTTTTGTTCGCCAAGATGGATACCTGCGCGAACCACTTTAAGCTTGCTGAAATCCGGGCAACCATCGGGAAGCAAGAAAAGCTGACTTCCTGCATAAAAGAAAATTCCATTTAGTTTTTCACGCAATGTTTGCTTTTCAAACTGTCGAAAGTCTTTCAACATAGTTTCTTTAGCGGAATTGGCAAACTTTTCCTTGTGAGACGGCGCCTCACCGTGTTTGCAAAGCTTGGCAACAAAGTGACCTTCACCATGCAGTCGGTGAGGCCAAAGGCGAGCTGTTTTGGAAAGTTCTGGATCATTTGATTCCGTCCATTCTGGGCGACCCTTTTCGATGCCGAACTTTTTCTCAATCGGTAAAAGTTCGAGATCCGGATGTTTTTCTAGAAATGATTCAATCATCCGTTCATCCTCTTCCGGGGAGAACGTGCATGTGGAATAAACGAGAATACCTTCCGACTTCAGCATAAGATAAGCCTGTTCAAGAATTTGTGCTTGAAGTCTGGCGCACTCTCTGACATGTTCAGGACTCCAGTATTCAATAGCTTCAGGGTCTTTTCGAAACATGCCTTCACCGGAACACGGTGCATCAACGAGAATCTTGTCAAAATAGCCCGGGAAATAATTTGCCAAACGTTCAGGTGTTTCATTAGTAACAAGAGCGTTTGAAATGCCCATTCGCTCAATATTTTCGGATAATGCCTTAGCTCTCTTTGGGAAGATTTCATTAGAAACGAGTAAACCGCTTCCGTTCAATGAAGCGGCGATTTGTGTCGATTTTCCCCCTGGGGCGGCACACAAATCAAGTACACGGTCACCGCGCTGGGCATCAACTGTTTCAGCAACGAACATCGCGCTCGGTTCCTGGATATAGTAAAGTCCAGCTTGATGGAACGGATGTTTTCCAGGCATGTCTGCGTTATCGTAATAAAACCCGGTAGAGCAAAAAGGGACAGGCTCAAGATGAAATTCAGGACGCGTGGTCAGCAGATCTGAATCAGCTTTTAGGTTGTTCACACGCAATCCGAGTGCTTTATGGTGGTTATAGGTCTCAAAAAAAGCACCGGCTTCATCTTGACCCATAAGTTCGGTCAATTTATTTTTAAAAGCTTCTGGCAAGGATAGCAAAGAAGATCCTCCTTAATTAAGTTACATCAGTTAATCGACAGAAACAGAAATATGCCTGAAGGCACGCACGTCAAACAGTCCGGTATCCGTAAGTTTTAGATCCGGAATGACCGGCAGGCTTAAGAATGACAGAGTCAGAAACGGATTAAAAGAATCAGAGACACCAAGCGATGATGCAGCTTCTCTCAATTCCTTCAGTTTTTCAGCAACCTCTTCAGCCGGTGCGTCTGTCATTAATCCGGCGATTGGCAAGGCAAGTTCGGCGATTACTTGCCCATTATTAACGACGACCATTCCGCCATCAATGTCTTTCAGACGTTCAGCAGCGGCAATCATGTCCGCATCACTACATCCTGTGACGACAAGATTATGGGAATCATGAGCGATTGTCGTTG
The DNA here is from genome assembly GCF_000497245.1 of Sporolactobacillus laevolacticus DSM 442. GTDB lineage: Bacteria > Bacillota > Bacilli > Bacillales > Sporolactobacillaceae > Sporolactobacillus > Sporolactobacillus laevolacticus. The sequence goes on from NZ_AWTC01000011.1 coordinate 77,536, forward strand.
CCATTGCACCTGACTTCATGCCGAATCCTTTGACGATTGCAAGCCCTACCGTCCCAAGCCCTTTATGTCGTTCAATCACGGCTAATTTCAGATTATCGCGATCCTCCGAAAAAATAAACTGCCCCTCATTTACCGGAACCTCTTCGATAATATCTCGTGTCACTAAGCTGTTAGGAATAATATCGATCACATGTGCCTTTTTACTTGCACCGATTTTAATTCTGAACTGTTCAGGAGAAAGTTGAGGCCAAGTTAACGGATGTACTTCAGCCTTGATTTCAGAATTCGTATGCACCTGGATTGCCTTGCCGTTTTCAGCAATAAGTTTTCCATGAGCATAGACTTGCCCAATTGAGAAATGATCCAGGTCATCAAGAAGCAAGAAGTTGGCCTCATAGCCAGGCGCGATTGCGCCTTTTTCGCGCATACCATAACATTCGGCGGCATTCAGTGAAGCAATTTTGATACACGTAATCGGATCGAGCCCACTTTGAATTGCCATCCGGACATTGTGATCAACGCTGCCTTCCTGGATCAAATCATCTGGATATTTATCATCTGTACAAAAGAGAAAGCGGCGGCTATTTGTTTCATTCACCAAATCAATCAGCTGAGGAAGGTCTTTTGCAACCGTACCTTGGCGGATCATGACGTAGAGTCCGCGTGATAAACGGTCTTTTGCTTCCTCGATGTTCACACATTCGTGGTCGGTACGGATACCTGCTGCCTTGTAGACATTCACACTATCTGCATCCAGCCCAGCTGCATGACCATCGATTCTCCAACTATGTTTTTGTGTCACTACTAATTTATCGACCATCAAGGGATCTGCATTCAAAACGGCTGGGAAATCCATCACCTCGGCAAGACCAAGAACATTGTTATACGCAAAAAGCGGTTCTAGATCGTCAGCGTTGAGTGTTGCACCGTTATGCTCAAATGATGTTGCTGGTACGGATGAAGGAAGCATGACAAAGAGATCGATGCTGCTTTCTTTTGCGCGTTCCAACATAAATCGAATCCCCGTTGTGCCTAGTACATTTGCAATTTCATGAGGATCGGTGACCGCACATGTGACGCCGTGTGCGGCGAGCACATCTGAAAAAGCCCCTGGCGTCAGCAATGAAGATTCAATGTGTACATGTGCGTCGATTAATGCGGGACTGATAAATTTTCCTCGTGCGTCTATGACCTTTTTTCCATCATAGTTCCCGAGCCCGACAATCATGCCGCCAGTGATTGCAACATCTGTTTCCAGAAGTTCACCGCTGAATACATCAATAATTTTCCCATTCTTTATAACTAAATCCGCCGGCTCTTTTTTCGAAGCCGTACGGATACGTTGAATCAATGTCTGTTTGTCACTAACCACGATGCGTTCCCCTCTCCGGACCTGAGCTGTATTGCTGCTCCTCAAATTGTAGAATTGCAGTATCCGATCAATATATAGATCATTATAACTGAAAAGGTCAGAGTGGGGGAAACTGTTTACATGTTCAATCATTAGTTTAACTGCTTAACACTATCACATGACCACGTCTTGAAATCTGCTTAGATAAGATTTCCGACTGTGTAGGTGATCACCATTGTCAGAGCCCCAACCAGGACATTCCTGATGATTGCCGGACGTTTCGGAGCTCCGCCTAAATGAGCGCTGATGTATCCAGTCAGGCCTAGTGCGATAAGAACGGTGAAAAATGTGAAAAAGACACGTACGTGTTCAGGCATAAGAAGGATGGACAGCAAAGGGAGAATCGCCCCGATTGAGAATGAGATCATCGATGAAAAGGCTGCGTGCCACGGATTGACATATTCGTCGGGGTTCACGCCTAGTTCAGCCGCGGCATGGGCTCCTATTGCATCCTTGTTCATTAATTCGACAGCGACTTTTCTCGATAACTCTTCGGACAGACCGTTCTTCATATAGATCTGAGCCAGTTCAGTGACTTCGCCATCGTAATCTTCTCTGAGTCTGACTTTTTCTGCCTCAACAACTGCCTTTTCAGTATCTTTTTGTGTACTGACAGAAACGTATTCTCCTCCACCCATAGAAAGAGCTCCGGCTACAAGACCCGCCAATCCGGAAATTAACAAGGTCATTGTATTTGTTGTGGCTCCTGCAACGCCGATAACGATCCCAGCTGTCGACACAATGCCGTCATTCGCACCAAGAACACCTGCACGAAGTACATTCAGTTTTTGATTCATTCCACTTTCCGCATGTTCCATAATCGTTAACCTCACTTTATAAATTAGAATGAAAAAAATAACAACTAAATGAGAATGGTAATCATCTTCATAACCCTTAAAACGAAGCATGCTGCCATCCGATGTGGATGACAGCATGAGTGAAAAAATTAAAATTATTATTATTTGTCGCTAACTTTATTCTACATGTGAACGATCAATTTGTCTATTTTAAGTGATTATAAAAGGGGTAGATCTTTATTCCGTCAGTTCCAGAAATTCATCAACATCGCGCATGATATAATCTAGTGCGGATTGCCAGAAGGCTGGTTTTGTCAAATCAACGTTCAGATGCTTTTCTGCAAGTTCTTCAGTTGTCATCCGACCGGTATCGCGCAATAACGCATCATATCGATCAGCGAATTTTGGACCTTCCTGAAGTGCCTGCACATAAATCCCTGTACTGAATAGAAAGCCAAAAGTATAAGGGAAGTTGTAAAATGGCCAGTCGGTGATGAAAAAATGAAGCTTTGATGCCCAAAAAGTCGGGTGATAGACATCCAGCGAATCAAGATAAGCTTCGCGCTGAGCGTCAATCATGAGCTGATTCAGACGCTTAACACTAACTACGCCTTGCTTTCTTTCTGCATAGAATCGTGTTTCAAATAGAAAACGGGCATGGATATTCATAAGTAGGGCAACGCATCGTTCTAACTTATCAGCAAGAAAATTGATCCGTTCTTCTTTTGTTTTAGCTACCGCTTGAGCTGCGTCACTCACGATCATCTCAGAAAAAGTAGATGCCGTTTCCGCAACGTTCATGGCGTAGTTCTGTGAGAGGTAGGGCAGTTTATTCATAAGCGATTGATGATAGGCATGGCCTAACTCGTGAGCAAGCGTTGAACGGTTTGATGCTGTACCGCTAAAGGTCATGAAGATCCGCGATTGTTCGGCAATCGGGAAATTGGTGCAGAAACCACCGGGACGTTTGTCTGCTCTGTTTTCCGCTTCAATCCAGCGATTTTCCAATGCTTCCTTGGCAAATGAGGCCATTTTGGGGTTGAACGACTGAAAATGTTCGATAATGAAATCTGCTGCATCTTCATATGTCAATTTGCTGCTGTTCTTGCTGAGCGGGGCATCGACATCATACCATGAGAGTTTCTTTAGTCCGAGTAATTGGGCTTTTCGTTCCATAAACGTAGCGAGTTTAGGTTTATATTTGTTAATCTCAGTCCACATTGTTGTCAGCGTCTGTTCTGACATGCGATTGTAATCCAGCGGTTCATCAAGAATATTTTCCCAACCGCGTGCTTTATACGCAGCGATTCGGTAGCCGGCGATGTGATTCAGAGCGGCAGCAAACAAATCCGCATATTCGGACCAGGCAGATTCTAGAGCCTCAAAGGCTTTGCCGCGTACATTTCGATCAGCATCATCAAGCAGGTTGTTTGCTTGGCTGACAGATAACGTTTCATTTTTTCCATCTTTCTCAAGATCGATGTGCATTTTTCCAATAAGACTATAATAAAGATCTTCCCAAGCATGATAACCATCGACTGCCAGTCCGCTGATCAGCTGTTCTTGATCTGAGGAGAGCTTCTTCTTGGAAATCTCCCGCTTTTCCCGAAGCGCAAATTGAACTTCTTTTAGATCGCTGTTTTTAAGCAATTCGGACCAGCTTAAGTCGGAGATTTGGCGTAGTATGTTCTCAAACAAGCTGTCGCATGCATTCAGTTCTGCGCCGAGGCTTTGTATCCGATTGTTAGCCAGCGAAGCATTCACGTCTTTTATATTTTGCGCAGTCAAGCATTCCACATAGGCGTGCGCTTCATGAAATTGTTTGGTTAACGTTTCATAGGTACGGACGAGTCTGCTGAAGGCTTGTGCTTCATTTACAGTAAAAGGAATAGTCTTCAACTCCAGTTCACTCCTGAATCGGCTTATGGATTCAGTAAGCGAATTAAGAAAATCCTGGAATTCATCAGACTTGGATCCACTTTGAAATATTGACTCGAGATCCCATTGTTGATTCAATTTTTCCATGTTTCCCCTTCTTTCTTTTCTGCAATCATTGTAGCATATTGGCCAGGGCATTTAGGCTTTGTTGTTTCTTGAATTTGCTGATATCATGATACATAGGAATGAAATTGAGGAGTGCAACGAAATGCGTGTACTTTTTGTATGTCTTGGCAATATCTGCCGTTCACCTATGGCAGAAGCCGTATTGCGAATGAAAATTAATAAAGCCCATGTTGCAGATAAAATTGTTGTGGATTCAGCAGGAACCGGTGATTGGCATATTGGTGATCCACCGCATCAGGGAACACAACAGCAGTTGGCGGCATCTGGTATCTCCTTTGAGCAAATTAAAGCACGGCAAATCAAACAAAAGGACTTTAAGGAATTTGATCGAATTATTGCTATGGATCGGCAGAATGAAAAAGATTTGCTGAAAATGGCAGGAAAATCATATCAAAATAAAGTAAGCCGCTTTATGAGCTTACTTCATGACCAGCCTCAGAAGGATGTTCCCGATCCTTATTATACCGGTCGATTTGACGAAGTGTATGACCTTATTAATCGTGGCACGGATCAATTACTTCAGGATCTTTTGAAGCAGATTAAGTGATGCCACCACTATTTAGCAATTGTCTCCTTTGTGTATCTTCTCATATTAATGAGAGGCTGTGCGCAGACTAGAAGCGTGATCCTTTTAAGGATTACAGCATTGGAGGGGGCAGAATCTGATGAGTGTTTATGGCAAAAGCCAGATGCGCAAATTTATGCTGATCGGCAGCATGGTTGGCTGCGGTTTGTCACTGATGAGCCGCGAGACACGATCGGTCTGGGGCCACAATCTGTCGATAGCGGCGCGTAACAGCGGTCGGTTAATACGGACGATTTATCAGCATCCGGATCAAGTCGGCAATTATATGCAAGTCACCGGCACACGTTTGAAAGGTTTGGTACGTGAAGTGTCCGATGATTTTCAGCAAATGATCGACCATGTTGAGAAGGCGAGAACGAGTACGGGCAATACGTATCAGTATGTAATGGAAGTCGGCACTGAACTGGCAGAAATGGCCGGAAAAGTTAGGCAGTCCGGGAGAAATATCGCCAACTTTCAACAACCAGTACTGATTGATACGGAAAAAGAAGCGCTGCAAAGGTTGGAAAATGAAACGTCAGTACCTAATCCAGGTACTATGCCGAACCCGAAGTACCAACACCAGCAGCACAAGACGGTTTCTTCTTCGAAGCCAAAAAATAAGGGCGAAATGAAGAAGAAGCCGGTCAATCGATCGAAATAACTTCCTTTTATGAGGAAACAGAGAGACCGGGGATGGGGAAAAGTGCGGAAAAAGAAGTTTAAAGACATTCAACTCTTCACCAAACTTTTGGGCAAACGTTTTATGGAAGACAATACAGCGGATTTAGCGGCAACATTAGCGTACTATTTTTTGTTGTCGCTTTTTCCGCTGTTTATTTTTTTGTTTGCGGTCATCCCTTATATTGGTCTTAATCAGCAGCAGTTGATTTCATTAATTGGTATCTATTTTCCGAAAGAGGTTGTTACACTAATTCATCAAAATTTAAATGGAGTGTTTACGAAGCGTAGTGGTTTGCTATCTCTTGGTATTATCGCGACACTATGGCCGGCGTCCAGCGCGATTAACGCCTTGATGCGCACGTTAAACCATGCATACCAGGTTGAAGAAACACGTTCATTTTTGTTTACGCGATTGTTAGCCATGTTTTTTACTGTTGCCATGATTTTCGCAATTGCGATGACCCTTGCTATTAATGTAATCTCAGCCGGATTGGCAAGAAGTTTGTTTGATCGCATCGGCTTGTCGGAAACATTCGCTGATACGTGGTCTGTCACGAGCACATTAGTTACATTCTGTGTAATCATCATCATCTTTGCCTTTCTGTATCGGCTCGGACCCAATATGAAACTGAAAATGGACGAGGTCATGATCGGTGCCGTCATTTCCGGTGCCGGTTGGCAGATTGTGTCTTATGGGTTTTCTTTTTATGTCCGTTACTTCGATAATTATTCATCTACTTATGGAACGCTTGGTGGAATCATTATTTTAATGCTGTGGTTTTACTTGACCGCAATTACGATCATCATCGGCGGCCAAATTAATGCGATTATTCATCAGCTTAACACAGTAAAGAAAAACGAGCCCCCTGAGGAATGAGGATCGTTTTTTATGTTTTGATTATCCGCGCAGCAGCCGGAGTCCGTTCAGAATAACAAGAATTGTGCTACCTTCATGGCCAACCACGCCAAAGGGCATAGTCAGAAATTGCAGGAAATTCACAGCGATCAAAAAAGCGATCATAGCCATTGCGAAGACAATATTCGTCTTAACAATACGGCTCATTTTTTTAGACAGGCGGACAGCTTCAGCGATTTTGGACAGATCATTTTTCATTAGTACAATATCGGCAGTTTCTAGAGCGGCATCATTCCCAGCACCCATTGCAAGCCCTACTGAAGCTTGAGCCAGCGCAGGTGTATCGTTGATGCCATCGCCGACCATAGCGACATGACCATACTTTTGGTTTAATTTCTTTATTTCAACGACTTTGTTTTCGGGCAGACAGTTAGCGATATAGCTGCTGACGCCCGATTCTTTTTGAATGGAGGAAGCGGTTTTCTCATTATCACCTGTCAGCATGACGGTTTCAATACCAAGTTCCTGAAGTGAACGAATCGCGGCAGCTGCCGAATCTCTGATTTGATCCTTCAATGAAAACATTCCAACAACTTTTCCGCCTGACGCCACATAAACCAAAGTTTCACTCTCATCCGAATTATAGGATGGGTTTTCCTTCCTGAATTGTTGGAGAGCAGCGTCACCCATCATCTGTTCCTTGCCGATCATATACTCTACTTGATTGATACGCCCTATAACACCAAATCCTGGTTTAACTTTAATACTGTCTGCGATCGGCAAGACAGGAGCTGAATGATTTGCTGTGAATGTCACAATCGCTTTGCCAAGCGGGTGAGAAGATTGATTCTCAATAGCCGCTACATGGCTCAGAAAAGTCGAATCATCCAAGCTGCTGCTGTTCATAAAGCGCACGACTTCAGGATTTCCCTTTGTAATCGTTCCGGTTTTGTCAAACGCAATCGCCTTGATCATGGCGAGCTGTTCCAAATGAACGCCACCTTTAATCAGAATGCCGCGCCGTGCGCCATAGGCAACTGAGGACAGAACAGCTGGTGTTGTTGAAGCGACAAGTGCGCAAGGCGATGCAACGACGAGCAGGACCATTGCCCGGTAGATGGTTTCGCTCCATGACCATCCAAATAGAAAATGAGGAGCGAAGAGCATTAATCCGGTAGTGAGCAACACAATTTTTACATAAGTTCTTTCGAATCGGTCAATGAATAGCTGAGTCGGGGCTTTTTCTTTTTGAGCGGATTGAACGAGTTCTAGAATTTTACTGAATAACGAGTCGCCGCTTTTTTTCGTAACACGTACATAGACGCTTCCATCAATGTTCATGGTTCCGGCCATCAGTGCCTCACCGATTTTCTTATAAACAGGGATGGATTCTCCGGTCATTGTTGCTTCATTAACAGAAGTCTCTCCATTAATGACGATACCGTCGGCGGGGATACGTTCGCCAGGCTGAATGTGAATCGTGTCGCCAGGTTGGATTTTGGTGACTGAAATCATCGTTTCCTGATTGTTTGATACAAGCCGAGCGACTTCCGGCTGAAGGTTCATCAATGCTGATAGAGCATTTGTGCTCTTTGCTGTTGAATAGGTTTCAAGCGCACCGCTAAGCGCGAAGATAAAAATCAGGATTGCGCCTTCGAGCCAGTGCCCGATGCAAGCTGCGCCGATCGCGGCAGTGACCATCAGTAATTCTACATTCAGTTGGCGAGTTTTGATTGTCTCGGAGATACCTTCTCTGGCTTTAAAATAACCGCCAATTAAATAAGCCGCCGGATAAAGGATCCAGCAAAAAGGAACCGCCATTAACCCGAGCACATAGGCGGCTAAAGTCAGAAGTCCACCGGATAAAGCCGCAATCAATTCACCATGTTTTTTCCAAAGTTCGTTTATATGAGTAAAAGAAGGACGTCCATTGGGAAGTTGGGCGAGTTTTGCCTCCTGCATCATAATCATCGTCTCCTTAACAATTTATTTAGGTCAGATAAATAATACTTATTATTATTTAATAATAATTATATATTACTACTTATTTTCCAAATTTCAATAGTTCAATGAAATTAATTCTTTTTAATTGAGAATAATAATCATCGTCGAAACCCCTAAAAGCAGTCAATGCTGCCGCTATAGCCAGCGACAGCATTGATAAATAGTTTTATAATTATTTTAAATTACTCACAGATTTATTTTAGTTCATGTTTAAATTGTTGTCCAGTAAATAAACATCTTCAAACACTTTCACATTTACATAGATGAATCACACATCATTTTACCGAGACATCATAGTTATAAAATAAGGGGGACATGGCCATGCCCAATTGGATGAAAATAAAAAAGAACTATTTATTAATCGGCTTCGCCTGCTACATGACTGCCCTCATCTTTGTTACGCTTTTCACGCACAATTATTATACATATGGACGATCAAGTAATCTGATCATTTTTAGTAGTGTCCGGCTTATGCTGAGAAGTGGAAGCAGCGCTTTGATTGTGAAAAATATAGTTGGAAATGTACTTCTTTTTCTTCCACTCGGCTTTCTCTTACCGCTGATCATTCGATCAAAACAAGGTTTCGCCTGGCAGCTGTTGTTCGGTGTTCTTGTCAGCTTGGCTATTGAACTATGCCAGTATTTATTCGCGGCGCGTATTTTTGATATCGATGATATCCTGCTAAATACATTGGGTACGGTCTTTGGCCGCCTGACACTGCTCATTGGACGAGCAGTTAAACAGAAGCTGATCTTTTTTTATACTCATTAGCTGAACAGCATCCGGTCAGCGGTTTTGTAAATGCGCAGCGCTCCTCGTTCACCTAAATGGTATTCAAAGAGATTTCCATTCGAATCAAATAAATAGTAAGCAGGAACAAAACGATTTCCAAAAAAGTCAGCGAGTCTATGTGTATTATCGATCAGAATCGGTTCTGTGATCGAATACATTGCGGCTACACGCGCCACCTCACTGACATCAGTATCTGCTTCAGATAAAGGCATATGAATGGCGACAACATTCAGAACGCCATGATACTTTTCGCGTATGGACTGGACAACTGGAAGTGCCTGTTTGCATTTTGAACAGCTGATCGCCCAGAAATGAATCAGAGTGGGAGCACCGATCAGGTCGTCCCGAGTTATTCTCTGGTTTATCCAATGGGTCGCTGCATTGAGGTTAGGTAATATGAGATTTTTTTTCAAGAGCTATTCCCCCTAAAGGAGGGGCTTCCGCGCGCGTTGGAAGGCCCGTTGCTCTGTTATCGTATGCAGAATGGTCGGGAAGGTTCATTAATTAATATGTTAGGGAGGACTTGAGACTTTGGTGGAACAGGTTACTTTTCGAAAAAAAATAGCCTCATATAATTACTGATTTGAGGCTGTTTGTCGATTCGATGGATGCTGTGCCCGCACGTTCCGGGAAATGGCTGATTGGTGAGTCATGCAACTGACTGAAGCGAGCAGGATGAACAAGGAGATCCCGTAAAATAAACCGCCATTTGGAATCAAGCTGATCAGTGAATTTCCGATTACCGGTCCAATCATGCATCCGGCACTGTAGCATACGGTCATTAATATATTGCCGAGCGGAATTTGCTCCTTTTCAAGCAAATCACTGACATACCCCATACTCATTGAATATAGGGAACCGATCAGCATACCGGCAGCAAGAAGCGTGAAGTAAATGCCATAAAAATAAGCGGACAATATTCCGGTAAGTGAAATGAGGACGGAGCCGATCAGGCAGATCAAAGGAAGCAGCCACTTACGTCCGAAACGGTCACCGATCATGCCTAGGGGCACCTGAGTCAGCAATCCGCCTGTTACAAACGCGGGTAGCAGAACGGAGATTGAATCGAGACTATATCCGTGCCGTAAGGCAAAAATAGGAAAACTGTTATTTAAAGAAGTTTCAAGAAATCCAAAAGCAAAGGTCGTCATTAATCCCGACCAAGCAGCGGCAATGACACGTTTATAACGGATAAAGAACTGGCGTGGTGACGAGTCGTTTGTTACCGCGAGTTCAGGGTATTCGTTTTTCAGAAGCAGCAATAAGCACAGAACGATCAGGCAGAACAATCCACTAATGACAAAAGGAACAGCCATACCAAACTCAAGCAGTCGGACAAGCATCGGTCCTGCCGCAATGCCTAACCCAAAAGATAAACCGTAGAAAGCAATATTGCGTCCCCGCTTGCCGGCAGGGCTGTCAATCGTGATCCAAGTCTGTGCAGCAAAATGAAGCATGCTATCGCCAAAACCCACGCATAGCCTTAAAATAAACCAAAACCAAAGATTCATCCAGACCGGAAAAAGGAAGAGGGGCAACGTAATCATGGCAAGTCCGAAGATCAGAAAGAGCTTATAGCCCAAACGGCGCATCGGTTTCTCCATAAGCGGAACGGATACAAGCATGCCAATGTAAAGCGATGTGGACCCAATGCCATTCAGTATCGCGGGCACACCGTTCTTCTCCAGTAACGAAGCGATTAGCGGAAGCAGCATGCCTTCCGCTGCTCCGCAAATAAAGACAGAACTTATAAGTAAAGAAAATTGAAAGCGTTGATAAGTTGTGTTCATCTCAGATGCCCTTCCTGTCCGATAAAAATGAGCGTTCAGTAGATTGCCGTACAAACTCAGCAAACACAAGTATACCTGTTTTTAACGGATTCGTCCCTATAAAAAATTTTTTCAGAAACGACATGCTGATTATTCGCCACTCTATGGAATGAAGTGGTGAAAATTGGCACCATATCAACGAGTTTTCTTTACAAATGAGCGTTTATCCACGAAAATAAAAGTACTGTTTCTTTCTAAGAATTTCTCAAAAATTTTACTTATAGATTTGGAAGTGGAAATGGATGGTTTATTTTGCGAAATCTGATGCCCTAAATCGTTTGCCAAAACAATTCTTTGCTGATCTTGTTGTGAAGACGAACGCGGCGATCGCCAAGGGTTATGATGTCATTAATCTTGGACAGGGAAATCCCGATCAGCCGACCCCGCCGCATATTGTCAAGGCGTTGCAGGATGCTGCTGTTAATCCGCTCTATCACAAATATTCACCATTCAGAGGCTATGACTTCCTCAAAGAAGCAATCGCCACTTTTTATAAGCGTGAATATGATGTGGATCTTGATCCTAAGACAGAGGTTGCTATTTTATTCGGATCGAAAACAGGTCTTGTGGAAATCGGAGAATGCTTGCTGAACAGCGGCGATACGGTGCTCATGCCGGATCCGGGATACCCGGATTATTTATCTGGTTTTGCACTTGCTAATCTTCATATGGAAAAAATGCCGCTTCGAGAAGAGAATGCTTTTCTTCCGGATTACGCGTCAATGCCGGAAGGGGTTTTGGATAAGGCAAAATTGATGTTTCTTAACTACCCGAATAACCCAACATCAGCCACGGCTCCGGCTGATTTCTTCGAGGAAACCGTGAAAACGGCGGAGAAGCATAACATTTGCGTACTTCATGATTTTGCTTACGGAGCTCTTGGCTTTGACGGTGAAAAACCGCGCAGTTTCCTGCAGACACCAGGCGCAAAAGAAGTCGGTATTGAGACGTATACGTTGTCTAAGACGTACAATATGGCCGGATGGCGTGTCGGTTTCGCGCTTGGAAATAAGAGTGTCATCGAAGCCATTGAATTGTTCCAGGATCATTATTTTGTCAGCCTGTTCGGCGGAATCCAGGAAGCCAGCGCAAAAGCATTGCTTGGTCCTCAGGACTGTGTCCAGGAACTTGTGCAGCGCTATGAGACTCGCCGAAATGCCTTTTTTGATGCGGCACGAAAGATTGGCTGGAACGCAGCACCATCTAAAGGATCATTCTTCGGCTGGCTACCGGTACCCAAGGGCTATTCCTCTGAATCATTTTTTGAGTATGTTTTGGAAAAGGCGCATGTTGTGCTTGCTCCGGGGGTAGGTTTCGGGACAGGCGGCGAAAATTATGTCCGAATTGGCCTTCTAAGCGAACCGGATCGATTAACCGAAGCAGTTGAACGGATTGGCAAGCTGCATCTTTTTGATTGAAAAATTTAATTTGTACTGGGTTTAATTTGAGCCGCAAGCAGCATTCAATGCTGCTTGCGGTTCTTTTCGCATTCGCTCCTATAACGGAAGTTGGACCTAATCATGGGAAAGTTAGTCTTATCTCCGAAAAAGTTAGTCCGATCAATAAAATACTGGTTTATACATTAGTTAATTTTTGCATCACATCGCTTGTTCTTTGGATAATTTCGAAATCACCGGCAGAAGATAAGTGAAAAAGGAGTTTTCTGCCTTGAAGAAAATAATAGCAATGTTCCTTTGCTTCGCTGTTTTGTTTTGCACGCTATCGGTGTCAGACGCAAAAAGTATTGTTCCTGAGAAACTTCCGGCATCTGTTATTGATATTTCAAAAGAAAATACGTATCCGAACCCAACGCATGACGCATCTGAACTTGTGCCAAGCGGCCACACCAAATCATTGCTCAAGACTGCCAATGTTGCGATTGAAAACCCGGTGCTGATCAAGCTTTTGAATGAGTCGGTGATTCATCCGTCAAAATGGTCGATTGGTTATTCTGCATGCATTTATCTAGGCGAATGGCCGCTCAATTACGAATCAAAAGAAACCTCCGTAAACTGGGAATTTAAAAAAATTAACGATAACGCAGCTGATGCTAGAGGAAGTAAAAACGGTCAGCAGATTGGCTATATCCAAAAGATTCAAGTCAGAATAAACGGTGGATTAACATCTGAGGTTCCAAAGCAAGAGGAAGCCAGCAAATTAATTATGGCAAAAACGATGGCGAAGACACATCTTCCAATTTCTTTTTCGACCATTGTCGGTGCCGGAACCAAAATAGATCGACCCTATCAGGTATCTTCAAAACAAATCGGACACTTGTACGGATTCGTGCCTGCAGTCAATGAACGTGGGAAAATCACGTATGGCGAAGTCTTTCTTGTGCTGAAAGGCGGAAAAGCACGAATTGATGTGAAAAACATTATGCAGCAAGGGATTGGCGCCTGGATGCCGATCCAGGATCATATAGCACTTCGCTATTTAGCAAAATAGGAGCAGTTTACACATCCGCAATCGTTCAAAAAGATCCTCCGGCTCGTATATGCTAAAGTAGTTAAAGAAGCAACAGCGGAGGTGCTGGACATGGGAAGAGCGACGCAATCAAAATCAGATCAGGTCATCTATTTGAAAAATCGGTTCAAACTGCTGTCACAAGTAGTAAGCGCACTGGATGCGGAGACTGCTGATCGCGAGGATTTGGAAAATGTTTTAGCGATGATGGGTAATTTAGAAGTGAAGATCCGCCGTTTTCGCGATGATTGGAAGGACGGCCTGATTAAAAAATAAGACATAAAAACGAGAAAATCGGTCATTCTAAACTTGGAGGGTGATCGTGTGAAAAAACTTGTGCTTGTGCTGCTTGTCGCAGTTTGCGGACTGATCTTCCATCCTTTTTCGATCAATGCGAAAGATTGGTATTTCAAACCTGCGAAAAACAATCAACCTGCGACGACAGAGCCTGAATATGAGGAACTGCTGAAAAAATACGATGGCATTTACATTGGCGACACCTCAAAAAAAGAACTTTTTCTGACTTTCGATAATGGTTATGAGGCCGGCTATACAGCGGGAATCCTCGATACGTTGAAGAAAGAGAAGGTGCCTGCCGCATTTTTTGTTACCGGACACTATATTTCCGATCAGCCTGGCTTAGTAAAGCGGATGGTGAAAGAGGGCCATATCGTTGGCAACCACTCTTGGGGACACCCTGATTTGTCAAAAATCAGTGACGCGAAGTATAAAGAAGAACTGGCGAAATTGAAAGTACGCTATATGAAATTGACCGGTGATCGGCAAATGGCCTATTTGCGGCCGCCAAGAGGAACGTTCAGCGAGCGGTCACTTAAACTTGGACAGAGCGAGGGGTATATCGATGTCTTTTGGTCGGCGGCTTATAGAGATTGGGTACGTGACGATCAGCATGGTGCGGACTATGCCTATGAGCATATCATGAACCGGATTCACCCTGGAGCGATAATCCTGCTCCATACAGTTTCTCGTGATAATGCCCAGGCTTTACCGCGTGTAATTCACGATCTTAAAAAACAGGGATACCGTTTTCGAAGCCTTGATGATTTAATGGCAGAGAAGCACCTCCCTTCCTCGTTCCGGTAAATTAAGAAAAACCTCAATCCATGATGGATTAGAGGCTTTTTTCATGCAAAATAAGTCGAAAAAAGTTAAGAACATCATCCACAGATTTATCCACAGACTTGACAATCAAAAATAGGAATAAATCAGCTTTTTCACATATCTATGCACATAATCCACACAAAGCGACGTGTTTATCAACAAATTCATTCACAATTCGACATTTGATTTATAAAGGGTTTTTAAGAGTTATCCACTTATCCACAGAGTTATTGACATTCTCTTGTGAGTTGACCTCATAAATTCAGAAAAGTAAATTATAATCTTGTTCTTTTCGACAAAATTTTTCAGTTAATAGCGAAATATCATTGTTATTTTTTTCAAAACAGATATAATAAATTTGTTTTATTAAACCTTATGTATATTAATAGTAAACAAGTGGCTGTTAAGAAAGCGAGTGCTGTTATTGCTGATTGGCAGGAAAATAAAAAATTTGCGTCTAAAAAGTGGCCTGACTCAAGAGGAGCTTGCGGAACGGACAGACTTGACCAAAGGGTATATTTCGCAGATTGAACGTGATCTAAGCTCCCCATCTATTGAAACGTTTTTTGATCTTCTGGAGGTTTTGGGCTGCGATCCAAAGACATTTTTTGATGATCAAACCCTAGCTCAGAAAGTAGTTTATCAACAGTACGATCAGAACGAGTTTGCAGATGAGGAACTTGGTTATCAAGTGCATTGGCTAGTCCCTGAGTCAAACGAAAAAGAAATGGAGCCAATACGGCTGAAGTTGGAGAAAAAAGGTGCATTCAAGTCCTTTGAACCGTCCCCATCCGAAACCTTTGCTTATGTCCTTTCCGGAGCGATCACGGTTAGGCTGGGAAAAAAGCTCTATCATGCAAAAGCGGGTGACGCGGTGTACTACCATGCGTCGGAAGAGCATCAGCTGATTAATGAAGGCAATATTCCCGCGGAACTATTACTGGTTGCAACTGAATCCTATCTATAATTTATAAGCTATGTTAACACTCAATATTGATCTCTACTCTATTGATTGGAGTGGAGTTTGCAAGACTCCCATAGAAAGAGAGCATGGAGCAAAAATCAACAGGCAAGTTTAAAAAGTAGATTTATAAAATAACCGAAAAGAGAAAGGAAGTGGCATCCCGGCGCGCAGATCAATGGTGCCTGCTTTTGCCGGAATAAAGGATGGCGGAAAATACAATCATACATTTTAATCATGTCAGTAAGCAATTTGATGGGGAAACGATCTTGCGTGATATCAGCTTTGAGATTGAGCGCGGCAAATTCTATACTCTTCTTGGTCCGAGCGGATGCGGAAAAACAACGATTCTGCGCTTAATCGCCGGATTCTTGGAGCCGTCAGGCGGAACCATTGAGTTTGATGGACATTCTGTCAACAAGCTTCCCCCTAATAAACGTCAAGTAAATACTGTTTTCCAGGATTACGCCTTGTTTCCTCATCTGAATGTTTTTGAGAATGTGGCATTTGGATTAAGAATTAACAAGCTGCCAAATAAGGAAATCGCGACGAGAGTGAAAGAAGCACTGCATTTTGTCAATCTTGACGGTTACGAGAATCGAGAGATTGCTGATCTATCTGGTGGGCAGAAGCAGAGGGTCGCTATTGCGCGGGCCATTGTCAATCGGCCACAAGTGCTCTTGCTTGATGAGCCTTTGTCAGCTTTGGATTTAAAATTACGTACAGCCATGCAGTCTGAACTTCGTCAGCTGCAGCGCCGGCTTGGTATCACGTTTATTTTTGTTACACATGACCAGGAAGAAGCGCTGGCGATGTCTGATGAAATTTTCGTCCTGAATAAAGGGAAAATTGAGCAGAGCGGTTCACCACGTTCGATCTATGATGAACCGATCAATCGCTTTGTCGCCGATTTTATTGGCGAATCCAATATTATTCCCGGAAATATGGTACGTGACCGTGTTGTTTCGTTTGCAGGAAAGGTATTCGATTGTGTCGACCAGGGATTTGATGAAAACGAAGCAGTCGAAATCGTGATCCGCCCTGAGGATCTGGAACTGAAGCAACGTGGAGAGGGACTACTTCAGGTTCGAGTAGAGTCTCAGTTATTCCGCGGCGTTCATTACGAAATCATCGGCAAGGACAAAGATGGCAACGCGTGGATGATTCACTCGACAAAGAGCACGAAGCTCGGAGAGGAAATCGGCCTGTTTTTCGAACCTGAAGCAATTCATGTGATGCGTCATGGTGAATCGGAAGAAGACTTTGACCGGCGCCTGGAAAGCTACGAAGGTGTCTGCCATGTCTAAAAAGCTGAATAATACGTATCTAATTCCTTATCTTTTATGGATCGGTCTGTTTGTTGTTGCGCCGCTCGGCATGATCTTATACTATTCTTTTTTTGATATTGAGGGCCATTTTTCTATTGGTAATTATATAAGGTTTTTCACACCGATCTATTTAAAAATGGCAGCCAGTTCAATCAGCTATGCGTTTTTGATTACTTTTTTCACGCTATTGATCGCTTATCCGGCCGCTTATTTGTTGACGCGATTGAAAAATAGGCAGCTTTGGCTACTGCTGATCATCCTGCCGACATGGATTAATGTGTTGCTAAAGGCTTATGCTTTTATCGGACTGCTTGGTACATATGGATTGGCAAACACGTTGCTCGCATTAAGCGGCATCGGGCGGCAGCAAATTTTGTTCACAGGTTTCAGCTTTGTGTTTGTTTCGGTCTATTTGTTTATTCCGTTTATGATCCTGCCGATTTACAATAGTTTGGAAAAACTAAACACCAGTTATGTTGATGCTGCCTATGATTTGGGTGCTTCATCCTGGGCAACTTTTCGACGCGTAATCTTTCCGCTCACTTTAGAAGGTGTTAAATCTGGATGTCAGGCAGTATTTATACCTGCTCTGTCATTATTTATGTTGACGCGTCTGATTGCCGGAAACCGCGTGATTACTCTTGGAACCGCGATTGAAGAACACTTTCTGGTCACTCAGGACTGGGGTATGGGTGCGACAATCGCTGTCTTTCTGATTTTGGCCATGGTTCTTGTTATGGTATTGATGGGGAGGGGTTGGGTTAAACGATGGTGAAAAAAAGAACTTGGGCAACCATTTATCTCTTTATCGTTTTCATTGTGCTCTACCTACCTATCTTTTACTTAATGTTTTATTCCTTCAATAAAGCAGGAAACATGACGCATTTCACAGGGTTTACTCTGGATTGGTATCAGGAAGTCTTTTCAGATAAACGATTAATTGTGATTGTAATTGACACGATTGTCATCGCACTGCTTTCTTCGGTTATTTCAACAGCACTTGGTGTGTTTGGCGCACTTGCCATTTACCTTACGAAAAGCCGCCGCTCAAAAAATACACTGCTTTCTTTAAATAATGTGCTAATGGTCAGTCCTGATGTCATTATTGGTGCTTCGTTTCTCATTCTGTTTACACTGATTGGGATCAAGCTTGGCTTTTTCTCAGTACTGCTCGCGCACATTGCGTTTAGTGTGCCAATCGTCGTATTGATGGTTTTGCCAAAGCTTCAGGAGATGAGTCCAACATTAATCGATGCTGCGCGCGATTTAGGAGCAAAAAGATTGGATGTACTTATGAAGGTTGTCTTGCCCTTCATTACACCTGGCATTTTCGCCGGATTCTTCATGGCGCTCACCTATTCTCTTGATGACTTTGCTGTGACGTTCTTTGTAACCGGCAATGGCTTCTCTACCTTATCGGTTGAAATCTATTCTCGTGCCCGTCAAGGGATCTCGATGTCTGTCAATGCCCTCTCAACACTGATCTTTTTGCTGACACTCGCCATTGTGCTTATTTATTATTTTTTCAGCAGCGAAATGGGGAAGAAAAAGCGTCGTTCGGGAGGTGAGCATGCATGAAAAAGATAGCCATTTTGCTAACAGCAGTTCTTGTTATTGTGCTTGTATTGATGGTGATTTCGTCAAAACTGACCGGTTCGGTAACAAAAGCAGGTGCCAAGACTCTAACGATTTATAACTGGGGCGATTATATTGATCCGTCACTGATTGCTAAATTTCAAAAGAAGTATGGTTATCGTGTTGTATACCAAACCTTTGATTCAAATGAAGCGATGCTGACTAAAATTCAGCAAGGCGGTACATCATTTGATGTGATCGTTCCTTCTGATTATATGATCAGCAAGATGAGGGGCGAACATTTGCTGCTCCCGATTAATCAGAAGCAAGTGCCGAACCTTAAGTATATTGATTCCCGTTTTCTCAACCTATCTTTTGATCCGAAAAATCACTATTCAGTTCCATATTTTTGGGGGACTGTGGGCATTGTCTACAATCCGAAGATGCTGGGTGGAAGCAAGATCACAAGCTGGAATGATCTCTGGGACAAAAAATACAGAAATCAGATCCTGCTTGTTGACAGTGCCCGAGAAATCGTGGGCATGGGGTTGGATAGTTTACACTACTCTGTAAATGATACGAATGAAAAGCATCTGAATCAGGCATTGCAAAAATTAAAACAGCTGACACCAAATATCAAAGCGATTGTCGGTGATGAGAATAAGCTGCTGCTGCCAAGAAAGGAAGCAGCGATCGGTGTGCTCTGGTCAGGTGATGCAGTGGAAATCATGGATGAGAATCCGGAATTAACATATGTGATTCCGAAAGAGGGATCAAATGTCTGGTTCGACAATATGGCGATTCCTAAAGGAGCGGCAAATAAGAAAGGGGCCGAGCAATTCATCAATTTTATGCTTGATCCCAAAAACGCGGCCAAGAATGCTGAGTATGTTGGCTACGCGACACCAGACAAGGCAGCACTGCGCTACCTGCCGAAAGAAATAAAGAATGATAAACGTTTTTATCCGGATAAAAGTCTGACGGATCGTCTTGAAGTGTATGACAACTTCAGTAAAGCGGTCAACGCACGTTTTAATGAATTGTTTCTTGAATTTAAAATGAGTAACCAGTAGTACTTCGCAAAGGAGAGGAAAATAAACTGGTACCTATGTCAAGGACACTATAAAAAAAGAGATTAAGCTACTAGAAGATGATTCCTATATTGAATAGGGGTCATCTTTTT